>NZXG01000001.1 GCA_002701845.1 Pseudomonadales bacterium
ACAGCCCGCCAGTAAAACGGAAGCCACGGAACCGGGATCTGCCGCTTCCGCAAACCCGACACTTTCCGCAACCTCTACTCCTTCAACAAACTCTGCTCCTTCAGCCACAACAGCCAGCGCCGGGCCCATCGCCCCCGTTATGCCCATGGGCCCTCTGTCTTTATGGGGCTTTGCTTTGGTCTGGAATCTGATTGCCTGGCCCGCCTGCTGGCTGGCCGGGGATGAGCTGGCGGCCATGCACCAGCCCCGGGATTATCTGCTCCTGCTGATCGTTCTGTTTCCAGTGGTGGGTCTGTTCCTGCTTTGGCAGGCTATCAAGGGCAGCATCCTGCACCGCCGCTATGGCCGGTCCCGGTTGCGGCTTGATCCGGACCCGGGGCAGGCCGGCGGTCAGGTGGGCGGTGAAATCCGGCTGAGCCGGCCCCTGCCCACGGGGACCCGGTTTCAGGTTCAATTGCAGTGTCTGCGCTCCCGGGAGGAGCGGGGCGCCAAGGGGCAGCGGCGGCTGGCCACCAGCGTGGAATGGCAGGATCAGACGGAGGGGGAGGGGCGGCTCAGCAATGGGCGTACCCGGGTACCCTTTGTGTTTGATGTGCCGGCGGCGCTGCCGGCCACCGAGCCCCGGGCCCGCCAGTGGCATCACTGGCAGATGCATCTGGCCGCGGAACTGCCGGGGTTGGATCTGGCGCTGGATTTTCCCCTGCCAGTGGTCAAGGGTACCGACCGCAGTGGTATTAGTATTGCCGGCCGGGAACGGCGCCAGCAATTACAGCGGGCCCAACAATTGACCCAGGTGCTGAATCTGGAGCAACAGGGCAAGACACTGTACCTGCAGTCCCGCTACGGCAGGGAGGTGGTGGGCTCCCTGCTGGCGGCTCTGTTCGGCGCCCTATTTCTGGGGGTGGCCGTGGGTATCGGTTGGGCGGATCTGGCATCGGGCTGGCTCGCCATCCCCGTCAAGCTGCTGTTCTGTACGGTGTTTGGGGGGCTGGGTCTGTTGATCTTTCTGCTGGGGGCCACCACGCCATTGTCGCGTCTGGAAACCGCCATCGACCCGGAAAACCTCCATGTGCGCCGGTTCCTCGCCGGTTGGGAAGTCTATCGGCGTCGTATTCCCCTGGCGGACATCCGCCAGCTACAGGCCCATAAAAACAGCAGTTACGGCCAGGGTCAGCGGATACGCAACTGGTATCAGCTGCGGGTACGCCACGGGGGCCGTACCCAGACCATCGCCGAGTCCATTCCCGGCCGGGTGCTGGCGGATGCGGCGCTGACCTTTCTGCGGGATCATACCGGCCTGCCCTGAACCGGCTTTGCCTCACCGGGCGGGATTGGTATAGTTAGGCGCCCGACAGCGAGGCCAATCCGGAGATCAGCATGAGCAGCAGCGATACCCTCATTATCTTTGATACCACCTTGCGGGACGGCGAGCAGAGCCCCGGGGCGTCCATGACCCAGGAGGAAAAGCTGCGTATCGCCAAGGCCCTGGAACGGATGCGGGTGGATGTGATCGAGGCCGGCTTCGCCATTGCCAGCCAGGGGGATTTTGCCGCGGTCAAGGCGGTGGCCGACAACATCAAGGACAGCCGGGTCTGTTCCCTGGCGCGGTCGGTGGACGCCGATATTGAGCGCGCGGCGGAAGCCCTGAAGAACGCCAACGCGGCCCGTATCCACACCTTCATCGCCACCTCCCCCATCCATATGGAATACAAACTGCGGTTGACTCCGGACCAGGTGCTGGAGCAGGCGGTGCGGGCGGTGACCCGGGCCCGCAACCTGTGTGAGGACGTGGAGTTTTCCTGCGAGGATGCCGGCCGCTCCGATCTGGATTTTCTTTGCCGCGTCATCGAAGCGGCCATCGACGCCGGCGCCCGTACCATTAATATCCCCGATACCGTGGGTTATGCGGTGCCGGAGCAGTTCGGCGATACTATCCGACGTTTGCTGGAACGGGTGCCCAACGCGGACAAGGCGGTGTTTTCCGTGCATTGTCACAACGACCTGGGGCTGGCGGTGGCCAACTCGCTGGCGGCGGTGGCCTGCGGCGCCCGTCAGGTGGAATGCACTATCAATGGTCTGGGGGAACGGGCCGGTAATGCGGCGTTGGAGGAGATTGTCATGGCCATCCGCACCCGGGCGGATTTCTACCATATTGAAACCAATCTCAATCCTCAGGAAATCGTTCCCGCCTCCCGGCTGGTGTCCTCGGTGACCGGTTTTCCGGTGCAACCTAATAAAGCCATTGTGGGCGCCAATGCATTTGCTCACGAGTCCGGTATTCACCAGGATGGTGTCATCAAGTATCGGGAAACTTACGAAATCATGCGGGCCGAAGATGTGGGCTGGAACGCCAACCGCATGGTGCTGGGCAAGCATTCCGGTCGCAATGCCTTCCGCGCCCGGCTGGACGAGTTGGGAGTGCATCTGAACTCGGAGCAGGAACTGAATGAAGCGTTCCAGCGCTTCAAGGACCTGGCGGATAAGAAGCACGAAGTGTTCGATGAGGATATTCAGGCCCTGGTCAGTGATACCCAGAAGGCCGCCGACAACGAACGTTTCGCGCTGGTGTCCCTCAGCGTCTGTTCCCAGACTGGCGAGGTACCCACGGCCCAGGTGGTACTCTCCGTGAATGGGGAGGAACAACGGGCCAGCAGCCAGGGTGCCGGGCCGGTGGATGCCACCTTCAAGGCGATTGAAAGCATTGTGGCCAGCGGTACCAGCCTGGAGTTGTATAACGTCAGCGCGATCACCAGTGGTACCGACTCCCAGGGTGAAGTCACGGTGCGACTGGAGCGGGGCGGCCGTATCGTTAACGGTCACGGCGCGGATATCGATATCGTGGCGGCTTCCGCCAAGGCCTATTTAAACGCCCTCAACCATCTCAGTATGGAAGCGTCCCGGGCCCACCCCCAGACCGACGGGGTTTAAATGTCTTTGCCGGAACCGCAAAGGCTGGCCTATTTGCAGGCCCTGGAGATCACTCAATATGTGCCCCGGGTGCCCATTGCCGGCGCCCTGGCGTTACCGGAAGCGCCAAAGACTCGGGAACCTGTGGGCCAGGAGGCAGCAGGAGCAGCCGACCCGCGGGAGACGACGGCTGATGCGGGCGCGGCGACAGCCACTGACCGGGATCGCTCGGTGCCAGCCCCGGTGGTGCCGGAATTGGTTGCCGCGGGCAGGCAGGCCACGGCAGAACGCCAGCCGTTGGTGGAACCCGCAGCTGCCCCCGCCCCTAAACACTCCGGCCGGCAAGTGGCAGGAGACCGGCCCCGGTTTGCGGTCTGTGTATTGGATTTACCACAACAGTGCCGGATTCTGCTGGAGCTGGGATCCGCCGATGCGGTGGGCCTGTCCGCCACTGAGCACCGCATGCTGGCGGATCTGGTGCTGGCTCTGCGCCAGCCGGACGCTTTGCAGCAGTTCTCCGGCCGGGCCTTTCGCTGGCCACTGGTGAATAATCCGCGAATTGATCAGGGCCCCGGTGCGGCCCGCGAAGCCCTGCGGGCGTTTCTTGCCGAGCCTGCTCCCGCGGGCTTGATTCTGTTGTTCGGCCAGGAGCTGGTGCAGCTGTTCGATCTGGCGCCCGGGGAGGTGCCGGTGCCCAGTGCCGAGTTGGCCGCCCGTTGCCTGTGTCTGCCGGGGCTAATGGCGTTGCAACAAGAGGTGGAGCTTAAACCCAGGGTCTGGCGGCTGATTCAAGCGGCCCTGGGATAATTTCCTGACCGCCAGCATTCCCCAGTGCCGGCGCCGGGTTTGCACTGGACAAAAAAATCCTGCCTATTCCATCTTGATCCCATCTGTGTTGTGATTAATCGAAAGCAGTCAACAAATATAATTAGCTTCGCGGCCACTGACCAGGAAACCTCCGTGAATCCAAAGCTGCTGGTGGTGGATGACACCCCTGAAAACATTGACTTACTACGTCAGGTACTCCAGGCCATGGACTGCAAGATTCTGGTGGCCAATTCCGGCGAACGAGCGTTGGATATCATCGCCCGCAATCCCCCGGAGCTGGTATTGCTCGATGTGATGATGCCGGGCCTGGATGGATTTGAAACCTGCCGCCGGATCAAAGCCTCCCCGTCCACCGCCGATATTCCGGTCATCTTTGTCACTGCCCGGCAGGACGATATCAGCCAGGGATTCCAGGCTGGTGGCAGCGATTATATCATCAAGCCCATTAACGCCGATGAGGTGCTGGCCCGGGTCAGGCATCACCTGGAACGTTTGCAATTGATGAACCAGTTGAGGGCGCTGAACGAGGAGCTGGAAACCAAGGTCCGTGAGCGCACTGCGCGGCTGGCCGTGGCCAACCGCCAGTTAAGGGAAGAAGTCAATGAGCGCCGCTTTATGCAGGATCGGCTGCGCTACCTGGCGGAGCACGATTTTATCACCCGGGTATATAACCGCAATGCGCTGGACGCCCATGCCACTGAAGTGATTGAGCGTATCCAGCGGGAGCGCGGGCAGGCGATCTGTCTGTTGCTGGATATCGATCACTTTCGCTTGGTTAACGAAACCTGTGGCTGCATTGCCGGGGACGAAATGTTACGGGAAGTGGGTGAGATGGTGGCGAACACTCTGGACGCCACTGATTTTCTGGCGCGTCTGGGGGGAGACCGGTTTGCGGTGGTGGGGGATCATCGCAATCGTGAGTCCGGCATGGCACTGGCGCGTTTGATTCAACAGCAAAGCGAGGCTTTCCGGTTCTATTGGGAGGGTCGGCAGTTTGAACTGACCCTGACCATTGCCCTGGTGGACATTGATGAGCACGTAACCAGTTTCGATCAACTGCTGATGATGGCCGATGAGGTGATGTACCTGGCGAAACGTCAGGGGCGTAAATCCATTCGCTGCTACGATGAGAACACCCGCGATCAGACCGCCCATCGCTCCACCATGAATTGGGCGCTGACCCTGGTGGACGCCTTAAAACTGGATCAGTTTCAGGTTCACGTGCAACAGATTGCGCCGCTGGCCCAACCAACCGATGGCCACCCTGGATTGAAAATGGAAGCCCTGGTGCGCCTGGTGGGGCAGGCCGGTGGACTGCTTTATCCGGATGCCTTTATTCCGGCGGCGGAACGGTTTCATCTGATCTCCCGCATCGACCGCTGGGTGATCCAGCAGGTGATGCAATTCCTGGGGCGTGAACAATCGCAGTTGCCGTCGATCCAGTCGGTGGCCGTTAATTTGTCGGCGGTATCCGTGCGGGAACCGGATCTGACCCATTTTATCGCAGCCCAGCTGGAGCGCAGTGGTATTGATCCAAGAGTGATAGTGTTTGAAATCACCGAGACCGAAAATATTGTCAATGTGGAGGCCACTCGCCAGTTTATGCAGACGATTAAAGCCCTGGGTTGCCGCTTTGCCCTGGATGATTTTGGCAGTGGTTTCGCTTCCTTTAACTATTTGCGGGAATTGCCGTTCGATCTGGTGAAGATCGATGGGGTGTTTATCCGTGATCTGGATAAATCCGACACCCATGAATCCATGGTCAGATCCATCGTGGAAATTGCCGCCAAGATGCAGGTGGAGGTGGTGGCGGAGTTCGTTGAGCATCAGGGCATTGTAGACAAACTGCAGCAGCTCGGCGTGCACTGGGCCCAGGGTTATTATTATCACAAACCGCAGCTGCTGTCGGTAAAAGCCCTGTCCCAGATGGCGGCAAGTGATTTGCGCTGATGCGTTTGCGGGTACTGGGCGCAATAACCTGGCTGATTTGCTGCGTTACCTTTGCAGAGCCAGCACCGGAGTTGTCATTAACCGAGGCCGAACGTCAATGGCTGGCGCAGCATCCCGTGGTGACCTTCACCGGTGACCCCAACTGGCTGCCATTCGAGGCGTTCACGGAGGACGGCCAGTACATTGGGATCGTGGCGGAGTTTCTGCGGGAATTCGAGCATCGTATCGGCATCCGCTTTAAAAAGATTCCCAGCCGTACCTGGAGCCACGCCGTGGAAATGGCAGTGCGTGGCGAAGTGGACGTGCTGTCCGATGATCGCCAGAACCAGAGTGTTATGGGTACTCATCGCTTCACCGAGTCCTACAAAGAGCACCCGCTGGTGGTGGTGTCCCGGGAAGGTGGCAGTACCCTGATCGAGAATCTGAACAGTATCAATGGCGCCACCATTGGCTACATCCGGGATTACGGCTACATCTGGGCTCTGCGGCAAACCTACCCCGAAGTGACCCTGACCGCAGTGGATGATATTCAGGATGGGCTGCGCAAGCTGGATCGGGGCGATCTGGATTACTTTGTTGCCACTTATACCCTCAGCAGTTTTCATATGGAAAAAATGGGCCTGGAGCACCTGCACGTTCGGGGCCAGTTGCCGGTCACCATGAAGCTCGCCCTGGGGGTGAGAAAAGACTGGCCGGAGCTGCTCTCTATTCTCAATAAAACCATCGCCAGCATGAGCTCCGTGGAACGTCACAGCGTGGCGGAAAGCTGGTTCATCAAGAACGCGGGGTATCTGCGTAACGATCGCTGGGTCTGGCAGTTAATGGGTCCGCTGCTGGTGATGCTGGCGGCGGTGCTGGGTGGGCTGGCGGTGACCCGGCTTCAGAAACGGCAGCTGCAAAAGAACCAAAACCGGTTTCGCAATGCGCTGGCGGCCATCAACGCCGGTGAATGGAACCTGCAGACCCAGAGCCTGCAGTTGCATATCTCGGCGCCGTTTATGCGCAGTCTGGGATTCAGTGGCGAGCGGGTGCCCCGCAGTCTTGCGGATTTTCTGGAGCTGGTGCATCCCGACGATCGTCCGGCGCTGGAGCGGCGCCTGGCCACCGGTACTGATCCCGCTCACCCGGAGACCAGTTTTATTGATGAGCAATTCCGCCTGCGTACCGGAGAAGACTATCAATGGCTGCGGTTGCGGGCGGACGCAGTACCCGAGACTCTACATAACGGCGGCGCCACCTACGCCGGTACGCTGGAAAATATTGACCGGCTGGTGCGCTCCGAGGCCCAGCTGGCGGCGCAGACCCGAGCTCTGCAGGAGCGGGAGAATTTTCTGCAAACCCTGGTGCAGAACATTCCGGATATGGTGGCGGTGAAAGATCTTGACGGGCACTACGTTTTCGCCAACAACGCCTTCCTGCACTTTTTTGGTCTCGATGAGCAGCGGCTGCATACGCAATCCCTGAGCGGTCTGGTGGATGCAACCACTGCGGATTATGTGGGCCAGCAGGAGCGACGGGTGCTGGAGCAGGGGCAGACGGTGCGCCATGAGATTCAGCTGGCGCCTCACCCGGGGGCGCCCATGGCCCACTTCGAATCGTTGCGGGTTCCGTTACGGGACGCCAGCGGAGCCATCGCCGCAGTGCTCTCCATTTCCCGGGATTACACCCAGCTGCATGCACTGATGGGCGAGCTGCAGGCAGCCCGCGCCGCGGCGGATCAGGCCAACGAGTCAAAGAGCGTGTTTCTGGCCAACATGAGTCATGAAATCCGCACGCCGCTGAATGCCGTGTTGGGATACTCCCAGCTGTTGCTGAATAACCGGGATATTGATAGCGAGAGTCAGCGTCAGGTTCAGCTCATTCATGCCGCCGGTGAACGCCTGCTGGCGCTGATTAACGACATTCTGGATCTTTCCAAGATCGAAGCGGGCAAACTGGTACTGGCCCGCGGGCCGGTGGATCTGGCCCGGGAACTGAAAGAGATTCTGGGGCTCATTCAGCAGCGGGCCGAAAAGAAAAACCTGATCCTGAATACCGATATCGCCCTGGGCAGTCACACCCGCATTGTCGGGGACGCCGTCAAACTGGGGCAGGTACTGATGAACTTACTGGGTAACGCGGTGAAGTTTACCGAACACGGCAGCGTTTCAGTAAGAGTGTACTGGGAGGAAGACAGCCAGTTGCATATCGAGATCAGTGATACCGGATCCGGAATCACCGCGACGGAACTGGAGCAGCTGTTTCAACCCTTTGCCCAGGGCAGCAGCGGCGCGATGCACGGTGGCACCGGCCTGGGTCTGGTACTGTCGCGGCGCCTGGTGGAGGCCATGGGCGGCCGGTTGAGTATTGACAGCCGGCCGCAACAGGGGACCCGGGTGACGGTGGTACTGCCTTGCGAACCGGAACCCGTATTGTCAGCGGACATGGCGCTGCCAACGCGACGCAAAGTGAGACTGCGGGAGGATAGTCCGGTCAAAGCGCTGGTGGTGGACGACGACCCCGCCAGCCGGGAAGTGCTGAGCTGCCATCTGCAATCGATTGGTGCCCAGGTGATGGCGGCGGACAACGGTGAGCAGGCGCTGGAGTCCATTCAGCGGCAGCGTCCGGATATTGTGTTTACGGATATTCGAATGCCGCGCCTGGGGGGGCTGGCGTTGCTGCAGACCCTGCGCCAGCGATTCGATGCCCACCAGTTACCGGTGGTGGCGGTCACCGCCTCCAGTCTCGAGCATGAGCGGCGTTATTATCTGCAGCAGGGATTTCAGGATTTCATCGGCAAACCCATTGAACTGTACAAAGTGAATCAGGTGCTGGATTCCCTGTTCAGCCTTAATTGGCACAGTGAGTGGGAGCAGACCACTGCGGCCATACCCGGCGAACTCGAAGCGCTGCCGGCACCGGCGCGGGATACCGCGGCAGCGGTGTTGGCGGCGGCCCGGGCCGGTGACGTGGAGCTGATACAAACCACCATCAGCCCCTGGCAGGGGCAGGGGGTGCTGGATGACTGGCACCAGCGAATACAACAAAGTCTGCAACAGTATGATCTGGAGGCGGTCGTACGGCTGATTGAGCAGGGCCTGGGGGACATTCATCATGCAGCCGGATGAGGGTTCCCTGGGGTTTGACACCATGAGCTTTCGCCACCTGCCGGAGGTTATGGCCATCGAACAACGGGCTTACCCCTGGCCCTGGACCGAGGGCATGTTTGTGGACAGTCTGCGCAACGGCCACTGGTGTTATCTGGCCCGGCGGGGACAGCAGGTTCTGGGGTATGCCATTCTCAGCCTCGCCGTGGGTGACTGTCACCTGTTGAATCTTTGTATCGACCCCGCGCAGCAGGGCCGGGGTTATGGCAGTCGGTTACTCCAGTATGCGATACGGCAGGTGACGGAGCAGGGTGCCTGCGACCTGTTTCTGGAAGTGCGGGTCAGTAATAAGGCCGCCATGGCCCTGTATACCAGTCAGGGTTTTCAGCAGGTGGGGCGCCGGCGCGACTACTACCCGGCGGGGGAAGCGCGGGAAGATGCCCTGGTCTATCACCGCGTGCTGACTCCACCGTCTTGTTCCCGGACCTGATCCGGTCCCTCTACTTTATCGTTCAGGAGTATCAGCCATGGATTTAGATACCATCAAAATTGAGCAGCTGACCGACAAGGTCACCGAGATGACGCTGTTCTATGCGCCGAAACTGGTGCTCGCCATTATCACGTTGGTGGCGGGGCTCTGGCTTATCAGTGTCCTGGTGCGGGGTATGCAGTATGTGATGGAAAAACGGGATCTGGATCTTTCCCTGCGCCGCTGGCTCAGCAGTATCCTGGGCCTGGCCCTGAAGATCTGTCTGTTGATTTCGGTAATCTCCATGATCGGGGTACAGACCACGTCGTTTATCGCCATGCTGGGGGCGGCCGGACTGGCGGTGGGGCTGGCGCTGCAGGGCAGTTTATCCAACTTTGCCGGTGGAGTATTGATCCTTTTCTTCAAGCCCTACCGGGTCGGGGACTATATCAAAACCGACGGCGAAGAAGGCTTTGTGGAGGTCATCGATATTTTTTATACCGTACTGCGCACCTTGGATAGCCGTCATGTCATTATGCCCAACGGACCGCTGGCCAACGGCAATCTGGTGAATTTTACCCGGGATCCCAACCGCCGCCTGGATCTGACGGTTGGCATCAGCTACCAGAATAAATTCGAGGATGCGGAAGCGGCGCTGCTGGCCATGGTACGGGAAGACCCTCGGGTATTGGCAGAGCCGGCGCCCTTTGTCGGCGTTACCGGCTATGGCGACAGCTCCATTGACCTGACCATCCGCACCTGGTGCCGTAACGAAGACTTCTGGACGTTGCGCTTCAGCCTCAACAAAGGCATCAAACCGGCACTGGATGCGGCGGGCGTCACCATCCCCTTTCCCCAGCGGGATGTGCATCTTATCCCACAGCCGCAATCCCCACAGTCACCCTGACCGGGACGGGCTGGCGTGGGTTCGCGATGCTTGCCGTGGCCCCCGGTTTCGACTAAAGTATGAATTATTACTAAATTAGAATATACTAAAATAATGTCGACACCAGCGATTGAGAGGTTGGGACTGGCCCGTAATCGGCGCCCAGGGTCGCAACCAGCTGGCCAAACGCAGAGCCGGCATGGCCACAGGAGGGGATAAAAACATGGCTAAGATAGTGGTCATGGGTGCGGGTCTGGGCGGTATGCCCATGGCATTCGAAATGCAGGATCTGGCGCGCAAGGAAGACAGCGTCACGGTGATCAGCGATAAGGACTACTTTCACTTCGTTCCTTCCAACCCCTGGGTGGCGGTGGACTGGCGGCAACGGGAAGATATCGTGGTGCCCCTGGAAAAACCGCTGAAAAAGAAAAAGATCGATTTGCTGGTGGGCACGGTGACCGCGGTGGAACCGGAGCACAACCGGGTCCAACTGGCGGATGGGCAGACAGTGGACTACGACCATCTGATCATCGCCACCGGCCCCCGCCTGGCCTTTGACGAGATTCCCGGGCTGGGTCCCGCTGGCTTCACCCAGTCAATTTGTCACGTGGACCACGCTGAAACCGCCCGCGATCGCTGGCTTGATTTCGTGGAGCAGCCGGCCCCGGTGATTGTAGGGGCAGTGCAGGGGGCTTCCTGTTTCGGCCCTGCTTACGAATTTGCCTTTATCATGGATAAAGATTTACGCACCCGTAAGATCCGCGACCAGGTGCCCATGACTTTCGTGACCTCGGAACCCTATATCGGCCACCTGGGCCTGGATGGCGTGGGGGACAGTAAAACCATGCTGGAGTCGGAGTTGCGGTCCCGCCACATTGACTGGATCTGCAACGCCAAAGTGGAAAAAGTGGAAAACGGCACCATGACCGTCATAGAGTGCGATGACAGCGGCGCCGAGAAGAAACGCCACGAATTACCGTTCGGCTATTCCATGATGCTGCCCGCATTCACCGGGATTGATGCGGTGCGGGAGGTGGAAGGCCTGGTGAATCCCCGGGGCTTTATCATGATCGACGACCATCAGTGCAATCCCACCCATCGCAATATCTGGGGTATCGGCGTGGCGGTGGCCATCGCCCCCCGCAAGCCCACTCCGGTGCCCACCGGCGTGCCCAAAACCGGCTTTATGATCGAAAGCATGGTCACCGCCACCGCCCACAATATTCGCGCCCGCCTGGACGGCCAGCCGGAAACCGCCAAAGCCACCTGGAATGCGGTCTGTCTGGCGGATATGGGGGATACGGGGATTGCCTTCGTGGCCATGCCACAGATTCCACCACGGAATGTGAACTGGATGAAAGGCGGCAAATGGGTTCACCTGGCCAAAGTGGGATTCGAAAAATACTTTATGCACAAAGTGAAAACCGGCGTCAGCGAACCGTTGTACGAGAAGCTGATCATGAACTCACTGGGCATCAAGAAACTCAAACCCTGATGCCCAGTGGGCTGGCGCTCAGGCCGCCTTGGCGGCCTTAATCTGAAAGCGTTTCACGGTTTCCACCAGTTCGTCGGCCTGCTCCAGATAACGACTGTTATCGTGCATCCAGGGGTGGAAGCCGGGGCGGAAGAAATCCAGCCACTCAGGCAGAATCCGGCGTAGCACCCCAGGACGGCCGGCCACGAAATTGGTTACCCGGGCCCAGCCCTTGAGGTTGAACAGACCGCCACTTTTACTCAGCATGGTGGCGTAAAAGGGTACGTACAGGCTCCAGAAAATGATGTTGGCCATGATGAAGGCGAACACCCGCAGCGCATAGGCTTTGGCGTCAGTGCCCATGACGGATTCATAGGCATCAAAGCACACCGCTTTGTGTTCGGTTTCCTCCAAAGCGTGCCAGCGCCAGATGGCGGCATAATGGGGATCAGCATCCTTCAGTAGGTCATCATCCCGCAACAGGGTGTCCCCCAGCACCGCCGTCAGGTGCTCCAGCGCCACCGTGGTGTCCAGTTGCACAGGGTGGGGCAGCTTTTTCACCGTCTCCAGCACCCACACCACGATGGCATCCAGGCGCTCAATGGGCATATCCGCTTCCAGCAGTGCGGCGTTGTATTCCTCATGCTCCCGGGTGTGAAAGCCTTCCTGACCGATAAATGCCGAGATCTGCGCTTTCAGCTCGTCGTCGGTGATTTCACCCCGGTAGTTGCGAACGCTGTTAATGAAGAAGCGTTCACCGGCGGGAAAAAAGATCGACAGGGTGTTATAGAACTGGGTGACGTGGAGCCCCATGGGATTCCAGTCCAGCGCCTTGTCATGGGGGAGGACGAATTTAAGATTGCGACGTATAGGGTCAATCCGGCTGGTCATAAGGCTACTCCGATTGCTGGGGAATTGATGATCTTCCGGTTCTGATAGGTTCCAACAGTCATCAATGTTACATTAATCACTGTAACATTGTTTTGATCGGAATCAAAGCAAGTGACTTAGGGGGTGTCCGTGGGGTAGAGCCCCATTATTGATGATGTGCACAGGCTCGCCGACTGCTATGCGGGTTAATCGCGGTGGGTCCCGCCGCCTTCTATTGGGTAATCCAGACCAGCGTAAAGCTTGGCACTTGCAATTGCAGCACAGTCCTTATCGCTTACGCCCGCTCTTCTGAGGTGTGCATCCCACTCTGAACCGACAATCGTTTTGATGTCTCTTGCGATTTTCTCGGCTTCGTCCTTTGCCAGTAAAAAGCGGCCATGGCCGGAAACGATATTGGCTATTTTTGCAGCGCGTCCATGGAGTCCGCAAGTCATGGCTAAATCGCGGTTATCAATGGCAATTGAAGGCATCGGCGTTAGGTCATAGGCAGGGCTCAACCGCCAATGTTGATCTTTGGCCAATACGGCATGGTTACGTGGATGATCATCGAGATTGGATACACAGGCATTGAAGATGATACGTGAAAACAACTCTTTCAAATCCGCTTCAGGTTCGCTGCTTACGCGCCTGATCTCATCGGCCAGCACCAAATATGACCAGCCCGATTTGGCGGCAGGCTTTTTTTTGGATTTTAACAGTGTGAGGGCGCTGACCATGCGATGCCTGCGGTAGCCGGTCTCGCTTTTATCCCGATCAAATCGGCGGACCAGTAAAACGTCTTTACCAGCGACGGTGGTAAGTTTGCTATCAGCGGTGCTTAGCCTGCATGCTCTTGCCAGCGTTAAAAACGCATGTTCGACCTTGGGGTGATTCCAGTTATCGTGTGGTGTGGTGAATTTGGCAATCCAAAGGCTGTCCTCGTTTTCTACAACCGTCTTGGGGCGCGCGCCCCCCATGGATGTGCCATCAAGCATGAGTTCCTGAATTTGCTCATCTTCGGCATCCGCCTCTAGGTTCTCGTCATTGAGAATGGCCTCGGCCTTTGTTTGCAGGCGCTCAAGATCGAGGGTCTGGTTATATTCCCGCTTGGGAGCAGGGGGCGTGGCGTTACGGCCGAAGCCTAGCGCTCCTGCGCGATCATCGGCGCCGAGCATGAGGTAATCAAACTCATCAAGACCGGTTTTTCCGAGGTGTTTCTCAATCACGCGCCGCCCCCAATAGTCGGGCATGGCATCTCGCAGCGCACCGAACATCCCGTTCATTCTCGCAGTTTCGTATTTCTGGTCACTGAGCTTGAGTTCAATCGGATCGATCTCAACTGCATTGGGCAGGGCCAGATATTTTTTACCGTAGACCAGCTCGCCGATGGGCTCGCTGTCTCGGGTCTTTTCAATGCGAAGGCGCGCGGCGGTGATAAACTCGGTCTCGCCGGGCAGCACGATATACACGTAGCATTCTTTGGGGTGGGCGTCAGAAGTCATTGTCTAGTTCCTTCTTGCGCTTGCCAGCCGTTTTAGGCGCACGCGCTTTTTCCAGTATCTTGCCTTCTGTATCATTGTCAGGGCTGGCAACATCTTTCATGTCTTCGAGTAGCCCCAGCGCCCATAATGCGCCCATATAAGTCGCTATCGCTGTACTCGGCTTGCCTTTTTCTATGTCTGAGAGCACGTAGCGCGATACCCCGACCTTCTTGGCCAGGTCCTCAAGACGTAGCTTGCGGCGCAGGCGGGCGGTGCGTATGTTTGCGCCCAGCTTGCGCAAAGTCGCTTCGACAGCCGCAGGGGGGGCTTTGATGATGCTATTGGTTTGTGGCATGGTCTATGTTGCTTTCAGTCAACCTATTTAGGTTATATGTTGATTCAAAACAACATAGCATTGACAGATTTATTCTGTCAAATGTAGAATGGCCCATATGTTGTTTTAGATAAACTTATAAAAGATTTATGTTGATTGAAACCAACATAAGTGGCGGTCTGGACCATGGTGTTGTAACGGCCGGATACAGATTTAAAGATGTGTACATTGCTGTGTACACCAATGAGGAAACAGAAGAATGTCATCACGCTCTATGGCCGATGAAATAGGCAAAAGACGCACTTTTGCTATCATCTCGCACCCGGACGCCGGTAAAACCACCATTACCGAAAAGCTGTTGCTGTACGGGCACCAGATTCAGGTGGCCGGCACGGTGAAAGGCCGGGGCTCTGACCGCCATGCCACCTCCGACTGGATGGAGATGGAGAAGGAGCGGGGAATTTCCGTGACCACCTCCGTCATGCAGTTCCCCTATGCTGAGTGCACCGTCAATCTGCTGGACACCCCCGGTCACGAAGACTTTTCCGAGGACACCTATCGCACCCTGACGGCGGTGGATTCCGCACTCATGGTAATTGATGGCGCCAAGGGGGTGGAGCCCCGCACCATCAAGCTGATGGAAGTGTGCCGGTTGCGGGATACGCCGATTCTGTCCTTTATCAACAAACTGGATCGGGATATCCGGGATCCCATTGAGCTGCTGGACGAGATCGAAAGTATCCTGAAAATCGACTGTGCCCCCATCACCTGGCCCATCGGCATGGGCAAGTTGTTCAAGGGGGTTTACAACCTGTATGAAGACACCACCTATCTCTACCAAAGCGGCCAGGGCCATACCATTCAGGAGGTGCGTACCATTCAGGGGCTGGATAATCCGGAGTTGGACCAGGCAGTGGGGGATCTGGCCAACGATCTGCGGGAGGAGCTGGAACTGGTAAAAGGCGCCAGCCACGAGTTTGATCAGACCGCGTTTCTGGAGGGCAGGTTGACCCCGGTGTTTTTCGGCACTGCCCTGGGCAACTTCGGGGTGGACCACCTGCTTGACGGCCTGGTGCGGTGGGCACCGCCGCCTCAGGGTCGGGAGGCTGACAGCCGCACAGTGCTGGCCACCGAGGAGGCGTTCTCCGGTTTCGTGTTTAAGATTCAGGCCAATATGGATCCCAAACACCGGGACCGGATCGCCTTCTTGCGGGTCTGCTCCGGTCGGTACGACAAAGGCATGAAGATGCGTCATGTGCGCCTGGGCAAGGATATCCGCATTGCCGATGCGCTCACGTTCCGGGCCGGGGAGCGGGCCCATCTGGAGTCCGCCTGGCCCGGTGACATTATCGGCCTGCACAACCATGGCACCATTCAGATCGGGGATACCTTCACCAGTGGCGAAGACATCAATTTTCAAGGCATTCCCCACTTCGCCCCGGAGCTGTTCCGGCGGGGGCAGCTGCGGGATCCGCTCAAGAGCAAGCAACTGCATAAAGGCATCACCCAGTTATCGGAGGAGGGGGCCACCCAGGTGTTTATGCCCCTGCGCAACAACGATATCATTGTCGGGGCGGTGGGAGTGCTGCAGTTTGATGTCGTGGCCTATCGGCTGAAGGATGAATACAAAGTGGAATGTTCCTACGACAATATCAACGTGGCCACTGCCCGCTGGGTGTATTGCAAGGACCCCCGCATGCTGGAGGATTTCAAACGCAAGTGTCACGATAACCTGGCCCTGGACGGTGGGGGGTATCTCACCTATCTGGCCCCCACCCGGGTGAATCTGGAGCTCACCATGGAGCGCTGGCCCGACGTGGAATTCAAACAGACCCGGGAGCACTGATGGCCGGTTTTTTGGTGGGATCCCTGCTGTTAACCTGGGTGCTGTGCAGCGCCCTCAACAGTGTCATTGAGTATGCCGCCATCCGTGAATGGTTGAACCGGGGGCGGGCGTTTTTGGGAATGGTGGTGGGGGTGTTTGTCATCGCTGGTATTATGGCCGCCCTGGCGCTGTGGGGGCTGCCCCAGTCCACTCTGGCCCGGGACCTGATGACCCCACATCAGCTCAGCAATACCAGCTATACCAGTGTGGCGGTTAATATCCTGTTCGCCCTCAGTTACTGTGCCTTCCAATTGCGGCGGTTCTGGGAAGAATAAGCGGAGCCCTGCCTACTCGGAATAGCGCAGCCGGGTGCCCTTCTCCTGGGACAGGCGGATTTCCTCCGCCCGCAGGCGGGAGGGAAAGTAGCAACCGGAGATTTTCGCTTCACAGATACTGGCACCCTCCAGCCGGGTCTCGCGCAGGTCCACGCCCCGCAGGTCGGCCCCCCGCAGATAGGCATTACTCATATCCAGTCCCGCGGCATTCATATTGCGCAGGTCGATGCCGCGGAACTGGGCCCCCTGCAGATCCACCGTTTTGCCCGCCGCCCGGGCCTCGTTAAAAGCCTTGATGTTCTCATCCAGCAATAACTGGTACAGAGGGTCTTTGGGGTCGTATGCCATAGTGTCCGTGCCTCCTTCGTACACTACAGTTATAGCCGAAAGCTGCCATCTTTGCCCCGGTGGCGTAGTAATTGACCACGGGTTTTGCTTTAATAGCCCGGTGTCGGGAGCCCTTGCCCCCCCCGGGGAAGTACTGTGAACAGAATCGCCAAAACCCTGAACCAAACTGTGCCGGGCAGATTGCTGCAGCGGGTATCCCGGGTTTTGCCTGGGCTGCGGTCCCGCGGCCCCACGCCACGGGCCAATTCCACTCTGTTACTGAACGCTTATGAGGCGGTGGTCACCAAAATCCAACGGGAAACCTCCCGGGCAGTCACTGTGGAATTTGAACTGCTGGAAGGGTTCCGCCTTAATTACAAAGCCGGCCAGTGCGTCACCCTGTCGCTGCCGGTGGGCCCCACGTTGTTTGAACGTTGTTACTCATTTTCCAGCGCGCCTCACGAGGAGCGCTACGCCATTACGGTGCAGCGTATTTTCAATGGCCGGGTTTCCAGCTACCTCAACACCGGCCTGGCGGTGGGGGATCATTTTTATATTGATGACCCCATGGGTGACTTTATTTTGCCCGCTACCCATCCGGAGGATCAACGCTATGTGATGGTGGCGGCGGGAGCGGGGATCGTGCCCATCTTTTCCCTGATCAATGATCTGCTGGGAAAAAATCCGCTGGCGGATATTCAACTGGTGTATGCCAGTCGCAATCAGGAGCAGGCAATCTTCTTTCGGCAGTTGCAGCGGTTGGAGCGGGAGCACCCCGGGTTTTCCGTGCGCTTCCAGTTCACCCGTAAGGATGGCGACGGCCACGATCCTTACCGACGTTTAAATGGCGAGAAGATACTTTCGCGGCTGGCGGACCCCACCAGTGCCCGCTTCTATATTTGCGGGCCCTACGGGCTGGTGAGCAAATGCACCGAGGCCTTTCAAAAGGCCGGCATCCCCGAAAGCCGTATCTTTATTGAAACCTTTACCAAAGCCCCGGCTCATCTTATCTCCGAACAACTAAAACCCCGCGCCATTACCTTCTTGCCGGCCACGGTGCTGGGGAAAACGGTTCAGGTGCGACAGCGGCAGGTGGAAACCATTCTGGAAACCGCCCGCCGCAGCGGCGTGGCCATTCCCCAGCAGTGTACGGTGGGTAACTGCCAAACCTGCAAAATCAGGATTCGTTCCGGTATGGTGATTATGGACGAGCCCAACAGTCTGTCGCTGGAGGATGCCCGCCAGGGCTACGTGCTGGGTTGTGTTTCCTACCCCTGTGAATCGGTGGTGGTGAAACTGCCCGGGGGCTGAAGCCGGGTCAGATCTGGGTAAACAGGGTATGGGCAGGCAGCGCTACCGAGGGTGAAGCGGCGGCGGGGCGTTGTAGGGTTTCGGCGTCGTTAGTGCGTTCCATGGCAGGTACCGAAATAATTCGATCCCGGGATTCCATGGTCTCCATGGGTTGTTTTATCAGGCTGAACAGCAATAACAATCCCAGGGCCATGGCCCAGCTCAGGGTGATCGATTTCCAGCTCATAAGCTCTCCCCCATTATTTAACGGATACCAGCGGTGGCCCCGTGTTGTTGTGGTACAAGGCTATTATCAACCCAAACCGGGGGGTGAATACCATTGGTGTATTTGGTGGAAAAACTGTGACATGTGCCACATTTTGTTTGGTGTCGTTGGGTGAGCCACGCATAACCTACTGAAAAACCGAGACATTCAAATTTTAGGTTGCAATAGAACCCAGTTCTGATAAACCCGGTCTAAGGATGGATCAGTGTTGCCACGGGGGTGGATGGTGCAACTGCGTAATGATGAGCGGGCTTACGGCTGGATCAGCATCGGGCTGCACTGGCTGTCATTCCTGATGGCGGTGGGGCTGTTTGCGGTGGGCTTGTACATGGTGGGTCTCACCTATTACGACCCCTTGTACCATCAGCTGCCGGAGTGGCATAAACTGGCGGGCGCGGTATTGGCATTGCTGACGCTGTTGCGCCTGGGCTGGGTTCTGCTGAACCGGCCACCACCCTTGCTGGCGGATTCCCCCTGGCAGCGACTCATGGCCCGTGGCGTTCACGGTGTCCTGTACCTGCTGTTACTGGCATTACCGATTACCGGTTATCTCATTACCACCGCCGAAGGGGACGCCCTCGCTGCCTTTAACCTGACCCTGCTCCCTGCCATAACGACCTTTGATCCGCACACGGTGGACTGGGCCGGTCGGCTGCATCTGTGGAGTGGATGGGCATTGATACTGGTGGCGGCAGTACATGGCCTGGCGGCTCTCAAGCATCATTTTCTGGATCGGGATACCACTCTGATCCGCATGTTGAAAAGCAGTTAATCCCTTAAACCTGAAGGAGCAAGTCCCATGAATGTTAAACCCTATGCGATCGTGAGCGCTGGCCTGCTGGCGCTGTTGCTGGCGGCCAGCCTGCCGGCCCGGGCGGCGGAGACCTACGTGATGGATACTAAAGGCAGTCATGCCTTTATTCAGTTTAAGATCCAGCACCTGGGGTTCAGCTGGCTGTTAGGCCGCTTTAATGATTTTGAGGGCCAGTTCGTACTGGATGAAGATAACCCGGAACACTCCAGTACCAAGGTCACCATCGACGTGGCCAGCGTGGACTCCAATCATGCCGAGCGGGACAAGCATCTGCGGGGCAAGGACTTCTTCCAAGTGGATAAATTCCCGGAGGCGTCTTTCGTCAGTACCAAGATTGAAAAGACCGGCGAAGAAACCGCGAAAATCACCGGTGATTTTACGCTGAAGGGGGTCACCAAACCCATCACCCTGGATGCCAAGTATGTCGGTGGCGGCAAAGACCCCTGGGGCGGGTTTCGCCAGGGTTTCGAGGCCACTACCCAGATCCGGCTCAAGGATTTTAATATAGATTACAACCTGGGCCCGGCGGCGGAAGTGGCGGATATCTATATTTCGGTGGAAGGTATTCGGCAGTAAGCCGAGACCGGCAGTGATCAGTGGCGGGGTCCGGCGCGACCCCCGCCACTGTTTACAAACTTATTCAGAGGTCGCTTAACGGAACCTGGAAAAATCCGGTTTACGCTTTTCCAGGAAGGCATTGAACGCCTCTTTGGCCTCGGCGCCCTGCAGCATGTCAGTAAAGTACTGCTGCTCCAGCTCCATAACAGTCCGCAGCTGCTCAGTGTTGCTCTTGCGCAGCAGCTGCTTGGTGGTGCGAATGGAATTGGGGGGCAGGGCGGCCAACTGGCCTGCTTTGGTCAGAGCATGCTCCAGGTAATCCTTTTCCGCCAGCACCTCATTGACGATCCCCAGCTCCACGGCGTCATCGGCGCCGAACCGCTCGCACAGCATCAGCAGTTGCGCGGCTTTGCGGTAGCCCACCATCTGCGGTAGCAGCAGGCTGGAGCCGGCTTCCGGACACAGGCCCAGATTGGCAAACGGCATCTGGAACTTAGCCCCCGGCGCGGCGTACACCAGATCGCAATGCAACAGCAGGGTGGTGCCCACCCCCACGGCGGCGCCATTGACCGCGGCCACCAGGGGTTTGCTCAGGGCCGGCAGGGTGCGCAGAAACCGTCCCACCGGAGAGTCGCCGCCGATCCCGGGGCTGTCGAGAAAGTCCACCAGATCGTTGCCGGCGGTGAAGCAATCCCGGGTACCGGTAATCACCGCCACCCGCAGCTGAGAATCCTGTTCCAACTGATCAAAGGCATCGCAAATGCCGTTGTACATGGCGCCGGTGAGGGCGTTTTTCTTATCCGGCCTGTTCAGCCGGATGAGTAATGTATGGTCCAGAATCTCGGTAAGTATCTGTTCGGTCATTGTATGCGTTCCTGATTGTTGTCGGCCTGAGTGCGCGCGACCGTCTGACTGGCTTCCCCGTGGTCGCCGGTGACCACCGGAGTTTCCCCCCGCTGGGCCTGCACCAGCAGGTTAAGGTGGCGGGCGCTGTCGAGCAAGGGGGGTGGCTGCAGCCCGGGGGCGATTTCGGCAAAGGCCAGCATGGGTGACTCCCGGCGCTTGGTTTTGCTGTTGACCATGGCCATGCGGATTACCGCCGCGGTGAACACGGTTTGCCGGTGACTCATTACCTGCTCCATATAGATGTATTTTTCATCCCAGCTGCTGATGCGGGTGGACACCTTGAAGCGTTGAAACGGGCGGATCTCCTTCACATAACTGATCTCTGTATTGGCGATCAGCGCTTTGTAACCACGCCCGTGCATATCCTGCAGCCAGGGCGTGTGGATCATGTTTTCCACCCGGCCCCGCTCCAGGTATTTGAGGTACTTCACGTTGTTCATGTGGATATTGGCATCCAGATCCCAGGGCATGCAGCGGTATTCCACGAACACCCAGTCCAGCAGGGATTTGCTGGGTTTGATTTTTTGGATGTGCAAAGCGATGAGAAAGCGAAGTAAAAACCACATGGTACTGCCTGCTGTTAAGTGATGGCCCGGGCCGTTGTGTTTATTCGGTGGTGAGCACAACTTTGCCCACGGAGCGGCGTTGCAATAACAGATTCATGGCGTCGGCCACCTGTTCCAAAGGGAAACTGGCGCAGACATAGGGGCTCAGCTGGCCCGCCATGGCCCATTGAAACAGTTGCTGAAAGTTATCCCGGTTGGCCTCCGGTTCCCGGGCGATGGAGTTGCCCCAGAACACGCCCACCACCGAGGAGCTTTTCAGCAACATCAGGTTCGCCGGGAGCGCCGGAATTTCGCCACTGGCAAAGCCCACCACCAGCAGGCGGCCGTTCCAGTTAATGCAGCGCAGGGCGGTTTGGGTGTAATCGCCGCCCACCGCGTCATAAATCACGTCGGCCCCGTTGCCGCCGGTGAGCTGTTTGACCTGGTCCTTCCAGTCCGCTTCCGAGTAATTCACCAGGTGGTCGGCGCCGCGCTCTTTACACACCGCCAGCTTCTCCGGATTGCCGCCGGCGGCGATCACCGTGGCGCCCATCAGCTTGCCCAGCTCCACCGCCGCCAGACCCACACCCCCGGACGCGCCCAGCACCAGCAGGGTTTCGCCGGCCTGCAACCGGCCCCGTTGGTTGAGGGCGTAGTATGAAGTGCCATAAATCATGGTGAAGGCAGCCGCCTGCTCAAAACTGAGGGTTTCCGGCATGGGAAAACAGCTGGCTTCCGGCACCGCGATCTGTTCTGCAAATGCGCCGACAAAGGCAAAGCCCATAACCTTGTCACCGGGTTTGAACCGGCTGACCTTGTCCCCCACCGCCTGCACCACCCCGGCCACTTCATTGCCGGGTATAAAAGGCAGCGGCGGCTTGATTTGATACTGGTTCTGGATAATCAGGGTGTCGGGGAAGTTGACCCCGGCGGCTTTGACCTGAATCAGCACATCGCTGGCCCCGGGCTGGGGGGCGGGCACATCCGCCACCACCAGCTTTTCCGCCGGACCGTATTCTTGACACCGCACCGCTCTCATCGCACCGGCTCCTCAATCAGACTGTGGCAGGGAAGATTACGCAGGGTGGAATTTTGAGGTCAATCATTGGTGGGTGCACTGGCTGAAAACGCTAATTAACTGTCAGTTTTGGCCAGTGGCGTGTTGAAACTGCCCTTATTATACTCCGGGCAAACCCGAAAAAATCCGCACAACCGCCCGCTGGCGATTGTGTTTGAGCTGAAACCCAGCATCAATCAACCGCTGGCAAGCAAATGAGGTGAGACTATGGAACTGCAAAACCGCGTGGCTGTTGTAACCGGGGGTGCCTCCGGCCTGGGTCGCGCCACCGTGGAAGCCTTTCTGGCCCGGGGCGCCCGGGTGGTGATTTTTGATTTGAACCGGGATGCCGGCACCAAAACGGCGGCGGAACTGGGGGGCCACTGTCAATTTGAGGCGGTGAACGTGGCCGAGGAAGCCTCGGTAAAGGCCGCCATTGAACGGGTGCTACAGCAGACTGGCGCCCTGCACATTGCGGTGAACTGCGCCGGGATTGGCTCCGCCATCAAGACCTATGGTAGTAGGGGCCCGCACCCGCTGGCGGAGTTTCAGAAAGTCATTGGGGTCAACCTGGTGGGCACTTTTAACGTGGCCCGGCTGGCGGCGGAGGCCATGGCCGCCAACGATCCGGTTACCGCCGATGGTGAGCGGGGGGTGATTATCAATACCGCCTCGGTGGCGGCCTTTGATGGCCAGGTGGGGCAGGTGGCTTACTCCGCCTCCAAGGGCGGGGTGGTGGGCATGACCCTGCCCATGGCCCGGGACCTGGCACCTCAGGGTATCCGGGTGAATGTGATCGCGCCGGGTATTTTCAACACCCCGCTGATGAACGCCGCGCCGGACGCGGTGAAGGGGCCGCTGATTCAAATGACCCAGTTTCCCAAGCGCCTGGGGCAGCCCGCGGAATACGCCCGCCTGGCCTGTGAGATGGTGGAAAACGGCTTCTTTAATGGTGAGGTGGTGCGGCTGGACGGCGGAATCCGGATGGCCGCCCGTTAGTACTCAGAGAGTGGCACCGGGCCGCCGGTCACGCCGCCATGGGCAGGGCGGCGGATTCCGGATGTGCTGAATGCTCGCAACCGGAGCTGACTGCCATGACAAAAATACTGAGAAACCTGGCGCTGCTGATGTTGATAGGGGCGTCCCTGTCTGCCTGCACCACCTGCGATTTATCCCTCTGGTTCGGCGACGATCTCTGCGCCATCGGTGAGCTTTGACCGGAGCCGATGCGGGGGCAGGGCAATGAAGGCCGGTTGCCGGATTACCACCGGCCGCCTATTCTTTGCTTTATGGTTGTCACCTGCTACGAGGTGGCGGAGTTTTTCCGGGCCCGGGCCGCTGAATGTATACCCCTAATTCGTTTTTGGTGTCGGATCAAAGCACCCTGTTCGACTGGGTTGAACGCTGGCCTTTCGGCAAACTGATCACCTGTCAGCGCGGCCAGTTGGACATCAATTCCTATCCGTTTCTGCTGGACCGCGACAACCGCATGCTGCTGAGCCATATGGCCCGGGCCAACCCCCAATGGCAGCGGTTGATGATGGCGGATGACTTGGCGGTGTGTTTTGAAGGCCCCCATGGTTATGTGTCCCCCCGCTGGTACAGTCAGCCCGACGGGGTGCCCACCTGGAATTATCTTTCCATTCAGGTTTCCGGCAGGGCGGAGCTGATCAAAACCGGTTCCGAGGCCAGATCCGTGCTGGAACGCCTGACGGAGATCAGTGAAGAGCACTATGGTGATGGCTGGCAGCTGCAGGAGCTGAATGAGTCGGTTCTGACTCAGTTATTGAAGTCACTGGTGTTCTTTCGCATTCATATCGAGGGGATCACCGGCAAGGCCAAACTCAGCCAGAATCGCAGCTCCATGGATCGGGTGGGTGTGATTCGCCAGCTTCAGCAGCAGCCGGATTCCCAGTTGCAACAGTTGGCCGCCCTGATGAAGGACGCCCTGCGCCAGACCCGGGGCGATTAACCGGCACCACCTCAAACCGGCTCCCGCCTGAAACCGGTTCCGGAACAGACCGGCTCCCTGTTGAAGACCGCCGCTTCCTGGTATTCTATTGGGCTCTGAACTTCCCAGCATAGCGTGTACAAGCAGGAGGCATCATGCCGGCGTATCGATCCAAGACGTCCACTCAGGGCCGCAATATGGCGGGCGCCCGTGCATTGTGGCGGGCCACGGGGATGCAGGACGACGATTTCAAGAAACCCATCATCGCGGTGGCTAATTCCTTTACCCAGTTCGTGCCCGGGCATGTGCACTTGAAGGATCTGGGGCAGCTGGTGTGCCGGGAAATCGAAAAAGCCGGCGGGGTGGCCAAGGAATTCAACACTATCGCCGTGGACGACGGCATCGCCATGGGCCATGACGGCATGCTCTACAGCCTGCCCTCCCGGGAGATTATTGCCGATTCCGTGGAATATATGGCCAATGCCCACTGCGCCGACGCCCTGGTCTGCATTTCCAACTGCGATAAGATCACCCCCGGGATGCTGATGGCGGCCATGCGCCTGAACATACCGGTGATCTTCGTATCCGGTGGCCCGATGGAGGCCGGCAAGACCAAACTGGCGGATAAGGTGGTGAAGCTGGATCTGGTGGATGCCATGGTGGCGGCGGCCGATCCCAATATCACCGATGAGCAGGCGGAAGCCTATGAGCGCAGTGCCTGCCCCACCTGTGGGTCCTGTTCCGGCATGTTTACCGCCAACTCCATGAACTGTCTCACCGAGGCTCTGGGCCTGGCCCTGCCGGGCAACGGCACCACCCTGGCCACCCACAAGGACCGCGAGCGTCTGTTTAAAGAAGCGGGCCGGCGCATCGTGGAAATCACCCAGCGCTATTATCTGCAGGACGACGAGAGCGTTTTGCCCCGGGCCATTGGCAGTGTTAAGGCCTTTGAAAACGCCATGACCCTGGACATCGCCATGGGCGGCTCCACCAACACCATTCTGCACTTGATGGCGGCGGCCCAGGAGGCGGAGGCGGATTTCGGCATGGACGATATCGACCGCCTGTCCCGTAAGGTACCGCAGTTGTGCAAAGTGGCTCCCAACACCCAGCAATACCATATCGAGGATGTGCACCGGGCCGGGGGTATCATGGGCATTTTGGGGGAGCTAAGTCGGGCCGGACTGCTGCACACTGATGTTTCCACGGTACACGCCCCCAGTATGGAAGAGGCGCTGGCACAATGGGATATCACCCTTACGGACGACGAGTCCATTCAAAATTTCTTTAAGGCGGGTCCCGCGGGCATCCCCTCCCAGGAGGCGTTCAGCCAGGATTGCCGTTGGGACAGCCTGGATACGGACCGCCAGCACGGTTGTATCCGCGCCCTTGAGTACGCCTATTCCCGGGAAGGCGGGCTGGCAGTATTGAAAGGCAATATTGCCCCTAATGGCTGTGTGGTAAAGACCGCCGGGGTGGATGAAAGTATTCTGGTGTTTGAGGGTCCGGCGCGTATTTTCGAAAGTCAGGATGCGGCGGTCGCTGGCATTCTGGGGGATGAGGTGCAACCGGGTGAGGTGGTGATCATCCGCTACGAAGGCCCCAAGGGCGGCCCCGGCATGCAGGAGATGCTGTACCCCACCAGTTACCTCAAATCCAAGGGTCTGGGCAAGCAGTGCGCCCTGCTGACCGATGGCCGCTTTTCCGGCGGTACCTCCGGTCTGTCCATTGGCCATGTGTCGCCGGAAGCCGCGTCCGGCGGTGCCATTGCCCTGGTGGAGCCGGGGGACCGGATTCGCATTGACATTCCCGCCCGTACCATCGACGTGCTGGTGAGCGACGCAGAGCTGCAACAGCGACGCCAGGCCATGGCTGCTAAAGGCAAAGCCGGCTGGAAGCCGGCGGCTCCCCGCCAGCGTAAAGTGAGCACGGCGCTGAAAGCCTATGCTGCCCTGGCCACCAGCGCCGATCGCGGTGGTGTGCGGGACCTGTCCCAGATCGAGGACTGACGGCGGCTTCATGGCATTGACTTTCACTACCGTGTTCGGGGCGGACTTTGAACGCTGGACCGATCCAGTGGCCCGCCTGCGAATACAGGTATTCCGCGAATTCCCTTATCTCTATGATGGTGACCTGGATTACGAGCGCCGCTATCTGGAACATTATCAGCAAACCGCCGGCAGTGTGCTGGTGCTGGCGCTGGATCAGCAGCAGGTAGTGGGTGCCGCCACCGCTTTGCCCATGGTGGACGCGGATGCTGCGTTTCAGGCCCCGTTTGTGGACCATGGCCGGGATCCAGGGCAGATCTACTATTTTGGTGAATCGGTGCTGCTACCGGACTATCGGGGGCAGGGGGCCGGGCATCGGTTTTTCGATGAACGGGAACGGGCGGCCCGGGACCAGGGCTTTGCCACCACTGCCTTCTGCGCCGTGGTGAGGCCGGAAGATCATCCGGCCCGGCCCGCGGACTATCGCCCCCTGGACGACTTTTGGCGCAAGCGCGGCTACCGGAGCTATCCTGAACTGCGCTGCAGTTTCCCCTGGCGGGACCTGGGTGCGGACCGGGACACCGCGAAAACCATGCAGTTCTGGTTGCGGGAGTGGTAAATGCTCAGCTACCGCCACGGCTTCCATGCCGGTAATCACGCCGATGTGCTGAAACACTGGCTGCTGACCCTCTGTCTGCAGTATCTGATCCGCAAGGACAAGCCACTGTATTATCTGGACACCCATGCCGGTGCCGGCAGCTACGACCTGCGGGCGGCCACGGCAGCCCGGACCGGGGAGGCGGCCCTGGGTATTGGCCGGCTTCAGGGGCAGGATCTGCCTGCGGGGCTGGCGGCCTATCGCGAGTTGGTGGTTGCCGACGCGGCGCAGGGGTTGCGTTATTATCCCGGCTCACCCCAACTGGCGGCACGCCTGCTGCGACCCCAGGACCGGCTCCGGCTACTGGAACTGCATCCCACGGAACTGACCCAGCTGCGCAAGCGCCTGGGGAGCGATCCCCGGGTCAAAATACTGGACGGGGATGGCTTTACGCTGTTAAAGGGCCTGTTACCGCCCCCCTCCCGACGGGGTCTGGTGTTGCTGGATCCATCCTACGAACTGAAAGACGATTACCGGCGGGTGCAGGATACACTGCGGCAAGGGCTGGAGCGCTTCGCCACCGGGGTGTATCTGCTGTGGTACCCCCTGCTGAATCTGGCACCCTGCCGACGGCTGTCCCAGCAGCTGGAAAAATTACCCGCGGCGCAATGGCTACAGGTGCAGTTACAGGTACAACAGCCGCCCGCCGGCCATGGCATGTATGGCAGCGGCGTATTTATTATCAACCCGCCCTGGACCCTGCGGGCGCAACTGGAACAGGAGCTGCCGGTATTGCTGTCGCTGCTGGCGCAGGATGACTCGGCGCAGTGGCGGCTGTGGGGTTCGGAACTTGGCTCCAAATAAGACACTGGTGCGGCATCGGGCCGGCATCGGATACTGACGCAACAAGGCCTGAAGATGAAGATAGAAAAAGATACCGTGGTACAGTTTCACTACGTATTGCGGGAAGGGGACAGGGAACTGGAATCCACCCGCGACGGTGACCCCATGGCTTATCTGCATGGCCATGGCAATATTATTGCCGGCCTGGAACAGGCCATGGCGGGACGCCAGGCGGGGGAGCAGTTCAGTGTCACCGTGCCTCCGGAGCAGGGCTATGGCCAGCGGCGGGACAATGCCAGCCAGCGCATACCCCTGAAACACCTGCAGGGGGCCAAAAAATGGCGCCCGGGCATGGTGGCCTGGGTGCGCACGGAGCAGGGTACCCGCCAGGTGACAGTGGTCAAGGTGGGTAAATTCAATGCGGACTGTGATCTCAACCATCCCCTGGCGGGCAAAAGCCTCGGTTTCGAGGTGGAAGTGGTCAGTGTCCGGCCCGCCAGCGCCGAGGAGGTGGCCCATGGTCACGCCCACGGCGTGGGGGGGCATCATCACTAAGTGGTGGACAGCCCATGCAATCCTGATCCGATGAGCTAAGCTTGAAGCGAAGCGCTGTCAACGCGCCGCTTTTATTGGAATCGACTGTTTAACGGATGAACCAAGCTTCCTCGCGCCGCTGGTATGCCGCGGCTGATTTGTTGCACAACGCCTATACCGCTTGGGTGGTGTTGTTGTTGTCCCTGGTGGTCACGCTGGGGGCGTACCTGGTGTCGTCACGGATCATCGACCAGCGTCAACAGGAGCGGTTTCAATACGCGGTGGATCAGCTGGAAGAAGCCATCCACTCCCACCTCAGTGTTTACGAGCAGGTGCTGCGCTCCACCGTGGCCATGGTGTATGCCAGCGAGGAGCTGAAGCGGGAAGAGTTCGCCACCTATGTGCGCAGCCTGGAGCTGGACCGCTACTGGCCCGGCATTCAGGGCATCGGCTACAGTATTCCCCTGCAACCGTCGCAACTGGCCGCCCATGAGGCGCAGATTCGCAGCGAGGGTTTCCCGGAGTATCAGGTGAAGCCCCCCGGAGCGCGGGAAGTTTACACTGCTATTGTTTACCTGGAGCCTTTCGACTGGCGCAATCGGCGGGCATTTGGCTACGACATGTATTCCAACCCGGTACGGCGGGAAGCCATGGACCGGGCCCGCCGTACCGGCCGCGCTTCCACCTCCGGCAAAATCACTCTGGTGCAGGAAACCGACCAGGATGTGCAGGCCGGGTTTCTGACTTATCTTCCGGTATACACCGGCGGCCGGACCCCCGCCACCGAAGAGCAGCGTCTGGAACAGTTTAGGGGCTGGATTTATGCGCCGTTCCGGGCCGGGAACCTGATGCAGGGGGTTCTGGGCAACCAGACGCTGCGGCTGCATTATAACATCTACGATGGGGATACCACGGCCGCGGAGGCCCTGTTGTTTTCCAATTACGTGGCGCCGCAGAACGGGCGGCAGCCGGAGCTTATACTGGAGCGGCAGATTGAGCTGCAGGGGCGACCCTGGACTTTACAGGTCACCCCGGCTCCCGGCTTCGCCAACCAGGTGGAAAACGCGGATTTGCCCAAATACGTAGCCATTGGTGGCATTACCATAGATACCCTGTTGTTCTACGTGATCCTGTCCCTGCACTTTATCCGGCGGCGGGCGGAGCGCCTGGCCCAGGACCGGACCCGGGAATTACAGGCCACCCAGGCCGACCTGGAGCGGCAGCAGGCCTTCGCCAATGTGGTCATTGACAGTTTGCCGCTGGTGTTGGTGGTGAAGGATTATCAAACTGACGCGGTGATGCGGATCAATGTGCATGCCCGCCGCCTGTTCGGGGTGGAGGGCAGCCACCACAGCGAATTGCTGAGCCGGTTTATGCGCCGGGTGGAAAACCACCGCCGGGTCAGTGGCATGGATCAGCGGGCGGACTACATGGCGCAACTGGACGTGGAAACCGAGGCCGGTATCCGCTGGTTTGCCGTCAACAGCACCACCATCTGCAATGCGGCGGGCGAGGCGGAATACGGGCTGTGTACCGCCATCGATAACACCGAGCGCCTGGAATCGGAGAAGCGCTTTACCACCCTGTTCGATTCGGCCCCCTCCGGCCTGATGCTGGTGCGCAGCGATCAGGTGATCCAACTGGCCAACCGCGCCCTGTGCGATCTGTTCGGTTACACCCCGGAGGAGATCACCGGTCAGCACATTGGCCTGCTGGTACCGCAAAGCCTTCGGGCCAGGCACGAACAACACGTGAAAAACTATATCCACAGCCCTTACCTGAGAAAAATGTCCTCCCGCAGTAATTTGCGGGGCGTGGCCAAGGACGGCCGCGAATTGGTACTGGATATTGCTCTGCAGCCATTGCCGTTCAATGAGCACGACTACGTCCTGGTCTCGGTCAATGATATTACCGAGCAGCACCAACTGATGGAGGAATTGGCCCGGGCCAACCGCTACAAATCCGAGTTTCTGGCCAGTATGTCCCACGAGCTGCGTACGCCCCTGAATTCGATTATCGGCTTTACCGAGCGCATTCACCGCAGCGCCGGCACGGCCCTGCTGGAACGTGATCGGGATGCCCTGGAAACCGTGCGGCGTAATGCCCACCATCTACTGGCGTTGATCAACGATATCCTGGATCTGTCCAAGGTGGAGTCCGGGCGCATGGAACTGGATCTGGAACAGCTGGATGTGGTGAAGCTGCTCGATGTGCAGCTGCAGGTACTGGCCCCTTCCGCCAAGGCCAAGGGGCTGCGGTTCGAAGTGCGGTTACCGGAGCAGCCCATCATGATGCTGACCGACCGCGCCAAGCTGATACAGATCATGAACAATCTGGTTTCCAACGCGGTGAAGTATACCCACGAAGGCAAGGTGGAAGTGCGGCTGGCGCTGAACCCCCAGGCGGAAGACATTGAGCTGGAAGTAACGGATACCGGCATCGGTATCGCCGAAGTGGATCTGCGCTCCCTGTTCAAGGAATTTGTCCGGGTCAAAGAGGCGCGCCTGCACAGTATCCAGGGCACCGGCCTGGGGCTGGCCATCAGTTCCCGCCTGGCTCGCCTGCTGGGAGGTGACATCGAGGCCCGCAGCCAGCATGGTATCGGCAGCACCTTCACCGTACGTCTGCCACTGCAACCGCCATTGCAGGACGAGACCTGACCCAGCGCATGGACAGGGCCCGCCAAACTCAGTAACGTAAGCGCTTTCGACGTAGTGCTTAAGAGGCAGGCATGACCGACAACAATACCCACTCCAAACTCATTGGCTACATTCTGTGGTTGTTTGGATTTACCGGATCCCATCGTTTCTATTACGGCAAACCGGTCACCGGCACCATCTGGTTTTTTACCTTTGGCTTATTTCTGATTGGCTGGATCATCGATCTGTTTCTGATTCCCGGGATGGACGACCGGGCCGATGCCAAATACACCGCGGGCCGGGTGGACTACACGGTGTGTTGGATCTTACTGACTTTTCTTGGTGTGTTCGGTGTGCACCGGTTTTATCAGGGCAAATGGATTACCGGCCTGATCTACCTGCTCACCGGAGGCCTCTTCCTGATCGGTTACCTCTACGACTACTGGACTCTGAACGGTCAGATCGATGCGGTGAACCGCGGGTTATAAAAGAATAAAGTGTCCTGATGGTGGCCGTAGTTTTGGGTCAGGCCACCGCCGACTGGGATGGAAACGGGTAGACCACCCCGGTGAGCTGCTCTGAAGCCTGCCACAGCTGGCGCCCGATGTCCGGATTCCGGGCGCGACCGCTGCGATGGGCCGGGGCCGGATAACCAAATGCTTCGTAGGGGCCGTCGGGGCCGAAGTAGTCACCGCCTTTGACCGCTTGCGCCGTGGCCGCATACAGGCTGGGCAGAGCGCCCTTGGCGGCGCTTTGCAGTACCATTGGCGACACCTTACGGGCCAGGCGCATGGCTAATGGTTCGCGACCCTGCCCGGAGCGGGGCGCTCCCAGATTGGTATCGGTGATGCCGGGGTGGGCCGCCAGCGACAGTGTCTGGGACCCGGCCTGGTTCAGGCGCCGGTCCAGCTCCAGGGCAAATACCAGATTGGCCAGTTTGCTCTGGCAGTAGGCCCGGTGCTTGCCATAGGCATGGCGCTCAAAAAACAAATCGTCGAAGTTAAGGCGCCCGCCGCGATGGGCCAGGCTGCTGACGGTGACCACCCGGGACCCCGGCTGCTTGAGCAGGGCCGGCAACAGCCGCCCGGTGAGGGCAAAATGTCCCAGATGATTGGTACCCAGCTGACGCTCAAAGCCATCCGCGGTGCGCCCTTCCGGCAGCCACATAACGCCGGCGTTGTTCACCAGGAGGTCCAGCCGGTCATAGTGCTCGAAAAACAGCTCGGCCAGGTGTGCCACCGAACTCAGGTTGGCCAGATCCAGCTGCAGAAAGTGAAGCCTGGCGCGGGGATAATGCTCGCGGATGTCGGCCATGGCCTGGCGTGCCTTTTCCTCGCTACGGCAGGCCAGAATCACCTGGGCATCCCGGGCCGCCAGGGCCCGGGCCGTTGCCAGGCCGATGCCGCTGTTGGCGCCGGTGATCAATACTCGTTTTCCGTCCTGGGAGGGGATCTCCGCTTCGGTCCAGGGGTGACGCTTGGCCATGTTGTGGCTCCTCAAGGGGTGATTCCAAGATGCTAGCAGGAGTCGAATCCGCGTTTCAAACCGCCTTTGGCGATAAAACAGTCAATTTGATCTACACTTTTAGAAACGATAACAAATCAGTCCCTTCCGCCCATGACCAATAAAAGACGTTACTTGCGCACCAATCTGCGCTGCAAGTTCAAAATCTGGCAGGACGGCTCCACACCACTGATCGTCTATACCCGGGATGTGTCCGACGGCGGCCTGTTTCTGATCATGGACCCCGGCGAGCAGGAGGTGCCGCCAGTGGGAACAGTACTGCACGGTCAGGTGCAGGATATGATGGCGGACGCCCCCGTGGTCACCATGGAAGTGGTGCGCATGGCCCCGGAAGGAATCGGACTGCGCTTCGTCCAGGACACAAAATAGGGCTTGTCATCTTCCCCCTCTCACGATAGGTTAACACCTCCCTGAGCCAGGGTGGGCCGTTTGTTGCTTGTTGATAGGTTATTCAGTTTAAAAAACTTATAAAAAATCAATCGGTTTTGGAGTTTGTGGAATGTTAGTGGGTATACCTAAAGAGATATACCCTGGGGAGAATCGTGTTGCCGTTATTCCCTCGGGTATTGAAAATCTGACCGGCGCCGGATTTGACGTGGTGGTGCAAAGCGGTGCCGGTGCCGCCTCCCATTACGATGACGATGAGTATCGTAATGCCGGCGCCAGCATTGCTCCGGATGCCAAGTCCCTTTACGACCAGGCCGATCTGATCCTGAAGGTACGGCAGCCGGTGGAGGATGAGCCCGAGCTCATCAAGCAGGGCAGCAGCCTGATCTGCATGCTGGATGCCTGGTTCAACCTGGAACTGGTGCAGGCGCTGGCGGCCAGACAGGTGCGGGTGTTTGCCCTGGAATTCATCCCCCGCATCACCCGTGCCCAGAGCATGGACGTGCTGAGCTCCATGGCCGCCATCTCCGGCTATCGCGCGGTGCTGGCCGGAGCCATGAGTCTGCCCCAGTACTTTCCCATGCTGATGACAGCGGCGGGCACCATTCATCCGGCCAAGGTTTTTATCATCGGTGCCGGCGTGGCCGGTTTGATGGCCATTTCCACCGCCCGCCGCCTGGGCGCGGTGGTGGAAGCCTACGACACCCGGGTGGAAGTGCGCGAGCAGGTGGAAAGTCTGGGGGCCAAATTCGTGGAATTTGATCTGCCCCAGGAGGAAGGCACCGGCTCCGGCGGTTACGCCAAGCAGCAGTCCGAGGAATTCTACAAGGCCCAGCGGGAGCAGATGTCCGCCAAGGTGTCCCAGTCCGATCTGGTGATCACCACCGCCGCCATTCCCGGCAAACCCTCACCCCGGCTGATCACGGCAGATATGCTGCATTGCATGAAGAAAGGTTCCGTGCTGGTGGATCTGGCGGCAGAGCGGGGCGGTAACGTGGAAGGCACAGAAAAGAACAAAAAGGTGTATAAGGATGGTGTGACCATCATCGGCTACATCGATCACCCGTCCCGGGTACCGATCCACGCTTCCCAGCTGTTCACCAAAAATATCACCACTTTCCTGCTGAATATGGCTAAGGACGGTGAACTGACCGTGGACATGGAAGACGAGATCGTGGCCGCCACTCTGGTGAGCGATGGCGGAGAGATCAAACACGCCGGCCTGAAAGAAGCCATCGACAAGGGGGCTAATTAAATGGACGCAACCGTATTAATGCTAACCTTCACAATTTTTGTGTTGGCGATTTTCGTTGGGGTGGAGGTTATCAACAAAGTGCCTCCCACCCTGCACACACCGTTGATGAGTGGCACGAATGCCATTTCCGGTATCGTGGTGGTGGGTGCCATCATCAGTTCCGGCGGCGGCGAACAGACGGACAGTTTGTCCACTTTCCTTGGCGTGCTGGCGATCATCCTGGCCTGTATCAATATATTTGGCGGGTTTATGGTGACCGATCGCATGTTGCACATGTTCAAGAAGAAATAAGGGAAGTAAGGAAGGCTCATGCAAGTATTTATTAATTTAGCGTATTTGGTCGCGGCCATACTGTTTATTTTCGGCATCAAGGGCATGACCACCCCCAAAACCGCGGTGCGCGGGAATCAGATGTCCGCGGTGGGGATGCTGATTGCGGTCATTGCCGCGTTACTTGAGCATCATGTTGTTACTTACGGCTATATCATTATCGGTGTCATCATCGGCGCTGGTATCGGGACGTTCCTGGCCCGCAAGGTACAGATGACCTCCATGCCGGAAATGGTGGCGGCGCTCAATGGCTTCGGCGGTGGCGCCTCACTGTTGGTGGCCTCCGCCAACTATCTGGAAATGCAACAGGCGGCGGCGTTGCCGGCGGGAACCCTGATGGGTATGCCTGAAGTCAGTCTGATGTGGAGTGTGGCACTGATCCTCAGTATTCTCATCGGCGCCGTGACCCTCACCGGCAGTTTCGTGGCGGTGGGCAAGCTGATGGGCAAGCTGGGGGATCCGTCCTCCATCGGCATGTTCAAAATGATCGTCAAGATCTGTTTTGCCCTGTTGATCGCCGGCGCCATTTATTTCGTGGCGGATGATCCCCTGGAACACTCCAATCTGTTGATCGTGATGGTGGTGATCTGCCTGCTGTTGGGGGTGGCGCTGGTGATTCCCATCGGCGGCGCCGACATGCCCGTGGTGATCGCCCTGTTGAACTCTTACTCCGGCCTGGCGGGTTCCGCCACCGGTTTTGTGTTGGGCAACAACGGTCTGATTATCACCGGTTCACTGGTGGGGGCCTCGGGCCTGATTCTGACTACCATCATGTGTAAAGCCATGAACCGTTCACTGACCAACGTGCTGTTCGGCGGCTCCATGGCGGCGGAATCCGGGGTCAGCAAAGACGAAAATGATGCTTTCTATGAAGGCAAAGTCAAAGTCAGCAGCGCCGACGAAGTGGCCATGTTGCTGGACTCCGCCAAGAAAGTGATCTTCGTGCCCGGTTATGGTCTGGCGGTGGCCCAGGCCCAGCACGCCACCCGTGAACTGGCCTCCATGCTGCAGGACCACGGTATTGATGTGAAGTACGCCATCCACCCGGTGGCCGGTCGTATGCCCGGTCACATGAACGTACTGTTGGCGGAAGCCGAAGTGCCCTATGAGCAACTGGTGGAAATGGACGTGATCAATCCGGAGTTCGCCCAGACCGACGTGGCCATTGTGTTGGGCGCCAACGACGTCACCAACCCGGCAGCTTCCAAGGATAAGAACTCTCCCATCTACGGTATGCCGATTCTCCAGGTGCAAAACGCCAAGAGTGTGGTGGTGGTGAAGCGGGGGCTGTCCCCCGGTTTTGCCGGTATCCCCAATGAGCTGTTCATTAACGAAAACAGCCTGATGGTGCATGGTGATGCCAAGCTGGTATTGCAGGAAATCATCAGTGCCATGAAGGATCTGTAATCACCGATCCCGCTGGCTGAAACCAAAAAAGCACGCCGCCGGGCGTGCTTTTTTATTAAGGGGGATGGTGAGTAACGCGGCTTAGCCGAAAATCACCATATTCTGCCGGCTCAGGGCTATGGGCTTGCTGTCCGGGCTCCAGAGCATGATCGACTGGTGGGTATAGCCTTCTTCCGCCGCCATCAGCTCCGCGTCCAGCCGCCAGTGTTGCAGGCTCAGGCCACGGTACTCATGACTGAGAAACTCCAGCATCCAGGTGACCGAGCTGCCCATGGCGGGGTTGCGCAGATGACTCAGTGCCACCGGGGGAATGTAATCCGCCAGGGCCACCACGTGATATTCGGTGCAGTACTTTTCCCCCGGCATGGACAGCTCCAGTACATTGGCCAGACTGTCATCCCCCATAAAGGGCAGTTTGCCCACCAGCCAGCGGGCATCGAAGTGGCGGGTAAAGCGCGGCGCCTTGGGGGAGTCGGGCATCACCAGGGCCTTGCCATGGCCCACCGCCGGCTGTAGCGGAGCAATTTCCACCTGCGACTGACGGGCCACCCCGAACACACCGGTCACCAGTGCCACCAGGTTGCCTTCATCGTCCTGCAGTCGGGCTTCCAGGTGGCTGACATTTTTACCCTCCCGCAGCAGGCTGGCGCGGGCGGTCACTCGCGAGCTGCGCGCCGGTTGCACAAAGGTTGTCTGCAGGGAGCGCAGCGGCGTTTTGGGGATCAAAGAGCGCATGGCATGCAGGCACACCACGGTCTGCAGGCCGCCGAACATGGCCCGGCCCTGCAGCCAGTCCTGGGGGTCTTCCAGTACGCTGATACCGGGCTCGCCGGTCAGACTTTTGAGCAGTTCACTGAATTGCATGGTGATCTCCGCACTTCTTCAGGCAAATCACAATGTTATTGGGCTTTCGCCGGGGGTCAACCGGTTTTGGCTGTTAGTGAGCTTTGTTACTGATTGGCAGCGCCGTGGGTTTGTTTCAGTTTCGCCAGTTTGCGATACAGGGTGCGTTCGCTGATGCCCAGGCGTTGGGCCAGGGCCGCCGGAGTGCCCTGATGGATCGATTGGGCATGCTGCAAATACTGCAATTCCAGTTCCGCCAGACTCTGAATTTCCTCGGCGAAATGGCTGCGTTGGTGTGGGGACACCAGGTCGGTGATTTCCGCGGGCAGATGTTTGGTCTGAATCACATGATCATCCGCCAGCAGCGAGGCCCGGATCAGAATATTGCGCAGTTCGCGGATATTGCCGGGAAAGCGATAACGGGCAAGCTGCCGCAGAGCCGCCTGACTTACGTAAGTGTGGGCCGGCACTGGGGGCTTGGCCAGCAGGGCCTCACAGAGTACCGGCAGGTCCTCTTTGCGTTGCCTCAGTGGCGGCAGGTGGATGGGGAAGGTGGCCAGGCGGTAATACAGATCTTCGCGGAAGGTACCCGCCGCCACCATGTCCTTGAGGTTTTTGTGGCTGGCGCAGATGAGCCGGAAGTCCGTGCGCTCCATTTCGGTGGCGCCCACCGGCCGGAACGAGCCGGTTTCCAGCAGTCGCAGTAACTTCACCTGCAGGCTCAGGGGAATGTCCCCCACTTCATCCAGAAACAGGGTGCCGCCGCTGGCGGCCGCCGCCAGCCCCTCGTGATCACTGCGGGCGCCGGTGAAGGCCCCCTTGCGGTAACCAAACAGCTCGCTCTCGAACAGGTTTTCATTCATGCCGCTGCATTCCAGTACCACAAACTTACCCAGCCGGTGCTCGCTGGCATCGTGAATGGCCTTGGCAATCAGCTCTTTGCCAGTGCCGGATTCTCCCTCCAGCAGCACGCTGACATTGGTGGGGGCCACCCGGTGTACGCTTTCCATCAGCGCTTGAAACGCCGGCGATTCCCCCACCAGGGCCTTTTCCCCCGCCAGGGGGCTGGCGGATTCGGACTCATTGATGATCTCGATGTAGCCCAGGTATCCGCCCCGGCCATCCGGTACCGGAGTCACTTCCACGCTGCAGTACTGGCGATGATCCTGCTGCTGGTGAATGTGCAGGCAGCGGGCCGGGCGACCGGAACTTTGCGCCTGCTGCAGGGGGCAGGATTCGCCATGGGTGTGGCAGGGGCTGTCGTACTGATGGGAGATCTGAAAACAGCGGCTGTTGGCGCCGGGGGTCCCATAGCGGGCCTCATAGGCTGGGTTGCTGGCCAGAATCCGATAAGCCTTGTCGATAAAAATCGCCGGCTGATGGAACAGGGAAACCAGGGTTTCCGGCTGTAGCTGCAACATGATAGTTTGCCATTTTTGACATCGCTCGTCTGTCAAATATGACAAAGGGCGGTGACAGATGCAAGCATGGCCTCGGGAAGGAAAAATAAAATATATTAAAAACAATAGTTTAAATAATATTTTCTGACGGGGTTCTGCTGGCACAAGCAATGCTTCATAGTGCATGTAGACTGTTGTTTCTGTCATTATCCCAAGGAGAGGCCATGCCCCAACGGACTCTTTCGCTGCGCAAACATATCTTCTGGATCTTGCTGGTGAAGCTGGTGCTGATTATTGGCCTGCGGCTGACATTCTTCCCCTCCCTGGAACAGCAGCACCAGCCTGCCGACTTGTATTCTGATTCGCCCGCGGAGCCCTCTTCGCTAAGGAGTACCCATGATTGACGCATCGGCCGTGGAAGTGGCGCGGCTGCAATTTGCACTGACCGCGCTGTTTCATTTTATTTTCGTGCCGCTGACGCTGGGCCTGTCGTTTTTGCTGGCCATTATGGAATCCGTCTACGTATTGACCCAGAAGCCGGTGTACAAGGACATGACCCGGTTTTGGGGCAAGCTGTTCGGTATTAATTTCGCGCTGGGGGTCACCACGGGTCTGACCCTGGAATTTCAGTTCGGCACCAACTGGGCTTACTACTCCCATTATGTGGGGGATATTTTCGGAGTGCCCCTGGCTATCGAAGGTTTGATGGCGTTTTTTCTGGAAAGCACTTTGATCGGTCTGTTCTTTTTCGGCTGGGATCGCCTCAGTCAGCGCCAGCATTTGGCGGTAACCTGGCTGGTGGCCCTGGGCTCCAATCTCTCGGCCTTGTGGATTCTGATTGCCAACGGCTGGATGCAAAATCCGGTGGGCGCGGAATTCAATTACGAAACCATGCGCATGGAAATGACGTCCCTGGCCGAGGTGTTCTTCAATCCCGTGGCCCAGGTGAAATTCGTACATACGGTGGCGGCGGGGTATGTCACCGGAGCCATGTTCGTGTTGGGTATTTCCAGCTGGTATTTATTGAAGGGTCGGGACATCCCCTTTGCCCGCCGTTCTTTTGCCATTGCCGCCAGCTTTGGTACCGCATCCATTCTGTCGGTGATCGTGTTGGGCGACGAGTCCGGCTATGAATTGGGTGACGTGCAGAAGGTGAAACTGGCCGCGATTGAGGCGGAGTGGGAAACACACGAACCGCCGGCGGCGTTCACGGTCATCGGCTGGCCTGATGATGAGGCGGAAACCACGCACTTTGCGGTGCGTATTCCCTGGGCCTTGGGGCTGATTGCCACCCGCAGTCTGGATGAGCCCGTTTTGGGCATTGCAGAGCTGAAGTCACTGCATGAGCAGCGGATTCGCAATGGTATGGTCGCCTATGAACGGCTGCAGATCTTGCGGGAGGAGGGGGCCACCCCGGCCAACAAGGCGGCTTTTGAAGAAGTAAGAGAGGACCTGGGTTATGGATTGCTGCTGAAGCAGGATGTGCCCAATGTGGTGGATGCCACCGAGGCGGATATCCAGGCGGCGGTGGAGCGTTCCATTCCCAAAGTCTGGCCCCTGTTCTTCAGTTTTCGGGTAATGGTGGGTGCCGGCTTCTTTATGCTGCTGGTATTTTTGCTGGCCTTTTATCAGTCCACCCGCCACCGCAGCGCGGAACGGCGCTGGGTATTATGGCTGGCGGTATTCTCCATTCCCTTGCCCTGGATTGCGGCGGAGTGCGGCTGGATTGTGTCGGAATACGGCCGTCAGCCCTGGTCCATCGGTGAGATACTTCCCACTCATCTGTCGGCGTCGGACCTGGCGGCCGGGGATGTGTGGAGCAGTCTGATAGCGATTGTGCTGTTTTATCTGGCGCTGTTTGTGGTGGAGATGTTTCTGATGATTTATTTCGTGCGCAAGGGGCCCAGCAGCCTGGGCACCGGCCGTTACCACTTTGAGGGAGAGGCTCAATGATCGCCGATTATGAAACCCTGAAACTGATCTGGTGGGGACTGGTGGGTGTGTTGCTGATCGGTTTCGCCCTCACCGATGGCTTTGATATGGGAGTGGGGGTGTTGCTGCCGTTTCTGGGCAAGAACGACGACCAGCGCCGGGTGATTATCAACACCGTGGGTCCGCATTGGGAAGGTAATCAGGTCTGGTTTGTCACCGCCGGTGGCGCGCTGTTTGCCGCCTGGCCCCTGGTGTACGCCAGTGCATTTTCCGGCATGTACGCGGCGATGATCATCACCCTGATGGCGTTGTTCCTGCGCCCGGTGGGTTTTGACTACCGCTCCAAGCAGGAATCAGCCCGCTGGCGTATGGGCTGGGACTGGGCGTTGTTTACCGGTTCCCTGATTCCGCCGCTTATTTTTGGAGTGGCCTTTGGCAATCTGTTTCTGGGCCTGCCGTTTCATTTCGATGAGTTGATGCGCCCCCAATACGAAGGCAATCTGTTCGGGCTGCTGACCCTGTTCCCGCTACTGGCCGGTCTGCTGAGCCTTTCCATGCTGGTGATGCACGGCGGTGTCTGGCTGGGGTTGAAGTCCGATGGCGTGGTGCGGCGGCGGGCAAATCGTGCGGCGTTTCACGCGGCGGTGATCACCGCGCTGGTATTCGGTGTCTGCGGCATTTGGGTGGCCACGGGGATGAATGGACTGACCATTGTGTCACAGCCGGATATCAACGGCGCCATCAATCCTCTGGGTAAGCAGGTGGCGGTGGCGCCGGCGGGCTGGCTGGCCAATTATCAGCACTGGCCGTTGTTAATGCTGTTTCCCGCCCTGGGGCTGACCATGCCATTCATGACTGCGTTCTTTTCACTGCGGCAGCGGGAGGGTCTGGCCTTTCTAACCAGCTGCCTGACGATTAGCGGTATCATCGCCACCGCCGGTGTGTCCCTGTTTCCCTTTGTCATGCCTTCCAGTGTGGAGCCCAGCCACAGCCTTACGCTATGGGATGCCACCTCCAGCGCACTGACCCTGAACGTAATGCTGATGGTGGCCTGCGTGTTTGTGCCCACGGTACTGGCATACACCTTCTGGAGTTACTACAAGATGTGGGGCCGCATGGATGAACAACAGATTCGCAGTGGCGGGCATTCGCTGTACTGAGCTGAATTGAACCACTGGAAATGAATCAACTGACATTAAAGAACTGAAAGTAAGAGAAACGCAATATGTGGTATTTTACCTGGATTCTGGGCGTATTACTGGCCTGCGCCTTTGGCATCATCAACGTGATGTGGCTGGAGGTAAACGAGGATCTGGACCGGCCGGATCCGGATTAGCCGGGCCGGGCCTGGTCCAGTAAAGTGCCCAGGGCCTGGGCCATGTCGCTCACCGCGTCCCGCGCCGACTGCGCGATCAGGATATTGGCAAAGCCGTGAACCATGCCCGGGAATTCCAACTGCCGCACGGCCACCCCGGCCTGCTGCAGTTTGTGGGCGTAATCCCGGCCCTCGTCCCGCAGCGGATCAAACCCGGCGGTGACCACGATGGCCGGCGGCGAGTCCTGCAGGTCCTCCGCATACAGCGGTGAAATATCCGGATGGGTGTCGTCCTGATCCGGCGGAATATAACATTCCCGATAGACCTGAATGCCCTCGTTCGTCAGCAGAAAACCATCGGCAAACAGTTGCCGGGAGCCGGCTTTACGGGGGCTGTCGGCGGAAGGGTAGATTAACAACTGCGCATCCGCCTTGCGCAGTTCACCGTGACTCAGATGGCGGGCCAACACCGTGGCCAGTTTGCCGCCGGCACTGTCGCCGGCCAGGGCAATGGCGGGATCGGACAGGCCCAACTCCCGCAGGCGGCCGATAATATCGGCGTAGGCCCGGCTCACATCATTGACCGCCGTCGGCCAGGGATTTTCCGGTGCTTTCTGATATTCCACCGATAGCAAACGGGCGCGACTGCCCGCGGCAAGTCGACGGCACAGAGTATCATGGGTGTCCAGATTGCCATGCACCCAGCCACCGCCATGGAAAAACACCACCAGGCGATCATCCGCGTGGGCGGGCTCATACAGTCGCGCCGGTAAATACGGAGGTGATTGGCACAGAAACAACTCCCGGGTTTGCATGGGCAGTGGCTCGCCCTCCACCAGGCGCACGCTGGCATTGAAGGCGTCGCGGCTGGCCCGCAGGGTGGCCGGGTCCCGTGACGGGCGCAGGGGTTTTTCCAGCCGTGACAGCTTCACCAACAGCTGCATGTCCAGATCCAGTTCCAGTCCGTCCCGGCGGATGGGGGCCCCCACCAGTTTGCGCTTAACCGCGGCGGGCAGCCGCAACAGGGTACGCAGGGTGGTGGCTCGGGCGGTCGCAAGCAGGTTCATGATGGCAGTCAACTCTTATGAATGTCCGCGGCCACCTCCAGTTCGTGAATCCCGTTTTCCACAAAATCCAACAATCGTTGCATGGAGGGCAGGGTGCGGCGGCAGGCGGTGAAGCCAAACTCCAGCTGCTCCTGATAGCTGAGCAACGTAATATTCAGTGCGATACGGTCCAGAGCGATGGACACCGGGTACATGCCTTCCAGACGGGCCCGGTTCCAGTACATGGTTTTTTTCGGGCCGGGCACATTGGAAATGATCACATTGAACGGCTGCCAGTTGGGAATCAACCCGGTGAGCATATTGAACCCGGCGGGCGCCATGGTCAGAGCGGTGTAATTGAGGGTTTCCTCCGGGGTCATGCTCTTATAGCGTTGTTTGGCTTCGTGCACCGAGCCCTGAATGGTTTCGATCCGCAGCGCCGGATCGGCGATGTGGGTCCCCAGATTTACCAGAATCATGGCAATCTGATTGCCGTTATCACTGTCGTCCCGGCGGATGGAAACCGGCACCATGGCAATCAGCGGCTTATCCGGCAAAGCATGCTGACTGATCAGATAATCCCGCAAAGCACTGCCGCAAATGGCCAGCACTACATCGTTCATGGTCCCCCGAAAAGCCTTGGCCACCCGGCGGATGCGTTCCACGGAATAGGACTGGGCGGCGAAGCGGCGGGAGCCGGTAATGGGTTCGTTCAGCAGACAATTGGGGGCCTGAAAAATGGAAACATGATTGGCATCCTTGCGCGCCTGACGGAACAGTTTGGCCATCTCGCCGGCCACCTTGGGCACCGTGCCCAGTTGTTTACCCACCTCACCAAACACCGCGCCAAACCCGGTGACCAAGTCCTGGGGCTTGATCACCTTATTGCCTTTTTTCTTCGGCGGCATGGCCCACACCGGCGGCCGATCCAGTTCCTCGGGATCGTAAGACAGGAACTTCATACAGGTTTTCATGGCAGCGATGCCGTCCATCATACTGTGATGCACCTTGGAATACACCGCAAAGCGCCGGCCGCGCACCCCTTCAATCAGATGGAACTCCCACAGCGGGCGCTCCCGGTCCATCAGATTACTGTGCTCCGCTGACACCCGCGCCAGCAGTTCCCGGATCCGGCCGGGTTTGGGCAGGGCCTCATGACGGAAATGGTGCTCCAGATCAAAGTGGTCGTCCTCTTCCCAATAGTACTGCGCCAGACGCCGGGTCAGACGCTGGCCGTAGCGGCCCTCCGGATGCTGATAGGCGCGCAGGGATTCCGCCAGTTCCGATACATATTTGGGGCCGGCACCTTCCGGGAATGAGAACAGCATCAGCCCCCCCACGTGCATGGGTTGCTGGCGCTTCTCGAGCCAGAGAAAAAGCTGATCGGCGGGGCTCAGTGGGGTCATTCAGGGGTATTCCTTCTACTATTGAGTGTTGCGGGCTCAGGCCTGAAAGGCCGGAGCAGCACCGCCGGCAGCAAAAAATATTGGTGTAACCAGTCCTGCCGGGGCTCTGACCGCTGTCATGATAGGGTAATAGTCAAAGCCAAGTCTATTGTTGGGGCAGAGTGGCGGTGAGGCAATGGCTGACTCGCCGGTCGACCATTCCCCCTCAGACATATTTTGTAGTGAATTAGATGGCCACCAACCGCCACCCAGGTGCAGTGCGAGGCGAACCGGGCTAAACTTGTTCCATGTTTAGAAAGAGTATTCATTAAGCCGATGTCTTCTAGTTTGTTTGATCGCATCCGTCCCTACCGGGACCGTGAAGTGCCTGCCGTGGTTCAGCGTTTGGTGGAATCCGACGATCTGGTACAAGCCATGATCCATGTACAGTACCCCCTGGCCCAGCGTTATCTGGAAAAACCCTTGACCCGCTTCGTGCGTTATCGGATTGAAAAAAATCTGCGGGGAATTCAGACAGTTGAGGAATTCCAGCAGCGCATGCGCCGGTTTCTGGAAGGCACCATCGAAAAGTCCATCACCGAATTTACCTTTGCCGGTCAGGAGCATCTGCAAGCCAGCGTGCCCTATGTTTTCATCAGTAATCATCGGGATATTACCCTGGATTCGGCGCTGCTGAATTACGCCCTGGTGCAGGCGGGACTGGATACCGCGGAGATCGCCATCGGCGATAACCTGCTGACTAACCCCCTGATTTCCGATCTGCTGCGGCTGAATAAAAGTTTCGTGGTAAACCGCTCGGTGACCGGGGTCAAAGCCAAATATCAGGCGCTGACTGAGCTTTCCCACTATATCAATCAGGCCAGCGCCGAAGGCCGTTCCATCTGGATCGCGCAACGTGAAGGGCGGGCCAAGGACGGGTTTGATATTACCGATCCTGCAATCCTGAAAATGCTGCATCTGTGGCCCCGCAAGCAGGGGGTATCCTTTGCCGACACCATGGCCCGGCTCAATCTGGTACCGGTCTCAATTTCCTACGAATACGATCCCTGTGACGGCCTGAAGGCAGCGGAGTTACAGGCCCGGGCCGAGGCGGACTACGTCAAACGGGATGGTGAGGACGTGGAAAGCATTCTGCGGGGTATTGCCCTGCCCAAGGGCCGGGTGCATATCGAGATTGGCGCACCGCTGCAGGAGCGCTATGCGGATTCGGAGGCCCTGGCCCGGGCCCTGGACGCGCAGATCATCAAGAATTACCGGGTATTCCCCCCCGCGCTGCTGGCCATCGAGCATCTGCTGAATCTGGGCAAGGCCATGCAATCGTTGCGGGACGATTCCATGGCCCGGTTGCAGGCCGTGGCGCAGCAGGCTGGCGAGGCCCTGTCCGGGGTGGATTCCCAGGAACTGGCCCGGCAGGCGGCGGATTTTTCTTCGCGCCTGGCCCATTATCCGGCGCAACTGCAGCGCTATATGCTGGAAATGTACGCCAACCCGCTATTGAACAAATACGATTACGCCAGCAACTGATTGTCCGAATTGGTATGGATCGTGAATAATCCCCGCAAAGCTGTTGTCCGCTGAGCGGACAGCGGGGGTAACAACCAGTTAGGGAATCCGTCAGGGGTGGCTGTGTCCGATTCAGTTTGGCAATCCATTGAAACCGGCCTGGGTGATCTGATTGCGAAGGAGGGCCTGCCCCCGGATTTCAGTGCCACCATCCAGCAGTACTACTATCCTCTGGCCCGCCAACTACAAGTGACCCAGCAGCGCCTGGGCCGCCCTTTACTGGTGGGCATCAATGGCGCTCAGGGCACTGGCAAATCGACCCTCGCCCTGTTTTTGCAGACTATGCTCAGCCAGGGGCTTGACCGCCCCTGCGTTCGCTTTTCCCTGGATGATATCTATCTGACCCGTGCCCAGCGGCAGTCGCTGGCGACCGAAGTGCATCCCCTGCTGCTGACCCGGGGCGTGCCCGGCACCCACGATATAGACCTGGGCATGGGGCTGCTGGACCAATTGCTGGCCGCCGGCGAGGACGACAATGTGCCGATCCCCGCCTTTGACAAAGCCATCGATGACCGGGCGCCCCAGGAGAGCTGGCCCCGGCACCGGGGGCCGGTATCGGTGATATTGCTGGAAGGCTGGTGCGTGGCGGCGCTGCCGGAAACCGACCTCGATGTGCTGCGGCAACCCATCAATACCCTGGAGCAGTTGGAAGACCCCGATGGCCACTGGCGGCAGTACGTCAATCAACACCTGGCCACCGACTACAAGGAACTCTTTGAGCGCCTGGATCTGCTGGTGATGCTCAAGGCCCCTTCCATGGAATGTATTCTGGAGTGGCGCACTCTTCAAGAGCAGAAGCTGGCAAACCGAATTGGTCTGCACCAAAATAGTGCGGGCGAGCTGAAAATCATGACCCCTGAACAAATCAAGCGTTTCATCATGCACTACGAACGTCTCACCCGGGCGATGCTGGCGGAAATGCCGGCCCGGGCGGATGTGTTGTTTGATATCGACGCGCAGCACCGGATAACGGGAGTGAAGTACCGTGACTGAGCGCCAAATACTGGTTTTTACCGATCTGGACGGCACCCTGCTGGATCATCACAGCTATGATCACGACGCGGCCCTGCCGGCCCTGGAGCGATTGCGGGAGGCGGAGATCCCGGTGATCCTCAACTCCAGCAAAACCCGGCCGGAAATGGAGGCCATCAAGGCCTGCATCGACAACCGTGATCCCTTTATTGTCGAAAACGGTGCGGCGGCCATTATTCCAGCGGGTAATCTGCGCAAAGATGCCGAGCTGGTGATCGCCTTTTGTGCGCCGCTGGATGAGGTCAACGAGCAGTTGTTGGCGCTAAGGGAAGCCGGTTTCCCGTTCCGCAGCTTTAACGATATGAGCGTCGCTGAGGTGGCCCAGGCCACCGGGCTGGATGAAGCTTCCGCGGCCAACGCCAAGCGGCGGATCGGTACCATGCCCCTGCAATGGCAGGGGGATGACCGGCAACTGGAGGCCATGCGCAGCCGGCTGCGGGCGGTGGGCATGCAACTGCTCAAGGGCGGACGCTTTTACCACGCCATGGGCCAGTACGACAAAGCCGATGCCATGGCGTATCTGATCAAGCGGTATCAGTCCTGTCAGCCCGACCGGGAGGTGGTCACCATCGCCCTGGGCGACAGCCATAACGACCGGCGCATGCTGGAAACCGCTGATTATCCGGTCATCATCAAGGGGGTGAATTCCGATAAACTGCATGTGGCGGGCGCCCTGCGCTCGGAGGGCTACGGGCCCGTTGGCTGGAATGAGTGTATCCAGTCGCTTTTGAATCAGTTACTGGAATGACCAGTTGCTGAGTGGCAAATCCATAAGGAAAGCAAAAGGCAACACCATGGGCGATTTCTATCAAAACGGGATCATCACCACGCTGCATAACCTGCGCAGTCGCAGCCTAGAGGATCTGGAAAAAGAATTAATGAGTTTTAAAAAGCACCGGCCCATGTCGCTGGTGTTACCGTCATTGTATTCCGAGCTGGAAGGCCCGGCCCTGCAGAATATTGTCGATGAACTGAAACAGGTGCCGTATCTGGAGGAGATCGTGATCGGCCTGGATCGGGCCGACCGCAAGCAGTTTGAGTTTGCGGTGGATTATTTTTCGGCCCTGCCCCAGCGGCACCGGATTCTGTGGAACGATGGCCCCCGGCTGAAGGCTCTGGATGAAGAGCTGCGCAAACACGATCTGGCGCCTTCGGAAATGGGTAAGGGCCGTAATGTCTGGTACTGCTTTGGTTACGTGCTGGCGGCGGACCGTTGTGAATCCGTGGCCCTGCACGATTGCGATATTCTCACTTACCAGCGGGATCTGGTGGCCCGGTTGATCTATCCGGTGGCCAATCCGAATTTCAATTACATGTTCTGTAAGGGTTATTACGCCCGGGTGGCCGATCAGAAGATGAATGGCCGGGTGAGCCGGCTGTTGGTAACCCCATTGATCCGGGCCCTGAAAAAAGTCTGTGGCCCCTCGGATTTTCTGGATTATCTGGACAGCTATCGCTATCCCCTGGCGGGGGAGTTCTCTTTTCGAACCGATGTGATCAGCGATCTGCGTATTCCCAGCGACTGGGGGCTGGAGGTGGGCGTGTTGTCGGAAATGAAGCGCAACTACGCCACCAATCGCCTGTGCCAGGTGGATATCGCCGACGCCTATGATCACAAGCATCAGGAATTATCGGCGGAGGACGCCAACGCCGGCCTGTCGAAAATGAGTACCGACATCTGCAAGGCGCTGTTCCGTAAACTGGCCACCAATGGTGAGGTATTCTCCAGCGAGAAGTTCCGCACCATCAAGGCCACCTATTACCGCATCGGCCTGGACTTTATCGAGAGCTACCAGAATGACGCCATCATTAACGGATTGCGGTTCGATCGCCACTCCGAGGAACAGGCGGTGGAACTGTTTGCCCAGAACCTGATGGCGGCGGGGGATTATTTTCTGAAAAACCCCATGGATACGCCGTTTATTCCCAGCTGGAATCGGGTGATCAGCGCCATCCCCGATATTATGGAGCGGTTGCAGGCGGCGGTGGAAGCAGACAATCAGGAGTTTGGCAGTGGCTAGCAAACAGAGTGGGGACAGTATGCTTGACGAGTTACGCAGCAAATTAGCCGGTTCACTGGAATTTATCTATCCCGACATTGATACCCAATATCTGGCAACCCAGTTGATCGAAACCATGGGCCTGGACAAAGAATGCCACCGGCCCGGGGACCACCAGAACAACTGGGACGAAGCCGAGGTGCTGCTGATCACCTATGCCGACACCATCCGCGACAATGGCAAGCCGGACGAAAAGCCCCTGGTGACTTTGCATCGCTTCCTGGAGGAAAAGCTCAAGGACAGCATCAGCTCGGTACACATCCTGCCGTTTTTCCCCTACAGTTCAGACGACGGTTTTTCGGTGATGGACTACCTGGCGGTGAATGAGTCCCATGGCGACTGGGACGACATTCGCCGGGTGGCAAAAGAATTTCGCCTGATGAGCGACCTGGTGATCAATCATATGTCCGCCCGCAGCCGCTGGTTCGACAACTTCAAAAAGCGCATTGACCCGGGCAAGGATTACTTTTTTGAGGCCAGTCCGGAAGACGATCTGAGTGCGGTGGTGCGCCCGCGAACCTCACCCCTGCTCACCGAAGTGCAAACTGAGGATGGCGTGCGTCACGTTTGGTGTACCTTCAGTGAAGATCAGGTGGATCTTAATTTTAAAAATCCCCAGGTGTTGCTGGAGTTTGTGAATATTATTCGCCAATACATGGAAGTGGGGGTGGAAATATTTCGCCTGGATGCGGTGGCGTTTCTGTGGAAGGAGGTGGGCACCCCCTGTATTCACCTGCAGCAGACCCACGAAATCATCAAGGTGCTGCGGCTTTTGATCGAGCATCGCAACCCCAGCGCCGTGATCATCACCGAAACCAACGTACCCAACCGGGAAAACCTCACCTATTTCGGTAACGCCAACGAAGCCCATGTCATCTACAACTTCTCATTACCGCCCCTGGTAATCTATACCCTGATCTCCGGAGATTGCCGGCATTTGAAGACCTGGCTGATGAGCATGCCGCCCGCCCAGATGGGCACCACTTACCTGAATTTTATTGCCTCTCACGATGGCGTTGGCCTGCGTCCCACTGATGGTCTGCTGAATGAGGAGGAGAAGGGACAACTGGTGGGCGCCATGCAACAATTTGGTGGCCGGGTCACCTTTCGCCGCGCCCGGGAAGGCTTCGACAAACCCTATGAAATCAATATCAGCCTGTACGATGCCATGAAGGGCACCATCGAAGGCGGGGCTGACAAATGGCAACTGCAGCGTTTTGTCTGCGCCCATGCCATTATGCTGGGGCTGGAAGGGATACCGGCATTCTATATTCACAGCCTGCTGGGGTCGGAGAACGATTACGCCAAACTGGAAAATACCGGCCGTAACCGCTCCATTAACCGCAGCCAGTGGGATATCAACCAGCTGCAGGAACAACTGGAAAACAAATTCAGTCACCACAGTAAGGTCTATCAGCAGCTTACCGAACTGATCGCCATCCGTCGCCGTCAGCCGGCGTTCCATCCCAACGCCACTCAGTTCACCCTGCACCTGGGTTTGCAGATCTTTGGCTTCTGGCGCCAGAGCATGCGGCGGGATCAATCCATTTTCTGTATCTACAACATCAGCCCGGAAACCCAGCAAGTGGCTCTGAGCGATATCAATCTGATTGGCACCGATCACTGGCACGACCTGATCTCCGGCATGAAAATCGAAGATCAGAGTGGCAGCCTGACTCTGACCCCGTACCAGACACTCTGGCTATCCAACAAATAGCCGCCCACCACCTGCCATGGGTGCGCTGACATGCTAGAATCGCCCCCGCGAAACCAGGGGGGGGTGGTCAGGAGTGTTAAGTGACAGCAAGTACAGCCTATGATGTGGTGGTAATCGGCGGCGGCGCCGCGGGGCTGTTCTGTGCCGCCCAACTGGGGCAGCGGGGCCAGAGGGTGGCGGTGTTGGAACGCACCGCCAAGCCCGGCAAAAAGATTCTGATGTCCGGTGGCGGCCGCTGCAATTTCACCAATATGTATACCGAACCGGACAACTACCTGTCCGCCAATCCGCACTTTTGCAAATCCGCCCTCAGCCGCTATACCCCCTGGGATTTTATTGGCCTGGTGAGCGATCACGGCATTCCCTATCACGAGAAAAAACTGGGGCAATTGTTCTGCGACCATTCCGCCAAAGACATATTGAATATGCTGCTGCGGGAGTGCGAGCGGGGCGGGGTTAACCTGATCACCCACTGTGAAGTGGCGGAGTTGGAAGCGTCCGGGGGCTTCCGCCTGCGTACCAATCGCGGACTGATGACCGCCGCAGCCGTGGTCATCGCCACCGGCGGCCTGTCCATTCCCACCATGGGAGTAACGCCCTACGGCTATGACGTGGCCCGCCAGTTCGGCCACCGGATTCAGCCCACCCGGGCCGGACTGGTACCCTTCGTTTTCACCGACACCCTGAAACAACTGTGTGCCGAATTGAGCGGCGTGGCGGTGGATACTCGTATCGCCACCGACAGCGCCGAATTTCGCGAAAACATTCTTTTTACTCACCGGGGGCTGTCCGGCCCCGCCGTGCTGCAGGTTTCATCCTACTGGGAGCCTGGTACCGCCATCAGTATCGACCTGTTGCCGGAAGCGGGCCCCCCAGGATGGCTGCAAAAGCAGAAAGCCAAACAGGGAAAACAGCGGCTACGCTCGATACTCAGCCAGCACCTGCCGAAAAAACTGGTGGCGCAACTGGAAACTCTGTGGTGGCAACCCCGGGCGGAAACGCCTCTTGGGGAATGGCCGGATCAGGCCTTGCACGCGGTGGAAGCACAACTACATCGGTGGCAGCTAACCCCCGCCGGTACCGAGGGTTATCGCACCGCCGAGGTGACGCTGGGGGGCGTGGCCACCGATGACCTGTCCTCGCAAACCATGGAAAGCCGGCTGCAACCGGGGTTGTTTTTTATTGGGGAAGTGGTGGACGTGACCGGACACCTGGGGGGATACAACTTTCAATGGGCCTGGGCTTCGGCGTTTGCGATGGCTAATGGGATTTGAGTGGATTCTACCGCGATTCCACGCTTCCTGATTCCAGTCTTGGCTCTCCAAAAAAGCGCCGACAGTTCCCCTAAAAACTTTTCTTATCAATGGCTTACCCTGTCAGAATTATGACAACGAATATCGTTGACTGATGCTCGTTTGTCCGCTATAAAATTTCGTCGCTAACCGTACTATGATTACAGAACCGACTTACGGATTTGCCGCCAACTTGTGAGGATATTTATATGAGCAAAAGTCGACCTGAAGCCACCGGCGAGCAGAGCGTCATCATCTCCGGCAGGAAAGTAAAACTGGCTGCCCCAGGGGCTGCCAAACGATCCGCGGACAAGGTGAAACAGCAGTACGCCCAGGCCCTGGAGAACCTGAAGAACCGATGATTGACCTGGATGACCTGACTCATCTGACTGCCCTGGAGATACGAGCCATCCACGATTCCATCTTGATGGGTAATCCCGGGCTCAAGGGCTCACGACCAGACCTGTCTGTTGATTCCCTGATAGGCCGGATCCACACCAACTTAGCTTATCAGCCGGCCGCCTCCATCGCCGAAGTGGCTGCCCTATACGCAGAGGTCATCGCCAGGGGTCATGTGTTCAATGACGGCAACAAGCGAACCGCACTGGTTTGCATGCTGACTTTTCTGGATCTTAATGGCTACACGCTGAAAGCGGATCAAAATGCCGTTGCGGACCAGATGGTGGATCTGGCCGAAGGCAAGCTGGGGCGCCAGCTGTTCTCTACCTGGCTTGCGCCAAAGTTGCTTAGCCATTGAACGTCTCCGAAGAACTTTATGGCATGGAACAGTTCATGCTACAAGGTGTGAATCGGGGTAGAACCACTTAATAGAAGCCCGGTGGGATGCGGCTCATACTGTAGACATCGATATGAGTCGTGCAACAGACCGAGAAATTATAGCTTACGCCCAAAAAGAAAAACGCATCTGTGTCACGCTCACCAAAACACCCAAGCATAAACAGTCACCAGAAGAATGCAGCTCATATTAATCCAGACTCCCGCTTTTATCATATCTCTCTGCTGAATATAGCCGGAGCCGAACACAATGGCATTGGGTGGCGTGGCCACCGGCAGCATAAACGCGCAGGAGGCGGACACGGCAATAATAGTGGCGAGCATCACCGGCGACACGCCCAGGCTTTCCGCAATGGCGGCAAACACCGGCACCAGTAGGGCCGCGCTGGCGGTGTTGCTGGCGAATTCCGTGAGGAATACCACAAAGGCCACGATACTTAACAGTGAGAGAAATGGCCCCACCTGATGCAGAAAATCCCCAATGGAGTTGGCCAGAAATACGCTGGTACCGGTGGCTTTCAGCACGGCGCTTAAACACAGGCCGCCTCCAAACAGTAACAGCACACCCCAGTCAGCGGTGGCTTCGATATTCCGCCAGCGCACCACCCCAAACAGGGCCACCAGAATAATGGCATTGATGGCGATAATACTGTCCAGTTTGGGGATGCCACCCAGTAGCTTGTTCAGCACTCCGCTGAAGATCCAGCACAGTGCCGTGAACAGAAAAATAATCAGGGTGGCGATACGGGTGGAGGTCCATTGCATGGGTGTCACTTCCGCCTGGAAACGGTGGTTCAGGTCCGGTTTGACGATAACGTACAGCACCAGCATTGCCACCGGCAGCAGGATCAGTGATACCGGCATGGCCAGTTGCATCCAGCCAATGAAGTTGAGGTTGGCCTGGGCGGCGGCAATGGCGTTCGGCGGGCTGCCCACCATTGTGCCTATGCCACCGATACTGGCGCAGTAGGCGACCCCCAGCAGGACAAACACATAGGTGCGCCGGTGTTCCCGGGGATCGAGCTGGCTCAGCATGCCCAGCACCAGGGGCAGCATCATGGCGGTGGTGGCGGTATTGCTGATCCACATGGAGAGGCCGGCGGCCACCGCGAACATCATCACCACCGCGTACTTAAGCTGGCCCCGGGCCAGTACCAGCACCTTGTTGGCGATGGCAACATCAAGCTTTTGCACATGCAGTGCCGCTGCCAGGGCAAAGCCCCCCAAAAACAGAAAGATAATCGGATTGGCAAAACTGGTAAGTGCTGCCGAGGTGTCAAAGACGTCAAGCGCCACCGCCAGCACGGGCACCAGTAACGCGGTAATCGTAACGTGCAGGGCCTCGGTCAGCCACAGAATGCCCACGAACACCAGGATGCTGAGGCCGGTCACTATTTCGGGCTCCATGGGTAGTGTCCGCATCAGGATCACGAACAGGGCAAGGTCCGCCAGGATAATCAGGTGTTTTCGATTCAACAGTGGAGCTGAGGGGGGCGGATCAGGCGTGGGCGGAGGTGCGGTTTGCGGCATGGGTTGTGAAGTTCCCGGTTATTCATGTTTGGCGACTTACGACATTACACCAATCACGCCTTTCTATACAGCCACACAGAGGTTCCCCAGAGTGATTGTTCCTTAGTATTGCCCACCATCAAAGCCTTTCACCGGGACTTGACCGTAGATAAAGTATCGCCCAACTAAAAAAACCCTGGCCGGATTGTAAAAACACGCCACGACCGCGTCGCCAGCGGGTCTTAGCCTCCAAACCTTTCGGTACCCTGTCGGCTCGGCGTCGCCGCTATAATATGTCAGCAAGATATAGAATCAGGCAAGAAATTCAGCGGAACGCTCTAACAATAATCTGGTCCATGCGTCAGAATAGTCTCAAATAAGCCGGGTGTCGCCGGCCATAGCAAAGCTCATCCTGACAGACTGTAAAGGAGATACCGCAATGATTTTGGAAGAGACCTTCACCCTCGCCAACGGGGTGCTTATTCCCAAGCTGGGCCTGGGTACCTGGTTTATTAAAGATGACAAGGCCGCCGACGCGGTGCGGGAGGCGGTAAAGCTCGGATACCGGCATGTGGATACGGCCCAGGCCTATGGCAACGAGGCCGGAGTCGGCGAGGGCGTGCGCTCCAGCGCGGTACCCCGGGACGAGATTTTCCTCACCACCAAGCTGGATGCGGGTGTAAAAACCTATGACAAAGCCGTGGCTTCCATCGACAGCTCCCTGCAGACCCTGGGGCTGGATTACATTGATCTGATGATTATTCACAGCCCCCAGCCCTGGAAGGAGTTTGGCGGCGACGATCGGTACTTTGCCGGTAACCTTGAAGCCTGGAAGGCGCTGGAGGAGGCCTATGAGGCGGGCAAGCTGAAGGCCATTGGGCTGTCAAACTTCCAGCAACAGGACGTGGATAACATCCTGCAGAATTGTAATGTAAAACCCATGGTGAACCAGATTCTGGCCCACATCAGTAACACCCCGCTGGAGCTGATTCAGTACTGCCAGCAACAGGATATTCTGGTGGAGGCGTATTCCCCCATTGGCCACGGTGAACTGTTGAAGAATGACCAGATCACCACCATGGCGGAAAAGTACCAGGTGTCTGTGCCGCAATTATGCATTCGCTACACTCTGCAGCTGGGTCTGCTGCCGCTGCCGAAAACGGCGAATCCGGAACACATGAAGAGCAATGCCGAACTGGACTTTGAGATCTCCGACGCGGATATGGAGTCACTCAAACAGATGGAGCCCATCAAGGATTACGGTGAAGCCAGCAAGTGGCCGGTGTTTAAGTAGATTGGCCGGGTGGCTGGGTCCGGCTCAGTCGTCCCAGCGCCTATAACCGGGTATGGAAACATAGCGTTCGGAGAACTTTCCCTGCTCTGCCCGTTGATGACAGGCGCCACAGTTACTGAAGCTGCCCACTTCCGGATTGTTGGTCACCATGGATCTGGACAGCTCGTGGTGCTCATGTCTGAAATAGGGCAGTCCGGAAATCCGTAGCGGGACCTCCCCTTTGGCGTAGCGGGCGAAACGGGATCGGTCCGGCGCGCTGTGGGTCACCAGATAACGGGCAATGTTGGCGGTGGTGACCGGTGCCAGTTCGGCGTTTTCGCCAAAGTGGTCTGCAAGGCCGGACATCAGAGTGGCCCAGGATACCGCGGGCAACAGCCGCGGTGGGTAAGCCAAATGGCAGCTGCCGCATTCGGCCTGATAGTTGATGGCAGCCAGGCGGTCGGCGGTAGTTTCCCTGGAGCCAGCGTTCGTGGCTGGCTGTTGGCTTTGGTATTGGTTCAGGTTTTGGTAGCTTTTCTCCGGTCGTCGTTCGTATGCCCTTGCTTCGTGCTCTCTTCGCTCGTGTTCCCGCCGCTCCCGATATTCCACTCTTTCCTCGTGTACGCCATACTCGGCTTTGGGTTCAAACCCGGAAGCCCATGAAGTCTGAATCAGGCCATAAAGACCCATCGCCATGGACATTGACAGTAGAGAAATTCCCAGAGCCCAGCGAACGCCATTTGCAAAACGCAACATAACTGATTCCTCCTGTAGACTGTGTTTGCAATTGATCCGGTAGGAGAAGGCGATTGATATACAAGTCACTGGCCAATGCATTCCCCCGGATAGGCAGGGGCATTATTGATCCTGATGGCTTAACCAGAGCTTAAACGCGGAGCAGCCAGTAACAGGATCGCAGAAAGCCTTACACTGTCGTTGCTGATTCAGCGCGCGGCGTCGTACCCGCCGTTCACCGGGTACACCTGGCCAGTGATCCAGGCATCCTCCGGCCGGCCAAAGCGGCGGATACTGTAGCGGGAGAGCAGAGCGCGCGCCTGGTCGCCGGCGAGAAACCGGCTTTTTTCCGGCTCCGGCAGATTGGGCTCCAGCATGGAAAGGGAGATGCAGTTGCAGGTGATGTTGTAGCGCCCCGTCTCTTTGGCCAGTGAGCGCATAAAGCCGGCGGTGCCGGCCTTGGCCGCGCTATAAACGCTGAGGCGGGCTTCCCCCACCCGCCCCGCATCGGAAGTGATGGTGATAATGCGGCCGCCGTTCTGCCGGATCATTCCCGGCAGGGTGAGGTGGCAGCAGTTCAGAACCCCATTCAGGTTGGTGTGAAAAAATTTTTCCCAGTCACCGGGGGCGGTCTCCCAAAATAAAGGCGGGCGCCCCATGGCCGCCTCCGGCCCAGCGTTACCGGCATTATTGACCAGAATGCCGATAGGACCACAGTGTTCTTCTACCTGCCGGATGGCCGCTGCCATGGCGGCGTAATCCCCCACGTCGCCGGGTACCGCCAAGGCGTTAACACCGGCGGCCTTGATTTCCTCCGCCACGGCGATAGCGCGGTCCGCCTGGAAGTCGTTAACCGCGATGGAGCCAATGCCCCGTTGCACCAGGGCCAGCGCAATGGCCCGGCCCACGCCCTGGCCCGCGCCGGTAATCAGAGCGGTTTTATGGCTGGGATGCCACGGCTGTGTTGTTTCGGTCATGGTGACTGTCCAGTTCAGATTGATATATTTGATATCAATTATAATTTAAACTATACCCATAATTGCAAAGCATCGATTTTATAGAATAAAAAATGCTTTCAAAACAGATATTTAAGATTTTATAACGGCTTGATGCGTTAGCCTGAATTAGACACTTGATATCATATGACTCTGTTATCTACCACCGGTGGCACTCCCGCCAGCAGTCGCGGCAAGAGCCGCAGAACCCGCATGGCATTGCGGGAGGCGCTGCTGGCTTTGATTGTGGAAAAGCCATTGGAGCAGATCACCATTCGGGAATTGACCGCTGCCGCCGGGGTGGCCTATGCCACCTATTTTCGCAATTACGCCGATAAGGAAGCTTTGCTGCACGACCTGGTGGCCGACGAGGTTGCCACGCTGCTAGCGCTTACCGTGCCTTTGTTTGTGACGGTGGACAGCCTGGCCTCCACCCGGGCCCTGTGCGCCTATGTCTGGGAGCGGCGGGATTTATGGCGCGCTCTGCTGACCGGCGGGGCTGCGGGCGCAATGAAAACTGAATATCAACGGCAGGCCCTTCTGATGCGGGAAAAGCAGCCTCTGGGAGAATCCTGGTTGCCGGCGGATCTAGCAGTGTCGTTTTGTGTGGCGGGTCTGGTGGAAATTCTCACCTGGTGGCTGAAGCACGAGGATCCGCCATCGGCCCACGACATGGCTGAGGTGATCAATCGTCTGGCGGTGATGCCGTTAATGCAACCGGATGAGTAAATGAACATCGAAGCTGTGGACAGGGCGTATGTGTGGATTCGTTCGTCGGGTTACTGATCACCCGTCAGTGCTGGCGCTGTTGTTGGAGTTGGGCCTGGAGCACCTGACCTTTAATGGCGGTGACTTTTATCCCGGCAGTGGGGTGGATATTTTATTGGCGGAGCCGGAACCCAGGGTGCAGCGGGCCACCTGGTGGTTTCTGTTGGAGCAGGACGGTCGCCCCAATTACCGCTACGCCACCTTCAATGCCCGGCACCTGGACAGCCAGTTGTGGCGCGAGCCCATACGTACCAGTCGCTGCCTGATTCCGGCCACGGCCTTTGGCGAATCCATCGGTGAGGGCAAACAGAAGCGTAGTTATCTGCTGGAATCGAAAACGGCTTTTCTGTTGGGGGGCGTGTACCGGCACTATGAGACCGCTGCCGGACCAGTGACGGCGTTTGCGGTGATTACCCGTGATCCTCACCCGCGACTTAAGACTTATCACGATAAGTCCTGCCCCTTGTTTATTCCGGCGCAGGCTTCGGTTGTTCAGCAATGGCTGGATCCAGGGCTGGAAGACCCGGCGGTGTTTTTCAATCTAATGGAGCCGCCGCGTCTGTCCACTGATTTTAAGGTGACGCCGGTGAAAAGTACGAAAAAGCTGGTGCCCGTGGGCGATCCCGATTGGGTTAGGGCGGACCAGTGACTGGAGCATTATTTCGCTGAACGGCTGTCTTGGGCGTTTGTATTGACGTTTGAAGACTGAACCTTGAACTTAAACCGTACCCAGTGCAATTGCGCAGGGTGCCTATAATAAAACGACGGATCGAATGCTATGAATAATCTGGTGGATTTTCTTATCCGGCACGGGTGATTTTGTTTCTGGGGTCTATCCTGTTGATGGGCTTTAGCGTGTTCGCGTTCAAGTATTTCAGCTTTGACTCCTCGCCCTATATCTTTTTTGAAGAGGGTAATGAGCATTTCAAACGGCTGGAGCGGATGGAAAACACCTACGGTCGGGATTTCAAAGTGTTCTTCATGATCAGTGCCCAAGAGGGTGATATGTTCACCCCGGAGAACTTAAGAGTGGTGGAGGAGGTCACCAAAAAGGCCTGGACCTATCCTTATGTGCGGCGGGTGGATTCTGTCATTAACTTCCAGCACATCGAAAGCCAAGACGATGTGGTGAATGTGGACAGCCTGGTCACGGATGAAGTGCTGGAAAACCCTGAATTGCTGGCGCAACGCAAGCAAATTGCGCTTACCAATCAGGATGTGGTGAAGCGACTGATCTCCGAAGACGGCAAACACGTGGCCATTTCCATGGCGCTTACCATGGAGCCGGAAGAGACTCAGACTCCGGAAGCCATGGATCTGGTGGAGCAGATGTATGCGCTAAAAGAGCGTATCAAGAAAGAGAATCCAAAGCTGGATGTGGCGCTGGTGGGCAATCTGATCAGCACCTACCACGGTACTTATGCCATCGGTATCGATCTGATCACCCTGATACCGTTGATGTTCGTCCTGATGTTTGTCCTGTTGGCGGTTTTGTTGCGCAGCATTTCATCCATTGTTATTACCTTTTTGATAGCAATCGGTTGCACCCTGGGGGCGATTGGTTTCTCTTCGCTGTTCGGCATTGTGTTTTCCATGATTGCCATGAATACGGTGATTATTTGTCTGACCATTTCCATCGCTCATTGCATTCATCTGTTCGTCGCGTTTGGCAAGGCTCTACGAACCAAGGACAAAGCGGCTGCACTGAGGGAGAGTCTGATGCTGAACTTCAAGGCCGTGTCGCTCACCAGTCTGATGACCGTCATTGGTTTCCTGAGCCTGAATACCAGTGATCTACCGCCGGCGGCCGCCCTGGGCGAGTTCGTGATCCGCCGGCGCTATCAGGTGTTGGTGGTGACCGGTCTCCTGGCTGTTATCGCCGGTGCCCTGAGCCTGAACAACCGGCTCAACGATCGCCTGGTGGAAACGCTGCGCGAACCCCATGTGTTTCGTACCGATACCCGGCTGGTGGATCAACACTTCGGGTCCATGTACATCAATAACTATGACATGGATTCCGGTGAGGAGTATGGCATTACCGATCCGGAGTACCTGAACCACCTGGATCAATTCGCCGCTTTTCTACGGGCGCAGCCGGAAATCTCCAGCGTGCTGGTGTTTTCCGACATTATCAAACAGCTCAATCAGAAGATGAACAACGATGACCCTGAATACTACCGGATTCCCGACAACCGGGAGCTGGTGTCTCAGTACATGTTGTTGTACGAGCTTTCCCTGCCCATGGGCCTGGACCTGTCGGAGCGGGTGACGCCGGATCGCAGTCGGACCTTGGTGATTGCCACCATGCCCACCATGGACACTCACCTGAATATCGAACTGGACCAGCGTATTAACCGCTGGCAGGAGGAAAACCTGCCAGCTTCCATGCGGGTTGGCACCTCGTCCATCTCCACTATCTGGTCGTACCTGACCCTGAACAGCTTGCGTAATTCCATAGAGGGCTCATTCGTGGCACTGGGGTTGATTTCCCTGGTACTGCTGTTTGTGCTGCGCTCCATTCGTTACGGGCTGATCAGCCTGGTACCCAATATGATGCCGGCGATATTCGGTCTTGGGTTTTGGTATTTGTACTCCGGCGAGATTGGCCTGGGGCTGATGTCGGTGACCATTATCACCATCGGTATCGTGGTGGATGACACCGTGCACTTTCTGGTGAAGTATAAAAAGTCGCTCCACGATACCGGTAGCAAGGAAGAGGCCGTGCGAATGACCTTCCACTAGGTGGGGCCGGCGCTATTGATTACCACCATTGTGTTGGCGGTTGGTTTTTCCATACTCATGTTCTCCGGCATTACGCTGAACAGCAGCCTGGGAATTATGACCGGGGTCATTCTGACGGCGGCGTTCCTGCTGGACGTGCTGTTATTGCCGGCGCTGTTGCTGGTGTTTGACCGGGACCCGGCTAAGGCGACGAAAACCGCTGAGACAGCTGATACACAGGCTGAGGAACCCCTGCCGGTTCGTTAGCAGGTTACAAACGGCCGGTTCACGCCAACCGGTGGTGGCCTATTGGCTCTGTACCAGAGCGCTGGTGACGGCGTTGGCGCAGGGCCTGCCCGCTTCCACCTCCCGGATGTTGCCCAGGGTGGTGCGGGCGATGGCATTCAGTGCCTCCCGGGTGAAGTAGGCCTGGTGACCGGTGATGACCACATTGGGGAAGGTCAGCAGGCGTTGAAACACGTCATCGTCCACCACGGTGTTGGACAGGTCACTGAAGAACAGGTCCCCCTCCTGCTCATACACATCCAGCCCCAGATAACCCAGTTGATGGGATTTCAAAGCCTCCACCACCGCCGCGGTATCCAGCAGGCCGCCACGGCTGGTATTGATCAGCATGGCGCCGGGCTTCATCTTCTGTAATGAATCCCGGTTGATCAGATAATGGGATTCTGGTGTCAACGGACAATGCAGGGAGAGAATATCCACCTTGGGCAGCAGTTGTTCCAGGGGCAGATATCGTACCCCTCTGGCGGTCAGTTCCCGGTTCTCGGCCTTGGGGTCAAAGGCAAACACTTCACAGCCGAAACCCAGCATGATCTGCGCGAATACACAGCCGATACGTCCGGTACCCACCACGCCCACGGCCTTGCCATAAAGATCAAAACCTTCCAGGCCGCTGAGACGAAAGTTGTTTTCCCGCACCCGGGCATAGGCACGGTGAAATTTTCGGTTCAGGGTCATGATCAGCCCCACGGCATGCTCGGCCACCGCATGGGGGGAGTAGGCTGGTACTCGCACCACACTGAAACCCAGCTCCTGGGCCGCCTCCAGATCCACCTGATTGAACCCCGCGCAACGCAGAGCGATCAGGCGGGTGCCGCCCTCCGCCAGCAGTGATAACGTGGCCCGGTCCAGAATATCGTTGACGAAGGTGCAGATGGCGGGATAGCCGTGGGCCAGGGGGGCCGTGGTGAGGGTGAGAGTGGCCTCGGTGAACTGCAATTCGTGATTAAAGTCCCCGTTGGCCGCGGCAAAATCCCGCCGGTCATAACTGTGGGCACTGAAGAAAAATACTCGCATACCGATGGCTCCTGGTTACAATCCCGGGGCAGGGTTTCCCCGGGAGTATAAACGCCCCGGCGCCGCAGGCGCCAGGGCAGACAGGATGGTGACAGTAATGTGTCAGGAAGGCACTACCAGTTTGAACGGACGGCCTGACCGGAATTCTTCCGCTCAATGTATTGCTGCAACTGGCGGTATTCACTGCAGCTGAAGAAACAGGCGTCATTCAGCCGGCTGAGCATCGCTTCGGCTTCCGCCATACGGTCGGTCTCTACATACAGCTCACCCAGATACTCCATGGCGCCCTTGTGGCCGGGATCCAGCTCCAGAGCACGACGGTAATAGGTTTCCGCCTTTTCGTAATATTTCAGTTTGCGGTTCGAGTACCCCAGCAGGTTGTAAGCATCGGCATTGTTGGCGTCCTGCGCCACGATCCGCTCCAACTTGGCGACGGCGGCCCGATACTCTTTGGCATCCAGATGGTTTTGCACTGCGCTGAGTTTATCGGTACGGCTCCAGGAAGAGCCGCCGGGTGCCGCCATAACGGGCAAGGCCAGAATACTGCAAAGCAGGGCGGAAATAAGGGTTTGGGTATAACGCATGATGATCTCCTTGATTTTAGTGTGATGGGTTTTCACTGTGATATACGGCGGGCTCGCGGAATAAGTTGCGGAGGGTGTTTGGTGAATATTCACATTTCGGGTCGGGGCGCTATCGTGGCAGGCAGCTGGCCGCAATCGGTTAATTGTAGCGCCTGGATTAACACCGGGCCCGCTGGCGCACCCCGGGCTGTTTGTGGAATACTTCACTCGTAGATGTTACTCGGGCCGCGGATTTTCCCTGCGCTCATGCATTCCTTCTGCGACAGCAGCCCGGCTAGTGGAACCGAGGTCATGATGAAAGACAACCACAGACCATCCGATTCCCGGCCTGCGGAATCAGCGGATGAGGCGGATGTGCTGGAGCATCTGCTGGCCCGCATCGCACTGAAAGATCAGCAGGCGTTGCAACAGTTGTATGAGAAAGTGGCCGCCCGCCTGAACGGGGTGGCCATGCGGATTCTGCGCGATGCCGATTTGAGCAATGACGCCCTGCAGGAGGCCATGCTGCAGATCTGGCACAACGCCGGGGAATACCGTCGCAGTCAAAGCGAACCCATGACCTGGATGACCTCTCTGATCCGGTACCGAACCCTGGACAAACTGAAGGCGGAGCAGCGGGAGCAGAAACGCCGGGATCAGTATGAAGCGGTGGAATCGCTACTGGGAGAAAGTAATGAAGCCTCGCCCGTCGCCGGGTTGTTGCAGGGGGAAATGGATCAACACCTGCGAGGCTGCCTGGACGCACTGGATACCATGAATCGCAATGCCATACTGATGGCGTACTACTATGGATACAGCCGCGAGGACATCGCCATTCACGTGGCGCAGCCGGTGAACACCATTAAATCCTGGTTAAAACGGGGCCTGACGAGGTTGGCAAAATGCCTGGACCACTGAGATATCAAAACCCCGAATTACAGGAGCTGCTGGCATCACATTATGTAACCGGTGTGTTGCGGGGTCCCGCCAGGCGCAGGATGGAAGCATTGATGCGTGTGGAGCCTGGCCTCAACCGTCGGGTACACCAGTGGGAGCAGAAACTGCAACCGTTGCAACAGGCCACCACTCCGGTACCGCCCAAAGCCGCCACCTGGCAGGCCGTCAGTCGTGCCATCAATGGCCCCCCGGACCCGCTCCTGGGTCAGTTACTGCGACGTTTACGCTGGTACCGCTATTTAGAGCCTGCTCATAAAGTTACCGGCTCCCGATGTGTGGTGCCGGTACTTGCTGCTGGAATTCATGTGGCCACCACTTTTAAACACG
>NZXG01000002.1 GCA_002701845.1 Pseudomonadales bacterium
CCGCCGCTACCCTGCCAGTTGCTGCCACCAAAACCCAATAGACCCGGCGAAGCACCAGCCCAATTGATGCCAAAATCGACGCACCTTCTAAAATTTACATTTGCGTCACTCCGACACCTATCCCCTATCCTTACCAGGATAGGCGTCTCGTGACGCATGATCCAGATTCATTGGTATCGCTGACACCAATCTGCCACTATTGCTTTATTCATCGGTCAGTCTGCCCACTATTTCTGGAATTGAGCCCCTGACCATTCCGTCGCCAGCTCGAGCGGCAGGGCAATTTCAAACTTTGAATTCAATGGCATCCTTCGCTTTAAAGTCTTTTTTGCGCATTACCGTGATAGCAATGACCTCACTGCTTTGAGCGCCACCGCTACTAACGCTTTTAGACATGACGCAAGGGATGTTTATGTCCGTTGTTAAACACCGAACATTAAACGACTCATTATGTTTTAACTTTAGCAGCTTGCTTATGTGGATTGTGGTTAATCGATTAAATATACCTTGCAATTCAGTTATAGTAATCGGTGGGGTATTGCGCTCATGATTCATTCTGTCTCGTACAAAGTGCACCGACATCTTAAAACGTAGCCGCTCTTTGCTAAATTTTTCGTTCAATACGTGCTCAAGCGTCGAAATATCATCTGCGGATATTGCCATTAGCGACCACCCTGATGCACTTGGAAGAGATGATCCAATTTCTTATTGAGTTCCTCACTTGTCGTCGCATGAATTACACCAACCGATTTAGAATCCTCGATAGTTCCTATCCTAACTTCAAATTCATGGTTGTCGAATGAATCGACGAAGACAGCGACACCCGAGCTCTCATCGATAAATGAGGCAAAATTATCTTCAATGGACATATTGAAATTCATCAACGAACTCTCCTTATTTCATAACGCTGGGCCTTATTAAACTTGGTTGGCTGACAGCGCCGCCCCTACAGCAACGGTCGCAGTGATAACAGCAAGGCCTGCGAGCACCACCTTTAACGCTTTAAAACCAAAAAAAAAGGCCACGATCCCCATCGCAGCCTTTTCTGTCTTATCTTATTTGACGCCTGCCCTCAGCCGCATTTGGAATCGCCGCAATTCAGGCAGGTCATGCAGCCATCCATGTACACCACGGCTTTGGTGCTGCACTTGCCACAGAGGCTGGCGCCGGCGGGGAAATCGCTGTTTTCCTCGCGCGGCACCTCAGGCTTTTTTGCCTGGGCGGTTAACTCCTGTTTCTTTTTCTCGATGAAGGCTTTTTGATGTTCATCCAGATCGCTGTTGAGCAAACCGATCATGCGCATATGGTTTTCGATGGCTTCGCCGATCTCCGCCACCAGGGAAGGCATGAATTTGCCCCCGCGCTTGAAGTAGCCACCTTTGGGATCGAACACCGCTTTCAGTTCTTCCACCAGGAAAGTGCAGTCGCCGCCTTTACGGAATACGGCGGAGATAACCCGGGTCAGGGCCAGCACCCACTGAAAGTTCTCCATGTTTTTGGAATTGATGAAGATTTCAAATGGGCGGCGCTGTTCGTGCTCGGTGTCCTCGTTGAGGATAATGTCGTTGATGGTGATGTACAACGCATGATCCGACAGCGGGGTTTTGATCTTGTAGGTGGAGCCCAGGAGCATTTCCGGGCGCTCCAGGCTCTCGTGCATTTGCACCACGTTGCTTTCCGGGGCAACGGGTTCGGCGATGGCGCCCGGTTGTTCCGGTTTCACCACTTCGTAGCCAACGATTTTGGATTTTATTTCTTTCGCCATGGTTGAATACCTGAATTCTTGCTTCCGTTAGAATTTACCGTAGTAGCCTTCTTTCAAGGCATCGTACAGGTTGGCGGCGGTGTGCACCTCGCCATCGTAGAGGATTTCTTCATTCCCTTTGGCTTCGATTACCGTACCATCTTCAAGGGTAAACTTGTAGGTGGTGGCCTCGATATCCTTTTCTTTCACCAATACGCCCTGGAAGGCTTCCGGGTTAAAGCGGAAGGTGGTGCAGCCTTTCAGGCCCTTGCGGTAGGCGTACAGGTAGATATCGCGGAACTTGTCGTAGGGGAAGTCCGTAGGCACGTTAATGGTTTTGGAGATGGAGGAATCCACCCATTTCTGAGCCGCTGCCTGAATATCCACGTGCTGTTCCGGGTTCACATCATCGGTGGTGGTGAAGTAGTCCGGCAACTGCTTTTCCGGGTCGTCCGTAAAGGGCATGGCATCGCCGTTCACCAGTTCCCGGTAGGCCAGCAGCTCGTAAGAGAATACGTCCACTTTCTCTTTGGATTTGCGGCCTTCCCGGATGATATTGCGGGAATAATGGTGGGCAAAGCTGGGCTCAATGCCATTGCTGGCGTTATTGGCAATGGACAGGGAGATGGTGCCGGTGGGAGCGATGGAGGAATGGTGGGTAAAGCGCGCGCCCACCTGGGCCAGCTTTTCCACCAGTTCCGGCTCGGCTTCCGCCAGGCGCTGCATGTAGCGGCTGTATTTGGCGTGCAGCACTTTGCCTTTGATTTTGTCCCCTACTTTGTAGCCATCCTGTTTCAGTTCCGGACGCTTGCGCAGCATGGCGCCATCCACGGTAAATTCTTCTTCCATGATGGGGGCCGGGCCTTTTTCCTGTGCCAGTTCCAGGCCGGTTTTCCAGCCGGTGACCGCCATGGCTTTGGCCACTTCCTCGGTGAACTCCACGGATTCGCTGGAGCCATATTTCATGCGCAACATGGCCAGGGTGGAACCCAGGCCCAGGAAGCCCATGCCATGACGGCGCTTGTGGGTGATTTCGTGGCGCTGGCGCTCCAGGGGAAGGCCATTGATTTCCACCACGTTATCCAGCATGCGGGTAAAGGTGGACACCACGCGGTTGTACTCATCCCAGTCGAAGTAGGCCTTTTCGGTGAAGGGGTTGCGCACAAAGCGGGTCAGGTTCACCGAGCCCAGCAGGCAGCTGCCGTATTCCGGCAGGGGCTGTTCGCCGCAGGGGTTGGTGGCGCGGATATTTTCGCAGAACCAGTTGTTGTTCATCTCATTCACCTTGTCGATGAGGATGAAGCCGGGTTCGGCGAAGTCATAGGTGGAGGACATGATAGCATGCCAAAGGGTGCGCGACTTTTCATAGCCGTACACCTTGCAGGCCACCAGGCCTTTGTCGTTGACGATGTAACCATCGTCGGTGGGCCATTCCCGCCACACCGCCACGCTGGGGTCGTTGAGGTCCAGTTTGGTGGCGTCGGGGCTGTTGTTCTTGATGGGGAACACCAGGGGCCAGTCCAAATCCTTCACCACGCTGTCGATGAACTTTTCACTGATCAGCAGGGAGAGGTTGAACTGGCGCAGGCGCGCGTCCTCCCGCTTGGCCTGGATAAATTCCAGCGCATCCGGGTGGGACACATCAAAGGTGGCCATCTGGGCACCGCGCCGGCCACCGGCGGAGGACACGGTGAAGCAGGTGCGGTCGAAGATATCCATAAAGGACAGCGGGCCGGAGGTTTTGGCGCCAGCGCCGGACACATAGGCGCCCCGGGGCCGCAGGGTGGAGAACTCATAGCCAATGCCGCAGCCGGCTTTGAGGGTCAGCCCCGCCTCGTAGTTCTTTTCCAAAATACCGGCCATGGTGTCGTTGACGGTACCAGAGACGGTGCAATTGATGGTGGAGGTGTCCGCCTTGTAGGCCTGGGCACCGGCGTTGGAAAGAATCCGCCCCGCCGGAATGGCGCCGTGGCGCAGGGCCCACAGGAACTTCTCGTACCATTCTTCCTGTTTGGCCTTATCGGTTTCCACGTCCGCCAGGGCCCGGGCCACCCGTTGGAAGGAGTGATCGATGGACTGATCCACCGCATTGCCTTCGCTATCCTGCAGGCAGTACTTCGACCGCCAGATGTCCAAAGAGGCCTCCTGTAGAGGAATTTCCCGCTCTGCTTGCTTCTCCGCTGGTTGATAAGATACCGCGCTCATCGCCACCTTCTTTATAATTTTCCGAATAAATGAATCGTCCGTAAGCGGCGGCGAGAGCCACCGGCCACGGCATTGCATAGATTACTGCTCAATGAGGTTACTACTATATGTTGTGGTGCCGCTTCCGAGGCGTCACCCCTGAATGGACTGCTTCTACCCGGATCTGACCGGTTCCGCCGCAATGTGTTCACTGAGATTGGTACAACAAAACCGACAAAACGATGGGTTCATGCGTTACCACCTATGGTGAGTCTGGCTTGATTATCGTTATGCTGAGCTGTGCCCGTTACCCCTGCACAGTGCGGTCCGGCCTGTTCCCAACGGCGTTTTCCGGCTGTACTCCCGCTCAGTCCGGAATTCTGGGCAAACACGCTATATCCGCCCCCCTCATGTCACCAACCACAATATCTTGTGGTTTCGTGAAATCATTCTAGTCAGCTTCAGAACAGAAACAAGCCCCTGTTTGCAGTTTTTTTACAGACTGTAACTGTGTGTAAGGCGAGCAATCCACAGAGCCCACGGCAGCCGCGACCTGAAAAGTTAGTGCTCCCTAATCTGACTATTAAATGACCCGGAAAAAATTTTGGCGGCGCCCGAGACCAACCGTTGGACTAAAGGATAATTGCCATTTATCTGACGCGGCGGTAACGTGGGAACACTATATATTGTGTCAGCGAATCATAACCAGGAGCGTGCCCATCATGCCCGATACCAAGAACTACCCAGTAGACCCTGACTACGCCAAAACCGCCAATATGACCATGGACCAGTACCAGGCCTGGTATCAGGAATCGTTGCAGCAGCCAGAGCAGTTCTGGTCCGCCCGCGCGGAACAGTTTCTGAGCTGGTCCAAACCCTGGACCCAGGTCAACGAATACGATTTCACCAAGGGCGAGGCCACCTGGTTCAAGGGCGGTAAGCTGAACGCCAGCTATAACTGCATCGATCGCCATCTGGACAGTCGGGGCGATCAGGTGGCCATTATCTGGGAAGGGGACGACCCCAAGGACGATACCGAGATCACCTACCGGGAACTGTATGAGCAGGTGTGCCGGCTGAGCAATGCTCTGAAAGACCGTGGCGTGGAAAAGGGCGACCGGGTCTGTATTTATATGCCCATGATCCCGGAAGCGGCTTACGCCATGCTGGCCTGCGCCCGGGTGGGGGCGGTGCATTCGGTGGTGTTTGGCGGCTTTTCCCCGGAATCCCTGAAAGACCGCATTCTGGATTCCGATTGCCGGGTGGTGATCACCGCCGATGAAGGGGTGCGCGGCGGCCGCCATATCCCCCTGAAGGACAACACGGACAAAGCCCTGGAGAGCTGCCCCGAAGTGCACACCTGCCTGGTGGTTAAGCGCACCGGTGGTGATATCCAGTGGCACAAAGACCGGGATGTCTGGTACCACGAGCTCACCGCCAGCATGGGCACCGATTGCCCGCCGGAAGAGATGGATTCCGAAGATCCCATGTTCATTCTTTATACCTCCGGCTCCACCGGCAAGCCCAAGGGGGTGCTGCACACCACCGCCGGCTACATGTTGGGCTCGGCCATGACCCACAAGTACGTGCTGGACTACCGGGAGGGGGATATCTTCTGGTGCACCGCCGATGTGGGCTGGATCACCGGCCACTCGTATATTGTGTACGGCCCCCTGGCCAACGGCGCCACCACCCTGATGTTCGAGGGAGTACCCACCTATCCGGACGCCGGCCGCTGTTGGGACGTGGTGGACAAGCACAAGGTGAATATCTTTTACACCGCCCCCACCGCCATCCGCGCGCTGATGAGCAAGGGCGAGGAGCCGGTGAAAAAGTACAACCGCGGCACTCTGCGGCTGTTGGGCACCGTAGGTGAACCCATTAATCCGGAGGCCTGGGAATGGTACTTCAAGGTGGTGGGCGACAGCCGCTGCCCCATCGTGGATACCTGGTGGCAGACGGAAACCGGCTCCATCATGATCGCCCCCCTCCCCGGGGCTTTCCCCCTGAAACCGGGCTCCGCCACCCTGCCCTTCTTTGGCGTGGAACCGGCCCTGGTGGATAACGAGGGCAACGAGCTGCAGGGCGCCACCGAGGGCAACCTGATCATCAAGCGCAGCTGGCCCAGCCAGATCCGCAGTGTGTACGGGGATCACCAGCGCTGTGTGGACACCTATTTTTCCACTTACCCGGGCAATTACTTCACCGGCGACGGTGCGCGCCGGGACGAGGACGGCTATTACTGGATCACTGGCCGGGTGGACGATGTGCTGAACGTGTCCGGCCACCGCATGGGCACCGCCGAGATCGAAAGCGCCCTGGTGCTGCACGAGGCGGTGGCGGAAGCTGCGGTGGTGGGTTACCCCCACGACATCAAGGGCCAGGGGGTCTATGCCTATGTGACCCTGATGTCCGGGGTGCAGCCCAGTGAGGACTTACGCAAGGAGCTGCTGGCGGTGGTGTCCAAGGAAATCGGCGCCATTGCCAAACCGGATCTGATCCAGTGGGCGCCAGGGCTGCCGAAGACCCGTTCCGGCAAGATCATGCGCCGGATTCTGCGCAAGATCGCCGCCAATGAGCTGGAAAACCTGGGTGACACCTCCACCCTGGCGGACCCTTCCGTGGTTAACGATCTGATCGACAACCGGGCCAATCACTAACGGCTAACATCAACGGCCAGCCCGGCCGGGTCAGCGCCGCCGCTGGTGGCGCTCCCGGTTTTCCTGTTTCTTCTCGGCACTTTTCTTCAGCAGCACGTAGACCGCCCCGGCGCCGCCGTGATGGCGCTGGGCGCTGTGGAAGGCCATCACCTGATTGAGGTGGGGCAGCCATTTGTTAACGTAGCTTTTCAGCAGCGCCGGAGTCTGGCTGCGATCCCCCTTGCCGTGCAGAATCAGCACCGTACGCAGGCCATAGCGGCTGCTTTCCTGGATAAACTCAAACACTTCGTGGCGGGCCTGTTCCACGGTCTTGCGATGCAAATCCAGCACCGCATCGGCGCTGTATTTGCCCAGCCGCAGCTTGCGGTAAACCCCTTCCTGCACCCCGGGGCGCTTGAATTCGATGATGTCGTGGGGGTCCACCATCTCCACGTACTCGGTGGTGAGCAGGTTTTCATCCTGGCGCAGATCCCGCATTGCCGCCTGGCGCCGGGCCAGTTGCGCCGGGGTGGGGCCGGACTGGCCAGCCTGGCGGCGGGACACCCGGTCCTGAGTCAGCGGCCGCACTCCCGCCAGGGCTTCCTTCAGCAACTCGTCATCATCTGGATCGGACATCTTGCACCTCGCCTTCCTGCTGGATCTCTGCCCCCATCATACTGGAGCGGAGGCCTGTGAGTAATGGGTCACACCCTGGGTATACAGATTGCCGGGCTTTGGGTGTCGGCAGACTTTACACAGCCTGCTCATAAAACAATCAGATAACACAATAAACCACTGATATATATAAATAAATTAATATTGGCCCGGTTCTGGCATATACCCTAGTGCAGAATTTGCCATCCGGCTTTCGCCACGGGACTGACCCGGACCAGAGCCGGCAAACATGACAATAACGGAGTACCACGATGAACAAACTGATTAGCGCTGTAGCCCTGAGTTCAGCTCTGCTGTCCGCCGGCGCTTTCGCCTTGCCGCAATACACCGGTGACACCGCCGCCGACCTGAAAGGCAGTGATTTCACCGCCGCCGGCTACTATATCTGGAGCGACGAAGGTGACAGCTCTTCCTGGCACGTGCGCTGGACCGGTATTGGCGCCGACCACGATCCGGTGTCCTGGTTCGGATCCATCGTGTTCACCAACAGCGATCTGGCCGACGCCGTAGAGTACAAGTTCGAGAGCGGCGGCATCCACGGTGACACCCTGAATGAATACTACGATTACCCGCTGATTGGTGATGCCGTGACCTTCAAGGCCGCCACCAACAACACCGGCGGTGTGGACGGTATTGACCTGTATCTGAGCGATGAGTTCGACCTGATGAGCTTCAGCCTGGGCTCCAGCGCCTTCGATCTGGACTTTGGTGACATCAATTATCTGGATGATTACGCCGAAGCCGCCGGTGGTGTGTTCATCGGCGCGGACCTGGAAAACCCGGATGCCCTGGTAACATTCAACTCCCAGACCGGCAAGCTGGAATACGAATTCCAGGTGGTGGCTGTGCCGGAACCCGGTTCCCTGGCGCTGCTGGGTCTGGGCCTGCTGGGCCTGGGTGCTGCCCGCCGCCGCGCCCGTCGCAGTTAAGCTCCACCTCGCCAAGTACGCAAGCTACACGACACAGTAAGCGTAAAACGAAAAAGCCGACCCAGCGTCGGCTTTTTTTACGCCTGTATTATTTAGTCTGAACAGGCCTTAGGCAAATTGCAGGCGCTTGAGCAGTTTCTGGTGGATACCGCCAAAGCCGCCGTTGCTCATCATCACAATATGATCACCAGGGCGGGCCTCCCGGGCCAGCAGCTCGATCAGGTCCTCCAGATCGGTCATCACCTGCGATGGTACCGGGCTGGCGGCCACCACCGGCGCCAGGTTCCAGTCCAGGCCCGGGGGCTGATACCAGAACACCTCACTGGCTTCAGCGGTCGCCGGGGCCAGTTGTGCCTTATGCACTCCCAGCCGCATGGTGTTGGAGCGGGGCTCGATCACCGCCAGAATCCGCTGCTCACCCACCCGGGCCCGCAGCCCCGCCAGGGTGCTCTGGATGGCGGTGGGGTGATGGGCGAAGTCGTCATAGAGGGTGATATCGTTCACCCGGCCCACCACTTCCATACGCCGCTTGACGCCCTTGAACTGACACAGGGCCGCCACCCCCTGCTCCGCCGGCACTCCGGCGTGGCGGGCGGCGGCAATGGCCGCCAGGGCGTTGTCCACGTTGTGCTGACCGGTAAGGGTCCAGCGCACGGTGCCGAACGCCTGATCCTGATAAGCCACTTCGAAGGCGGAACCGTCCGCCGCCAGCAGGCGGGCGTGCCAGCCCCGCTCGCCGATCAGTTGCACCGGGGTCCAGCAGCCGCTGGCCAGCACTTCCGCCAGGTATACATCCGCCTGGGGATGAATGATCAGGCCATTGGCGGGCACGGTGCGCACCACATGATGAAACTGCTTCTGGATGGCTTTGATGTCCTCGAAAATATCAGCGTGATCGAATTCCAGATTGTTGAGCACCAGGGTGCGGGGCAGATAGTGTACGAACTTGGAACGCTTGTCGAAGAAGGCGCAGTCGTACTCGTCCGCCTCAATCACAAAAAATGGTTCCTTACCCAGGTGAGCGGATACCGGAAAATTATTGGGGATACCGCCGATCAGGTAGCCCGGCGCCAGGCCGGCATGCTCCAGAATCCAGGCGGCCATGGAGGCGGTGGTGGTTTTGCCGTGAGTGCCGGCAATGGCAATCACCCAGCGGCCCTGTAACACATGATCCCGCAACCACTGGGGCCCGGAGGTATAAGGCAGGCCCCGCTCCAGCACGTATTCCACCGCTGGGTTACCCCGGGACAGGGCATTACCGATGATCACCAGATCCGGCGCCGGCTCCAATTGCCCGGGGTCATAACCCTCGATGAGTTCGATACCCTGCTGTTCCAGTTGCGTGCTCATGGGGGGATAGACGTTGGCGTCCGAGCCGGTGACCCGGTGGCCCTGGCCCTTGGCCAGCAGCGCCAGGCTACCCATGAACGTGCCGCAGATGCCGAGAAAATGTAGATGCATAGTGGGTCCTATTGCTGCGCGGCCTGCTGTTGTTGCTGCAGGGCCTCAAACGCCTCCGGCGGCAGAAACGAGTTGCTGATCAGGATGACGATCAGCCAGATGCTGATGGACAGCAGATTGCCCTGCAGCCGGCCCATGTTCATGGCCACGCTGTAAATCCGGGCCTTGATCAGTATATCCCACACCAGCACGGTCATAATGGCCACTTTCAGCAGGGTCCCCAACCAGTTGTCCTGGGCATTGGCCAGGGCGGCCCCCTGCAGGGGCAACAGAATACAGCTCATCAGCAGGTCTGTGCCCAGGCAGGCGGTCATGGTCTGCACGAACCGGGGCCCCAGCCCCTTGAAGCCCAGCACCCCCCACACCAGCAACATCCAGGTCCCCAGGGCCGCCACCATGCCCAGCAGCTTGGGGGCCATATACTGCTGCTCCATGGCGAAGATCGTCGCCACCCCCAGGCCCGCCACCGCCAACAACAACAGCACCATCAGCGGCGGCGAATAGGGCACATTCTGCGGGCCCCGGCGAAAGCGGCACAACTGCCAGAACAGCTCAATTAAGGATTTCAAGCGCACTCCTGATGGCGGCGGGAAAAATCAGGGGGCCATTGTGCCAAAAGCCCAGTTGGCTCAGCAACACAACATGAAAACCGGGCCGGTTTGCTATATCATCCGGGCCCAGTTGGCTCACCGGTTTCGGGGGCCGGGGAAGCGGGGATTCCGGGAGCATTCATGGCCAAAAATGCATTATACGCGCAGTCCGGCGGGGTCACGGCGGTCATCAACGCCAGCGCCTGCGGGGTGATCGAAACCGCGCGCCGCCATCCACAGCAGATCGCCAGGGTGTATGCCGGCAATAACGGCATCATTGGCGCCCTCACCGAAGATTTGATAGACACCGGCCAGGAATCCGACGCCAGTATTGCCGCGCTGCGGCACACCCCCGGCAGCGCCTTTGGCTCCTGCCGCTACAAGCTGCGCAGCTTTGAGGAAAACCGCCGCGAGTACGAACGCCTGGTGGAGGTGTTCCAGGCCCACGATATCGGCTATTTCTTTTATAACGGCGGCGGCGACTCCCAGGACACCGCCCACAAGGTCTCCCAGATCTCCGAGAAGATGGGCTACCCCATCACCTGCATCGGCATCCCCAAAACCGTGGACAACGACCTGCCGTTTACCGACTGCTCCCCGGGCTTCGGCTCGGTGGCCAAGTACGTGGCGGTATCCATCCGCGAAGGGGCTCTGGACGTGGCCTCCATGTGCGAGACTTCCACCAAGATTTTTATTCTGGAGGTGATGGGCCGTCACGCCGGCTGGATCTCCGCCGCCGGCGCCCTGGCCCGGGCCGATGGCTTTCCGGCGCCGCAGGTGATTGTGTTCCCGGAGCTCCCGTTTGAGCAGGAGGCGTTTTTGGAGAAGGTACGCCGGTCGGTAAAGCAGGACGGTTACTGCGCCATTGTGGTGTCCGAAGGGGCCCAACGGCGGGACGGCACCTTTCTGGCGGATGCCGGCGGCAAGGATGCCTTTGGTCATACTCAATTGGGCGGGGTGGCCCCCTATCTGGCGCAACTGATCAAGCGCGAACTGGGCTACAAATATCACTGGGCCCTGGCGGACTATCTGCAGCGCTCCGCCCGCCATATCGCCTCGGCCACCGATGTGGAACATGCCTATGCCATGGGTCAGGCGGCGGTGGAGTTCGCCCTGGCGGGAAAAAACGCGGTGATGCCCACCATTGTGCGCCAGCCGGGGCCGGCATACGCCTGGACCGTGGGCGAGGCGCCCCTGGCGGAGGTAGCCAATGTGGAGCAGCGCATGCCGCGGGACTATATCAGCGACTGCGGGTTTGACGTGACCGACGCCTGCCTGGACTACCTGCGGCCGCTGATCCAGGGGGAGGCCTACCCCCCCTACGAAAACGGAATTCCGGTCATCGCGCGCCTGCACAAAACCAGGGTGAAGAAAATCCTGAATTCCCACTTCAGCCTGTAGCCGCTGGCGGGCGCCGCCGCTAGTCGAAAATCACCGTCTTTCGGCCGTGAATCACAATCCTGTCTTCCAGGTGATAACGCAGGCCCCGGGCCAGCACAATCTTCTCCACATCCTTACCCAACCGCACCAGATCGGCTTTGTTGTGGCGGTGGCTGATGCGCTCCACGTCCTGCTCGATAATGGGCCCCTGATCCAGATCCTCGGTGACGTAATGGCAAGTGGCGCCAATCAGTTTCACCCCCCGGTCGTAGGCCTGGAAATAGGGGTTGGCGCCAATAAAGGAAGGCAGAAAACTGTGGTGGATATTGATCAGCTGGCCTTCATACTGCTGGCAGATGGCGGCCGGCAGGATCTGCATGTAACGGGCCAGCACCACGGTTTCCGCCTGATACTGCTGTAGCAACTGGTCCACCGCCTGGAAGTGGGGGGCTTTGTCCGCCTTGTCCACCGGCACGTGATGAAAGGGAATGCCATGCCACTCCACCATGCCCCGCAGATTATCGTGATTGGCGATCACCGCCGCTATCTCGCAGTACAGCTCGCCGCTGTGCCAGCGATAGAGAATATCCGCCAGACAATGGGAGGCATGACTGGCCAGAATCACCAGCCGCTTGCGGCGGCTGGAATCGGTAAGAAACCAGTCCATGCTGAAGTCCTTCGCCAGAACCGCGAAATCCTGGCGGAATGTATTAATATCCACGCTCAGCGAATCGGCGCGAATCTCATTGCGCATAAAGAACCAGCCACCCTGACCGTCTTCCGCCGGCGGCTCGGAGTGGTAGCTGGCCTCCGTAAGCCAGCCCTGGTGGGCGCTGATGAACTCACTGACCCGGGCCACAATGCCCACCCGGTCAGGGCAGCGGATCACAAGACGATAGGTGTGCTCCATGAATTTCCAGAATCCAATGACTGATAACAATGGGGGCGGCAGTATAACCCGTTTGCGGCGCCAGCCCCAGAGTCCCGTGCGGCGGGCCCCGGGGTTGCAATGCACCCGATTCGTGCACCACCGACCGCATCAGGCACCATTAGTTTCCATTTGTAATCGCCAGAGTGCGGCAGAAAGCACCCATTTAACGCACTTTCGGGGGGAATTTCCTCCAATCATAGTGCAGAGGCCCGGCTGCAGCGCGGATGACCGGCTCCCCGGCCGCTGGCATAAGGCTTGCTATCTCTCTTCCCATTCACGGCGATGAACTCTGAAGCTCGGTTGGTGGAAGCGATGACATACAGCGACAAACCCAGATTGGTATTCGTGGGCAACGGCATGGCGGGCACCCGCACCCTGGAAGAACTCTTGGCCCTGGCGCCCGACCGCTACGACATCAGTGTGATCGGCGAAGAGTCCTGCGGCAACTACAACCGCATTCTGCTGTCTCCGGTATTGGCCGGTGAGAAGACCATCGAGCACATTATGCTGAACGACGATGACTGGTATCAGCAGCATCGGATTCACTTCTATAAAGGCGAGCGGGCGGTGCAGATTGACCGGGTGCGCCGTCAGGTGATTACCGCCAGTGGCCGGCAGATCCGCTACGACCGCCTGGTGCTGGCCACCGGCTCAAGACCGTCCCGGATTCCGGTGCCCGGTCGTGATCTGAAAAACGTACTCACCTTTCGCGATATCAACGATGTCAATACCATGCTGGCACTGAGTCGCAGCAAACGCCACGCCACGGTGATCGGCGGCGGCCTGCTGGGACTGGAAGCCGCCAACGGGCTGCGCAAACAGGGGATGGCGGTAACTGTGGTGCATACCGCGGACTTTCTGTTGAACCGGCAATTGGACGCCACCGCGGCCAGGCTGCTGCAGCACACCCTGGAACAAAGCGGAATTCAGTTTATGCTGAACGCCGCCACCGCCCGCATTGAAGGCACTGCCGAAGGTGAAGTACGGCAACTGGTGTGCAGTGATGGCCGCACCCTGAAAACCGATATGGTGGTGATGGCCACCGGGGTGAGCCCCAATATTGAGCTGGCTGACAGCGCGGGATTGCGCTGCGATCGCGGCATTCTGGTGAACGATGTATTGCAAACCTTCGACCCGGCTATTTATGCGGTCGGTGAATGCATCCAACACCGGGGCCAGGTATTCGGCCTGGTGGCGCCCACCTATCAGCAGGCCCGGGTCTGTGCCAACCAGCTGGCGGAACGTGGCTTTGCCCGCTATATTCAGACCCCCGCCGCCACTCAATTGAAAATCACCGGCATTCACGCCTTCTCCGCCGGCCAGTTCCAGGAAGCCGGGTCCCACCAGGTGATCCGGTTTGTTGATCAGCAGGAAGGGCTGTACAAAAAACTGGTGCTGGATGGCAATCAACTGGTGGGCGCCGTGCTCTATGGTGATACCCAGGACGGTGCCTGGTTTTTCGATCTGATTCAACAGCGCACCAACATCGCCCCGGTAAGGGATCAATTGATTTTCGGCAAGGACTTTTGCCACTGGCCACAGCCGGCTTCATCGGCACTGCCAGTGGCGGCATAACCGGCAGACAGGCAGGCGTCAGCATGACCAAGCGAAGTACCTGCGCCTACTGCGGAGTGGGCTGCGGCATAGAGATCCAGGTGGGTCCCGAGGGCGTTACCGGGGTTCAGGGGGATACCGGCCACCCCGCCAATTATGGTCGCCTGTGCTCCAAGGGTTCGTCGCTGGATCACACCCTGACCCTGGAAGGCCGCCTGCTGCACCCGCAAATCAACGGCCTGCGAGCGGACTGGCCCCAGGCCATCGACCACGTGGCGAGGGAACTGCAACGGATCATCCAACAGCACGGCCCGGATGCGGTGGCATTTTATGTCTCCGGACAGCTGCTCACCGAGGACTATTACGTTGCCAACAAGCTGATGAAAGGCTTTATCGGCAGCGCCAATATCGACACCAATTCCCGGCTTTGCATGTCCTCGGCGGTGGCCGCCTACAAGCGCGCCTTTGGTGAGGATTGCGTACCCGCCGCCTATGAAGATCTTGAGCTGGCGGATCTGATTGTGCTCACCGGCTCTAATACCGCCTGGTGCCATCCCATCCTGTTTCAGCGGATCAAGGCCGCCAAACAACAACGGCCCGGGATGAAAGTGGTGGTGATCGACCCCCGCCGAACCGCCACTTGCGAGATTGCCGACCTGCATCTGGCCATTCGGCCCGGGGCGGACATCGCCCTGTTCAACGGGCTGCTGCAATTTCTCGCGCAGCATGATGCGGTCGACAAAGATTACCTCCAGCAGCATTGCGAGGGCTTCAACGCCGCCTTGCACCAGGCGCGGGAGGAGACGCCGGATGTGGCCGCCGCCGCCACCCGCTGCGATCTGGTGCCGGCGGATGTGGCACAATTCTATCAGTGGTTTGCCGAAACGCCCCGCACTGTGACCTGTTTTTCCCAGGGGATTAATCAATCTTCCCAGGGCACCGACAAGGGCAACGCCATTATCAATTGCCACCTGGCCACAGGGCGGGTGGGCAAACCCGGCGCCTCCCCCTTTTCACTCACCGGTCAGCCCAATGCCATGGGCGGACGGGAGGTGGGCGGGCTGGCCAACCAGCTGGCCGCGCACAGGGACTTCAATGCCGAGGATCTGACGCAGGTAGGGACATTCTGGAACGCTCCCAACCTGGCCCGGAAGCCGGGATTAAAGGCAGTGGATTTATTTGCCGCCGTAGGCAGCGGGCAGGTGAAAGCCGTATGGATCATGGGTACCAACCCGGTGGTGAGCCTGCCCAACGCCGGCGAAGTCGCTCATGCCCTGCGCCAGGCGGAGCTGGTGGTGGTATCCGATTGTATAGCCACCACCGACACCAGCCAGTACGCCCATGTGTTGTTGCCCGCTGCCGGCTGGGGTGAAAAAGATGGCACCGTCACCAATTCCGAGCGTTGCATATCCCGCCAGCGGGCCGCGCTCAAGCCCAGTGGCGAGGCCCGCCAGGACTGGCAGATTCTCACCGACGTCGCCCGGGCCATGGGCTACGCAGATGATTTTTCCTATCACTGTGCCGCCGATGTGTTTCGGGAACATGCCGCGCTGACCGCTTTAAACCGTGCCGGTCCGCGCCAGTTGGATCTGGGCGACCTGGCCCATATCAGTGACCGCGAGTACGATGACCTGCCACCACGCCAGTGGCCGCTGATAAATGGCAGCAGCCAGACCCGCCTGTATGCCGACGGCCGGTTCAGCTTTCCGGACCGGCGCGCCCGCCTGCTACCGGTGCAATGCCAGGGGGTGAAAAACGCCGTTAACGTGGACTGGCCCCTGTCACTGAACACCGGACGGATCCGGGATCAATGGCACACCATGACCCGCACCGCCCTGGCGCCCCCCCTGAACGCCCACAAACCAGAACCCTTTGTGGAAGTGCACCCGGTCACCGCGGCCCGGTTCGGGCTCAGCGACCAACGTCTGGCACGCATCCGCTCCCCCTGGGGCCAGGCCATCATGAAAGTCAACGTGACCGACGCCATGCGCCGGGGCGAATTGTTCGTTCCCATGCACTGGAACGATCAGTGGGCCCGCGGCGCCCGTATCGGCGAATTGGTGAATCCGGTGGTGGATCCGGTTTCCGGCCAGCCGGAATCCAAACACACGCCCTGCCGGATTGAGCCCTGGCTGCCCCAGTGGACCGCGATCATACTGTCGCGTCACAACCTGCCACTGCCAGCCTGTGATTACGCCGCCAAAATCCGCGGAGCGCGCTTTTACCGCTATGAACTGGCCAGCGGGGAAACCCTGCCCGCCTTTACCGGCTCCCATGACCTGCCGGCGTTTCTGCAGCAACTGGCCGGGGCGGAGGCGCCACCGCCGCTGTTGTATCAGGACCAGGACCGCCGTAGCTACCGCGGCGCCTGGCTGGATGACTACGGCTTGCAGAGCTGCATTTATCTGGGATCCGGCTGGGACCCCACTGTCACCCAGGCCGATCGCCACTGGCTGGCCTCGCTGTTCGAGGCCGGGACCCTGGACCCTATTCAGCGCAAAGCCTTGCTGTCAGGGCTGAGCCCCGCCGGGGTGGAGGATTGCGGCCGCACCATCTGCGCCTGCTTCGGCGTTGGGGAAAACAGCATCCGCAAATGTATTAATGACCTGCAACTGACTGATGCCGCGGAAGTGGGCAAACACGTAAAAGCGGGCACCAATTGTGGTTCCTGCCTGCCGGAAATTGACGCCATTCTGGCGCAAAAATAAGCGCTGTAAACTCACTGAGCTCACTGCACTCTGTTCCCTGTTCTTCTTCCTTCCCTTTTTCCTCCGCCTCGCTCCCAAGCCTCTCCCGCACAACAACCCAACCCAAAAAACGCACCAGTTAATAACATCAACTGCTCGGCCCCGCACTATTCACACGCGTTAACCTATCAACAGCTCCGAAACAAGAGCCTCATCTTAGTGCATGCCAGCGTGCACGGCGATCCATTCCAAAGCATTTATGGTTAATAACCCCCGATGTGCGCCGTATTCCGCCAAAACAGGGTGGGATTTTCTCTGCCATACCGATTGGCACACTAGCTGCTAAACAAAACCCGAAGTTTATCCCAACAGGATCAGGCCAGCCCCTCAGGCTGACCCCGACACCAGAGTGGTCAGAGTGATCAAAGTGGAGAGTATCGTGAGCAGACAAAAACTGGTTGTTATCGGAAACGGCATGGTAGGCCAAAAATTTCTTGAACAGTTCGCCGGCAAGGAACAGGCATCCAATTTCCATATCACCACCTTCTGCGCCGAACCCAGAGCCGCTTATGATCGGGTTCATCTGTCGGAATACTTTTCCGGCAAAACCGCGGAAGACCTGTCCCTGGTGGCGGCGGATTTCTTCGCCAGCCATCAGATTGATATCCGCCTGGGCGACAAGGCCGTGGCCATTGACCGGGAGAACAAAGAGATCAAATCCGCCCGGGGGGATCTGATCCCCTATGACAAGCTGGTGCTGGCCACTGGCTCCTACCCATTCGTGCCACCGATTCCAGGCAAAGATCGCCCCGAATGTTTGGTTTACCGAACCATTGAAGACCTGGAAGCCATCAAGGCCACAGCGGCCAAAAGCCGGGTTGGCGTGGTGGTCGGGGGCGGTCTCCTGGGCCTGGAGGCGGCCAAGGCGCTGCACGACCTGGGGCTGGAAACCCATGTGGTGGAATTCGCTCCCCGGTTGATGGCAGTGCAGGTGGACGACGGCGGTGGCAACATGCTGCGCAGCATGATTGAAGACCTGGGCGTAAAGGTACATACCAGCAAAAACACCCAGGAAATCGTCGACGGTGACGACTGTAAACTGCGGATGAATTTTGCCGACGGCAGCCATCTGGATACCGACATGATCCTGTTTTCCGCCGGCATCCGGCCCCAGGATGAACTGGCGCGCCAGGCCCAGCTGGCGGTGGGTGAGCGCGGCGGCATTGTGGTGAACAACTTCTGCCAGACTTCGGACGAAAACATCTTCGCCATCGGCGAGTGCGCGCTTTGGAACAAGCGCATTTTCGGCCTGGTGGCCCCCGGCTATCAGATGTCCCAGGTGGCGGCGGATGCCATTTGCGGCGACTTCGCCAGTGAATTTATGGGCGCGGACATGAGTACCAAACTCAAACTGATGGGTGTGGACGTGGCCAGTATCGGCGATGCCCACGGCATGACTCCCGGCGCCCAGAGTTACAGTTTCACCGATGAGCACAACCACGTGTATAAGAAAATCGTGGTCAGTGAGGACGGTAAGTATCTGTTGGGCGCCGTGCTGGTGGGTGAAGCGGAGGCCTACGGTACTTTGCTGCAGATGATGCTCAATCAGATCGAGCTGCCGGAGTATCCGGACACTCTGATTCTACCCCAGCGCGAGGGCTCCGCCAGCGCCGCCATGGGCGTGGATAAACTGCCGGACAGCGCCCAGATCTGTTCCTGCAACAATGTCACCAAGGGTGAGCTGTGCTGTGCCGTGCAGGGTGGCATCACCGAGATCGGCGAGCTGAAAACCGCCACCAAAGCAGCCACCAGCTGCGGCGGTTGCACCGCTCTGGTGGGTCAGGTGCTGAATGCGGAACTGGAAAAGCTCGGCATCGAAGTAAAGAAGGATCTCTGCGAGCACTTCCCCTACTCCCGCCAGGAGCTCTACCACCTGGTGCGGGTGGAGGGAATTCGCAGCTTCGACGAGCTGATCGCAAAACATGGCCACGGCAAGGGTTGTGATATCTGCAAGCCCACCGCTGCTTCGATTTTTGCCTCCTGCTGGAACGATTACATACTGGAGGATCAACACGCCGGGTTACAGGATACCAACGATTATTTCCTGGCGAACATGCAAAAGGACGGCACCTACTCCGTGGTGCCCCGGGTAGCGGGCGGCGAAATCACCCCCGACGGCCTGATTGCCATCGGCCAGATTGGCAAGAAATATAACCTTTATACAAAGATCACCGGCGGCCAGCGTATTGATCTGTTCGGTGCCCAGGTGCATCAACTGCCGAAGATCTGGGAGGAGCTGATTAGCGCCGGCTTCGAAAGCGGCCATGCCTACGGCAAAGCAATGCGTACGGTGAAAAGCTGCGTCGGCTCCACCTGGTGCCGTTATGGGGTACAGGACAGTGTGGGCATGGCTATCAAAGTGGAGCACCGTTATCGTGGAATCCGTTCACCCCACAAAATCAAACTGGCGGTGTCCGGCTGCACCCGTGAATGCGCCGAGGCCCAGAGCAAGGATGTGGGCGTCATTGCCACCGAGAAAGGCTGGAATCTGTATGTATGCGGCAATGGCGGCATGAAACCCCGCCACGCGGATCTGTTTGCCTCGGATCTGGACGATGCCACGCTGCTCAAATACATCGACCGGTTCCTGATGTTCTACATTAAAACCGCCGACCGTCTGCAACGCACGTCAGTCTGGATGGATAACCTGGAGGGTGGCCTGGACTATCTTCGCCAGGTGGTGATCGAGGACTCCCTGGGTATTGGCGGGGAACTGGAAGCACAAATGGCACACCTGGTGGATACCTATCAATGTGAATGGAAAACCACGGTACAAAGCCCCGAGCGCCTGAAACGGTTTCACCATTTCGTCAACAGCGAGGAGAGCGACGACAATGTGGTGTTCGTGGAAGAGCGCGGGCAAATCCGTCCCGCCCGCGAAGACGAAAAGCGGATTGCCGTGGCAGCCGTTTAATACCAATGTAGTGAGAGGTGGATAACATGAATGCCAAAGCTGAGCTGTCCTGGGTACGCGTCTGCCGCCTGGAGGACCTGACCGACAATCTGGGCATTTGCGCCAAAGTGGGTGAGCATCAGGTGGCCATCTTCAAAGTAAAGGACGTCGATGGTCACGCCCTTTACGCCATTGACAACCATGATCCCATCAGCAAAGCCAATGTGCTGTCGCGGGGTATCGTCGGCGACGTGAAAGGCCACGATGTGGTGGCATCGCCAATCTACAAGCAACATTTTGATTTGCGTACCGGCCAGTGCCTGGAGGCGGAGGTAAAAATCCCCACCTATCAGGTGCGGGAAAATGCCGGTAACGTGGAAGTGCTCATGGAGTGATACGGGCTGCGTATTATTCCCACCCCAATCAGCCAGGGGTGATTGGCCTCACCCTGACTGATGCGTCGGGATCAATCCCGGCGCGGGCTGTGTTTATCCACCGGATGAGCGCAGCGTTGGCCAGCAGCCGGCGGCGACAAGCGATACCGAACTCCCCTTTAACCCTGGAAGGTTGTCTCCGCCGGCTGCTGAGCCAACATTCTTATTGCTGCCATCAACCGGCTTTCTGGCCCTGGTTCTGTGTCGGACTCACTTCCAACAATTGATGCACCATAAAGCCGAATTCATCACACCATTGCACCACGAAGCGTTCCGGATCCTGAATCAATTTCATGTAGTAACGATTCATCGCGTCGCGGCAGGTAAGGTAGGTACCCTGCAGCAACACATCGTCCTCCCCCGCCACAAACTCGCGCACCAGTTCAAAGCCATCGCCCATGCTGTCCCTGTGTTTACGGCGAATCCGACAATTGAAAATTCTCACGGTTTTCATCTCCCTGACTCCCAAACGATGTTTTTAGATTAATGAGTCGCTTTGGTGGGGTAGACGGGGTCGAGTCAGGCGAAGTCACAGCCAGGGGGTGAACTGGTAATATTCACGTTATTGGATTGAACAGATGAAAAAACCGCCAGCGAACTGGCGGTTTTTTTGGTTGCGGCGGGAGGGAGTCTGCCGGAGTGCTATTCCACCGTGGTTTCAAACCCTTCCGGCTTCAGTGCCAGAATGGAGCAATCCACCTCATCCAGAATGGATTCCGCGGTATTGCCGATCAGAAAGCCTTTAATGCCGGTGCGGCACACCGTGCCCATGGTGATCAGATCAATATTTTCCTCTTTAACATACAGTGGCAGCGCGTCCCGGGCATTGCCCAACACGGTTTTTAACTGGATACCCTCAGTGCTGCCGCAGGTCTGTCGCACCAGTTGCTGCATTTTTTCCTTGGCGCTGGCAATCAGTTCCGCCTCCATGCCGTCGAGCATGTCGGCACTGCCGATGCCCCAGGAGGACAGCATGGGCTCGCCAATGGGCTGCTGCGCGTACACCACATGCAGTTCAGCGCCTTCCTGCTGCGCCAGGCCATAGGCGTGGTGCATGACTTTGGTATTCAGGCTTTGAATCTGTTCCTTGGACGAAAACACATCCACGGCCGCCACGATTTTACGGTAGGGGTGGTTATCCCGGACACAGAGTACCGGCGAGGGACACTTGCGCAGCACATGCTTGGCGGTACTGCCCATAAACCGCTTGTGGCCGGGTTGATGGCTGACCGCGTCCAGAATCAACAGATCGTAGCCGCCGGATTTGATCTGGCGGATGATCTCCACAAAGGGAATGCCGACGGACACCGCACAGTCCACATTGGGGTAGTCCGGTTTGATCCGGTCCACCCGCTCCTGCAGGGCAGCCAGTTGCCGGGTCTTGGTATCCTGTTCCAGCTCCCGCGGCAACTTGGTGGTCAACCACTGTTCGTAGGCCCGGTCCACTTCCTCCACGACCCCAAACAGGGTGAGGTGAGCCTGATGATGCCGGGCGAAGGAAACACCCTGTTTTACGGTCTCTTCATTGACGTAACGGTAAGGCACCGCCATCAGCACGCGTTTATAGGAAAGCATGAAACCTCCCGCCTTTTATTATTATGTCGATAGCCATAAAGCTAAGACATAAACCCTTCAGGCGCAATTGGAAACGCGGTTTTCATGGACCTCAAAACTGGTTTCATTGACCCAATAGACGGTGAAGCGCTGTTCCTGGCGGGTCAGGAACCGATAATAGGTATCCAGTGAGGAGCGGCAGGCGTAATAACAGCCTTCGGACAGCACATCGCTTTCCCCATCGATAAAATGCCGCAACACCCGATACGGCTCCCAGTCGGCCCTGACCACCCCCGTCGCCCGTTCCATCGAGCATGTGAATATTGCCTCGGAATGCATATCACACCTCCCGCTCTTTTTTATCACATTCCCGGGAATAGACGGTAGCTATCAAGGAAAAGTCACAAAGTTTTTTGACCCCGGACAACGATTGGCTAGTCGTACAGTGGCTTGAGCTTTTCCAGGGCCCGCTGATAGCGCATTTTTACCGTGCTCAGATTCAACTCTAGGATATCGGCGATCTCTCTGAATTCCAGCTCGGCGATGGCCCGGTAGACCACGATGGTGCGGTCCTGCGGGTTCAGCCGGGCCAGGCTGCGATCCAGTCGCTGGGCCATGACCCGCTGCTCCAGGGTATGGGGTTCGGTGGCCAGATACGCAGATTCATCCACCCCGTCCAGGGCCTGGGTGTCACGCCGCTTGCGCAGGTAATTCATGGATTCGTTATAGGCGATGCGATAGAGCCAGGTGCGGAAACTGGACTCACCCTTGAATTTAGGCAGGCCGTGAAACACCCGCAGCATCACTTCGTGCACCACTTCTTCGGCGTCGTGCACCGAGCCCAGGTAGCGGGTACAGGTGCGGGCCAGGGCGGCCTGGTGACGGCGCATCAGCACCTCGTAGGCCAGGGTGACATGGGGCAGCTGACGCCGGCTGATGGCCACCAGTTCGGCGTCGTCTTTTTCCCCCAGCCTGGCCCGCGGCCCCCGCGGTGCGGTTTGGTTCATGCCGGCTTCCAGCCTGCCGCCGGCGGATTACTCGCTGTCCTCACTCCAACTCTGAAACCGGAACCGGCGGTTGAGCAACTGCTGATTGGGCACCGACAGATACTCGCCCCCGCTGTTCTCCAGGATAGTGTTCACCGTGCCCACGGCCACCACCACCCCGGTGAAATCGCCGATGGTCACCTCATCGCCGGGTTGCAGCTGCTCCCGCACGTAGACCCCGGAAATGATATTGTTGGAGACGCTGCGGGTACCCAGCCCCAGGGAAATGGCCGCCCCCGCCCCCAGGGCCCCCAGCACGATGGCAAACACGATATTGAGCATCTGGGTCTCGATATCCAGTTGCCCCACCGCCAGGGAAAAGGTGGTGACAAAAATAATAATCTGGGCCAGGCGCGCCACCGAAGAGGCGTAATCCATACCCATTTTGTTCACCGCCGTGTGAATGCTCTGCTTCACCACATGGGCCAGGAACATACCCACCAGAATCACGAACAGCGCCCCCAGCACCTTGGGCAGATACAGCACAAAGTCATCCAGGATGGAGGTGATCCGCTCCAGCCCCAGGGTTTCGGCGGCGGTGAGGGTGACAATCAGGAGGATGAAAAAGTAGATGAACTTGGCCAGAATCCGGCTGGGCTGTTGCTCCATGCCCGCCTTGGCCATGGACTCGGTGATACCAATGCGCTGACAGAGGGCGTCAATGCCCACCTTTGCCAGCAGCTTGCCGGACCAGCGGGACAGCAGTTTGGCCAGCAACACTCCCACCACCAGGATAATGATGGTGGCCACCAGATTCGGCAGAAAGGCCGCGATCTTGTTCCAGAAGCTGGCGGTCGCATCCATGATATTTTGAGTCCAACGTTCCAAATCCACCTCGAATTCCCCTGCGCTTCAGGTTGATGACATTAGGCTTGCGGTTTGTTGCGGGCCGGGGGCCTGGAGGGGCCCGGGTGACGCCGCTGCTGCGCCTGATACAGAGAGGCACCAAAACCGGCGAACAGCATCCAGATCCAACTGACGAAGAATCCCATCAGATCGCGGGTGGCGGTGTGTCGACGGGCCCGGGACAACACCTGCCGCAGGGACTGCTCCGGATCGTAGCTACCGCTGTCGGCCTTGGCGGATTGCCGCAACAGCGCCTCGACAGGGTCCTGTGGCTGGTCGGGTGGAGTTTGATGGTGTTCGGTCATGGAGGTTACCTGTATCAGTTGCACTGGAGTCTATCACAAGGCCCTGCCGCCCATAAGCAGACCGGTTTCAGGGGTTTGGCATTTAGACGCCGGCACATGCTATAAAGTCACAACAAAATTCGTCAGGACTGCCACTTTCCCCATGCGCCGGATCTCTTTCTCTCAGCGGCTGCCCGCCGCGCTGTTGCTGCTTTGCCTTGGACTGGGCCTGCTCATGGGTCAGGCCGCCGTGGCTGCAGCGGATGCGGGACACTGCCGTGAGCTTGAGTCCGAACTGGGAGACCGGCAACAGCGGCTGGAACGACTGCAGCAGCGGCGCCGGGCTCTGGATAACCTGTTTCAGGGCCAGTTGAGTGCTGATCTGCAGTGGGCACGGCTCACGGATGTGGCGCTGGATATGGGGCAGGCGGTGCGCCAGGCGCGGCAGGAGCTGTCCCAAGCCCGGGGGCAGGCTGACTCGGAGCCGCCCGGAGACTTCGACGATTGCCTGCAACAGGCAGAAACCTGGCGTGGCCAGCAACGGCAGATACTGGCACTGGAGGAAGTCATCCGCGAGCAGCAGCTGCGACTGTACTCTTCACCCCGCTCCACCCGCCTGGCGCTGGTGCGGGAACTGGCCCAGTGGCAAACCCTGTACCGGCTGGAGCAGGAGGTGACCGACTGGGCCCGGGCGCATCCGGCCCGCACCCTGTTACAGGAACAGATCGAACAATGGATCGCGGCCTGGCGCAGTTCCACCGCCATCTGGATCAATCAGGCGCTGACCCCGGGCAATGCCCCCAACGCGCTCAATCAGGTGTGGCGCGATACCTTGCGTATTCCGCACCCGGGGGAGGCCATTAACTGGGATCTGGCCACCGACGGCGACGCCGGCGACGAGCCCCTGGCCTGGCGTGAGCAACTGCAGGGGGCGCACCGGGCCCTGGTGCGGGAAACCGGCAAGTGGCGCAACACCGAAATCTGGTCCGGTGGCTGGGCCGGTTTCTTCCGGGCCCTGCTGGAGCCACGCAGTTTCTGGCCCCAGTTGAGTGCGGAGATCCGCAGCGCCCCCACTAACCTGGTGGACGCCATCACCCGGCCCTTTATCCGCGATTACCGGCGGGCGGTACAGCAGGATAAACGGGGGGAAACCCTGTCCAGCTGGTTTCTACAGAGCCTTGCGCTGGTGGCGATTTTTGCCGCGTTGCTGAAGCTGGCGGCGGTGACCCCGGGCTGGTTATCCCAAAGTCAACAGAAGCTGCTCACCACTCTGAACAGCCGCACTCTGATGCAGTTCCACGGCGCCCTGTTATGGGTCATCAAACCCAATGCCCCCTGGGTGGTGATGCTGGTGGGGGCCAATGTCATCGCCCAGTTTCTGCCGGAACGCTGGATCATTCTCAACTGGCTGGCGCCATTGGGTTCACTGTATGCGGTGCTGAGAGCGGTGCGGATTATTGCGGAATGGGCCATTGCCCGAACCTTTACCCGCACCGGCCAGTTCGTTTCCAGTCAGACCGCCACCCAGCAGGCCCTCGATGCCCGCATCATTGCCCGCATCACGGTGCTGTGCTTCATCGCCTGGCTGGTGGTGCGGGGCACCGGGGGCGGTTATCTGTTGTTTCTGCTGATTCTGTTGATCGCTGCGGTGCTCTGGGCCGTGTTGCTGTGGCTGATGCTGCGCTACCGCGATCAGTGCGCCCGGTTTCTGCTGTACGCCGCCGGCAAGGGCACCGGCCGCAAACTGGATCCGGCCCGGGCCCAGCGTTGGTGGCTGCTGCCGTGGTGGCCCCTGCTGTTTGTACTGGCTCAGGCCTTCGATGTCTTGGTGCACCTGCACCAGAAGCTGATGATCTTCGACACCTATCGCTCCACCTCGGTAAAGCTGATGCGCATGCGGCTGGCGGCGGAGGCCCGGGAAGAAGAGGAAGAGGCCGGGGATCAGGCACCGCCGGACGGCAGCTACACCGACTGGATGCAACGGAAAGACAGCGCCTGGATTGAGTATTTCGATTTCGACCGGGTGGTGCAGCCCCTGAAGCTGTGGCACAAGGACAAAACCGAAGATAACGTAATGCTGATCGTGGGGGATCAGGGCAGCGGCAAAACCAGTCTGGTGAATCGACTCAGCGAGGCGTGGACCGACACCCCCATCAGTATTCTGAACATTCCCGCCAAGACCGTGGACGCCAACGCGGTGCTGCCCATGATCGGCCAGCACCTGACCATACCCAAGCTACATACCGTGGCCGAACTGGCCAAGGTGGACCCGGATCTGGAACCGCAGGTGGTAATACTGGACAACACCCACAACCTGTTTTTATCCGAGGTGGGCGGCCTGGATGCCTATCGCACCCTGAGCCAGTGCCTGAACGCCCACCTGGATAACATTTTCTGGGTGGTGGTGATGCATGCCCCCAGCTGGCACTACCTGAGCTGCGTATTTCGTCGCGAACAACGCTTCAGTCATATCATCAGGATGCCGCGCTGGTCGCCGGCGGATATCCGCAAGCTGATACTGTCCCGCCATCAGGGCAGCCGCCGCCGTATCCGCTATGATGAACTGCTGCTGTCCGCCTCCGCCGGTAATGAATCCAGCAGTGTGCGGGCGGCGGATTCCCGGGTGTTCAACATTCTCTGGGAGCAGAGCGGCGGCAACCCCCAGGTGGCCATTCACCTGTGGCTGGCGGGGGCCCGCAGCAAGGAGCGGGTGGTGGAACTGGGGGTGCCCAGCCGGCCGTCCACCTCGCCCCTCAAAGCCCTGCAGGACGACCCCTGTTTTGTGTTTGCGGCCATTGTGATTCACAAGGCACTGAACACCGAAGAACTGATGCAGGTCACCCACTTCCCGGAAGCCATTGTCCGCCACGGCCTGAAACAGGGTCTCAATCTGGGGCTGTTGTGGCGGGATGAGAGCAAGCGCTATCGGATTCAGCCCAGTTGGCAGGGCACCCTCAGCAGCTTCCTTACCAGCAAAAACATGATCTGGGATTCGTGACATGGACAATCAAACCATTGAAGAGCTGGCGGCCATCACCGACCTGCTGGATCTGAGCAAAGTGTTTATGCTGCTGGCGGCGGCGATCTTTCTGTGGCTCTCCAACCTGCTGATGCGCCGGCTGGGCCAGAAGCTGATGGACAAGATCCCTTCCCGCCGGTTTCTGATTCTGCAGACCTCCACCCTGATCACTTTTCTCTGGTATATCGGCGGCGCCTACTGGATGATCGTGGGCATTCTGCAACCGCCCCGGGAAATGTTGCTGGCCCTGGGGGGCAGTGCGGCGGTGGCGGTGGGTTTCGCCCTCAAGGATGTGGCGGCCTCCATCATTGCCGGGCTGATTCTGCTGTTTGACCGCCCGTTCCAGGTGGGGGACCGGGTCAGTTTTGAAGACACCTATGGCGAGATCGTCAGCATTGGTCTGCGCTCGGTAAGGCTGATCACCCTGGACGACAACCTGGTGACCATTCCCAACAGCCGCTTTATCACCGAGGTGGTGGCATCCGGCAACGCCGGGGCCCTGGATATGATGGTGATTTGTGATTTTCACGTGGCCCTGGACGCCGATCTGGATCTGGCCCAGGCCCTGATTCATGAGGCCATTGTCACCAGCCGCTTTGTGTATCTGAAAAAACCGGTCACCTTTGCCATCAACGAAGTGGTGGTGGCGGAACGGCTGGCGATCCGGTTACGGGCCAAGTCCTACGTACTGGATGTGCATTACGAAAAAGCCTACCAGTCGGATATTGTGATGCGGGTATCCCGCCTGTTCGCGGAGCATGGCATTACCCGGCCGCAACGCAACAGCGCCCCGGCAGTGGCGGCGGAGCCGGGCTGATTCCGGCCCTCACTGGCAGGGCACCACCTGCTCCACCTGCACCTGGAACGCTTCCGCCGCGCAGCCGATGTCTTTGGGCACTTCGGTGGTGTCGCCAAAACAGCCGCCGGCATTGCTCACCATGGTGTCCATGACACCGCGATGACGGGGGCCCTGATCGCCGGGGCAGCGCACGCTGAAATGCACGTCCACGCAGGCCACTTCTCTAGGCCGGATTTGGGGCAACACCCCCAGCACGTGTTTCTCGCCATAGCAGGTTTTACCCCCCAATCGGGTGCCCTGGCGTAGCTGTGCAAGATACTGGGTTCGGCGGGCCTGCTTTTCCGCCGCTTCCTGCTGCCGGGCCAGCTCCCGGGTCTCACGGGCCTGACGCCGGGCTTCTTCCCGCTGCTGCTGTTCCGCCTCCCGCTGGCGCCGTTGTTGTTCCTGGCGCCGCAGCTGTTCCAGCTCCGCCTCTTGTCGCTCCTGGGCCTGTTGCTGTTGCCGGGCCAGACGCTGCCGTTGCTGTTCCCGCTGTCGGGCCTGGCGTTCCTGTTCCCGCCGCTGCTGTTCATAGATGGCCTGTTGCTGCTGCAATGCCTGACGCTGGCGCGCCAGGTCCTGTTCCAATTGTTGCTGCACATTCTGCAGGCCCATCTGCAGGATCGCCATGGTACTGGGCTGAGACTTGGGCTGTGGCAGGGGATCGCAATTCCGGGGGCTGCGTCGGCCCGCCACGCACTGATCGTATTGTCGCGCCCGGGGGCATTGCTCGGCACAGGTTTCCATCCGCGCCTGCTGCGCCTGACGTTCGCGCGCCTCCTGTGCCAGTTGGAAACGCTGTTCCCGGTAGGCCCGGGCCTGTTCCAGGGTCTTGCGTGCCGCCGGGCTCTGTACCAGGGTCTCTGCCTGTTTGAGCTGGCGGTCGGCACAGTTGAAATCCTGCTTGTCGGCGCAGTGGTAGGCCCGGTCGATGGCGCTGTCAAAATCCGCCTGATCCAGTTGGTCCAGCTGGTCCAGTTGATCCAGCAGTTGCAGCATCTCCTGCTGCGAGGGTTGCGCTACTGAGGCGCCGGCCAGCAGCGCCAGCCAGAGGGCAAAGATCCACTGTCGCGAGGGGTTCAAGGTCATAGCAAGGTCCTGAGTTGGGCAATGTTTTTCAGGGTCAGGCGCATTTCCTGACCCAACTGTTGCAGCGCGCGGTAATCTTCGTCGTGTTGCAGATGGCGGCCCAGGGCGGCCGCCAGCCGCAGCCGGCTGGGCCAGTGCCCGCAATCCACCGTCCCCGGGACGGCGCCGACAGCGGGATCGGCGGGAATCCCCTCGCTGCGGGGCAGGCCCTGCCGCAACAGCCGCAGCGGTTGCACATAGCAGTGCCGCAGAAAGGTCCGCTCCCCGGGGTCGGCCAGGGTCTGTTCCAGAGCGGTCAGTTGCGTGCCCACATCGCCGTTGGCAAACCACGCGGCCACCTGCCGCGATAACGCCTTTTCCTGCTGCAACAGGGCGTATTCCTCCAACAGGATCTGCGCCTCCACCACCCGGCTGTGGCGGCTCATGGCGGTCACCAACGCAGGGTCCGCCAGGGCCTGTCGCAGCCGCACCGGGGCCGGCAGGGCCGGGTATTGCTCCAGTGTCGGCAGCTCTCGATCCGGCTCCGAGGCACTGGCCACCAGGGTCCTGGCCCGCTGGAAATACCCCCGGTTACTAGGGAAGTAATAACCCAGGGCCTCCGCCCGGGGCAGTGAATGCAACCACTGGGATTCCACCCAGGGGCTGCGCCGCAAGGCCTGGAAAAACCGGTCCGGACGCCGATACCCGGTTACCGGATCCGCCAGCTGGCCGGCATCACTGAGCAACGTAGCCAGGGTATCCTGCAGCAGGGTGGCGCAATTGTTGGTGAAGAATTCATAGCGCCCGCGATAACTCCAGTGCACCTCCGCCAATTCCCGCACCATCTGCTCAATCTGAGGCCGGCTCAGGCGCAGGGGCAGGGAATACAGATCCCGGTCCTCCAGCAGCGTATTGTTGCGGTAAGCCTCCATAAAGGTCATACCCATCAGCCGGGCGGCATAACCACCGGTGATGCCGCGCCAGGTGTCCACGCGCCAGCCGTTCACCTGGGCCATGTACCCCAGCACCACGTGCTGTGCCAGATTCTGATCACAGGCCCCGGCGGCATTATCACCCGGCGGGCACACCACCAGGCGCAGGGCCACATGACCAAAACCGGACACCAGACTTTCGCCCCCAGTGGCGAACAGAATATGGATCTGATGCACCCGCTGCGGATCGATACTTACGACCCGTCCACCCTGCTGCGGATCGAACAGGTAGAATGGCACGTCGGTGGCACACTGATCGTAGTTGAGGGCGCCACCAAAACGCCGGGCGAAGTAAGCGGCATAGCCGGGATGAACACAGGCATAATCCGGCCGCAGCAGATACCCGGCCAGCTGGTGGGGGAACGTCTGCCCGGCCAGTGCCGGGCTGCCATCCACCATGGCGGCCAGGGCCTGAAAGCGAGCGTCGGGCTGCAGTGCCGGTAAGCGGGTAATGGCCCGGGTCAGCGCCGCGGTATCCGGGGCTGACGCGGCCCCGGACAGGGTTGGCGCAGTGGCCGATGGCCGGCCGCCTGATGGACAAGTATCCAGCTGCTCCTGACGCCATCGTCCCAGCCCGGGAGGCAACGTGACGGCCCCCAGGGTTTGCAGCGCAGTGCAGGCAGACGCCAACCCTGGCGCCGGCCCCCGCACACCGCCCGGCCCGGCACAGGCGGACAGCAGCAGTAACAGGCCCAGGGCAACCCAGGGTTTAACGGCCGGAAAAGGCTTTACTGACCATCGCATCCGGATTGGCCCAGCGTGCGGCATGGGTTTCCAGTTCCTGCAACTGCTCATACAACTCGGCGCGCTCACTGTAGACGGTGGGGATGCTGAGAATATCCATGGTGGTGGCGGCGGGCAGCGAAGTGACATAGGTGGAGCCTTCGCCGGAGTCACGCGCCATCACCCGGGGCGTGGCCTTGACGTGAAAAAAGTAGCTGTTGATTTCCAGGCGCTGCTGCAGGTTGGCGATTCTTTCCCGCCGGTTTTGTTCCTGCAGTGCCACCTCATACTGCTGTTGCCAGTGTTCCGCCTGGGCCTGGCTCTGGCTTACCCCGTCCCCTTTGGCATAGCGTTGAGCCAGCCGCTGCATGGCCTCCAGATCCCCCTCCGCGGCCAGTTCCTGATCCTGTTGCACCGCCGCCTGCAGCTGACGTTGGCGTTCCTGCTCCCGGGCGATCCGGGCCTGCTCCTGCCGCTGCTGCTGGCGCTGGCGCCCCAGGTCAGTCAGGGTTTTTTCGGGCAGGCTCACCCGCACCCGCTGGGGCACGCCGGCGGCCACTTGCAGGGTGGTGGTGAACACCTGCTCGTAGTCCTCATCCACTGGCCGCACCACCCGCACTTCATGCTCCCCCGCCGTCACCAGGATGGGTTTTTTGAGAAAGTCCTCGCACTCGAACTGATATTGATTATCCAGGTACACCTGACCGCCCCCGGTATTCTCCAGGCAATCAATACGGATCAGGGAATCGCTGGCCACAGCCGGCAGAGCCGACAGCAGCAGAAGAACAAACGCAAACAGTCGCATGGCGTCACCCACAGCAAAGCGAAGATTGGGAAATTGCCCGGCCCAACGGGGGCGAGCAAAAAAGTGGTGCTGAAAACCCCGGCACTAAGATTAAAAAGTAGTCTACGGCATGGACTCTGGCAAGCGGGCGGCGGCCCCCGGGGATACCGCCGGCGGCCCGCATCAGGTATACTTCGCCCACTTTTTTAACCCACCCATTCACTTTAATGACAGAAAGGTTTAATCATGGGCTTTAACTCCGTTCCTGCCGGGAAAGACATTCCCAACGACATTTACGTGGCCATTGAAATCCCCGCCAACAGCAGCCCCATCAAATACGAAATCGACAAGGACAGCGATTGCGTCATGGTGGACCGGTTTATGGCCACTCCCATGTTCTACCCCGCCAACTACGGCTATGTGCCCAACAGTCTGGGTGAAGACGGTGACCCTCTGGATGTGCTGGTGGTGGCGCCTTATCCGGTGATCCCCGGCTCGGTGATCCGGGCCCGGCCGGTGGGCGTTTTGAACATGTCCGACGAAGCCGGCTCCGACGCCAAGGTGCTGGCGGTACCCCACGACAAGCTAACGGCGCTGTACAAGGACGTGAAAGAGTACTCCGATCTGCCGGAGCTGCTGATCAAGCAGATTGAGCACTTCTTCGAGAACTACAAGGATCTGGAACCCGGCAAGTGGGTCAAAGTGGACGGCTGGGACGATGCCGATGCCGCCCGGGCCGCCATCCAGAAAGCCGTGGACGCCGCCAAGTAGATTCGTATTCTTAAGTGCGATTGTCAGACTGTCGGGGCCGCCAACAGGGCGGCCCCTTCGTTTTTGTTACAGACGAACACCGATCGTTACACTCCAGAAACGTTAACTCCCCCCGTCCATCTAATAGCTTCATCAAATCACAAAAAGGCTATTTACTGATCTAGATGTTGCTGTAGAATTGAGTCATGGCCTTAGCTGTCAGGTGGGGATTACCTGCAGGCTGTGTTCATGGAAAACAAGAACAACCCATAAACGGATAACAATAAAATCCATTGAATCCATCAGATAAAAAGCTCCGAGGCACAATGTGAATACACTGACACGCATACTGTTTTTGGTTGCGGTTTTGGGGCTGGCTGCCTGCGAGCAAGCCAACATTGTCACGCCCGCCAATAACTCCGTTAACACGGAAAAACCACTGGATTTTCAGATCAGCTTCACCGGCACGGCCGCGCCCACCGACCTGTACATTCAACTCAACACCGCCGATGTTACCAACTCCTTCACGGTGACGGAAACCGGCGCCAGCGCCGGCGGCGAGCTGCTGGCTGAGCACGTGTTCCCGGGCCGTAACGTACTGCGGGTTAAGGGCTACAACCAGATCAAGCAGGCCGTGTTCTACTACGACACCGAAGGGCCCACGGTGCATATCATGGATGCCGACCGCGACAGCATGACGGTGAGCGGCTATGTGGACGATCCCGGTGGTGTGGAGAGCCTGACTCTGGACGGGGTTTCGGTAACCTTGGGATCAGACAACAGTTTCAGCGCCAGCTTTGCGGATCAGCCCTTCAACACCTTTGTGGCGGTGGATGGCTTCGGCCAGACCAAAACCACCGAGTTTGCCCGCGGCGATAACGAGTTCCGAGGCATTTCCGCGCGCCTTAACCAGGGCGGTTTTGACTTCCTGATCAGCGCCCTGGAGACCGAGCTGATGGACGCCGACTTCCAGGACATCATCGACGGTATCGGCGAAATTGAACTGATCAACACCTTCGGTCTGTTCGATATGAACCTGACCATCACTCAGTTCTGGTTTGATGATATCGATATCAGCCTGGTGGTGCTGGACAACGAGCGCCTGGACACCGACATCACTGTGGACAACTTCAACTTCGGCATGAATCTCAGCGGCCGAATCGGTCTGCTGATTCCCTACAGCGGCGGCGGTTCCATTCAGTTTGACCAGGTCAGTCTGGGCACCGATCTGCTGCTGGATATTGTGGATTCCGATCTGGATGTGGATCTGTCCAATACCAACGTGAATCACACCCGGGCCAATATCGACTTTAATAATACCCAGGGCCTGCTCAATATTATTGATACGCTCACCAGCAGCATCGTCACCGTGATGGCACCACTGTTTGAAAATCTGTTTATCGATATTCTGGAACAAATCATTATTCCCATCGTCTCCGACTTTATCAAAGACATCCCCATCACCCTGCAGCTGGTGACTCTGGATGACGGTGAGAAGGTCAACATTCGCGCTCTGCCCATGTTCCTGGATTCCAAGGAAAACGGTGTCACCGTGGACCTGGGTACCCGCATATGGGCGCCGGAGCCTCCCGCCGGCATTCCCGGCTCGCTGGGCTCACTGTATGTGGAAGGCGATACCCCCACCATGGGCTACACCACGCCGGAAGGCGACCCCTTCCACTTCGGCGCCTCTATTTCCTCCAACGTGATCAACCAGGCGTTCCATGCCGCTCACGAAGCCGGCGTCACCACCATGGCCATCAGCCCCGGGTTTTATACCCATGCCACGCCGGAAGGCATTTCGGTGTACACCCCGGAAGGCACCGAAATTGATGCCGCCGACCAGATCGGCATGCGCATTGATCCCGCCTCGGCGCCGTTCGTCAAACTGATGCCCGCCGACGGTGCCGCCGGCATGTTTGCCTGGTACGACGTGGAACTGACCTTTGATCTGTACAAGCCCGAGTGGGGCGAGTACCGCACCTTGTTCGGTGTCACCTTTAACCTGGAAGTGCCGTTCGAAGTGAACTCCACCGAAGATGGTTTCCTCAGCATCGGTATCGAACAGTTGCCCACGATCTTTATCACCCAGACCAACAACACTGGCATGATCGTGCTGCCCCCCGGCTTCATCAACTCCACCCTGGATTTCTTCCTGCCGGCAGTGATGCCGCGACTGGCGGAGAAACTGAAAGTGGTGCCGTTGCCGCGCATCTATGAGCACACCCTGTACATGCGGGACTTCTGGATTGCCGGTTCCGGTAATAACAATCTGTCTCTGGCCGGTGACCTGATTCCGGTGAGCGTCACCGAAACCGCCGCGGAACCCGCCACCATGGTGGAGGATGTGGTGACTCAGGATATTACGGTGGAAGTGGAATCCGTGAACGCCGCCGGCGCTGTCACCACCAACGTGGTGAGCGTCAACAATGGTGAGGTGACCATCGATATCGACGGCCTCAACCCCAACCCGGATCTGGGTTTCCTGGAGTATCGTTACCGGGTTGATGGCGGCGGCTGGTCGGTGTGGAAGCGCCGGGATGAGATCCATCTCAAGCGCCTGCTGGCCGGTGAGCACAACGTGGAAATCTGCTCCCGCACCCCGCTGCTCAAGCGTGAGCTGTCCTGCCCGGTGGTGACCTTTACCACCACCGTGGCGACCGCCGACGCGCAACTTTAACCGCGGCGATAGTCCACAAAAAAACCGGCCTCTGATGGCCGGTTTTTTTGTGCCCGTAAACCAGGGCCAGTGCTTGTTCAGGGGTTCAGGATTAGGGGTCAGGGATTCAGGCTGCTCCAGAAATCACAGGTAGTCTGGGCCAGCCCCTGCCCTGCCAAAGTGGGATCGTTAAGGCTCATATGCTGGTCACTGACGGCATCGTAGGCCGGCCACTGCGGCAGGCCTTCGGCACCGGGCACGCCCTGGGTGGCAAAGCCGGTCCAGTAACCCTGCACAGCCTGGCGCAAGGTTTCGTTCAGCTCCGGCGCCAACAGGCCATTGGGCTTGCCAAACACATAGGGCAGCTCCATGGCATGAAACGCGGGGGGATAATCGAAGCTGTACAACCACACCGGTGATCCGGTGGCCTGCAGTAACCGGGCCAGCCCCCGGGTGGGGCAACGAAACACCTGATCGGTAAGCAATTGAATCAGGCTGGCATTGGCCACCGCATCCGACGCCGGCTCATAGAGCGTTTTCAGCGGCCCGGCCAGAGCAGCGGGATAGGTGGTATCCACAAACCCGTTAAACTCTGCAATACTGCTGACGGTTTCACTGTCACCAATCAACTGAAACAAACCCCATTCGCTGCGGTTGGTGCCCAGCACCACCGGGCTCTGATTATACTGACCGCTGGCAAACAGAGTCAGGGGTTGCGCCGGCAGTATGTCACTCTCCGGCACCACCGTGGGGGCCCAGCCGGCACCGAAGATACCCAGTTCATCACCCCAGGCCACCACACTGCGCCGCCGGCAGTTCCCGCAGGCAACCCAGACGATCTGTCGCTTCCGGACACAGTGCCTGCAACAGCGCCTCACCGATGGCATCGGACTGGGTTTTGCTGTTGATGGGCAGGCCACCGATACACACGCCACTCTCCATAATAAACTGCTGCGCCAGATCCTGGCTGCCGGGGGCCACCATATGCACGCAGGTGCTGGCAGAACCGGCGGACTCCCCGAAAAGGGTCACCTGCTGCGGATCACCACCAAAGGCGACAATATTCTGCTGCACCCAGTGCAGCGCCAGTTGTTGATCCTTCAGCCCCAAATTGCCGGACTGGGGCGCCTGCAGTTCCTGATCCAGTTCCGGGTGCGAGAGGAAGCCCAAGGCCCCCAACCGGTAATTCAGGGTAACCACCACCACCCCGTAATCCTCCGCCAGCCGCGCACCGTCATATTGACTGCTGCCGCCGCTGACAAAGGCGCCACCGTGGATAAACACCATCACCGGTTTGGCGCCGGGTTTGGCCCCGGCCGGGCTGTATACATTGAGGGTCAGACAATCCTCGCTCTGTTCCCCGGGGGCCGCCAGAGGGCCTGGCGGTTGCACACAGGAGGGACTGAAAGTCAGTGTTTTCAGGACTCCTTTCCAGGGCATCACCGGCTGTGGCGGGCGGAACCGCAGCGCCCCTGTGGGGGCTTCCGCATAGGGAATACCCAGGAACGTTCGCACAGTGCCTTTTTCATCATCCAGCCAGGCCCCCTGCACCCAGCCCCCGGTTTTCACCCTTACGTAAAGGCCATGCTGACAGCCGGCGGCCAGCAGACAACACAGGCTCAGAGCCAGCATAGCGGCGCTCCGCCACAGGGAACTCCCTTCTTTATCCATGATCATATGATTTATCCTCAAGCAGACTTGTTATTCTCATGCCCCAGCGGGCATCCGTGTACATGCTAAAGCCCAGGATCTAAAATGGCAGCCCCCAGACGGGGCTTTGGCCCCGGCAGCACCACCGCTGACCGCAAAACTCGTTACCACAGGATCCAGTTATCATCAGCGCATTGTTCCACCGCCGCCCACCGTCTGTTTCAGCGTCGCAAGCACCGGTTCTGCAGCGGTTGTGGGTGTGGCTGCCGGCGGTGCTGCTGGGGGTAATCTGGCTGCCGGCGCAGGCCCAGTTAAACATCGAAGTCAACGGCGTTGACGGCGAACTGAAAACCAATGTACGCCTGCACCTGTCCCGCTGGGACAGCCTGCCCCGGGGTGATGACGACCAAATCCGGCGCCAGATTCAGAACCGGGTACGCAAGGCGCTGCAGCCCTTCGGCTATTATCAGCCGGAGATTGATGCCCGCTGGCAGGAAGGAACCATACAGGTGGACATCGGGAAAGGCCCGCCCATTCGCTGGCAACCCGCCCGCGTTGACATCCAGCCGGCGCAGCTGGACCTGCCCCAAGCCGCGGCGGAACTGGTGAACAAGCCGCCATTCCAACCTGGCGATATTCTGCGCCACCAAATCTACGAGGATTATAAAAAACGCCTGCTGCTGACCATGCGCCAGGCCGGGTTTTTGGACGCCAACTGGCAGACCAGCCGCTTGCACATCGACGTGGAGGCCGGCACCGCCCAGGCCCGTCTGGTTATGAGCGCCGGCGAACGCTACCGCATTCATAAGATCCGGATCGTTGGCACCGATCTGGCGGAGGACACCATCCAGACCCTGCTTACCATTAATGAGGGGGACTGGTACAGCACCAACGCCGTGGGCAAACTGTACGAAAATCTGTTAAGCACCGGTTACTACGCCAATGCCAGCGTGGACCTGAATACCGAGCCGCCTAACCGGGCCATCGTCACAGTGAGCCTGACGGAGAAGGCCAAGGATCAGTTCACCACCGGTATCGGCTACGGCACCGATACCGGCGCCCGGGCCAAACTGGGCTGGACCCGCTCCCGGGTCAACGACCGGGGCGACGATATCTACAGCAATATTCAGGTGTCCCAGATCGGTCAGGAAGTCACCTTCCAGTATCATATTCCATGGCCCCACCCCCTGAAGCGCTACTTAAGCTGGGATACCGGCTGGAAGCACGAAGAAACCACCGACCGGGAATCCACCTTGCTGAGCACCGGCCTGTCACTGAAACGCATCGAGCAGCAGCACTGGCAGTACAGTGTGGGGGTGAACCTGGAGCACGAAAACTATCAGCAGGGGGACAACCCGGATGAAACCATCACCTACGCCCTGCCCAACTTTCACTATATCCGGCGGCAGTTGTTCACCCGCCCGGACGCCACTGAATCCACCCTCAAATACTGGTTTGATACCTCCCTGGGTTTCAGCCTGCTGGAGGACCACACCCTGTTCTGGTCGGTACTGGGGGGCGCCTCCCTGGTGCACGAGCTGAACCACACCCACAGCCTCGCCACCCGGGTGGAGCTGGGGGCCATCATGACCGGTGATTTCTACGCGGTGCCCCTGTCCAAGCGATTCTATGTGGGGGGCGACCAGACCGTGCGCGGCTTTCGCTATAACACCCTGGCGCCGGAGGACGAGGACGGCGAACTGGTGGGGGGGCAATTTATGAATGTGTTCAGTCTGGAATACCGCTACCGCCTCACCGAAAACTGGCAGGCCGCCACCTTTGTGGACACCGGCCGCAGTTATATCTCCAGCCATGCTCCCTTTCACTCCGGCGCCGGCATCGGTGTGCGCTGGATGCTGCCAGTGGGCACCTTTTCCTTCGACATCGCCAAACCCATCACCGGGGAGGACGACTCCTCCATCCGGTTCCACCTGTACCTGGGGATGGTGCTATGAGAATGACCGGGCAATGGGCCTTCCGCCTGATCATGGCACTGTTTCTGCTGCTGATACTGGTGCTGAGCGCGTTGCTGGTGGTGGCCCACAACCCGGGGCTGAATCGCCTGCTGCTGGAGCAGGTGAGCGAACGGGTGGCGGGGCTGGAGCTGCAACACCGGGAAGGCAGCCTGGCGCAGGGTCTGACCCTGGATCTGAGTTACCGGCAACCGGACCTGACAGTGGTCGCGCAACAGCTTCGGCTGGCGCTGGAGGCGGGGTGTTTCCTGCGGCTGGAGCTTTGTGTGGATTCCCTGGCGGTCAGCGACCTGGAGGTCATCCTCCACACCCCGGACACCCCGCCGGAGCCCCGCCAGGCACCGGTGGAACTGCCCGAAAATCTGATTCCGCTGCCGGTGACCATTCACCAGCTGCGTGTGCAACAACTGCGGGTGCGCCAGGATGAGACCGGTTTGTACCAGGCCCGGAACATTGAACTGCAGGCAGACGCGCTGGAGCACCGGGTAAGCTTGCAGCAATTACAGCTGCAAGACGACTATTGCCAGTGGCTGGCCCAGGGTCAGATCCGGCTGACCCGGGATTATCCGTTGACCGCCCAGGTTCAGTGTCAGACCAGCCGGTATCCACTGCAACAGCTGCGCGCCGATATGGACGGCAGCCTGCAGCAACTGCAGGCAGCGCTGGCGACCGAAGGTGAACTGCAAGCCACAGGTGAGCTGACACTGCAACCACTGACCCCCCAACTGCCGGTGCGGTTCAGCGCGCAGTTGCAGCAGCCATTCGCCTACCAACAGGACAGTTTCAACTTAAATGTGGCCAGCGCCAAAGTGCAGGGTGAAGGCAGCCTGGAGGGACTGCAATGGTCCCTCGACAGCGAACTGACGAGCTCCGCCTTCCCCTCCCCCAGCCGGGTCACCGGCAACGGCCAGGTCAACACCCAGCGCCTGCAGCTGGACAGCCTGGTGGTGAATCTGCCCCAGGGCCGGATGCACAACCAGGGCGAGCTGCAGTTCAGCCCCCAATTGAGCTGGCAGGGGAAGGCCCGTTTCGAACAGCTGGCCCTGGCGCCCCTGGAGCCGCGACTGGAAGGTGTAGTGAACGGTCTGCTCACCCATCAGGGCCAGTGGCTGGACGGCGCACTAACGCTCAACGCCGATGTCAACGATCTCCATGGCACCCTGTTTGACACCCCCTGGCAAATGGACGGCAGCCTGGGCTGGCAGCAGGACCGGCTAACCCTGCAAAACCTGCGCGTACAACAGGGGGAAAACCGGATCAAAGCCAACGGCACCGTAGCGGTAGCGGGCTCCTCGGACGTCAGTGCCCAGGTACAGTTGCCACAACTTGAGGCGTTCGCGCCATTGCTGCCGGGTGTACGGGGCTCGGTTCAGGGGCAGTTGCACTGGCGCGGCCGCCTGCAACAACCTCAGGTGGTGGCGGAACTGCGGGGCCAGGGCATGCAGTTCCAGGATTACCGCTTGCAGACGCTGCAACTGGATCTGGACTGGCAGCCATTCCGGCAGCGGGAGGCCAACCGTCTGCAGCTGCAATTCACCCAACTGCAGCTGAGCGAACCGATAGAACTCAGCGGCGAGCTGCTCCTGAACGGCCATGCGGAACAGCATCAGCTGACCGCCGAGATCACCGAAGCCCAGGGCAACCGTTTCAGCATCGCCTGTAGCGGCCGGGTGCCGCTGAGCCATCAGACCATCGACTATCAACACTGGCAGGCCCGCTGTGACCGCAGCGAAGCCCATGTCGCCTACCTGCAGCCGGAGCAGACCTGGCAGCTACTGGCGCCCATGGAACTGCAGATGCAGGGGGCGCAAACCCTGCATCTGGAACCCTTCTGCTATGGCATGGGCCCCAGTCGCCTGTGTCTGCAGCAGGCGGTCACCCTGGGACCGGAACAGAGCCGGGCGCTGGAAATCGCCGGCCGGTGCCTGGACCTGGGCACCCTGCAGCCGTGGCTGCCGCCGGATACCCGGTTGAGCGGACTGGCGGATGTGGATGCCAGCCTGCTGCTGACACCCCAGCTTCAGGTGCAGGCTGACCTGGCGCTGGACAATGGCCGGTTGATTCTGTTTCCGGAGCGGGAACAAAAACTGCCGGTGAGCCTCGACAGCCTGCGTATCAGCAGCCGCTACGCCGCTGGCAACGGCGACCTGGATTGGCGCCTGCGCACCAGTACCGGTGCCAGCGAAGGCCGACTTAAGCTGACGGGGCAGCAGTTGCAGGGGCGGATTGCAATCAGCGACTTCACCGTGGCGCCGTTTTCCCGCTGGCTGCTGGACGAAGAAGGCGATCGCCTGGAAGGCGTGATCGACGGCCGCTTTGAGCTGGCGGGAACGCTGCAGGCACCCCGAGTGGAAGGTCAGGCGCAAGTGCGGGACGGTGCCATCCACACGGTCATGCTGCCCCTGCCCGTGACCGACCTGCAGCTGACCCTGGAGACAAAGAACCGGGTGGCCACCATGGACGGCAGCTTTCAGGTGAATCAGCAACCCGGCCAGGTGAGCGGCACCTTCAACTGGGAGCAGGAACAATGGCGGGCACAGGTGGCCTTCCAGTCGGAGAACCTGGTGTACCAGCCGGAGGAGGACATTCGCTTCACCCTGCAACCGGACATTCAGGTTAAGTTGACACCGGAAGTCATTAGTCTGGAGGGCGAAGTGAGCGTGCCCCGGGCCCGCATCTACCTGGATGCACTGCCGGAACAGGCGGTCTCTGTCTCCAGTGATGCCGAAGTGGTGGGCATGGAGCAGGAAACCGAGGCGGGACTGAGCATTTCCAGTAATCTCACGGTACGTCTTGGGGAGGATGTTCGCTTCGAGGGATTTGGTCTGGAGACCCGCCTGACCGGGGACCTCAATCTGACCCAACAGGCTTCGGACTTTATGCGTGCCAAAGGGATTATCCGCCTGGAGCAAGGCACCTATGACGCTTACGGCCAGTCCCTGGATATCACCGATGGGGATCTGATCTTTATCGACGAGCTGGAAAACCCGCAGTTACGGCTGGAAGCGGTGAGCAACAAAATTACCGACGATGTCACCGTGGGGATTCGCGTCACCGGCCGGGCCCGGGACCCCAGTATTGAGTTGTTTTCCAATCCCGACATGCCCCAGCAGGCCCAGCTGCACTACCTGGTGACCGGCCGGCCCCCGAACACGGAGAATCCCCAGGACAGTTCCGCCATGGCCACGCAGGCCGCCCTGGCCCTGGCCCTGGAATCCAACAGTGCCCTCACCCGGCGGGCGGGGGAAAAACTGGGCATTCAGGATCTCACGCTCACCGCCGGCTCCACCGAAGACCGCAGTGAAGTGGGATTAAGCGGCTACATTACGCCAGACCTGATGATTCGCTACGGGTTGGGCATGTTTGAAGCGGTGAATACCCTGACGCTGAAATACCGGCTGTATAAAAATCTTTATGCGGAAGTGATCAGCGGACGAGCCAATGCCGTGGATCTGTTGTGGTCCTTCAGTCGCGACTAGACCGTAAGCGGGGATAAATGCAGGCGAAGAAAAACCCGGCACAACGCCGAGCCGGGTTTCTATTAACGAATCCGCTGCCGGTTATTGCTCGATACCGGGTTCGGGCATGGGTTCTGCCGCCGGCAGCACCGGCTAATCCACCGGTACTTCCTCCACTTCAACCACACCCTCCTGAGGGTCCTCTGCCTGATTCTGCTCAGATAGCCAGTAACCAAAACCCAGATTCAGTGCGATAAGGGTTCCGAATATTGCCACGACATGTCCCATAAGGCTCTCCCCTAGCTCCAACGGTCTACAAAGCGCGCAAAATACTGCATAACCTGTGAGGGTACCAGGGCCAGGACCGCCACAGAGTCACAAATACCCCGGTTTCAGGGATCTTTTTGTGACTCCACGGTTCAGGCTTCGAGCTGTACCAGGCGGTTTATTGCGGCTGGGATTCAGTGGACTCCTGTACCGGTGCGGATTGCTGAGGGGCCGATAGCGACTGAGCATCAACCTGCTCCACTTCCACCACACCTTCCATTTGGGGCTGCTGGTCTTCCACCGATTCGGATCCCACGTAAACGATACCGACATTGACGGCCACCAATACGCCCAGTATTGCGACTAATTGCATGTAATTTCCCGGTGTTTCACGTATGTTCCAAATGACTGACGGCCGGTAACTCCTAAACCCTGTCAGATTTTGCTGGTTTGATACTGCTGGACTCAAACTTCAGGAGCCACAATATACACCGATAACCCGGGAACAAGCGAAAATGCTGCTTACGCGTCTATAAGAATAACGCCTTGAGTTGTTCGCCCGGCTGTTCTACGCGCATGAACGCTTCCCCGACCAGAAAAGCATTGACGCCATGCTCGCGCATGCGTGCCACATCCTGTGGTGATGCAATACCGCTTTCAGTGACAACAATACGCTGCGGCGGGATGTGGGGCAACAGATTGAAGGTGGTATCGAGACTGACGTCAAAGCTGTGCAGATTTCGATTGTTGATGCCCACCAGGGTCTGATTCAGGGGTAGGGAGCGCTCCAGCTCTTGGCGGTCGTGAACTTCGATCAACACATCCATACCCAGTTCGGCGGCGGCGGCCGCCAGATCCGCCATCTGTTGATCCCCCAGACAGGCCACGATCAACAGGACACAGTCCGCACCCAGGGTCCGCGCCTCCACCACCTGATAGGGATCCACCATAAAATCCTTGCGAATCACCGGCAAAGCGCAGGCGGCCCGGGCCTGACGCAGATAGTCCTCATGACCCTGAAAAAAATCGTGATCCGTCAGCACACTCAGGCAACTGGCTCCCCCCGCCGCGTAGGAACGGGCAATGGCCGCCGGATCAAAATGTTCGCGAATAACGCCTTTACTGGGAGAGGCTTTTTTGGCCTCGGCGATAACCGCTGAGCGACCAGCCTCCAGGGCCGCTTGCAACGCCGCCACGAATCCACGGGGGGCATCCGCATCCCGGGCCTGCCGCAACAGTTCAGCCTCGGAACACAGCCGCCGGCGTTCGGCCACCTCCTCCCATTTACGGGCCACGATTTTTTTCAATACAGTTGGGGTATCGGCCATGACATCAGTCCCCGGCGTTTTCCTGCTGATAGACCTTACTCAGTTGCGCCAGTTCATTGAGCTTGGCCAACGCCAGGCCGCTGCCAATGGCATCCTGGGCCAGGACCACCCCCTCTGCGATACTGTCCGCCAGCCCGGCCACATAAATTGCCGCGCCGGCGTTGAGGGCAACAATATCTGCCGCGGGACCGGGCTCCTTGCCCAGCACAGCTTTGATCATGGCCAGGCTCTGCTCCACGCTGCTGACCTCCAACTGGCTGATGGACGCCCGCTCCATACCAAAGTCTTCCGGCTGAATACTGTATTCCCGGATGGCATCCGGCGTGGCCTCCGCCACCCGGGTTTCGGCGCCGATGCTGATTTCATCCATGCCATCGGCCGAATGCACCACCAGCACATGCTCGCACCCCAGCCGCTGCAGCACCTCGGCAATGGGGCGCACCCAATGTCTGGCGTACACCCCCATGACCTGACGCCGGGCACCGGCGGGATTGGTGAGCGGCCCCAGTAAATTGAAAATCGTGCGGATGCCCATTTCCTTGCGGGGCCCGATGGCGTGCTTCATGGCGCCGTGGTGCGCCGGAGCAAACATAAAGCCCACCCCCAGGGTGTCCACACAACGGGCCACCTGGTTGGGGCTGAGACCCAGGTGCACCCCGGCCGCCTCGAGCACGTCGGCACTGCCACTGATACTGGAAACCGAACGATTGCCGTGCTTGGCCACCCGCCCGCCAGCGGCCGCCACCACAAAGGCCACTGTGGTGGAAATATTGAAGGTGCGGGAACCATCGCCACCGGTGCCACAGGTATCCACCAGATTGCCGGACTGCACCTGCACTGGAGTGGCCAGTGAGCGCATCACCCGGGCGGCGCCGGTGATTTCCGCCACGGTTTCACCCTTCATCCGCAAGCCCACCAGAAAACCACCGATCTGGGCCGGGGTGGCCTGACCGGTCATGATCTGACGCATCACCTCGGACATTTCGTCCTCACTCAGGTCCTGACGCTCGGTGACCTGTTCCAGGGCGGCTTTGATGTTCATCTCGGGGGTAAACTCTTACTCTGAAAATTTGGCCTCATGCTACCACAAATTGCTTCGGGTGCCTGCGCCCTTAACCACGTGGAGCCAGGGCTGACCGAACAATAGGACAGAACCGTACCGCTTGCATGCAATACTGGCCTCCTATCAATACTGGCCTCCTATGGGGACATCAGGCTAGACTTGCTAAAGACCCAGCCCAGCAGGAACCCCACAACAGGCGCGCCATGAACTTCGAACTCTCTGTGAACGCAGCGGAACGCTACGTGGAAGTGATCGTCCGCTCGGATATGACCCGGTCCCTGGCTACCGAGGTTTCCCAGCGGGCTCAGCAGGCGATGCGACAGCACAAACTGGCCGCCACTCTGATCGACCTGCGTACCAGCCGCAACGTGGAGCAGGCGCCGCAGAACTATTTCTTCGTCCATGAAGACGCCTCCATGCTGGAACTGTCACAATCGGACCGGATCGCCCTGCTGGTGGCGCCGGAGGACCACTCCCACGATTTCGTGGAAATGGTGCTGCGCAATGCCGGCTTTAGCGTCCGCCTGTTCCGGGATGAAGCAGCGGCCCGGGCCTGGATCAGGGAGAATCCAGAAAGTTCTGCAACAATTGATGCCCGTGACGGGTGAGGATGGACTCAGGATGAAACTGCACCCCCTCCACCGCCAGCTGCCGATGACGCATGCCCATGATCTTGTCCAGCTCCCCGTCAGGGGTGTGCGTCCAGGCGGTGATCTCCAGACACTCCGGCAGGGTAGCCGGATCTACCACCAATGAGTGGTAACGGGTGGCCTCGAACGGGTTGCTCAGACCTTTAAACACCCCCTGCCCCTGGTGATATATATCCGACGTTTTACCGTGCATCACCGCATCCGCCCGCACCACCCTCGCGCCGAACACCTGACCGATGCTCTGATGCCCCAGACACACCCCCAAAATCGGCAGCTTACCGGCAAAATGCTCAATGGCCGCCATGGAAATGCCGGCCTCATCGGGAGAGCAGGGTCCGGGGGAGATCACCAGCCGGTCCGGCGCCAGATTTTCGATGTCCTGCAGTGACACCTGGTCATTGCGTTTCACCACCACCTCGGCTCCCAGCTCACCAAAATACTGCACCAGGTTATAGGTGAAGGAATCGTAGTTATCGATCATCAGGATCATATGACAGCTAATCCTCTGTATTTAATTCGGAAAATCCCGCTAGCGCGGGGAGTAGAGGTCAGTGAGCATGGGAGACCTCACTGCCAGGAACGGCGGCAAGGGATACGCGGGTGGGGTTTGCCGCAACCATCGCGCCGCCAGTCTAGCCTGAGCGCCACCATCGCGGGGATCGGTTCATTGCTGTCATTGCGAACGTTTTCAACGGAATTCTCTACTCGGTGTTTCACTGACAAGAGCGGGTATTACGCCACCGCATGCGTTGTTCAGGGCGGCGATTTTCAAGGTGAAGTTTATATTGAGCACCACGGGCTGTCCAGCGGATGCCGGTTTCAGTGCCCAAGAACATACCCGCTTTAGCCATGATCTGTTACTCCTGAAGTGAAGCCTGTTAGCCCAGCCCCCCTGGCTTATGCCTCGCTCGCCGCGGACGATCGTTGCCGGTAGAGACGGGCAAATTCCAGTAACGATTCCTCAATGGCCTCATAGCCATAATCGGTAACAGATTCCACCTGGATGGCCGCCAGCTTGCTTTTGGGACCCTCCCCGATCATGGCGCTGAACACTGCCTGACAGTCTTTGATGGTGAACAGAATTTTCTGCATGGCGGACTCGCTGCCGTGTTTGCCATGACAGTAGTTATCCACCTCCCGGGTTTCCAGTAAGCGGCATTGATCCGGGGTAACCTCATACACCAGAAACTGTTTGGCGTGCCCGAAGTGCACATCAACACTGAGGCCGGATTTACTGCCCACCGCAATTCTGAGGGGAAACGGTTTCATGGCGCCACCTTCTGCCAGCTTTCGTAACCACCCACCACCGAGTACACCTCGCTGAAACCAAAGCGGCCAAACAACTCCGCCAGGTGCTCGCTGGAATGGCCGTGATAGCAGTAAATCACGATCTTCCGGCTTTTTTGTTCCTTTTTCAGCAAGGCTTCTACCAGGTCGTCGTGGGAGTGCATGGCATTTTCAATATGGCCCTGACGATAGTCCGGCAGGCGGCGACAATCCAATAGTAGAATATTGTCATCCGGCCATTGGGCTCTTAGTTCTTCCGCAGTCATGGTCTTGAACGGTTTACGCATGGTTTTAATCCCGGGCTTTCCTGTTCAATAGCTTGCTAGCAGATAGTTTGCCAACATGGCCGGCTCGGGCGGAATCCCGTTGCGGCCCGCCACCGCTGGCACCCGCCCGCCGGTTTAACCCTGCTCCCGGTTTTACCCGGGATTTTGCGGTACCTGACTGTCGCCTCCCTCACACGGCCTGTCGCAAATCTGACAACCGCCGTGGACGTCCGGCTCATCTGGCTGGCTTTACCCTTCACCCCAAGGGTGGGGCGCCATCGGTGTCGCGGCCGCTGCCCCGTCTGTGGGTTACCAGCGGCCGGCCCGGCGGCAGCCACTGGTACAGTTATTGCTCCTGTCCGGGGGCTGTCACAGGGGGCTCTTACGGAGCGCTCTCACAGGGCACCCTGATCTGCCCCATCCATCAGACTCAACGGGAACTATTGCTCGATGAAAATCCAAATCGATCGTCCCTTCGCGGAAACCCTGATCGCAGAATTCAGCGAGCTGGGCATGTTGGCGGAACAACTGAAAATCGGTCATCGCGCCGAAATATCCGCGTTTCAGCTGGGCCAGGGACAACTGGATTTTCTCTACGACCTTTATACCCGGGCCGGCCCCAATCTGAATGGCAAAGCCGTACAACTGGCATCCCTGAAATCCGCTTTGACCTATGAGGGACAGCGTTTTCAGGATGGCGAGCTGGAGCAACTGGTGCCCGCCATCACCCGGTTTTTGGTGGAAAACGCCTGCCGCGGCTGGCTGTTCGAAAACAATACCCAGGGCAAAGCTGTTCCCTATCTGGTGGCCCGCATCGATTTCACCCCCCCGGGGGAGGAGGAATCAGGCCGGGTACTGTTGGAGCTGAAAGCCAATGCCATGGGCAAAGTGCAGGCGAAAAACCTGCTCATCACCGAGCGTGACATCGGCGGTAAAACCGTGGCGGAGATTTTCGCCGGCAAAGGTTACTTCAAGGAAACCCCGAGCCTGATAGCAAGCTACGACGCGTCGGAAGCGCGGTTTTTCGAGTGGCGCAGTGCTTACGGCAAACAATTCTCCGGCAGCGGGTTCGGTATTTTCGCCGACGATCCCCAGGCGTCCCATCGCACCACCGACTGGAGCCGAAAATCCCGGGTCATTCTATCTTCAGCCGGCGGTCAGGCACGCCTGGTAAACGACGAAGAAATTCTCAAACAACGGGATCTGACCCTGACCATTGCCGGCGAACCCCTGGCCAAGTATCTGCGCAAGGCCGAACGCAGTGACCGCTTTAATGCGCGGGTGGAAAAAGACGCGGAAGCCCTGCACTCTGATATACCGCCCAACCTGTTTACCCGGCTGCCGGTACACGGCTACATATTAATGTTTCATATGGATCTGCATCACCATTTATGGGTCCACGTGGATGACATGCAGCCCTATCAGTATCAACCGGAGCTCAAAGACAAACTGGTACTGCCCAGCCTGCAAACCGAGCTAATTGATATTCTCACGGCGGAAATGGATGTGCTGATGGATGATATCGTCAGTGGTAAGTCCGGCGGCACCACGGTGCTGTGCAGCGGCCCCGCCGGGGTGGGCAAAACCCTCACCGCGGAAGTGTACTCGGAAATCATTCAGCGGCCGTTGTATCGGGTTCACTCCGGTCAATTGGGTTTGAATGTGGGTGAGATGGAGAAGGTGCTGCGGGAAACGTTGACCCGGGCCCAGCGTTGGGGCGCGGTCATGCTCATTGATGAGGCGGACGTTTACATTAAACGGCGGGATGACAATATCGCCGCTAACGCGGTGGTGGGCGTGTTTCTGCGGGTGCTGGAATACTTTAACGGCCTGTTATTTTTAACCACCAACCGGGTGGACGATATCGACGAAGCCATTATCTCCCGTTGCATTGCCGTGATCCGCTATCATCAGCCTACCCCCGACGAGCGCTATCGCATCTGGCAGGTGATGGTGGAACAGTTTGGCCTGCCGGTGGATGATTCATTACTGCAACGGCTCGCGGAACTGTTCCCTGACGCCTGCGGCCGGGATATCAAGGGCCTGTCGAAACTGGTGGCCAAATACTGCCAGCATCGGGGCCTGCAGCCCAGCGAGGACATTTTTCTGCGCTGCAGTATTTTCCGCGGCATGGACGCCATCGAAGCCGCCTGAGTGCTGGTTTCAGTCTTCCACCGGCACCAGGCCGTTGGCCGCCATGGCCATGGCCCGAAACACCGCCCGGGCCTTGTTCTGGGTTTCCTTCCACTCCAGCCGCGGCACAGAATCCGCCACCACGCCGGCGCCGGCCTGAATGTGCAGCTGGCCATCCTTGATCACGGCGGTGCGAATGGCAATGGCGGTGTCCATGTCGCCGTGCCAGGACAGATAACCCACGGCGCCGCCATAAATGCCCCGCTTCACCGGCTCCAGTTCCTGAATAATCTCCATGGCGCGAATCTTGGGGGCACCGCTCAGGGTGCCCGCCGGAAAGGTGGCCCGCAGCACATCCAGGCAACTGTGCTCCGGCTTCAGGTCGCCCTCCACGTTGGACACAATATGCATCACGTGGGAATAACGCTCCACCTCCATCTTGTCGGTGAGCCTTACCGAGCCGGTCTCCGCAATCCGGCCCACATCGTTGCGGCCCAAATCGATCAGCATCAGATGTTCGGCGATTTCCTTGGGATCGTTCAGCAGATCCTGCTCCATGGCCAGATCATCTTCCACGGTCTTGCCCCGGCGCCGGGTACCGGCAATGGGCCGCACCGTCACCACCCCCTGTTCCACCCGGGCCAGAATTTCCGGCGAGGAGCCGGCAATCTGAAACTCCCCCATATCCAGAAAATACATATAGGGGGATGGATTCAGACAACGCAGGGCCCGGTACAGATCCAGCGGCGGCAAATCGTAGGGAATGCTCATGCGCTGGGAAATCACCACCTGCATGGTATCCCCCGCCAGCACGTATTCTTTGATTTGTTCCACCGCCTGCTCGAATTCCGGCTGCGGAAAACTGGAGACGAAATCGCTCTCCTTGACCCGGGAAAGATGTGGGTCATCCTGCTGCGGCAGGGGTTGCTTGAGCTGGGCCACAATCTCATCCAGCCGCGCCTGACCCCTGTCGTAGGCCTGCTCTGTCCGCGGGTCCACATGAGTGATCACAAACAAAGAGCCCCGCAGATTATCAAACACCACGATATCGTCGGACACCATCAACATGATATCCGGCGTTCCAATGGGGTCCGGCCGGGGTTCCGCCCGGTCCAGCCGGGGCTCTATATAACGCACAATATCGTAGCCGAAATAGCCCACCAGCCCGCCGTTAAAGCGGGGCAGACCTTCTACCTCCGGCACTTTATAACGGCTCTGAAACGCCGCCACGAATTCCAGGGGATCCGCCACCGTGTCCTGTTCCAGTACCTGGCCAGCCTCCTCCACGGTGACTTCCCGGCCCCGCACCAGCAGCCGGGTACGGCAAGGCAGGCCAATAATGGAGTAACGGCCCCACTTCTCCCCACCCTGTACGGATTCAAACAGATAGGTATAGGGTTGAGCCGCCAGTTTTTTAAAGGTGGACAGGGGGGTTTCCAGATCCGCCAGGGCTTCCCGCAACAATGGAATGCGGGTATAACCCTGGGCCGCCAATGTCGCAAATGTTTCCGGTGTCATGATGTTCCACTCTCGCTGTTTCCCGGCCGTTTAGCCACAGGCCGGTGACGCTTGATGCGTTGGTTAACGCGTGCCATTGGGTTTAAACGGTTAATCAGATACTAACGGGGTGACCGGGCGATGAATCCCACCGGTCGTAATCGGGGTATCACCAACGCCATCGCCAGCGGCGCTGACGGCACAGGGGGGACAGGTGGAAAGGAATGTTCAAAGTTGCGTTATCCACAGTCAAACACACAAAACGGATTCAGATAATTATCCATGAACTTTACACCAGGCCGCTGATTCTGCCAACCCCACCCAGGCCCCTCAAGCCGGCGGGTGAAGGTGGGTGCGCTCACGGTGGGTGAGGTGTTGTCGGCAGGAGCATTCTCACGCCGCCGAGCATCGCAGAGGCAAGCGGAGAAAGGCGACGGCTGTCTGAGCGCGCAGCGCGAGTTTCGGCGCCGCCGCTTGCATCGAGAAGCGCAGGGCAGCCGCAGGCCAAGTGTCATGCTCCCACCGACAACACCTCACCCACCGCCCGGAACCCGACCTTGCGCGGCCCGACCTTGCGCGGCCCGACCTTGCGCGGCCCGGCCCTATAAAATCAATTCCCGAAAATCCTCCAGCAACCAGTCCGGCCCGCAATTGGCCACCGGCTCCCCATGATTATAACCATAGGTCAGGGCAGCGCTGACCCAGCCGGCGGCCCTGGCGGCCTCCACATCATTACGGCTGTCCCCCACCATCAGGCACCGGGCCGGGATCAGCCCCAGGGGGCCTGCCACTTCCTGCAACGGTAACGGATCCGGCTTGCGCCGGGGCAGGCACTCACCTCCCAACACCTGCTGAAAGTAGCGGGCGATATCCAGCTTCTCCAACAGCGGATCTGCGAAAGGTTTGGGCTTGTTGGTAATCACCACCAGGGGCACTTCCCGTTCCCGCAACAGCGCCAGCACCTCAGTCACGCCGGGATAAAGCGTACTGCGTAGGCCGTTCTCCGCCGCATAATACTCACGAAACCGGTTGAGGGCGGATTCCAGCAGCGGCTCGGTTACCGTGGCCACCCGCTCGGGCTCGGCACTGCCCGCCAGCGCCCGCCGCACCAGCATGGCGGCGCCGTTACCCACCCAACCCCGCACCTGGGCCTCGCCGGCGGGCTCCCGACCCAGGGCCTGCAACATGCGGTCGGTGGCGGTGGCCAGATCCGGCACACTGTCCACCAACGTGCCATCCAGATCGAATGCCACCAGTTGCGGCAACCGGCCCCCGCAGCGCCGGGTCATCTCCTGCAGCATGGCGTTAGACCCGGGCCAGCTCGGCACGCATGGTGTCAATCACAGCGCGGTAATCCTCCTGCCCGAAGATAGCGGAGCCAGCCACAAAGGTATCCGCCCCAGCCCGGGCGATCTCGCGTATATTGCCGGTGCCCACGCCGCCATCAATTTCCAGGCGAATATCCAAGCCGCTGGCGGCGATCAGCCGGCGGGCCTGGCGCAGTTTTTCCAGGGTGTGGGGGATAAACTTCTGGCCGCCGAAGCCAGGGTTCACCGACATCAGCAGCACCATGTCCAGCTTATCCATCACATGCTCCATATGCTGCAGTGGAGTGGCCGGGTTGAACACCAGCCCGGCTTTACAACCGCCGTCACGGATCATGGCCAGACTGCGGTCAATGTGCTCACTGGCCTCCGGGTGGAAGGTAATATAACTGGCGCCGGCCTCAATAAAGTCGCCGATGATCCGGTCCACCGGCTTGACCATCAGATGCACATCAATGGGAGCAGTGATGCCATATTGGCGTAGTGCCTTACACACCATGGGCCCGATGGTAAGATTGGGCACATAGTGATTATCCATGACGTCAAAGTGCACCACGTCGGCACCGGCCGCCAATACGGCCTCCACTTCTGCGCCCAGGCGGGCAAAGTCGGCGGCGAGGATGGAAGGGGCAATCAGATAATCGGCCATGGTGTATTTCCCGGTTGCGTTACAAAGCGCGCATTGTACAACAACTCCGGGCACCCTGCCCGGGCCGGCGGGCCGGGGTGGATCTGCGTAAATAATACACATTATCCTGTGACGGATTTTACACCGGTGGGGTCGGGTGAGTGCTACCATGAGGTCCTTCCAATAAGGAGAACGCTCATGCCCGATCTGGTGATACCTGTTGTATTCCCCGACTATCTGATCGCGGTGAATACCCCGAAGAAAAGCTTCGAGATTCCCGATCTGATCCCCGGCGTGGACCTGTTGCCGGATCGGGTGGTCATCCCCGAGACCCGTAACAAAGTGCCGGAACTGGGCCATGCCGGGGTGCTGTTTATCGACGGCGCCAAGGGCACCACCAAATACTACGAGTACGGGCGTTATGCCCCGGGGGGCATCGTCCGCAAGCTGACCATCCGCAATGTTCAGATCAGTGCCGGCGGCCATCCCACCAAGGCTTCCCTCAGCTACACCCTGAGCCAGATTTCCGCCAAGGCGGGCCAGAACGGCCGCATCAGCGGAGCCTATATCGAAGTACCGGGGAAATACCAGGCCATGCTGGCTTACGCCACCAGGCGCCAGCGGGAAAACAGCAACCCCGCCCGCAAGCCCTACGACCTGTTCAGCAACAGCTGCAATCATTTTATGAAAGGGGTGATGGAAGCGGCCGCGGTGAACCTGCCCGGCATGATCGACCCGCGCCCCAACTCTTACATTGAAGAGATCCGTGACCTGCATCGCGACCTGGACTACACCAAGTCCTCCAATCACCTGCAGGTGGAAAATCCCCCCGAGTCTCTGGCCTGGGCCCGGGGCATCAGCCAGCCGGCGGCCGCCTGATGCCTGGGGTACCAGCTTTCCGGACAACTGGCAGCCGAGCCCGGTGGCGCCATCACGGATTGCGCATCCTGCTGCTGGGGCTTTGGCTGACCGTGGCGGCCTGCGAAGTGGAATCCCAGCCCCCGCAAGGGCCTGCCGGCACCTGGTGGGTGGGTGGCGCTGACGGCGGCGTATTCCTCAAAGTCACCGACGACAGCGATCCCAACGACGATCTGTATCAGGGGGCGGTCTATTTCGACAGCGATCAAACCCTCTGGTACCAGGGCCCCCTGCGGCTGGTGGGCCGGGGCGATTTCGACCCGAGCCAACAGGATCAGTACCTGGGTTGGGACGGTGAGCGAATCCTGTTGGCTGATGGCGCCTATCTGCAGGCGGTGGATCCCGTACCGGCTCTGTAAGCGGCCATTTGCCGGACTATACTGGGGCGGAACACGGACAACCGAGGAATCCCATGTCCTTTCTGCTTCCATTACCTCCGGCCCCGCGCCAGGGCCTGTTGTCACTACCGGTGCTGGCGCTGGTAACGGTTTCGATCCTGGCGTTGGCCGCTTCCGCCGTGGCCCAGGAGAATGCCCAGGCCACCGCGGAAGCCAGCACGCCCCCGACAGCTCCAACACCTGCCCCCCGGCTGCAACCGGAAGCCGTGCGCAGCGAAACCCTGGCGGACAGCATCCGCCGCACCGCCCCCCAGACCCAGGTGGTGTGGCTGGAAGCCGGCGCGGATCGCTTTCTGGCCCTGTACCACCCCGACCACAGCGGCCGCACCTTTGCCAATGCCCTGATCCTGCACGACAACCTGCGCCACCCGGACTGGCCGGGGGCGGTACGCTCCCTGCGTCAGGGGCTGGCGGCCCATGGCTGGAATACCCTCAGTATCGCGGTACCGGACTATAATCCACCGCCGCCGGACGTGGCTCTGGCTCGGGCCGCCGCTGATCTCTCCCCGGACGCGGCTGATGCCGATGCCGGGACCACGGACCCGGACACCACCGCAACAGCCACACCGGAACCTGCCGGAGAAGACCGGAGCAAAGAGATTCCCGACCAATTACAACAACGGGTGAAGACCGCCACCGGCTATATGACCCAGCAGGCCCCACTGCCCCTGGCCATTATCGCTGTAGGCACCAGTGCCACTATCCTGGCCAAGCAGGCCCAGACTCTGCTGCGCAGTAATATCGACGGCCTGGTGATGATCGATCCGGCGCCCCTGCCTCAGCTGGAGGGCTTCAACGAGGCCCTGGATGCCATGGATCTGAGGATTCCGGTGCTGGACCTGGCGCCGGAGTTTTATCCCCGCTCCGACCCGGTCCTGCGCCGCCAGAACGCCCGACGTCTGGGTCACGACCAGTACCGGCAACGGCTGTTGAAAGGCTTCCGGCGCGGACTGGACGGCGCCGAACCCCTGCTGCAAAAGACCATCCGGGGCTGGGGCAAACAACAGTTCGGTGAGTCATAATCTATTTACGGCGGGTGGCCATAATCACTTCATAGGCGGAACGGATGGCCTGGGACTTTTCCTTGGCCATATCCAGCATTTCCTTGGGCATGCCCCGGGCGATCAGTTTATCCGGATGATGCTGGCTCATGAGCCGGCGATAGGCGCGCTTCACCTCCGGCGTTGACGCATCGGGCCGCAGGCCGAGAATATCGTGGGCCCGCATCAGTTCGTCCCCCTCCGACAGGGGTGGCTGATCGGCACTGCCACGGAATTCCTGATAGGCCTGGGCGCTGCGCACAATCCGCTCCAGGTAGGACACCCGGTAGCGAATGGTCTGGGCGATATGGGACAGCGTGGCCCACTCCTGCTGGTCCAGTTTGCTGTCCGCCAGGGCCCCCTGCACCAGAATCTCCATAAAAATCTGCAGTAGCGTGGTGCGGCGGCCACAGGCGTCCCGCAGCTCCATCAGCTCATCACTGATATGGGTAGCCGATTTGCCCCGCTCGAACAGCTCCACTGCCTCGCGCTTCTGCTCCGGCGACAACCCCATCCGGTTCATCACCGCCGTGGTCCACTGGATTTCCGCTTCACAGACGGCGCCGTCGCACTTGGCCACCCGGCCCAGGGCCACAAAGGTGGCTACAAAAAAAGTGTGCTGAATGGCGGAATCCCGGGGTTTGGGTTTGGGCTGGGCAATCTGGTAGACACTGCCGCTGAGTTGGATAATGGCGTCGAACTGGTGCCCCAGCCAGCCTCCGATCAATGCCCCCAGTATCCCCAGGGGACCACCCCCGGCCAGGAAAAAACCCACCAACACACCCAGCAAAGGGCCGATCCAGATCAGGGATGTCACGCACTGTTCTCCTGCAGTTTTTGTTCTAGTAAGCGCAAACGCTCCGGTGTGCCCACGTCGAGCCATTCGCCCCGGTGACATTCACCGGTCACCTGCCGGCTGGCCATGGCCTCACGCAACAGGGGCGCCAGGGGAAAGCGGCCGGCCTCACAGCCCGCCAGTAATTCCGGCCGCACCACGCTGATGCCGCTGAAGGTCAGTCGCGGCGTGCCTTCGGCCCGCACCTGGTCGGCCACCAGGGCAAAATCACCGGCCGGGTGCTGGGGCGGATTGGGCACCAGCACCAGGTGGGCCAGGCCCGCCGGTGGCCGGAGCAATCGCTGCAACGGATAATCAGTCCAGACATCGCTGTTAACCAGCAAAAACGGCTCTGTGCCCAGTAAGGGTAGCGCATGGTGGATACCGCCGCCGGTTTCCAGCCGCTCCGGCTCCCGGCTCACTGCGATGCTCAGGGGCAAGTCTTCCTGCTGCCGCAGAAAGGCCTCCACCTGGTCCGCCAGATAAGAGATATTAACCACCACCTGCGCCACCCCCGCCGCCGCCAGCCGCTCCAGCTGATGCCGCAGCAGGGGCTTGCCCGCCACCGGCAACAGGGGTTTGGGACAATCCCGGGTCAGTTCACCCATGCGCTCTCCCCGGCCCGCCGCCAGCACCATGGCCTTCACCAGGCCAGCTCCGGGCGTTCCCTCTGGAACAATACGGCGCTGGCGGGAAACCGTTCCACTAAGGGGGGAACCACAACCCGGATCAGCCAATCGGCAAACTGGCGCAGACAGGCGGGCCCGTCCCCGCCACAGGCCTGTAACTCCATCAGCAGATACTGTATCGACTGCGGGGTATGTTCCAGATAGCCGGTTTTACCGTCCCGGTCATGGAGGCGGGCGAAGATCCCGGCCACCTTCAGATGGCGCTGAGCCCCCATGGCATTGAAATCCAGCCAGAACTGCTGATCGTCCAGCTCACCCAGGCCCCGCAGGCGCAAATCCGCAGCGAACCGTTCCACCCAGCGTCTAACATCACGCTGATCCCAGGTGGGGAAGGTTTCGTCCCGCAGCAGGGACACCAGATCATAGGTCACCGGCCCCCGAACCGCGTCCTGAAAATCAATCACCCCCAGGCGACCATTGGCCAATGGCATCAGGTTGCGGGTGTGAAAATCCCGATGCACCGGCACCTGCTGTTGTTGCAGAGCCCACTGCTCCAGAACCTCAAACACCGCTGTCAGCAGTTGCCGCTCCGGAGCCGCCAGGGTCAGCCCCATAAAGCGTTCGCAGAACCAGTGGGGGAACAGCTCCATCTCCCGCCGCAACAACTCGCGGCTGTAGTCCGGCAGGGGCGAAGCACTGAAGTCCGCCTGCATGATGGCCTGAATCTCCTGCAGCGCAACGGTCAGATAAGGTTCCGCCGTGGCCGGCGTCAGTACCTGCTTCAGCAGCGTATCCCCCAGATCGGACAGCAGCAGGAACCCGTGCTCCAGGTCGTCGGCCAGTATCTGCGGCACCGGCACGCCGGCGCCGGCCAGGGCCCGGTCCACCGCCACGAAAGCAGCGTTGTCCTCATGTTGCGGCGGCGCGTCCACCGCGATCACCGAGCCCAGCGCCACCGTTTCCGGCAGCTGGCAGCGGAAATAGCGCCGGAAGCTGGCGTCACCGGACACGGCGGCCAGGGGCAGGGGTGGCCCCTGATAAATATTGCAGGCATAGAGCTGCCAGTTGACCCAGGCGCTGAGTCCGGCAAGGCGATGGTCTGACGACTGATCCATAGTGGCGGGCGAGGCAAATCTGTGACTGATAAAGGTTGATCGTGTATCATCACACCAGACTGAAAACAGGGTCAAGCGATCTTGGCATATTCCTAAGCCTTACTTCATGAATTGGAAACGAATTTCAGCCGCCCTGGGCATCTGGGTGGTGGCGGTGTCGGCCGCACTGGCGGAACCCGTCAGCGACCCGCAAAACAACAATCAGGCCCCGGCCGCGCCCGCTTTCGAACCCGCCGTGCCCGCTAATCCCTATCGCCACCTGGACTGGGTCACAGCGACAGCGATCGCGGCCATGCCGGCGGCGGAGCGGCCGCAGTTTTCCGGCATCTGCGAGGGCCTGTATCTGGCCCCGGTGGTATCCACCGGCGATCCCACTCAATCCCGCATTGAAGCCTCCGCCGACAACTTCGACACCCTGGAGGATGGCACCAATGTGCTCAGCGGTAATGTGGTGCTGAAGCAGGGTAACCGGGAGCTGTACAGCGAGGAAATCCGCCTCAACCGGGTCACCCGGGCCACCTCGCTGCGGGGTGATGTAAAAATTCGCCAGCAGGGGATGCTGATTCTGGGGGACAGTGCGGAAATCAATCTCAACGAGCGCAAACTGGACGTACGGGAGACTGAGTACGTCATCCACAGCCTGCATGTGCACGGGACCGCCGGCCGCATTTATAACCCGGAGGAGCGGATCCTGGTGCTGGATCGCAGCACCTACACCACCTGCGCCCCCAACAACGAGTCCTGGGTGATCAAGGCCAAGGAAATCCGTCTTAATGAGGAATCCGGCTGGGGCGAAGTTACCGGCGCCACCGTGGAACTGGGGGGTATTCCCGTGGTGTATCTGCCCTGGTGGACTTTTCCCATCGATGATCGCCGCCAGTCCGGGTTTCTTTTCCCCAGCATTGGCAGCGGCGAGAACGGCCTGGATCTGTCCACTCCCTACTATCTGAATCTGGCCCCCAATTACGACGCCACCATCACCCCCCGTTATCTGGCGGACCGGGGCGAAATGCTGGAAGCGGAATTTCGCTATCTGAGCGAACATACGGAAGGGGATGTGGGCCTTGGCTACATGCCCGACGATCAGCAATACGGTGATCGCCGCTCCCTGGTAACCTGGCACCACGAAGGGGCCTACGGCAACACCTGGAGCAACACCGTCGACTACACCCGGGTGGGGGACAGCGATCACTTCCTGGACCTGGATACCACCCTCAACACCAGTTCCGCCACCCATCTGGATCAACGGGCGGATCTGGACTACTACGGCGAACACTGGCACAGCTCGGTGCTGGTGAGCCAGTACCAGACCCTGGATGAACTGATTCTGGATCAGGACCTGCCCTACCGGCGCCTGCCGCAACTGCGCACCCTGGGGCTGTTCCCCTGGTACAATAACCGGCTGCAACTGCGCCTGGGGGCGGAATACACCTACTTTGATCATCCCGAGGACATCATCAACGGCCCCACCAGCGCGGACCGGGTGCGGCTGAATCCGTCTTTGCTCTACAACTACCGCCGGCCCTGGGGCTTTGTGGTCCCCAAAATCTCCTTTCATTACCGCTACTACGATCTCAACCAGGTGAATCTGGCGGACAACGAGAAAGACATCGACAACCGCAGTTTCAGCCTGGATACCGGTCTTTATCTGGACCGGCCATTTCAGTTCCGCGGCACCAACTATCTGCAGACCCTGGAGCCCCGGGTGTTCTACCTGTACGCACCCTATCAGGATCAGAACGATCTGCCCCTGTTTGACACCGCCAAGACCAGCTTTGGCTTCGAGCAGCTGTTCCGGGACAACCGCTTCACCGGCGGGGATCGCATCGGTGACGCCAACCAGGTGTCAGTGGGGCTCACTTCGCGGCTGATCAATCAGGACACCGGCGCCGAAGAGGTGAACATCAGTCTGGGGCAGATCTTTTATCTGCGGGATCGGGAAGTGCAGTTAAATATGGATGACGACCCCGAGGACACCACCCTGTCCCCCTTTGTGGCCCGCATGAGCTGGTTGCTGAATCAGCACTGGTCCTGGCGCGCGGAAACCCAGCTGGACACCCAGGAAAACAATCTGGACAGCGCCGTGACCGGCTTTCGCTACCGGGACGATTACGGCAACCTGATGAACCTCACCTTCAATTACTACGACAGTGGCGCGGTGCTGGCGGACCCGGAAGCGGAGGACATCAAGCAGTCGGACTTCAGCTTCATCTGGAGTATCAACCAGCGCTGGGGCATTATTGGCCGCTGGGGATTCGACCTGGAACAGCAGCGATCCTATGACAATATCCTGGGCTTCGAGTACGAAAGCTGCTGCTGGCGGGCGCGGCTGGTGAACCGACGTTATCTGAAAGAGTCCAATGACGAAAATGAAGTGGTGGAACCATCCCAGGGCATCTATTTCCAGTTTGAACTGAAGGGCCTTGGCGGCCTGGGCGGGGCCCTGGACCGCCTGCTGGACGATGCCATTTCCGGTTACCGGGAGCGGGAGGAGTCCCGCCCACCCAATTTCTACTAGGGCCAGTGCCCGGTACCAGGGCTCGTTGTTACCGGGCCTGGCCTATCCAAATATTGACAACTGAAAGCGGGAGACTCATGACCCAAACACCCATCCGCACTTTACGGCGAACCCTGCGGCCGACTGCGCACCTGCTGCTGGCCGGGCTGATGCTGGCTCTGGCCGCCGTGACTCAGGCCGCCCCCAAAACCCTGGACCAGGTGGCGGCCATCGTCGACGACGACATCATCATGCAGTCGGAACTGCTGGAGCGGGCGGCCACCATCCGCTCCCGCATGCGCCAGCAACAGACTGAGCTGCCACCCACGGAGGTGCTGCTGGATCAGGTGCTGGAGCGCATGATCGTGGAAAGTATTGAGCTGCAGATGGCGGAAAAAGCCGGCATCAGAATCAGTGACAACCAGCTCAATGAGACCCTGTCCAATATTGCGCGTCAGAATAATCTTTCCACCGAAGAATTTCGCGCCACAGTGCTGAAAGAAGGCATCTCCTGGCCGGCGTTGCGGGAGCAGATCCGGCGGGAGCTCATCGTGAACCAGCTGCGCCAGCGTCGGGTGGGAAGCCGTATTCAAATCAGTGATCAGGACGTGGAGAATTTTCTGAATTCCGAGGTGGCGAAAACCAATCTGGCACCGGATTACCGGCTGGGGCATATTCTGATTGCAGTAAACAACAGCAACTCCCCCCAGCGGGCAGAGGAAAAAGCCATGGAGGTGTACCGCAAACTTCAGGATGGCGCTGACCTCGCCGCCATGGCGGTACAATACTCCAGCGGTGAGAACGCCCTCTCCGGCGGCGATCTGGGCTGGCGCAAGGCGGCGCAACTGCCCACCCTGTTTGCCGATACCGTGCTGGAGATGGACAAAGGGGATATCTCGCGCCCCATCCGCAGCGCCAGTGGCTTCCATATCATCAAGGTGCTGGACCTGCGGGGCGGTACCGAACAGATCGTGCGCCAGACCAAGGTACGGCACATTCTGGTGAAGCCCAATGAAATCCGCAACGAGCAGGAAACCCGTAAACTGATCAACGATATTTATCAGCAGTTGCAGCAGGATCCCGACCAGTTCGGCACCCTCGCCAAAACCTATTCCGACGATCCGGGCAGTGCCCTGCAGGGGGGAGAAATGGACTGGGTCAACCCCGGCACCATGGTGCCGGAGTTTGAGGAACGCATGCAGAGTATTGCGGTGGGGGAGATTTCCCAACCCTTCCGCACCCAGTACGGCTGGCACGTATTACAGGTGCAGGAGCGCCGTAACCAGGATATGAGTGAGGAATTCCGCTACAACCGGGCCCGGCAGATGTTGCAGAAACGCCGCTTCGATGAGGAACTGGACAGCTGGCTGCGGGAAATCCGGCAAAACGCCTACGTCGAGAAAAAGATCTAATGGATATTGTCATCACCCCCGGGGAGCCCGCCGGCATCGGCCCGGATCTGGTGCTGCAGCTGGCCAGCCAGGAGAACTGCGGTGACTGGGTGGTGGTGGCCGACCCGGCCCTATTGGAACAGCGGGCCCGGGATCTGGGCCTGAAGGTGGCGCTGCGGCCCGCCTCGGACCGCACCGGCAAAGGACAGCTGCGGGTGCTGCCGGCATTCCTGGCGGCTCCCGTAACCCCGGGGCGCCCCGACCCCGCCAATGCCCGCTATGTGCTGGACACCCTGGATCAGGCCATCAGCGGCTGCCGCCAGGGGCGTTTCGGCGCCATGGTCACCGGCCCGGTGCAGAAGTCCGTGATCAATGACGCCGGCATCAGCTTTAGCGGTCATACCGAATACCTGCAGCAGAAGTGCCAGGTGGATCAGGTGGTGATGATGCTCGCCACCCCCGGTCTGCGGGTGGTTTTGGCCACCACTCACCTGCCACTGCGGGCGGTGGCCGACGCCATAACGCCGGCGCTACTGGAGCGGGTACTCACTATTACCCACCACAGCCTGATCCAGCAGTTTGGTATCCCCCGCCCCCGTCTGCTGGTGTGTGGTCTCAACCCCCACGCCGGCGAGGGGGGCCACCTGGGGCGGGAGGAACTGGCGGTCATCAACCCCACCCTGGAGCGGTTGCGGCAAACCGGCATGGAGCTTACCGGGCCACTGCCCGCCGACACCCTGTTCACCCCCCACCATCTGGCCCGGGGGGACGCGGTGCTGGCCATGTACCACGATCAGGGCCTGCCGGTGCTCAAACACATGGGGTTTGGTCAGGCGGTGAACATCACCCTGGGGCTCCCCATCATCCGCACCTCGGTGGACCACGGCACAGCGCTGGACCTGGCGGCCCGGGGCGGCGCCGACAGTGGCAGCCTGCGGGCGGCGCTCACCCAGGCCCGGGACATGGTGGCGGCCGCCGCCGGAGGTTCCCCATGAGCCGTGCCGGTGCCGGCGGTCATCAGGCCCGCAAGCGCTTTGGTCAGAACTTTCTGCAGGACCCGGGCATCATTCACCGCATCGTGGAGGCCATCAAACCCGCCCCCACGGATCTGATGGTGGAAATCGGCCCCGGTCAGGGGGCCATCACCGAACAACTGGTGGACGCGGTGGGCGAACTGGCGGTGGTGGAGCTGGACCGGGACCTGATTCCCAATCTGCGCATCAGTTTTGCCACCCGCACCAACTTCCACGTCTATGCCGGGGATGCCCTGAAATTCGATTACCAACGCATTCTGCGGGATCTGAACCGGGACCGGATGCGCATTGTGGGCAACCTGCCCTACAACATCTCCACACCTTTGCTGTTCCACCTGGTGGCCTTCCATCCCTGGATTCAGGACATGCACTTTATGTTGCAAAAGGAGGTGGTGGAACGGCTGGCCGCGGGCGTGGGGGACAACGCCTACGGCCGTCTGGGCATCATGGTGCAGTATCACTGTCAGGTGGAACCCCTGTTTATGGTGCCCCCGGAGGCTTTTCGCCCGGCGCCGCGGGTGGATTCGGCCATGGTCCGCCTGCGGCCCCATGCTAAACCCCCGGTGTCCACCCGGGACGTGACACAGCTAAACCGAATTGTGACACTGGCGTTCAGTCAAAGGCGAAAAACCGTCAGAAATGCCGTAAAATCGGCAGTCAATGAATCCATATTGGAACAGGCCGGTATCGCCCCGGATCTGCGGCCGGAGCAAATCACCCTGGCCCAGTACGCCCGGCTGGCGGACCTGACCCTGCCGGCGCCCCTGCCGGCAAACCAGAAGGAGGAGTAGCATCATGGCGGACACCGACACCAGCGGCACGGACCATACAACCCCTGGCGAGCAGGATATCCATCGCATCGAAGTGGAGGTGCGCAGTGAATTCATGCCCGAGCAATCCAGCCAGGAACAGAACCGCTTCGTGTTCTCCTACCACGTCAGCATTGAAAACTGCGGTACCCTGCCGGCCCAGCTGTTATCCCGTCACTGGATCATCACCGACGGCAACCGTCAGGTGCAGGAGGTCAAGGGTGAAGGGGTGATCGGCGAGCAGCCCACCATTATGCCCGGCGAGACCTACGAATACAGCAGCGGCGCGGTGCTCACCACCCCTGTGGGCAGTATGCAGGGCAGTTACCGCATGGTGGACGCCACCGGCCTGGAGTTCGACGCCCTGATTCCGGTATTTACCCTGGCGCCTCCCCGGGCCCTGCATTAATGGCCACCTACGCCATCGGCGACCTGCAGGGCTGTTTCTCAGCATTTCAGCGCCTGCTGCAACAGCTGCAGTTCAATCCCGACCGGGATCAGCTGTGGCTGGCGGGGGACCTAGTGAATCGGGGTCCCCAGTCGCTCCAGACCCTGCAGTACTGCTACGAACGGCGCGACAACCTGGTGGCGGTGCTGGGCAATCATGACCTGCATCTGCTGGCGGTGCTGGCCGGGGCGGTGGACGGCAAGCGCAAGGACACCTTCGACGATATCCTGCAGTCCCCTTTACGGGACACGCTGGCACAGTGGCTGCATGAGTGCCCCCTGATGCATGAAAACGCTGAGTGGGTACTTTGTCACGCCGGCATTTACCCCGGCTGGGACCTGCATACTGCCCGCCAATGCGCGCGGGAAGTGGAACAGGTGCTCCAAAACCCCACCCAACGTCATGAATTCTTTAACAACATGTACGGCAATACACCCGCCCACTGGGATCAACAACTCACCGGGCCGGATCGCTGGCGCACGATCACCAACTTTTTCACCCGCATGCGTCTGATCGACGCCGCCGGAAACATGGATTTTAACCATAAGGATTCGTTGGAAAATGCACCAGAGGGGTTCAGCCCCTGGTTTCAATGGCACGAACGGGTGCCCATTGAAAAAAAGATTCTGTTCGGCCACTGGGCGGCTCTGGAAGGCCTCACTTTGCGGCGGGATGTTATTGGTCTGGACACCGGCTGTGTGTGGGGCAACCAACTCAGCGCTTACTGCCTGGAGACTGACGTGTGGACCCGCCACCAATGTGGCTAACAGCACGCACAACAAAAGTTATCCACAAATCTGAAAGACATAAGCAACACGAATTTTATTCCATTACCGGCCTGCGTTCATGCCGGTTTTCCCACCGCGGATCACCGCAATCCAGTCCCTGCTCCTCCAACTCTCGATGTCGATGCAGAGCCAGTCATATCGGCCCCCGGTGACAAACCAGGTTGCTCCCCCGCAGCACACACGTTAACAAAATAACAACCAACGGAACCAGCTTAAAGGGTAATACCCTCACTGTCACCCATCACCGGGCGTTTCTCGACAGAAACCGGAATATTTTGAAAAATTTTAAATAAGTTCTTTTCTTTCAACCGTTTTTACATTTTCATACTAAGATAATAAAGAAGCGCAGCGTTGGACCGGAACCCTTGCCGTCTAGAAAACTCAAATTGTAAGACCACGCGGTAGCACGAGGTAGACCCATGAGCATATTCAGTCACTACCAGAACCGATACGAAGTTACGCAGGAGGAAGAATACACCCTGCAGGAATATCTGGAGATTTGTAAAAACGATCCCAAAGCGTACGCCAGCGCGCCCGAGCGCATGCTGGAAGCCATCGGCGAACCCGAATTGATCGATACTTCACTCGACCCGCGCCTGAGTCGTATTTTTTCCAATAAAATTATACGCCGCTACCCGGCGTTCAGTGAATTCTACGGCATGGAGGAGTGTATCGAGCAAATCGTTTCTTACTTCCGCCATGCCGCCCAGGGTCTGGAAGAGAAAAAACAAATATTGTATCTGCTGGGCCCGGTGGGTGGTGGTAAATCCTCACTGGCCGAACGCTTGAAACATTTGATCGAGCGGGTGTCGTTTTATGCCATCAAGGACTCACCGGTAAACGAATCACCTCTGAATCTGTTCGCACCGGAGGAGGACGCCACTATTCTGGAAGAGGAATACGGCATTCCCCGGCGCTACCTGAAAGGCATTATGTCGCCCTGGGCGGTGAAACGCCTGCACGAATTCAACGGCGACATTTCCAAATTCAAAGTGGTAAAACTGTACCCGTCCATTCTGGATCAGGTGGGCGTGGCCAAGACCGAACCCGGCGACGAAAACAATCAGGATATTTCCAGCCTGGTGGGCAAGGTGGATATCCGCAAACTGGAAGAGTTTGCCCAGAACGATCCCGATTGTTATTCCTTCTCCGGCGGCCTGTGCAAAGCCAATCAGGGCCTGTTGGAGTTCGTGGAAATGTTCAAGGCTCCCATCAAGGTGTTGCACCCGTTGCTGACCGCCACACAGGAAGGCAACTACAACAGCACCGAAGGTATGGGCGCCATTCCGTTCGACGGCATCGTGTTGGCCCACTCCAACGAGTCGGAGTGGCAGGCGTTCCGCAACAACAAAAACAACGAGGCCTTTATCGATCGTATTTACATCGTCAAAGTGCCCTATTGTCTGCGGGTAACCGAGGAAATCAAAATCTACGAGAAGCTGTTGCAGAACAGTTCCCTTTCCAACGCCCAATGCGCGCCGGACACCCTGCGCATGCTGGCGCAGTTCTCTGTGCTGTCCCGCCTGAAAGAGCCGGAGAATTCCTCCATCTACTCCAAGATGCGCATCTATGACGGCGAGAATCTGAAAGACACCGATCCCAAGGCGAAGTCCTATCAGGAGTACCGCGATTCCGCCGGGGTGGATGAGGGCATGGATGGTCTCTCCACCCGCTTCGCATTCAAGATTCTCTCCAAGGTGTTCAACTACGATCACGCCGAGGTGGCAGCCAACCCGGTCCACCTGCTGCACGTGCTGGAAAACTCCATCGAGGCGGAACAGTTCCCGGCGGAAACCCGCGAACGCTACCTGCGCTTCATCAAGGAATTTCTGGCGCCACGCTATGTGGAGTTCATCGGCAAGGAAATTCAGACCGCGTATCTGGAATCCTATTCCGAGTACGGTCAGAACATCTTCGATCGTTATGTGACTTACGCCGACTTCTGGATTCAGGATCAGGAATACCGGGACCCGGACACCGGCGAGATATTCGATCGCAAGTCCCTCAACGACGAGCTGGAGAAAATCGAAAAGCCGGCGGGCATCAGTAATCCCAAGGACTTCCGCAACGAAGTGGTGAACTTTGTGCTGCGGGCCAGAGCCAACCACGCGGGCAAGAACCCTTCCTGGCTCAGTTACGAGAAACTGCGCACGGTGATCGAGAAGAAAATGTTCTCCAACACCGAGGATCTGTTGCCGGTCATCTCTTTCAATCCCAAGGCTTCCCAGGGAGATCAGAAGAAGCACGAGGATTTCGTTAAACGTATGGTGGAACGTGGTTACACCGAGAAGCAGGTACGCCTGTTGTCCGAGTGGTATCTGCGGGTTCGCAAGTCCCAGTAACCCGGGCAGTTCGCAAAAGGTGAAACAGTGTCTTATATCGTTGATCGCCGCCTGAACGGTAAAAACAAGAGTACCGTGAACCGGCAACGGTTCCTTCATCGCTATCGCAAGCACATTAAGAAAGCGGTGGATGAGGCCGTTACCAAGCGCAGCATCACCGACCTGGACAGTGGTGAGAGCATTTCCATTCCGCGCCGGGATATTTCCGAGCCCTTTCTGCACCATGGCAAGGGCGGCAAACGTGAGATGGTCCATCCCGGCAACAAGGAGTTCGTCACCGGCGACCATATTCAGCGGCCCCAGGGGGGCGGCGGTGGCGGCGGCAGTGGAGACGGCGATGCCAGCGACAGCGGCGAAGGCATCGATGACTTCGTGTTCCAGATCAGCCAGGATGAGTTTCTGGATTTTCTGTTCGAGGACCTGGAGCTGCCCAACCTGGTAAAGCGCCAGCTGCAGGGGGTGGAAACCTTCAAGTATGTGCGGGCAGGGGTGGTCAACGAAGGCAACCCCTCCAAAATCAATGTGGTGCGTTCCATGCGCCAGGCCACCAGCCGCCGCATTGCCCTCACCGCGTCCAGCCGGCGGCGGCTGCGCGAGTATGAGAAAGAACTGCAGGCGCTGCAGGAGCAGGATTCCATCCTTCGGGACAAAGTCCGGGAAAAAGAACTGGAAGAGGAAATTGCGCGTCTGCGTCGCCGTATCAAGCGGATTCCCTTCGTGGACACCATTGATCTTCGCTACAACCTGCACCTGAAGCAACCCAAGCCCACTTCCAAGGCGGTGATGTTCTGCCTGATGGACGTATCGGGCTCCATGAATCAGGCCATGAAAGACATGGCAAAGCGATTCTTCATCCTGCTGTATATGTTCCTGAAGCGGAACTACGAGAAGATCGAGGTGGTGTTTATCCGCCACCACACCAGCGCCAAGGAAGTGGATGAAGAGGAATTCTTCTACTCCCGGGAGACCGGCGGCACTATCGTCTCCAGCGCCTTGAAACTGATGCGGGAAATCATGCAGGCCCGTTATCCGGCGGATGAATGGAATATTTACGGCGCCCAGGCCTCCGATGGTGACAACTGGAACGACGATTCGCCCACTTGTCGGGAACTGCTGATCAAGGATATTCTGCCTCAGGTACAGTATTACTCGTACATTGAGATCAATCCGCGCCGCCATCAGGCCCTGTGGCGTGAGTATGAAACCGTGCAGGCCATGGTGGATCACTTTGCCATGCAGCAGATCAGCGATCCCGGGGACATCTACCCGGTGTTCCGGGAGCTGTTTCAGCGCAAGGATTTGAAACGGGCCAGCTAGCACACCGGATACCTATGACTGATCGCAAGCCAATCTCCACCGGTTCCGACTGGAACTTTGAACTGATTCAGGACTACGACCGGGAAATCGGCCGGGTGGCGGAAAGCTACGGCCTGGACACTTATCCCAATCAGATCGAGATCATCTCCGCCGAACAGATGCTGGATGCCTACTCTTCCGTGGGCATGCCGGTGGGCTATAACCACTGGTCCTATGGCAAGCACTTTGTCAGCAACGAACAGCATTACCGCCGCGGTCAGATGGGCCTGGCCTATGAAATCGTCATCAACTCCAACCCCTGCATCGCCTACCTGATGGAAGAGAACACCATGACCATGCAGGCGCTGGTGATCGCCCACGCCTGTTACGGTCATAACTCTTTCTTCAAGGGCAATTACCTGTTTCGCACCTGGACCGACGCCTCCTCCATCATCGACTACCTGGTGTTTGCCAAAAACTACATCATGCAGTGCGAAGAGCGCTACGGCGTGGACGAAGTGGAGGCGGTACTGGATTCCTGTCACGCCCTGATGAATTACGGCGTGGACCGATATAAACGGCCCTATCCCATTTCTGCCGAGCAGGAACGGCAGCGACAGCGGGAGCGGGAAGAGTATCTGCAGAAGCAGGTGAATGAGCTGTGGAAAACCATCCCGCTGCTGGAAGAAAAGCACGACCAGCGGGACGAGCGCCGGTTCCCGGAAGAACCCCAGGAAAACCTGCTGTATTTCATCGAAAAGAACGCGCCCCTGCTGGAGCCCTGGCAACGGGAAGTGGTGCGTATCGTGCGCAAAATCGCCCAGTATTTCTATCCCCAGCGCCAAACCCAGGTGATGAATGAAGGCTGGGCCACCTTCTGGCACTACACCCTGCTCAACACCCTGTACGAGCAGGGCAAGGTCACCGATGGCTTTATGCTGGAGTTCCTCCAGTCACACACTTCGGTTATCTACCAGCCGCCCTTTGACAGTCGTTTCTACAGTGGCATCAATCCCTACGCCCTTGGCTTTAACATGATGCAGGATATCCGCCGCATTTGTGAAAGTCCTACGCCGGAAGACAAGAAATGGTTCCCGGACATTGCCGGCAGCAACTGGCTGGAAACCCTGATGTTCGCCATGCAAAACTTCAAGGATGAAAGCTTTGTGCAACAGTTCCTGTCACCCCGGGTAATCCGCGATTTCAAGTTCTTCTCCATTTTGGACGACGATCATGAGAAGGAACTGCACGTCACCGCCATCCATGACGACCCGGGCTATCGGGACGTGCGCGAGGCGTTGTCCCGGCAGTACAACCTGTCCATGAATGAGCCCAATATTCAGGTCTACAGCGTGAATATCCGCGGCGACCGTTCCATCACCCTGCGCCATGTACGACACGATCGCCGGCCGCTGGATACCGAATCCGCTGAAGAGGTATTGAAGCACCTGCACCGCCTGTGGAAGTTCGATGTGATACTGGAGTCGGTGGAGGATAACGAAGTGGTGGACAGCATCAAATGCGGCGCCGGCGGCATTGAAGTGAAGACCATGGACCTGGAAGAGGAAGAGGAGCTGAGCCTGATTCAGCGAGTGTAATCAGGCTCGGGGCCGCTTACCCTGCCCTCCTTGACGCTGCCGAGCGTGACCTGGGCTGCCGGGCTCAGGGGGTACACTGGGCGCAGCTGTCTTTTCTCACGTATTCGCGCTCGAACAGTTCCGGCAAAAAGTTCGGCAGAAACTGCATTTCCTGCAGGGCATGCTCCGCCAGCCGGTCACTGAAGCCGGGCATGATCACATCAAAAAACCGGGGCACGGTGAAACTGGAGCGCATAACGATGCCGTCGTCGGCGTCATTCCACTGATATTCATGAATCAACCGCTGAGGCAGGATCCCCGCCAGCACCTTAAGGTCGGTCTTTACATAAATCCAGTGCTCGTATTCCACCTGATCCGCCGCCTCCGCGGGATCCAGCCAGGTGATCAGCAAACTGCTGCGGTAGGGGCCAATATCCTCCACCACCCACTGCACAGCGCCCACGGAATAGGCCAGTTGATCCGGCTGTGACGGTGGCACCTGCCACTGAAAACTTCGATGCGCCGTGGGATGCCAGCGTTTGTAACGGCTGGTGTCGTCGATATTATCCCACCACCAGTCCAGCATCTCCGGCGTAATACCTTTGATTTCCTGATCCACGATGATGGACCGGGTCAACCAGCCATTGCCCACCACCTCATAGCTGCCCCGCTGCAGCAGCTCATCCTCCAGATACTGGGCCTGAAATAACCCGGGCAGTACCGTGGCCAGCTGATCGGTGGCCTGATTCAGGTAATCGCGGAAACCCGCCACGTAACCGGGATAAGCGTCGTCAATAGTCTCTGGTACCTGGTAGCTCGCCCGCAACAACAGACCATCATTGGCGGCATTGCCGGCGTATTGGTAGCGCACGGTACCCGTGCCCAGCTCCGGGTGATCCGGAAACGACAATTCCGCCACCAGCAGCTGATCGGCAATCTCACAGGGATGCACCGACGGCACAGGCAGGTAGCGCAGCCGGCTGACCACCACCTGACCGGCGATACGCTGGGTGCGCTGTTGCACCGCGCCCTCGGCATAAGCCAGCCCCTGCCCTGCTGGCGGCGGCTCGATCCATTGGAAACTCAGGTGAGCGTCCGGATACCAGTGCTGAAAATTATCGTTCGCACCCAGGTTATTCCACCACCAGTCCAGCATTTCCGGGCGCACCCCGGGCAGTTCCCGCTCACTGACCACCTCCACGGCACCTGCCGGTAACGGCTGCATCACCTCCCGTAAATGGGCCTGCGCCCCGGAGTGAATGGCCGCCAGCGACAGCACCGCAGCTAACACCACCATCCGCATACCCTGCTCCCCCTCAATGGCATTGACTTCAGCCAGACTTGGTGTCGCTTCTATCCCATGTGTGCAATGGTTATACTGCAGCCCAGCATCTTGAATTGAGCAGCAGGAGCCCGTGACAGCACCCCATCGTAAACGCGGCAGACAGAGCGCCCATAACGCCCATCTCACCCGCGAAGACATCATCACCAGCGCCATCGAACTGTTTGCGGAGCATGGCTACGAGGCCACCTCCCTGCGCCATCTGGCGCGGGCTGCCGGGGTCACCCACGGGACTCTGCGGCATCACTTTGGCGGTAAGTTTGAAATCTGGAAAGCGGTGGCGGACCAGGTACTGGCGGACTATCAGGCACAATTACTGCCCAACCTGGACCACGCCTTCAGCGACGAGCGACCGCTGGAAGTCTTCAGGGGGCTGGTGCGGGGCTTCATTTCCGTCTCCCTGGAGCATCCGGTGTTTGCCCGGTTACTGCTGCGGGAGGGCCTGCACCCCTCCCCCCGGGCGGAGTATGTGCGGGGTAACTTTCTGCAGATGCACAGCGCCATCGAACCGTTGTTTCTGCGGGCCCGGGAGCAGTGTCCCCGACTGGCTCATCACAGCAATGACTCCTTTTTCCTGGCCCTGTTAAGCCTGACCTATTTCCCATTATTGCTGCCGGAGGTGGCCGGCACCCTGGGGGTCACCCCGGCTGCCCCGCCCGCAGAGCGGGCCGTGCATATTCTGGAAACCTTGCTGGGGCCGGCTGAAGAGGCTACCCCCTAGACAAGGCTCACCCCACCGGGATGCGATTGAGATTGACCGCGGAATGATTGAGGAACTGCCATGAATGATCGCGTGTTTATCACCGTGGAAGACGACATCGCCACGGTCACCCTGAACCGGGCCGAAAAGCACAACGGCGTGGATATGCCCATGTTACGGGGGGTGATTGCGGCGCAGAAAAAGGTGCGACGAATGAAGGCGTTGCGCGCGGTGATTCTGCGGGGCGATGGCCCTTCCTTCTGCGCCGGACTGGATTTCAAGAGTGTACTGGCCAGTCCCGTGTCGGCGTTCGCCGCTTATTCCCAGCTGTGGTGGCCGTTTCGCAATCAGTTTCAAACCTGGAGCCTGGGCTGGCGCAGACTGGGGGTACCGGTCATTGCCCTGATGCACGGCAACTGCTTTGGCGCCGGCCTGCAACTGGGACTGGGGGCGGATATCCGCATTTGCCACCCCGACGCCCGACTGTCCATGATGGAGGCCAAATGGGGCCTGGTGCCGGACATGGGCGGGGTGGCGCTGATGCGGGAACTGATGCCCCTGGACCGGGCCAAGGAACTCACCCTCACCGGCCGCATTCTGGATGCCGAAACTGCGGCCGCCTGGGGCCTGGTCACCGAAATCAGCGCCGAACCGGAACACCAGGCCAAAAATCTGATCGCCGAAATCCGCAGCCGCTCACCAGATGCCGTGGCGGGCGGCAAGTTTTTACTGCAAAAGGCCTGGCGCGCCGGGGATGGCGCCGCCCTGCGCTACGAACGCCTGTGGCAACGGCGGATCATGGGCAAGCGCAATCAGCGCATCGCGGTCAAGCGTAACCAGCAGCAAAAAGAGATTCCGTTTTACAACCGGCGCCTGGGCTGATGATCAGCCGCAACAAGGTCCGGCACGAATCAAGGCTCCGCATACCAGCTGCCATCGGGTTTTTTCCGCATCCACATCCTTGAATACCAGTGAAAACGGCCTTGCTGCCCCGCCACCGGCAGGGTGCAGTTATAACGGGAACGGCCCACGGGAATGGGCTGGTTGGCTTGCACCTGATACACGTTGTTGTCCTGCGCTTCCACCCTGATAGCCCCCTGGCCACTGGCAAAGCAGTTCAGGCTGCCGCGATGGTCTTCCAGGGTCAGAGTCAGCTCCGGAATTACCGCCTCGCTGAACACCCAGCCGGAAAACTCTTCTTCCTGCAACGGCAATGGCAAACTGCTGGCTTTGGTGCGGAAATCATCCAGATCCTTATACATTTCATTGAACGGAAAACGGGGCGCCATGCCGGACTGCAGCAGGCGCTTGTCCACGGCGCCGGACTGCTGGCCAAAACCCAGATAGCCCCAGTCCCTGATCAGTGCCACCAACTCGCCATCCGCCTCACCATAGGGATAGGCAAAATAAGGCCAATCCTCCCCGGTCTGTTCCCGGATGCGTTGCCGGGCGTCATCCACCTCCCGCCGCAGCCGCTTGTGCCAGTGGCTTTTGCTCACCGGCTCCGGGCGCCGCAGCATATGCAGGTGGCTGCGGGTGTGGTTGGCCAGGTTACCCCCCTGATGGATCAGATCACGCAACTGTTGCCAGGTCATATAGCCGGGCTGACGCCGGTCCACATAATCGGTGCTGACAAACACCGTAAACGGAAAACCCCGTTCCTGCAGCATGGGCGCCGCGGTTTTGGCAATACTTTCGTAGGCATCGTCGAAAGTAATCACCACGGTTCGATCAGGCACCGGCTTGTCATCCAGCAGTGCCTGCACCAACCGGGGCAGAGGCCACACGGTATAACCTTCCCGCGCCAGAATATCCAGATGACCGCGGAACACCTCCGGACTCAGGGAAGTGGCCGGCGGCGTGTCCTCGGCAATGTGATGATATTGCAGGATCACCCCATGTTGTGCGCTGTTGCCGTCGGCGGCTGGATCCGCCGCTGTCACCGTTGTGGGTAACATCAGCCATAAAAACACGCTCAGGAGCAGTACCTGACCGCAACGCTGATTGACTGTTCTGACCATATAGTCGCCTCGTCCTTGCACTGGTATCATCTCGTCTCAGACTCCAAGCAGCCGGAATCGGTCCATGATCCCAGACTGATTTCGCCATAACAACCAAGGTGTACCCATGGAATTAGATGAAAACAAAGTCTCCGAACTGATCATTGGTTCCATCCCCCTGGCCAAATTCGTGGAAGCGGACATTCTGGAACTGGATAAGGGCTACGTCAAAATGCGCATTCCCTTCGAGCCCAACGTAAACCACATCGGCATCATGTACGCGGGCTCTCTGTTTACCCTGGGGGAACTGCCCGGCGGCTGTCTGTTCTTCAGCGCTTTTGATGCCAGCAAGTGTTATCCCATCGTTACCGAAATGACCATTAAGTTTTTGAAGCCGGCCACCACCGCCATGACCGTGGAATCCCGCATCAGCGAGGAAGAAATCCAGCGCATCACCCGGGAAGTGGAGGAGAAAGGGAAGTCAGTCTATATCCTGGAGCAGGAGATCAAAGACGAGAAGGGCGAAGTCTGCGCCATCACCACCGGCCGCTACCAGGCCCGGGCCCACGGCCGCTAAGCAAGCTGGCGGGGCGCCCGGCGAGGGGTGCCCGGCCAGGGGCGCGCTCAGCAATTGTGATAAGCCTCACTCAGCTCGTGCACCGCATCCACGAACACCTTGGCGTGTTCAGGATCGGTGTCCAGGGCAATGCCGTGGCCCAGATTGAACACATGGCCGGAACCGTAGCCAAAACTCTTCAGAATCCGGCTCACTTCCTTGCGGATGGTTTCCGGTGAGCCATACAGGGCGGAGGGGTCCAGGTTGCCCTGCAGGGCGATTTTGTAGCCCACCCGGGAGCGGGCCTCGCCGATCTCGGCGGTCCAGTCCAGGCCAGCGGCGTAGCAACCGGTGTCCGCGATCAGTTCCAGCCATTGATCCCCGTTTTTGGTGAACAGAATACTGGGTACCGTACGGCCCTCGTGCTCGGTAATCAGGCCCTTAATGATCTTCTCCATGTAGTGCAGGGAGAACTTCTTGTAGTGATGGGTGCTCAGCACCCCACCCCAGGTATCGAATATCTGTACCGCCTGGGCTCCCGCCTCAATCTGCCGGTTCAGGTAATCGATGACGCTGTCCGCCAGCTTATCCAGCAGTTCGTGCAACACCTCCGGCTCCGCATAGAGCATGCGTTTGATGGCCCGGAAATCCTTGCTGGAGCCCCCCTCCACCATGTAGGTGGCCAGGGTCCAGGGGCTGCCGGCGAAACCGATCAGGGGCACCCGGCCCCCGAGGGCGGAGCGAATGGTACTGACGGCTTTCATCACGTAATCCAGATCGCTGGCGGCATCCGGTATGGGCAGGGTATCCACGTCCCGGGCGGTGCGCACCGGCTTCCGGAACTTGGGCCCCTCGCCGGTTTCAAAGTACAGCCCCAGGCCCATGGCATCGGGAATGGTCAGAATATCCGAGAACAGAATAGCAGCGTCCAAATCAAACCGCTCCAGCGGCTGCAGGGTCACCTCACAGGCCAGGTCCGCATCTCGGCACAGCGCCATAAAATCACCGGCCCTGGCCCGGGTGGCGCGGTATTCCGGCAGATAACGGCCCGCCTGACGCATCATCCACACCGGCGTCACATCCACCGGCTCCCGCAGCAGCGCCTTCAGGAAACGATCGTTCTTCAGTTCGGACATAATGACTCCCGGATACAAAACCAACAAAAAACGGGTGAAGTGTACAACGAATTGCTCGCCGTGACTTCACCCGTCTATGGGTTTTATCCTTCTATCACTATCAGGATTCTACAGGTCCAGATAGTCCAGAATCCCCTCCGCGGCCTGCCGGCCCTCCCAGATGGCGGTCACCACCAGATCCGAGCCCCGCACCATGTCGCCACCGGCGAACACCTTGGGATTGGAGGTCTGGAACGGGAACTCGCCCTGCTCCGGCGCCAGCACCCGGCCCCCGTCATCGATATTCACCCCGGCAGTTTCAAACCAGGGCTGCGGACTGGGGCGGAAACCGAAGGCGATGATCACCGCATCGGCGTCCAGAATCTGCTCGGAACCGGGGATGGGTTCCGGGCTGCGGCGGCCACGGGCATCCGGTTCACCCAACCGGGTTTCCACCACTTTAACCCCCTCCACCTTTTGATCGCCAATGATGGCGATGGGCTGGCGGTTAAACAGAAACTCCACCCCTTCCTCCCGGGCGTTGGCCACTTCCCGACGGGAACCCGGCATATTGGCCTCGTCCCGGCGGTAAGCACAGGTAACCTTGGTGGCACCCTGGCGCAATGCGGTGCGGTTGCAGTCCATGGCAGTATCACCACCACCCAGCACCACCACCCGCTTGCCCTGCATGTCGACAAAATCCGCCGGGTCTTTTTCAAATCCCAAATTGCGGTTCACGTTGGACACCAGGAACGGCAGCGCTTCGTGCACACCCTCCAGTTCCTCTCCCGGAAAACCGCCTTTCATATAAGTGTAAGTGCCCATGCCCATAAACACGGCATCGTATTGGTCCAGCAGCTGATCCATGGTGATGTCCCGACCCACTTCGGTGTTGAGACGGAATTCCATGCCCATACCTTCGAACACTTCACGGCGCAATTGCATCACCGGTTTTTCCAGCTTGAACTCGGGAATACCAAAGGTCAGCAGGCCACCGATTTCCGGATACCGGTCAAACACCACCGGTTTCACACCATTGCGCACCAGCACATCGGCACAGCCCAGTCCCGCCGGGCCGGCGCCAATCACCGCCACTTTTTTATCGGTCCAGACCACATTGGACATATCCGGCCGCCAGCCCATGGCCAGCGCGGTGTCACTGATATATTTTTCCACCGAGCCAATGGTTACCGCGCCGAATCCGTCATTGAGGGTACAGGCCCCCTCGCACAAACGATCCTGGGGACACACCCGACCACAGACTTCCGGCAGGGTATTGGTCTGGTGACTGAGCTCGGCGGCTTCCAGCAGATTGCCTTCCGACACCAGCTTCAGCCAGTTGGGGATATAGTTGTGGACCGGGCATTTCCATTCGCAATAGGGGTTACCACAGTGCAGGCAGCGGTGTGACTGGGCTGCAGCCTGCTCGGGCTGAAACGGACTGTAGATCTCGACATATTGGGAACGTCTTACCCCGATATCCTTCTTTTCAGGATCATGACGGGGCACATCCAGAAATTGGAAGTTGTTATTTAAACGTTCTGCCATCTTTAACCTCTTACATGGATACGGAGCCGGAGCCCCAACACCACCCTCCTGTTACTCCGGACGGTGCCTGATGCTGTTCAACAGTTTTTGCAGACTGGCAGCCTTGGGTTTCACCAGCCAGAAGCGACCCACGTAATCATCGAAATGATCAAGAATCCGCTGGCCCCAGGCACTGCCGGTCTCATCGACAAATTCCCTGATCACCCCCACCAGATGGTTGCGATAGGCCTCCATTTCTTCACTGTTGATGCGCTGGATTTCCACCAGCTCATGGTTGTACTTGTCGACGAAGGTTTTCTCCTCGTCCAGCACATAGGCGAAACCGCCGGTCATACCGGCACCGAAGTTATAGCCGGTGCGGCCCAGTACCGTAATCAGGCCGCCGGTCATGTATTCGCAGCCGTGATCGCCCACACCTTCCACCACCGCATGGGCGCCGGAATTACGCACCCCGAACCGCTCCCCGGCCTGACCCGAGGCAAACATTTTGCCGCCGGTGGCGCCATAGAGGCAGGTGTTACCCAAGATGGCAGTGTCCTGACTCTGGAATGGACTGCCCTTGGGGGGGCGGATCACCAGCTTGCCGCCGGTCATGCCCTTGCCCACGTAATCGTTGGCATCACCGTCCAGGTACATATGCAGGCCACCGGCGTTGAACACACCGAAACTCTGGCCCGCCGTGCCCTGGAAACGAATGGAGATGGGCTGCTCCGCCATACCCTGGTTACCATGGCGACGGGCAATCTCACCGGACACCCGGGCGCCGATGGAGCGATCGCAGTTGGTGACGCGGAATTCAAACTCACCACCGGACTTGGCGTCGATGGCGGCCAGAGTTTCCTTCACCATACGCTCCGCCAGCTCACCCTTGTCGAAGGGCACATTGCGCTCCACCTGGCAGGTCTGTGGTTTTTCGTCGGCAATAAACCGGCTGCTGAGAATGGGGCTCAGATCAAGATTGCGCTGTTTGGGAGTGAAACCTTCCAGCACGTCCAGCAGATCCGTGCGTCCCACCAGATCCTCCATGCGGGCGACCCCGAGCCGGGCCATCCATTCGCGGGTTTCCTGAGCCACGAACTTGAAGAAGTTCATCACCATTTCCGGGGCGCCAATGAAGTAGTCCTCCCGCAGCTTGTCCTGCTGGGTGGCCACCCCCGTGGCACAGTTGTTGAGGTGGCAGATGCGCAGGTATTTACAGCCCAGGGCGATCATGGGGATGGTGCCGAAACCAAAGCTTTCCGCCCCCAGAATCGCGGCCTTTACCACGTCCAGGCCGTTCTTCAGGCCACCGTCGGTCTGCAACCGGATCTTGTCCCGCAGATCATTGCCCCGCAAGGCCTGATGGGCTTCGCTGAGACCCAGCTCCCATGGGGAACCGGCATAACGAATAGACGTGAGCGGGCTGGCGGCGGTACCACCGTCGTAACCGGAAATAGTGATCAGGTCCGCATACGCCTTGGCCACGCCCGCGGCGATAGTGCCCACCCCGGGCTCGGACACCAGTTTCACCGACACCAGGGCTTGCGGATTCACCTGCTTGAGATCGTAAATCAGTTGCGCCAGATCCTCGATGGAATAGATATCGTGGTGCGGCGGCGGTGAAATCAAGGTGACACCGGGCACGGAATAACGCAGCCGGGCGATCAGTTCATTGACCTTACCCCCGGGCAGCTGACCACCCTCGCCGGGCTTGGCACCCTGGGCGATCTTGATCTGCAACACCTCGGCGTTCACCAGGTAATGGGGCGTGACCCCGAAGCGGCCGGAAGCCACCTGCTTGATCTTGGACACCCGCTCGGTGCCGAAGCGGTCAGGGTCTTCGCCGCCCTCGCCAGAGTTGCTGCGGCCACCCAGCCGGTTCATGGCCATGGCGATGGCCTCATGGGCCTCGGGGCTGAGGGCCCCCAGGGACATACCGGCGGAATCAAACCGCGGCAGAATGTCCTCGATGGATTCCACGGCGTCCACCGCAATGGGATTCACGTCGGTCTTCAGGGTCAGCAGATCGCGGATGGCCGCCACCGGACGATCCTGGGTCAGCGCCGCATATTCACGATAGGCCTCGTAATCACCGGACTGCACCGCTTTATGCAGCGCGCCCACCACATCGGGGTTGAAAGCGTGATACTCGCCACCGTGCACAAACTTCAACTGGCCACCCAGCTCAATGGGCTTGCGGGCCTTCCAGGCCACCGCCGCCAACTGCTTGGTGTCGGCCTCGAAGTCCGCAAACCCGGCACCCTGAATGCGGCTCTGAACCCCGCAGAAACAGGTGTCCACCACCTCTTCGGCGATACCCACGGCTTCAAACAACTGGGCGCCGCGATAGGAGGCAATGGTGGAAATACCCATTTTGGAAAGAATCTTCAACAGACCTTTATCAATGGCCTTGCGATAGTTTTTCTGGGCATCGATGGGGTCCATCAGAATCTCACCGGTGCGCACCAGATCACAGATCACATCGAACGCCAGATAGGGGTATACCGCGGTGGCGCCAAAGCCGATGAGACAGGCAAAGTGATGGGGATCCCGGGCACTGGCGGTCTCCACCACAATATTACTGTCACAGCGCAGCCGCTTGCCGGTGAGATGGTGATGCACCGCGCCGGTGGCCATCAGCGCCGGAATCGGCAGCTTCTTCTCGCCAATGTCCCGGTCGCTTAACACCAGGATCACTTTACCGCTGCGGGCGGCTTCCTCGGCCTGTTGACAGAGATTGGTCACTGCCTGGCGCAGACTGATATCCGCATCGTAATTCAGGGAAATGGTCTGCACCGAATAACCCTGCCGTTCGATAGAACACAACTGGTGAAACTTGCTGTGGGACAGCACCGGCGAGGTCAGAATCGCCCGGTCCGCGTGTTCCGGGGTTTCCTCAAACACATTGCGTTCGGCACCGACACAGGTTTCCAGCGACATCACGATGGCTTCCCGCAGCGGGTCGATGGGCGGGTTGGTCACCTGGGCAAACTGCTGACGGAAATAGTCGTACAGGGGCCGCACCTTGGCGGACAATACCGCCATGGGCGTATCGTCCCCCATGGAACCCACCGCTTCCTGGCCGTTTTCCGCCATGGGCCGGATCACCTGATCCCGCTCTTCAAAGGAAACCTGGAACAGCTTCTGGTAACACTTGATGGCGGCCGGATCCAGCTGCTCGATGGAGCGGGTCTCATCGGTAAGGGTATCCTGAATCCGAATCGCGTTTTCCTTCAGCCACTGTTTGTAGGGCTGACCCGCCTTCAACCGCTCATCCACATGATGAGTGTGAAGCACATCACCGGTTTCGGTGTCGATCACCAGAATATGACCGGGCCCCACCCGGCCCTTGGCCACCACGTCCTCGGGCTTGTAGGAATAGACCCCGATCTCGGACGCCAGGGTGATGTAATCGTTCTTGGTGATCACCCAGCGCGCCGGACGCAAACCGTTGCGGTCCAGCATACAGATGGCGTGACGGCCATCGGTCATCACCAGGCCGGCGGGGCCGTCCCAGGGCTCCATGTGCATGGAGTTGTATTCATAAAAGGCGCGCAGATCCGCGTCCATGGTTTCCACGTTCTGCCAGGCCGGCGGCACCATCATGCGCACCGCCCGCAGGATATCCACGCCCCCCGCCAACAACAGTTCCAGCATATTGTCCAGGCTGGAGGAGTCAGAGCCGGTGCGGTTCACCAGCGGTGCGATCTGTTCCAGATCCGGCAGCAGATCGGAATGAAACTTACTGGTGCGGGCCACAGACCAGTTGCGGTTACCCATAATGGTGTTGATCTCGCCATTGTGGGCCAGAAAACGGAACGGCTGGGCCAGGGGCCAGCGCGGCAGGGTGTTGGTGGAAAAGCGCTGGTGGAAGACACAGATCGCCGTACCCATGTCCTTATCCGCCAGATCCAGATAGAAGGCCGGCAGATCCGCCGGCATCACCAGACCTTTATAGGACACCACCGAGGCGGACAGACTGGACACATAAAAGTCGCGATCCCCCTGCAGGGAAACTTCCGCCAGGCGCCGGGCCAGGAACAGTTTGCGGTTAATTTCGGTTTTGGAAAGACCGTCGCTGTTGACGAACACCTGCTCAATCAAGGGCAGACTTTCCATGGCGATGCGGCCACAAACCGAGGTATCCACCGGCACTTCCCGCCAGCCCAGAATGGTCAGCCCCTGAGCGCTGATTTCACGCTCCAGGGCCTGGCGGCCGGCGCTGGCTTTGTCATTATCCCGGGACAGGAACACCATACCCACAGCGAACTGTTTGGACAGGGGCTGGGAGAAAGTTTTTTCGGCCACGCCCCGGAAAAAGGCTTCGGGCATCTGTAACAACAGGCCACAGCCGTCACCGGTTTTACCATCGGCGGCAATACCACCCCGGTGCGTCATGCAGGTGAGCGCCTCGATGGCGGTCTGCAGCAGATCGTGGCTGGCCTCACCCTTCATGTGGGCGATCAGACCAAATCCGCAGTTGTCTTTAAACTGGTCAGGATGGTAGAGCCCACCACTCTGTAAACTCATCACAAGCGAAGCCCTTTTCCAGTGAATTCAAGAGGTTATTAGCGATCAATCGCTGACCTGGCGCTACGGCCGGGCAAAAATGGAGAGCCATTTTACATGCGAACCCCCCTGGTAACAAACCCAACTGGTTGCGCAGCGTACAGCGACGGCAAGCGGCGGAGCCCGGCTTCCCCTAAAGGCACGCAAAAAACAGTCCAGAAATGAAAGAGTTAAGCTTGACCCGCCGGTTTTACAGATCTTTTTGAATTGCCTCGACTTTTCGTATCCAGGGGCCTTGTTTTTGCAGCTTTTGCGGCAGTTTGGCGACGGCGGCACGGGCGGCATCGTAGTCCGGGAAGCTGGCCTGCACCACCACATACCACGGCGCACCATTTCGGCGGGTACGGTAGTAGACCAGATTCTGCACACTGGGATAAGTGCCCAGAAACGCCTCCACCGTCGCCTTCTCCCGGGCACCCAACAGCTGGATTGCGTAATGCTCCGACGGCAGGCTTCGCAGCCAGTCCTCGCGGGCACTGGCGGAGGAGGCGGCGGTCACAGGCGGGGACGGGGCACGCTCCCGGTTGGCCGCAGCCACGGGTTTAACGGCCGCCGTGGGTTCAGGGGCCGCCGCTGTGGTTGCGGGCGTCGCCGGCCGGGACGCCGAATCCGCCGCCGGGGTGGCCTCAGAGGTGGAGGCAGATGCAGGTTGAGCGGGGTCGGAGGCAGCCGCAGTGTTCCCAGCGGTCGACACCGGTGCCGTTGGTGCCTGCCGGGGGGCATCCGGCCGCGCATTGGCAGCGGATTGCCCCGCAGCAGCGGCGGACGCCTTCGCGGAGGAAACCCCGGTGTCAGAGGAACCCTCCGCAGCCCGGGATTGCGCCGGGCCGGCCGCCGGCACCGATTCTGTGGTCGCCAACTCTGCCGTCGAAGGGACGGCCATGGGCGCGGGCTCGCCGCCATTGCGGGTGAGCCACAATACCAGCAGCAGCAGAGCCACCCCGGCCAGGGCCACCAGGTGCATCCAGGGCAGGGCCGGTTTTGCCTGCCGTTGACGCACCCGGGGCAGAGCCTGCTCCAGCACCTCCGCCGCCACCCGGTTGATGCGCTGGGCATTACCCAGGCTAAGATTAAAGATGTGCTCCACCTGCCCATCGCTAAAGCGCAGCTCACCAAGCCCGGCGGTGCGCAGGCGGTACGCCAGATATTCCCGGGTCTGGTCCCGGGTAAAGGGATCCAGCCCCACCCGGAAGTGATCCGGCATCTGCTCCAGTAGCGGATCCAGTGCCTCCAGTTCCTCCGGGGCCGGCGCGTCCAGAATCAACAGCACTTTCAACGGCAGCCCGGCAGCGGAGGCCAGCATCACCGACAACGCTTCCACACTGCCCTGATCCAGGAACTGGCCGAAGCGCACCACCAACAGTAAGGTGCGGCTGTCGGTATCGGCGGCGCTGGCGCACGTGACTACCTGTTGCTGCAGGTTCTCCAGGGTGAATGCTTGCGGTGCCAGCCAGGCTTGCTGCAGGGGCGCCATCAGCGTCGCCGGGCTCATCAACACATCCGCATCCACCACCGCAGTATCGAAGAGCTCGGGATCCAGCCCCGCCAGCAGCCGATCTGCCAGGAAATGCTTGCCCACCCCCTGATAACCGTAAAGCAGCAACAGTGAGGGGCCATAGCGAAGCATATGCCGCAGCGCCTCCAGCACTTCGCCACGACCGGCGCCGGGAAAAAACAATCCCTCCACCCGGCCATCCACAAAAGGTGAGCGTGGCAATTCACCGGCGTCCGGATGGTCCCCGTCGAACGTTCCCAGTTCCGGTTCGGTGTCAGGCTTGGGCTGTGCAGTCATGCAAGGTGGCTCTCAATTGTTCCGGATCAAAATCCGTGGTCACTATGGCACTGCCCATGGCTTCGAGCAATACCAGGCGAAGGCGGGCATCCACATTCTTTTTGTCCACCGCCATCTTTTCCAGATAGCTGTCCACGCTCATGCCGGCAGGCCCCTGCACCGGCAGACCGGCGGCAGCAATAATGGCCCGGCCCCGGGCCACCTGCTCCGGCCGCAGGTTACCCAGGCGGGCGGAAAGCTCCAGCGCCATGACCATGCCGGCGGCCACGGCCTCCCCGTGCAGCCACTGGCCGTAACCCTGAGCCGCTTCGATGGCATGGCCGAAGGTGTGCCCCAGATTCAGAATGGCGCGCAGTCCGCCCTCCCGCTCATCCGCCGCCACCACTTCGGCTTTGATCTCGCAGGAACGGCGGATGGCGTAGGTCATGGCATCCGGCTCCCGGGCCACCAACCGTGGCATATTGGTCTCGATCCAATCCAGAAAAGTCAGGTCGCGAATCAGGCCGTACTTGATCACCTCCGCCAGTCCCGCCGCCAGTTCCCGCGGCGGCAGCGTATTCAACGTATCGGTGTCGGCGATCACCGCCCGGGGCTGGTGAAAGGCACCGATCATATTCTTGCCCAGGGGATGATTCACCCCGGTCTTGCCGCCCACGGAGGAATCCACCTGGGCCAGCAGAGTGGTGGGAATCTGAATAAAGTCCACCCCCCGCTGGTAGGCCGCCGCGGCAAACCCGGTGATATCCCCGATGACACCCCCGCCCAGCGCAATCAGCGTGGTGGTGCGGCTATGGCGGCGTTCCAGCAGGCAGGTAAAGATCCGGTTCAGGGTGTCCAGGGTTTTGAACTGCTCGCCATCGGGCAAAATCAGGCTGCTGGTCTCATAGTCTTGCAGACTGGCCAGCACCGGCTCCAGATACAAAGGGGCAATGGTGTCGTTGGTCACCACCAGCAGCTGGCGGCCGGCCAGCGGCGGCAGACACTGCCGCAGTTGCATTAACAGACCGGGACCAATGTGAATGGGATAACTGCGCTCCCCCAGTTCCACCCCCAAGGTTTCCATGGATGCTCCTGATAGTGATCGAACGATGCCGCTATTGTACCAGCAATTGTGCTGGTATCCGGCAGCAAAAATGAGCGGAGCCGCGCTCAGGAGGGAGGTATGGGCTGGGTAATCAGCTGAGCGATGTGAGAGGCCACGTCCTTGATATTGGAGGAGTCCGTATCCACCACATAATCCGCCACTTCCCGATATAGAGGATCGCGGATTTTCATCAACTCCACCAGCACCTTGCGCGGCTCCGCGTTCTGCAACAAGGGGCGTTTGCGATCCCGGGCCGTGCGGGTGAGTTGTTGTTCGATAGAGGTTTGCAGATACACCACAATACCCCGGGCGGAAATCACCCGGCGGTTGGCTTCCCGGGTAATGGCGCCACCACCGGTGGCCAGAACGATACCGTCGCGCTGGGTGAGTTCATCGATCACCACCTCCTCGCGGCGGCGGAAACCCTCCTCACCTTCCACGTCGAATATCCAGGGGATATCCGCACCGGTGCGGGCTTCAATTTCATGGTCGGAATCCACGAATTCGTAATGGAGCTGGTGGGCAAGCTGGCGCCCGATGGTACTTTTACCTGCACCCATCGGGCCCACCAGAATCACGTTACCGTGTTTGGACATCGCTCACTGGGCTGCCAGCACGTCGTGCACGATGCGGGGGGTGATGAACACCAGCAGTTCGGTCTTTTCCAGGGACTGCAGGGAGCGGCGGAACAGCCGACCCACTACCGGCAGATCGCCCAGGAACGGGGTCTTCTGCACTTCGTGGATTTCCTGGGAGCGGAACACACCACCCAGCACGATAGTCTGGCCATTGTCCACGATAACGCTGGTGTCGATCTCGTTGGTATCAATGGAGGGCACGCCGTTGAAGACCTCGCCCACGGAGTCCTGGTTCACCTTCAGATCCATAATGATACGTCCATCGGGGGTAATCTGCGGGGTCACTTCCAGAGATAGCACCGCCTCTTTAAAGGAAGTGGAGGTGGCACCGCTGGAGGAGGCCTCCTGATAGGGCACTTCGGTACCGGACTGGATCTTGGCGGTCTGCTGATCCGCGGTCATCACCTTGGGCTGGGATACGATATCCGCGCGGCCATCGGATTCCAGGGCGGACAACTCCAGATCAATCAGACCGTGGTCGGCATCAAACACACCCAGGGTGATCCGGCTGGCGGAAGTGCTGGCCAGGTCAGACACCGTGCCCAGATCCAGGGCCAGGGTGGGGGTACCCACTTCAAACTCGTCACCGTTGACGATGTTGGCAATATTGGTTTCCGCACCGGAGGCGTTACCACCCAGGTAAGTGATGCGGTCGGAGCCCACATTGACGGCACCCAGGCCCCAGCGTACACCCAGTTCCTCCACCGCATCGGTGTTGGCAATCACCAGGCGGGCCTCAATCATCACCTGGCGCACCGGAATATCCAGTTGCTCCAGCATAAAGCGCACTTCATCAATGCTGGCGGCGGTGTCCTGAATCAGCAGCACGTTGGTGCGCTCATCCACGGTGATGCTGCCACGATCGCTGAGGAATCCGGAGTTGGTCACCAGTTCTGCCACTTCCGACGCCTTGGCGTAGTTGACGGTCAGATACTCGGTGCGCAGCGGAGCCAGCTCCTTCACCTGACGCTGGGATTCCAGCTCCAGTTTTTCCCGGGCGGCAATTTCATCCGCCGGGGCCACCAGCATCACATTGCCCACTTTACGCTTGTCCAGCCCCTTGGTTTTCAGAATCAGATCCAGTGCCTGATCCCAGGGCACGTTCTGCAGGCGCAGGGTAATACGGCCGCGCACGGTGTCACTGGCCACCAGGTTCAACTCGGTAAAGTCAGCAATCAACTGCAGTACGGAGCGGACTTCGATGTCCTGGAAGTTCAGGGACAGCTTTTCGCCGGTGTACTGGAACTGCTCTTTACGCTTGCGCTCCAGTTCGAAGGCGCTGATGGGCTTGACGCTGATGGTAAAGGTTTCGTCGGTCTGATACGCCATATACTCGTAGTCGCCGGATGGGGTTACCGCAATGCGGGCATTACCGCCGGCGGTGGTGGCATCGATCATTTTTACCGGCGTGGCAAAATCGGTCACATCCAGGCGCCGGTGCAACTGGTCCGGCAGGGATACACCGATAAACTCAGCCACGATCTTGCCGCCTTCCTCCGCCAGATCCACCGGCGCATTGGCGTCGCTCAGTTTGATGACCACCTGGCCTTCGCCCTGCTCGCCACGACGGAAGTCGATCTCCCGCACGCCGTCGGCCATGGCTTTCTTACTGCCGCTGGTGGTCTGGGACATACCCTGGGTCATGGCATCCTGCTGACGGGCAGTGGGGGCGCCGGTGGCACCCACCTGCACCAGCAGATTATTGCCTTCCACACTGGTGGTATAACCCACCAGGGAACCCAGATTCACAATCAAGCGGGTACGGTTACCGGCCCCCATTACGGTGAGGCTGCGCACATTGCCGTCACCCAGGGTATGATATTTCTGTTCCAGGCCATTGGTGACCCCATCCAGATCAATGGCGATCCGGGCCGGGGAATCCGTGGTGTAGCCGGTGGGCGTGGGCGGTGCCTCGTCAAACTTCAATTTGATTTCCACGGCATCGCCAGGCAGCGAGGCGGACTCCACGCCGGTCAACTGGGCGGCCATCAGCTGAGAGGACAACAGGGCGAGAACGGCACCCCAACCGAATTTGAATTTCATCGCAGCTACCTGCTTGCTTGTTATCGTTTGAATGAAAGTCTGAACCCTTTTCATGAATTGTCTCCCACGCTTCACTCTTCACGCAACACTAAGGTGCGTGGACGCTCAACCCAACCATCCTGACCATCGGATACAATCTCGATGACATCGATCTTGTTCGGCGTGATCGAGACAATCTTACCGAAGTTGCGGCCCAGATAATTTCCCTCTTTCACCCGGTGCAGTCCGCTGTCCGGATCCTTCACCAGCGCATAAAGACTGGAGCCCGGCCGGGTCAGGGTGCCCACCATGGAGAGCGCATCAGTACCGAACTGCTCCAACACCTCTTTAGGGCGGTTGAAATCCGGCTTCACGTTACTTTTGCGCTGGGGCAGTGCCGCCAGCTCCACATCCACCGGTTGCTCAAACGGACTGCGCAGGGCCGCGGCACTGTAGGAGAAAGCCTTATAGACTTTGAATTCCGGCGGCGGCTCAATGCGGCCCTTGGGGCGGCCCTTCACCTCGGCCATTTTGGCTTTGATGTCAGTGAACTGGCTGTCGCCTCCGCAACCGGACAACAACATCCCCAACACAGCAATCCCGATAAAACTTACGCCCTTCATATCAATTTTCCTTATAGCGGTAAGTTTTGGCGCGAATCTTCATCACCAGCTCGTGAGTATTCTCCTGAGCCGGCGTGATGGTAAAGTCATGCAGCGTCACAATCCGGGGCAAGGAGGCCACCGCACTCACGAAAGCTCCAAAGGCATGGAAGCCACCTTTCACTTCAATATCGATGGGCAGCTCCACGTAGAACTCCCTCGAATTCTCCGGGGCCAGTTCGATACTGTTGAAATTCAGGCCGGCGGTGAGGCCGGTGTGGCTGATATCCTCCAGCAGCCCCGGCACCTCGGTGTCACTGGGCAGTTGCCGCAGCAGGGCACCAAAGGTGTTTTCCATTTCTTTCATTTGTTCCTTATAGGCATCCAGATTGGAGGCCTTGAACGCTTTGTCCTCGTACTCCTGCATCAGGGTGGACTCTTTGGCCTGGACCGTGTCCAGCTGCTTCAGAGTGTCCGACAACATCAGGTGGTATACCAGGAATCCCGCCACCAGAAAAGCCACGATCCAGATGAATAGCTTGATGGGCAGCGGCCAGCCGCCGATATTTTCCGGGTCGAGGTTATTAAAGGACTCAAAAAACTCTTTTATATCCATCTTCAGCCCTCCTCTTCCTCGGATTTCGGTTTCTGACGCTTCACGGTCAGATCAAACTCGTTCACCGACTTCTCCTTCGAGGCCGCCTGTACCTTGGACAGGTTGGGGGCTTCAAACAACTCCGAGCCGTCCAGGTTCCGCATCAGGTTGGACACCCGGTTATTACTCTCGGCATACCCCGTGATGCTGATAGAGTCGTTAACGGATTTCAGTTCACGGTAGTAAACGCCATCGGGCACCGTGCGCACCAGCTCGTCAAAGATTTTCACGATCTCCGGCCGGTTACCCTGCAGATCCTGGATGACGTTCATCCGCTCGATCAGGGATTCCCGTTTCTTCTTAAGGTCCTCGATTTCCTTAATCTGCGCCTCCAGCTTCTTGGTTTCGCTGACAATAAACTGATTGCGCTGATTCTGATAATCGATCTGCCCCTGCACACTCATATTGACCAGATACACAATGCCGGCTCCCAGCAGCAGGACCCCGAACAGCACCACGAAAAACTGCTGTTTCAGCTCCTGGCGCCGTTCTTCACGCCAGGGTAGAAGGTTAATTTTTGTCATCAGTCAAAACTCCTTAACGCCAGGCCGCAGGCGATCATCAGGGACGGCGCATCGGCGCTGAGTAAAGACGCGTTTACCTTGGAGGAAAGGGCCATATCCACAAAGGGATTGGCAATGGAGGTGGTGGTGCCCACTTTATCCTGCACCATCTCCGCCAGGCCAATGATGGAGGCGGTGCCCCCGGCCAGCAGAATATGGTCCACATCGTTGTACTGGCTGGAGGAGAAGAAGAACTGCAGCGACCGGGTCACCTGCTGCACCACGGCTTCCTTGAAGGGCTCCAGCACCTCGGTTTCGTAATCGTCCGGCAGTCCGCCCTGCTTCTTGGCCAGGCCGGCCTCTTCGAACGACAGCCCGTAACGGCGTTGAATCTCCTCGGTCAGCTGTTTGCCGCCAAACAACTGCTCCCGGGTATAAATAGTACGGCCATCGTGCAGCACACTGAGGGTAGTCATGGTGGAGCCGATGTCCACAATGGCCACGGTCTGCTCCTCCCCGCCGTCAATCTGATCCGCCACCAGGCCGAAGGCCCGCTCCATGGCGTAGGCCTCCACATCCACCACTTTGGCGGTGAGGCCGGCAATCTCCAGCACATCCACCCGCAACTCCACGTTTTCGTTGCGGCAGGCGGCCAGCAGCACCTCCACCTGGTCAGGGGAACCTTCCACCGGCCCCTGTACCTCAAAATCGATAGCCACTTCATCCAGTGGGTAAGGAATGTACTGATCGGCCTCCACCTTGATCTGGCTTTCCATCTCGTCGTCAGAAAGCCGGCCGTCCATTTCGATCACCTTGGTAATGACAGAAGATCCGGCCACTGCCACCGCCACATTCTTGATCCCGGTCTTGGCTCGGGAAACCACCCGGGCGATGGCCTCGCCCACGCCCTCCACATCATTGATGTTTTTCTCCACCACGGAATTGGCGGGGAGCGGCTCCACGGCATAGGCCTCCACTTTATAGCGGTTGCCACTGCGGCTAAGCTCAAGCAGCTTGACTGAAGTCGAGCTGATATCAATTCCCAACTTGGCTGTAGAAGCCTTCTTACTGAGGAAGGGCAGCATATCTTCCTGTCCTGTTTTGTCGTTCTGCTTTAATTATGAAATTTGTGCAGTTATGCACACTTAGACAAACTATGTGTCTATTTACATTAAATACCACAATATTAGAACACGCAATTAGATCGCGCCCGTATTATCGTCGTATAATTCACACTCTGAACAAATTATTACCATCGACCCACACTCATCCCAACTGAAGTAACGCCCGACCCATGCAGAAAATTCATCCGATGTTTCGTCTCGCGCTGTGGCTGGTTTTGCTCGCTGTCAGCGCCGGCGTCATGGTGTTCACCGCCACCCTTTTATACCTGGGCCCGAAGCTGCCCGAAGTGGAGCGGATCCTCGATATACAATTACAGACGCCTTTGCGAATTTACGCCAGTGACAACCGGCTAATTGCTGAATTCGGAGAGAAAAAGCGTTCCCCCATTCGCTATGAAGAGATCCCCCAACACTTTATTGAAGCGGTGCTGGCCGCTGAGGACGCCCGCTTTTTTTCCCACCACGGAGTGGATATTAAAGGCCTGACCCGGGCCAGTCTGGAGCTGCTCACCACCGGTTCCATCCAAACCGGCGGCAGCACCATCACCATGCAGGTGGCCAAAAACTACTTTCTCTCCCGGGAGCGGACCTTTCTGCGTAAATTTAACGAGATCCTGCTGTCCCTGGATATGGAGCGCAAGCTCAGCAAGCAGCAGATCCTGGAACTGTACATCAATAAAATCTATCTTGGCCACCGTGCCTATGGGATTCAGGCCGCGGCCCAGGTGTATTATGGCAAGCCGGTGCAGAAATTGAGCCTGGCGCAGCTGGCCACCATAGCCGGTCTGCCGAAGGCGCCGTCGGCCTATAACCCGGTGACCAACCCGGCCCGGGCCCTGTCCCGCCGCAACTGGATTCTGTCGCGGATGCGGGAGCTGGGCTATATCAGCCAGCAGGAATACGAGACCGCCGTGGCCGAGCCCACCAGTGCCGAACTGCATGGCATTCCGGTGGAGGTGAGCGCCCCCTACTTTGCGGAAATGGTGCGCCGGGAGATGGTGGAGCGTTTCGGCGATAAAGCCGACACCGACGGCTACAAGGTCTTCACCACCATTAATTCGGAGTTCCAGGAAGCCGCCAATAAAGCCGTGCAGGCCGGCCTGATCGCCTACGACCGTCGCCACGGCTATCGCGGCCCGGAAGCCCAGCTGGAGCTGGATCTGGAAGCCGCCAAAACAGAAGACCTGCTGGCGGCATTGCGCCGCTTTCGGGATATCGGCTCCCTGCAGCCGGCCCTGGTGACCAGCGCCGACGAGAACGAGGCCAGTGCCCTGCTCAAATCCGGAGACACCATTACTCTGACCCTGGAGGCCATGGAATGGGCCCGCCCCTATATTGATAACCTGAACCGGGGCGCCAAGCCCAAGCAGGTGGATCAGGTAGTGGCCGCCGGCGATGTGATCCGGGTGATGGCCGAGGGCGAGGGCTGGACCCTGGCCCAGTTACCCCAGGCCCAGAGCGGACTGGTGTCGCTCAACCCGCAAACCGGCGCCCTGCTGGCTCTGGTGGGCGGTTTCGACTTTCAGAGCAGCAAATTCAATCGCGCCACCCAGGGTGGCCGCCAGGTGGGGTCCGCCTTCAAACCCTTCATTTATAGCGCCGCCCTGGCCCAGGGCCTGACCCCCGCCACGGTGATCAACGACGCCCCGGTGGTATTCCGGGATTCCAGTCTGGAAAGCACCTGGCGCCCGGAGAATTCCAGTGGCCGGTTCCACGGCCCCACCCGTTTGCGGCAGGCACTGTACAAATCCCGCAACCTGGTGTCGGTACGGGTGCTGCGGCAAATCGGCATGCCTCACACTATCCGGTACGCCAGCCAGTTCGGATTCGATCCCGCCCGCCTGCCCAACAACCTGTCCCTGGCTTTGGGCAGCGCTGCCTTCACCCCCTGGGAACTGGCCGATGCCTACGCCGTGCTGGCCAATGGTGGGTTTAAGGTGGAACCCTGGTATATCGGCCGCATTGAGGACAATGAAGGTAACGTGCTGTACCAGGCCAACCCTATGATTATTTGCGATGACGCCTGTCAGGAAGCCCGTGCCAAGGAGCGGATGGCCCCGGCGGAGGGCGAGGGTGAGGCCGTGGCTGCTGACGGTGCTGCCCCCGACGCTGGTGATATCGCGGATACCCACCAGAATGACGGGGAAGGTACCGGGGCAGCCAGCGATGGCAGCACCGACCCGAACGCATCGGAGCAAGCGAAACCGATCGCAAACGGCAAACAACCCGCAGCGGACGAACCCGCCACCCTGCCGGCGCGGTACGCCCCCAGAGTGCAGGAGCCGCGCATTAATTTCCTGATGACCAGCATGATGCAGGACGTGATCAAACGCGGCACCGGGGTTAAGGCCCGGCAACTGGAGCGCTCCGACCTGGCGGGAAAAACCGGCACCACCAACGAACAGAAAGACGCCTGGTTCTCCGGCTTCAACCGGGATGTGGTGGCCACGGTCTGGGTGGGGTTCGATCAGCCGAAAAGCCTGGGTTACCGGGAATACGGCAGCACCGCCGCCCTTCCCATCTGGATCGATTACATGCGCACGGCGCTGCGGGATTCACCCCAGAGCACGTTGAAAATACCCGACGGTATCACCTCGGTGCGGATTGACCCGGAAACCGGCAAGCGCGCGGCTCCCGGCCAGCCCAATGCGATCTTCGAATACTTCCGCGAGGAAAACGTACCGGAACAGGTGCGGGAGGAACAGGTGGCCGATCCGCATATGGATTCGGGGTCTCTGCCGGAGCAGTTGTTCTAAGGCGCTTCCAATAAGCCCGAACGCGCGTATTGAGGCGGGGTCGCCCAGACGGGTTACCCCGCTGCCCCGTTGCGAAAATGTGAATTTGCCCCACATAATCCGGTTAAACTGCGGTTGACGGCTCTGCTCGCCCCCACGGACAATGGACGGCGTGGCGCCCTCATAGAACAACAACACTGACTGCGCGCCGCCTCCAGGGAAGACAGGAGCAGGCCTCATGACTCAGGACACCCGACTCATCCGGCTGAGCGGCAGCTTTATCGATGACAGCTGCGTGGCCATGTCGTTGCAGGGTCACGAGGCATTGTCCACCCCGTTTGAATTCACCGTCACTTTCCTCACCGAGAATCTCGAACTCACCTGCGAAGACGTGGTGGGGCAGAAAATCGGTATTGCGCTGTATCCCGAAGCCCGGCCCGACCCCATTTATCGCCACGGCCGGGTCAACCGCATGGTGCTGCAGGATGTGGATGAAAGTGGCGTGCGCTTCTATCAGATTAACGTGGTACCGGGGCTCTGGTTTCTGTCGCAGTCCGGCAGCAATCGAATTTTTGAAAATCAGACCAGCCTGGATATCGTGCAGGAAATTATCGCGGGCTACGGTGCCTTTTGCGAACTGGAAGTGAAAACCAATGGCCAGTATCTGGCGCGGGAATATTGCGTTCAGTTCCATGAAAGTGATCTGGCGTTCGTGGAACGGTTACTGGCGGAAGACGGGATCAATTATTACTTCACCCACAGTGACAGGGGCCACACCCTGGTGCTGTGTGATCAGGCCAACGGATTTACCGACTGCCAGCAGTACAAAGTGATCAAACGGGGGCTTGCCCGCCAGGACGGCACCGAGGGCGCCGCCATCTTTCAGTGGCAACGCACTCTCAGCTATCACCCCATGGGTTACCTGTTGCAGGATTACAATCAGGACACGCCAAAAAATTTTTACCGTCAGCAGGTCACCACCACCTCGGCCTTTGCCCAGACACCGGCGGTGAATACCGTCGAAGGCTACGGCTGCTATAACTTTAAAACCAATGCCGGCAGCTGCCACGACTTCGACGCCGCCTACAACAAGCAATTGACCCGTAACCGCATGGAGGCGGAGGAATCCCGTCATGATATGGCCATGGGCTCCGGCAATTGCGCCAGCTTTCTGCCAGGGGGGCGGTTCGATCTGCAACATAATGCAACATCCGAAAATGGCACCTACCTGATCTGGGAGATCAGCCACCAGGCCAACAACAATATCGACAGTCCCAGCCGCTATGAAAACCAGTTCCATTGCGTGCCCGCCGAAGCCCCCGTCCGGCCCCGGCAGCCGGATTTCAAACGCCGTATGCCCGGGCCGCAAATGGCCAAGGTAATCTCACTCTGCGCTTCGGGTTCCGCCGCCGACGCCGACCCCCAGCGCATGATCAAGGCCCGGTTTCCCTGGGACGGCGACCACAACACCTGCAAATTGCGAGTGTTGCAGAGCTATGCCGGCAGCGGCTGGGGCGCCAGTTTCGTGCCCCGGGAGGGTCAGGAAGTGCTGGTGGACTTTATCAATGGTGATGCCGACCGGCCATTGGTGGTGGGCGCGCTGTATAACAAAGATAATACCGGCCCCAAATACACCGCCACCCAAAGCGGCTGGCTGACCCAAAGCAGCAATGCCAACGAACTGCGCTTCGATGACGCCGGAGGCGCCGAGGAAATCTATCTAAAGGCCGGTAAGGATATGAATTTCCTGATTGCCAATAACGAAACCGGACAGGTACAAAACGACCAGGCCCTGACAGTAGACAACAACCGATCCATCAGCGTGGGCGCCAATGAAAGCAAGTCCGTGGCGGGTAACCAGGACGAAACGATCACCGGCAATCAAACCCTTGCCGTGCAAAGTAACCGCGCTCTCACCGTGGGACAGAACCAGTCCAGCACCGTGAGCATCAATGACTCAGAAACCATCGGCGCCGCCAAGGAACTCACCATTGGCGGCCTGTACCAGGTAACCGTGGGGGCCGCCATGAACGAAACCGTAGCGGCGCTGAAAGCCGAAGAGGTGGGCGCCAATAAAACCGTGCTGGTGGCCAAAAACATGAGTGAAAACGTGGGCGACAACCGCACCCTGTCGGTGGGTAAAACCAGTACCCACTCCGCCAAAAAAATCACCATCAGCGCCGAAGATGAACTCACTATCAAGGTGGGTAAGGCCAGCCTCACCATGAAAAAAGACGGCACCATCGCCTTAAGCGGCAAGGACATTCAGTTGAAAGGCAGCGGCAAAATCAATATCAAAGCCAGCAGTGACGTGGCGATCAAAGGCAGTAAAACCGGTATCAACTAAGCGCGTCCTGTCAAGGACGAAAAGGAAACCTTATGAGCGCATTCGAAGATCCGCAACAGGCAGCACTGCAGAGCCCGGTTTACGGCGTGATTAGCGGGCAATTTCTGGGATTGAACCAGCAACGTCAACCGCTGGTGGTGTTCCCCGGCCAGCCCGGCGCCGCCGCCCTGCCCGCCCGCACCATTGTCAGTTTGCAGGCCATCAGTTTTGGTGCCGAGGTACTGCTGCAGTTTGACCAGGGCGATGTGAGCCGGCCCATTATTCTGGGAATTTTTCAGGATCCGGGTACCTGGCCCGCCACGGCGGATGACCAGCCGCTGAGCCTGGCCACCGACGGCAAACACCTGCAAATCCAGGCCCGGGAGCAGCTGGAGCTACGCTGTGGCGAAGCCAGCATCACCCTCACCAAGGCCGGCAAAGTCTTCATCAAAGGCAATTACCTTTGCTCCCGCGCCACCGGCACCCACAGTATTCGGGGGGGCTGCGTGCAGATCAACTGATGTGGGCACTGAACAACAAAACCCCGTTTGCCCCTGAGCGCACCTGGAGCCGGGATCCCAACGGCTGGCACCAGTGGATTGTCGCGGTGAAGGCCACCTATGACCTTGCTCCAGACGGGGAACCGACCCTGGCGGAAGCACAAACCGAACCTCTACTGGCACCGGAATATTACGGCGAGCCGGGGCTGTCCAGCCTGCGCTATGACGCCGACCTGGTGCCCACCAAGCCGGGCACGGATGTTCTGGTTAACGGCACCGCCCATGCCCCCGGTGGCAAACCCAGTACGGAGTTCCCGGTGGCGCTCACGATTGCCGGGCAGCAGAAAGTACTGCGGGTCATGGGCAAGCGCCACTGGGAAGCGGGAATCACCGGGCCCAAACCCTCGGCACCGGAGCCGGTGACCCGCGTTCCGCTCACCTACGAAGTTGCCTTTGGCGGTTGGGACCGGAGTCAGCCCGATCCGAAACGACAAACCTGGGATCCGCGCAATCCCGTGGGGCGGGGCATCTATTCCGGCGCCAAAACCCACCAGCCCCTGCACCAGGTGGAACCTCTGAAGGGCGATCCCCGCCACACCGGGCCCGCCGGTTTCGGCCCCATCGACAGTTTCTGGAGCCCGCGGCGGGAACTGGCGGGCACCTATGACCAGCACTGGCAACAACAACGGGCGCCCTTACTGCCGGTGGACTGGCATCCCCGCTCCCTGCACTGCGCTCCCGTGGATCAGCAAACCCCAAAACCGCTGCGGGGTGGAGAGCCGCTGGAACTGAAAAACCTCACCCCCGAGGGCGATCTGAGCTTCACCCTGCCCCGGGTGTATCTCACCTTCACCACCCATATCGACCGCCGGGTGGAAGAGCACCGGGGCCAACTGTCCAGCGTCATTATTGAACCGGATCAGCGGCGCCTGACCCTGGTCTGGACCACGGTGTTGTTGTGCCGTAACGAAGCGGACTATCTGGACCAGACCATTATCCGGCAAAAGCGGTACGACCCATGAGCGAACCCGTGTACATCATCAATACCGGTGCCCGCACCGCTCTCGGCCTGCATGCCGCCGCCAGCGCCGCCGCCCTCCGTGCCGCCATCAGTGGCAACGCCAAATACCCTTACTGGGTGGATCAGACCGGCGCGCCGGTAACCCTGGCCCTGGATCGGGAACTGCCACCGGACCTGCCCTGCCGGCAACGCATGCTGGCGCTGGCGCGCAGTGCACTGGCGGAAGCCTGCCGGCCGCTGCAGGAGCTGTCCTGGCCGCAACCCGTCCCCCTGTGGCTGGGGTTCCCGGAGCCGCGACCGGGTTTCTGTGTCAACGATGCGCACTGGGTCAGCCATCATCTGAGCGGCGAACCGCTAATAGATTCCAACAATGACTCGATAAAGCTGGCACTGGGGGGCCACAGCGCCGTGCTGACCCTGCTGCATCAGGCCCGCCAAATGATGGAACAGCGGCACTGGCTGGTGTGCCTGGTGGGTGGCGTGGACAGCTACCTGCAACCGGACACCCTGGCCTGGCTGGATCAGCATCGGCAACTGGCGGGGCCGGTGTCCCGCTCCGGCTTCGTCCCCGGGGAAGGGGCGGGCTTTGTGTTGCTAATGACAGCGGAAGCCGCCCGTGAGGCTGGCCTTGAGCCGCTGGCGCGACTGGTCAACAGCGCCACCGGCCGGGAAACCAAACTGATCAAAACCCAGGATATCAATCTGGGGGAAGCCCTGACCCGCACAGTGCAAGACACACTGTCGCCACTGCATCCGGCACAACAGCCCGTGAATCAGATCTACTGCGACATCAACGGCGAACGCTATCGCGGCGAGGAATGGGGCTTCACCTGTTTAAAGCTGGCCCATTATTTCGAAGATCCCACCGGCTACTGGAGCCCCGCGGATTGCTGGGGCGACACCGGCGCCGCCAGCGGGGCACTGTTCGTGACCCTGGCCACCCAGGCGGCGCAACGGGGCTATGCCAGTGGACCACGAAACCTGTTGTGGGCCAGTTCGGAAGCCGGGCCCCGGGCCGGCGTTTTACTGGAAACCCCCTACCAAGCCAGCCCCTACCGAGGTTAAGCCCATGCCCAGTGTTGCCATTCATCCCCCCAAAACCCCGGTCACCAAAGGCAGCATGGGCATCGCCAAGGCCACTACCCCCAACGTGTGTAAAATGCCGGGGCCGCCGGCGCCTTTTGTCCCAACTCCATTACCCAACATCGCCCGCTCCGGCACCTCCCCCAAGGGTTATTCCACCAAGGTAAAAATCGAAGGCAATCCGGTGGCCATTCGCGGCAGCAGTTTTAAAAGCATGGGGGACATGGCCAGCAAGGGCACCGGCGGTGGCGTGGTCTCCGCCAATACTCACGGCCCTGCCAAATTTATCACTCCCGGTTCCCTGTCGGTAAAAATTCAGGGCAAGGCGGTGCACCTGTTGGGTGAACCCATGCTCAACAACTGCGCCGCCAGCGGCACCCCTCCCAATACCGGCGCCACCATGACCGGCCTCAGCCAGGGCTCCGCCAACGTGGGCGTGATCACCCTCAAGTGTGAAGACGACTGGGACGACTGCCAGAAAGCACAAATGAAAGCCAAAGCCAAAAAACTCGATGGCCTGGCCAAGCAGGGCAAAATGAAACCCCGCAACACCTACGCCGACGGCAAGCCCACCCTGGCCCGCAAAAACGGCAACGGCTGGGCCGCCAAATTCGCCCGCGACTGGGACAAACCCAACCCCAAAGGCTGGCCGGACTTTTCCAATCCCGGCAAGCAGGACAGCAAGTTTTTCGACGACTGCGCCGAAACCGCCGACCCCAAAGGCAAACAGATGCAGGCGGATCACGTGCATGAAATGCAATTGGGCGGCAACGCCAAAGGCCCGTTCCTGTGGCTGGACAAAGACGTTAACGAAGCCAGCGGCCGGCAGATCAAGAACCAGTTGAAATCCAACCCCCAGCCCACGGGCTTTGAAGCGGACTGCTGATTGAAACCGAGGTAACCCAATGACCGACATCAAAGATCGCGTAGCACAGGCCATCACCCGGGGCGTGCAAGCCCGCTCCCAATATTATCAAAGCATCGAACTGGAGGATGAACAGGCCCTGGGGGCGCCGGTGGCGGAAGACCTGATCATCCGCCTGGAGGGCAAAGTGGGCAAGCCCCTGCCCCCCTCGTTTCGTGCTTTTCTGCAACTGCACAACGGTTGGCAGGAAGTGGACGGCGGCGTGGACCTGCTGCCGGTGGAAACCATGCTGGGGCTGCAGGACGATGTTGGCATCGCCCAATGGCAGCGCAATCAACAACAGGATGGCGACACCATCGCCGCCCGCAGTCTGGTGATTGGCGCCTCGCGGATCACTCCCACCAAATATCTGCTGGATCCCGGCGCCGCCGATGAAAACGGCGAATGGCCATTGCTGCAGTACCACGACGAGTTGGAAGCCGAGCTGCCCAGCTTCATCCAGTGGCTGGAGGAATCCGTGGACGAGTATCTGGAACTGGCGCAAATGGAACAGGACGACGAATAAAATTTCATGACGACGGACAGCCTCCAACAAGCTCCAGTTACCCACCGCCTGCAGGCCCTGCCCCCGGTACTGGAAGAATGCATCGACAGCGCAGCCTTCGTTGCGGAACAACGGACGCTAACCGCCAGCGGCAGCCTGCCGGAGCTGCTGGCGGAAGACCTGCGCCTGGATGCCCTGCTGGACAACCTGCGGCTACACCGGGAGGCCAGTTGGCAGCTATTGGCGGAAGCGCTGAAGGCACCGGAACCGGGGCACCTGTTCGTGGCCGCGATGATGGCGCTGGAAACCCGTGATACCGCGCGTCTGAAACAGGTCATCGCCATTGCGGAAGCGGACTCCGAACTGCGGTCGGGCCTGGCGCTGGCGTTGCTCTGGGTACCGGTGGACTTCAGCCGGCCCCTGGTGGCCCACCTCCTCGCCAGCCGCCATCCGTTTCACCGCCTGCTGGGCATCGAGTTGTGCCGGCACCACAGCATTCCCGCCGACAGCCCGTTGGAACAAGCGCTGACCCAAACCAATCCCGCCCTGCAACTGGCAGCGCTGCGGGCCAGTGGCGATATCGGCCTGCTGGATCTGCTGCCCCGTTGCCTGCCGTTGCTGCACAGCGAACAACCCGCAGTGGCGCTGGCGGCGGCCCGGGCCTGCGCTCTGATGGGGGAACGCCGGCAGTCGCTGGCCCGCCTGCGAACCATCGCCACATCTGATCCCAACTCTCAAGGCAACTCTGAAGATCGCGCTGAAGACAGCTTGCGGTCGCAGGCCCTGTCGCTGCTGTCCGTACTGCTGCCAGTGGCAGAGAGTCAACAATGGCTACGGGAACTGGCCCGGCAACACCCCAACCCCCGGCTGATGATTCAACTGGCCGGCGAACTGGGCGACCCCGCCAGCGTACCCGCGCTGCTGCGGCTGATGGAAAACCCGGATCTCAGTCGCCTGGCGGGGGCCGCGTTCAGCGCCATCACCGGGCTGAACCTGGTGGCGGAGGAGATGGAACTGCCAGCGCCCCCTACCCCATCGGCTGAGTCCAGCGCCGAACCCGGCGCCGACTCCGAACCAAGCACCGACCCCGAGGACGACACCCTGGAATCCGACCCGGACGCAGACCTGCCCTGGCCCGACCGGCAACAACTGGCGGCCTGGTGGCAGGCGCAGCAACGGCATTTCCCCGCCGGCGAACGGCGCCTGGCGGGCACTGCTATCAACGCCGAAAACTGTTTGCGGCAGTTGCTGGCAGGCCCGGGGCCGGTGCGCGCAACGGCGGCACTGCACTTGAAAAACCTCTACCCGGGGCAGCCCCTGTTCCCCACGGATGCCCCCGCCTGGCGGCAACAACGGATGTTGCGGTAACAATGATGCCATTAGGCACACATTTGTGCTACGATAGTGCTTAATGAAACCTATCAATTGGAATCTCGATAAAAATCGAAAGCTTGTCGAGGACCGGGAAATTTCGTTCGAGGATGTGATTGTCTACCTTCAGCAAGGAGACATCTTAGATATTGTCGAGCACCCAAACCCGGATAAATATCCAAATCAGCGTATGTTCGTTCTGAACATAGATGACTATGTATACTTGGTGCCTTATGTAGAGAATCGTGAAGAAATTTTCCTGAAAACCATTATTCCTAGTCGTAAGGCAACGAAAAAGTATTTGGGAGGAAACGATGGCTAAACCCAAGCTGGATAAAGAAGAGAAAGAAATTCTTGAAGCTTTTGAGGCAGGTGAGTTTAAATCCATAATGACACCGGCCCGAAAAAAGGCCGTACAGGCCGCAGCTGAAGAAACTTTAAAAAAAGATAAACGTATAAATATTCGAATTTCTGGTCGTGATCTTGTGGCCCTGCAAAGACGAGCCGCTAAAGAGGGCGTGCCTTATCAAACACTTGTGTCCAGCATCCTACATAAGTATGTATCCGGCAACTTGCAGGATAAAATGGCCGACAAGTAACGCAATAAAAAAGGCCAGGTGGGCTCCGCCTTCAAACCCTAAAAACCGGCACCACCAACGAACAGAAAGATGCCTGGTTCTCCGGCTTCAACCGGGATGTGGTGGGCACAGTCTGGGTCGGGTTCGATCAGCCCAAAAGCCTGGGCTACCGGGAATACTGCAGCACCGCCGCCCTGCCCATCTGGATCGATTACATGCGCACGGCGCTGCGGGATTCACCCCAGAGCACCCTGAAAATACCCGACGGTATCACCTCGGTGCGCATTGATCCGGAAACCGGTAAGCGCGCGGCCCCCGGCCAACCCAATGCGATCTTCGAATACTTCCGCGAGGAAAACGTACCGGAACAGTTGTTCTGATACCCGATACGGGCAGCCTGTAATCCGCCCCGGTCGCAGATCTGCCCGGGGCCGACCGGCAACAACTGCGGCCTGTTGGCAGGTATCACTGTTTTATCAGCCCAGGCACTCCGCGTTATAAAACCGAAATCATCGCCTTATTTACGCCCCCATTGTCTTATTAGTTTCACTAGGGGAATTTCAATATGGATGTTCATGATAGAGAGTACGTGGCCGCAGTTATTAATTATTTCTGGGGCCCAAATCTTACAACGCCACAAGCGGTGAACGAAGCCGCCGCCGAAATTGCTTATGAGGCTTTAGAGAAAGCTAATGTTTGCTCGGATTCGATGGATTTAGTACCACGTCCCACCCTGATTGCAAGTCCTGGGTATGCGGTGAAGCAACTTGCGAATATTGGCAAGCGGATTATTTCCGGGGATACTGCAGTCTATAGCATCTGTAAAAATGCAATTGGTGCTGGTTACAAATCCGCCATAAGAATCGCACTAGCTGGAGCTTGATTGTATGAAGAAATATGTTCTTTTTTTCCTGGTTGGTTTATTGTCATCATTCGCCACGGCTGGTGAAAAAGACATCAAGTTTATCTACTCGGGTTTCGAGTTTACTGTGCCCAGCGGAGCAAGGGTGTTCGGCGCTCAGGGCGGCCGCGATAATTTCACATTCTTCAGATTCAGCGACCAAAAAGGAAAAGATTACTTATCTTTTACCGACATAACGTCTGAATCACCTGATTACGGGTGCAGTGTACAAGAATTCTATGCACATATAGCAGGTGTGTCTGAGACCTCCACATGCTCAAAACCCGAAATAGAATCGTTTAAAAAAGTATTCGTCGGTGATAGTGAAGTTGGAGAATGGACAGGCAAAGACATGACTGCGTATTATTTCTACGGTGCTGATAGATCACACCTGTTGGTTTTTGCAAAAGATAGAATCATTAAAATCGACACAGACCATCTTACCAAGCCCAAGCTAAAAAAGATTATCGGGTACTACTTTTAAGCTTTCAGTCCCCGCATGATAATAACTTCAAGTAGGGCGGCAAATAAAAAAAGGCCGGCTGTCTCCAGCCGGCCTTCTTCATTTTACCTATACGCTAACCGCGCAATTTCAGAATCAAGCAATTAACGCTCAGCCAGTCACCCTTAACCAAACTGGTTCATGGTGTTGTCTTCACCGGCGGCTTTCAGGGCCGCGTCACCGGAGAAGTATTCTTTGTGGTCGTCGCCCATATCGGAGCCGGCCATGTTCTGGTGCTTCACACAGGCGATGGACTGACGGATTTCCTTACGCTGAACCCCAGCCACATAGGCCAGCATGCCTTCGTCACCGAAGTAACCCTTGGCCAGATTATCGGTGGACAGGGCCGCGGTGTGGTAAGTGGGCAGGGTGATCAGGTGGTGGAAGATGCCCGCTTCGCGAGAGCCGTCCTGCTGGAAGCTCTGGATGCGACGATCCGCTTCCGCCGCCAGTTCGGTTTCATCGTACTCGGCGCTCATCAGCTTGTCGCGATTGTAGATGGACACGTCTTTGCCCTCTTCGCTCCAGGCATCGAACACCTGCTGGCGGAAGTTCAGGGTCCAGTTGAAGGACGGGCTGTTGTTGTACACCAGCTTGGCACCGGGCACCTCTTCGCGAATGCGGTCCACCATGCTCTTGATCTGACCTACGTGGGGCTTCTCGGTTTCGATCCACAGCAGGTCGGCACCGTTCTGCAGGGAAGTGATACAGTCCAGAATTACCCGATCTTCACCGGTGCCCTTCTTGAACTGGAACAACCCGGAAGGCAGACGCTTGGGCTTCAACAGCTTGCCGTTGGCCTTCACCACCACGTCACCGTTATCGATGTCGTCAGCGCTTTCCACGTAATCACCGTCCAGGAAGCTGTTGTACTTGTCACCCAGGTCGCCGGGTTCGTTGGTTACCGCGATCTGCTTGGTGAGGCCGGCGCCCAGAGAGTCGGTACGGGCCACGATCACGCCGTCGTCCACACCCAGCTCCATAAAGGCATACCGCACGGCGCGGATCTTGGCCAGGAAGTCGGCATGGGGCACAGTCACCTTACCGTCCTGGTGGCCGCACTGCTTCTCGTCAGACACCTGGTTTTCGATCTGGATACAGCAGGCGCCAGCTTCAATCATCTGCTTGGCCAGCAGATAAGTGGCTTCCTCATTACCGAAACCGGCGTCGATGTCGGCGATAATGGGCACTACGTGTGTTTCGAAGTTTTCAATCTTGTTCAGCAGCTCGGACTCTTTGGCGGAGTCACCGGCCTTGCGGGCCTTGTCCAGATCCCGGAACAGGCCGCCCAGTTCGCGGGCATCGGCCTGGCGCAGGAAGGTATACAGCTCTTCGATCAGGCTGGAAACCGCGGTCTTTTCGTGCATGGACTGGTCCGGCAGCGGGCCGAATTCAGAACGCAGGGCCGCCACCATCCAGCCGGACAGGTACAGATACCGGCGCTTGGTGTTGCCCAGGTGCTTCTTGATGGCGATCAGCTTCTGCTGGCCGATAAAGCCGTGCCAGCAACCCAAAGACTGGGTGTATTTCGAGGTGTCCGCGTCATAGGCGGCCATGTCCTCACGCATGATCTTGGCGGTGTACTTGGCGATATCCAGGCCGGTCTTGAACCGGTTCTGCAGACGCATACGAGCCACATACTCTGGATTGATCCCGCTCCAGGTGGGGCCGTTGGCTTCGATCACCGAAGCGGCCTGTTGGGTAAAATCGGAGTACTTAGACATGGTTCATCCTCTATGTTTAGGAAGTGAGCGTGTGTACCAACAAAAGAAAAACGGCTTTACTGCCAATGCTGCGCATTCTAAAGAGGCCTCCTGCATAAATAAAATTAATAGATCATATAGCCAGTATTTTCTGGGTGAATGTTCGACGCAGGCCAGCTATGACGGGGCCTTGAGGGCTTTGGCCTCGCCAAATCAGACCGCCCGGTCACCCTTTACAGCGGATTTACAGGTAAGTTACAGATAAATCCGGCCCTCCAGAAACAGAACGGCGGAACCGCTGATGCGCACCCGATCCCCTTTCAGTTCGCAAGTCACCTCGCCGCCGCGAGGGGAAATCTGCCGTGCCCGCAGCCGGGACTTGCCCAGCTTCTCCCCCCAATAGGGGGCCAGTTGGGTGTAGGCGGAGCCGGTCACCGGATCCTCCGGGATGCCGCAGCCAGGAGCAAAAAAGCGCACCACAAAATCGTGGCAGCGGCCGGGGGCGGCCACCGCCACACCGCGCAAATCCAACTGCGACAGCAGCGCCATGTCCGGCACCAGCGCGGCCACCTGATCCTGGGAATCCAGAAACACAAGATAATCCTCCGCCGCCAGCACCGCCTCCGGGTTGACACCCAAGGCCGTGGACAAACTGTCCGGTGGTTCGCAGGCCCCACCGGGTTGGGCGGGAAAGTCCAACGTAAGGCCCGATTCCTCGCGGGTTACCCGCAATGGGCCGGAAAGAGATTCGAACAAAATTTCATCAGCCGCCCATTCCAGGACCTGAAACAACACATAAGCTGAGGCAAGCGTGGCATGGCCGCAGAGCCTGACCTCCACGGTGGGGGTGAACCAGCGAATACGAAAGCCCTCGCCTTCGGGCACAAAAAACGCCGTCTCCGCCAGATTGTTCTCAGCGGCGATGGACTGCATCACCGCATCCGGCAACCAGGCCTCCAGCGGCACCACCGCCGCAGGATTACCCTCGAACGGCCGTGTGGCGAAGGCATCCACCTGGTACAGATTCAGCATCATCTTGCGCTCCTCCCTGGCATCGCTACCAAAACCCTATCGCATTCCCCCGCCGGGGTCATCCGCTTTGCGTAAGATACTGCGCAGCTTGTTAAAAATCATGACCTTGCGCCTTGCATCACCCCCCGGTGCACTGCAAAATAGCCACGGACTCTGGGGGAGAAGTGGATCATCGTTACCGTGCAGGGAAAAGAGCAAAACCGAATCCAGCGCATGGTGGCAGTCACGTGCTGCGTGGTGATCTGCGCCCTCGCCTTCCTCACAATCACCCTCACCGCTAGCAACGCCCAGGCCGGCCCCTGGATCGACCCCGGCGACGAGACCCTGCGCCATCACATACAGGTGCTGTCCGATGCCGGCGTGATCGGTGTCCCCGTCACCACCTGGCCCCTGATGTGGAGCGGCATTAAACAGGATCTGGAACAGGCCAACCCCAGCACTCTCAGTGCCGCCCAGGCACTCTCCCTGCAATACGTGAGTTTCGCCCTGCGGCGGGACACCGGCGATGGCGTCCGCTGGCGCTGGCGTGGCGACCTGCGGGAGCAACCCCATTTGTTTACCGACTTCGCCGACAGCCAACGGGATCAGGCGGAAACCAGCCTCAGCGCCGACTGGATGGGCAAGCACTTTGCCGGCCGGTTGCAGGTGGGCTATACCGACGACGCCAACGACGATGACGACCTGAAACTGGATGGCAGCTACGCCAGCTTCGTGCTGGGCAACTGGGCCTTTACCGCCGGCGCCGTTGAACGCTGGTGGGGCCCCGGCTGGCAGAACAACCTGATTCTGGGCACCAACGCCCGCCCCGCTCCCAGCCTCAGCCTGCAACGCAACCACTCCGCCGCCTTCGATACCCCCTGGCTGGCCTGGATCGGACCCTGGCACCTGGAAACCTTTATGGCCCGGCTGGAGAACGACCGCCATGTAAGCCACGCACTGCTGTGGGGCCTGCGCTTTACCTTTCGCCCCATTGATGCCCTGGAAATCGGCCTGACCCGCACCGCCCAATGGGGTGGCGAAGACCGGCCCGACGGCCTGAGCACCTTCACTGACCTGTTAATGGGGAAAGATAATCGGGACGAAGGCGGCTTCGATCAGAGCAACGAACCTGGCAATCAGCTGGGGGGGTTGGACTGGCGCCTGTCCGGCACCCTGTTTGGCAACACCGGCGTGGGATTCTATGGCCAGTGGATTGGAGAGGATGAATCCAACTTCCAACCTAGCCGCTTCACCATGCTGATGGGGCTGGATGCCAGCCTGATCGGCCCCAACCTGCATCAACGCTTTTACCTGGAGCTGGCGGACACCACCGCCGAGGGCTTCAAGGGCAGCGCCAGTGACCGCCCCAACTACGCCTATGAGCACAGCATATATAGAAGCGGCTACCGCTACCGCAATCGCGCCATTGGCGCGGCTACCGATAACGACAGCCGAATGGTAACCTTGGCCCATGATCTGTTCGTGGGGGACGACCACCAATTCAGCTGGTCCGTATCCCGAGTGGAACTGAACCGGGACGGCACCGACGCCAATGCCCCCGGGGGCAACACCCTGAGCCGGAATCGCCGCACAGACCTCTGGCTGGCGGACGCCCGCTACAGTATTCTAATCAATCCCTGGCAACTCACGCTGGGGCTGGACTATCAAAGCGAAGACCTGACCTATGCAGACGATACCATCGGCGGCACCGGTGTTTATTTTGCATGGGAAGGCCGATGGTAAAGACACAACTATGAACACTATGCTCCGCCTGCTACTGCGAAACACCCTGCTGTTGGGCTTTGCCCTTTGGTCGGCAACCTCCGTTCAAATCGCTGCGGCCGTGCCTGGCACCAATATGCCCATGCCCAGCCAGCAACAAATCGATCAGTTCAAGCGCCTGTCGCCGGAACAGCAGCGGGCCCTGGCGGAGCAATATGGTATCAATCTGGATGAGTTGATTCAGAGCGGTAATCCAAATCAGCCCCAGTTTCAGGAAAGCAACCTGCCTAATGCCCGGCCCACCCTGAACGACAATTCCATGTTCAATCGCCAGAAGCCTGGAGAGAATGAACAGACCGCAGAAGGTGAGGAAGATACTGAAAACGCGGAAGAAGGGCTCAGACAGTTCGGCTATGAGCTGTTCGCCGGTGTGCCGGAAGCCTTTACTCCGGCAGCAGACATTCCACCACCGGACAGCTACGTACTGGGCCCCGGGGACAACCTGGTAATCCAACTCTATGGCAAGGAAAACGCCAGTTACAATCTCACCATCAACCGCGATGGGCAAATCCAGTTCCCTGAAATCGGCCCCATCAACCTGGCGGGCCTCAGCTTCAACCAGGCCCGCAGCCAGCTGATGGAAACCGTACAGGAACAGATGATCGGCGTCAAAGCCAGCATCACGATGGGCACTCTGCGCTCCATCCGCATCTTTGTACTGGGTGAGGCGCTAAAGCCGGGCTCTTACACCGTCAGCTCCCTCTCCACCATGACCAACGCCTTGTTTGCCTCCGGCGGCATCAGCAAAATCGGCTCCCTGCGCAACATCCAGCTAAAACGTCAGGGCAAACTAATCACCACCCTGGATCTGTACGATTTACTGCTGCAGGGCGATACCAGCAAAGACGCCCGGCTGCTGCCCGGTGACGTTATCTTCATCCCTCCCATCGGCGCAACTGTGGGTGTGGACGGTGAAGTTAAACGCCCCGCCATCTACGAACTGAAAAACGAACGCCGAGCTATGGACGTGATCAACCTGGCGGGTGGATTCACGCCCACCGCCTTCCCTCCCGCCTCAAAAATTGAACGAATCAATCAACAGGGCGACCGCACCCTGGTGGACCTGAACCTGAGCCAACCTGAAGGCAAAAACACAACGGTTAGAAATGCCGACACCATCCAGGTGTATTCCGTACTGGATAGCAAAGAGGGCGTTGTGACCCTGAAAGGCCATGTGGAACGGCCCGGGGATTTTGCCTGGAAGCCAGGCATGCGGGTTAGCGACCTTATTGGTGGCATGGATGCGTTATTGCCATTGCCAGATTTGAATATTGCCCTGATTGAGAGGGAACGTCAGCCGACCCGGGAGAAGTACGCGTTGACGTTTGATTTGGGGGAGGCGTTGCTGGAGCCTGGTGGCTCGGAGAACCTGGCGCTGAAGCCTCATGACACAATATACGTTTTTGACTACGAAACACCGCGCAGTAAACAACTCTCTCAACTGGTGAATAGGTTAAAACTGCAGGCCAGTAAATCCATGCGACAGCAGACGGTAACCGTATCAGGCTATGTAAGATTCCCTGGCAAATACCCTCTCGGACCAAAAATGACCGCCCAGGATGCAGTGGCACTGGCGGGGGGACTTTCAGAAAACGCCTACGGGTTACACGGTGAAATTACCCGCATCACTTACGACGAAGATGAAGAACAAAATATTCAGCACCTTATTGTTAACCTGGCCAATGCCCGCACCCAGGATATTCAAGCGGAAGATGAACTGAGGATAAAACGCCTGCCCAACTGGCTGGATCAGGAAATCGTCACCCTGGAAGGTGAAGTGAAATTTCCCGGCAAATATAAAATCAAGCGTGGAGAAACGCTGGCCCAGGTTATAGAGCGAGCCGGGGGGCTGAATGAATGGGCGTATCCGGAAGGCGCTGTTTTTACGCGAGAAGAGCTACGTAAACTTGAGGAGCAGAGGATAAAAGAGTTACGCCAGCGACTGGAAAGTGAAATAGCCGCATCGAATGTAGAGCAGCAATCACCGGATCAAGAAGTTGCAATGGAAGATGCAGAAGCGTTGTTAGAAAACCTGAATCAGGTCAAACCATTGGGGAGAATGGTCATTGACCTGACGGCCGTGATCGAAAAAGATTACAGTATCGAATTAAGAAATGGCGACTCGCTAACAGTGCCACGAACAAAGCAAGCCGTTACTGTAGTGGGTGAAGTCCAATTCCCTACCTCACACATTTTTGAATCAAACCTAAATACTGAGCAATATATTGAAAGGAGTGGAGGGCTCACCCGCAAAGCAGATGACGAAAGGATTTACGTAGTTAAAGCGAACGGTAGAGTTTTTCTTCCTCAGAAATCGGGATGGTTTGCAGGAAAAGGGTATAGGATTGAGCCAGGAGACACTGTGGTAGTACCGCTCGATGCTGACAGGATTAAGACACTTACACTTTGGACCAGCGTCTCACAAATATTTTATCAAATTGCATTAGGAGCAGCCGCAATCGCTACATTCTAGCAACCTAAAGCGATCATCCTTTACCTTACTAGGGAATTCGAATACGCGCACGAAACGAAAATGTCTAAAGTGACATGCTGCATTAAAACGATTCTTTTTGAGGATAATAAAATTGGTCCGCGATTCAGCTTCAGAACAAAATCAAGAACTAACTTTGCGCGATATATTCAGCCTTATCTGGAAGCATCGTTTTATCGTGCTTTTGTTTTCAATCATTTCGATGTTAATCGCCATTTTTATTGCTTTTAGGATACCCGAGAAATATGAGTCTACCGCGATCGTAATGCCTGTCCAGGAAGAGCAGCAACTGAGCTCACAACTACTTTCACAAGTTGGCGGCCTAGCTGGCTTAGCAGGCTTAGCGCAACAAAACAGAAGTAACAAAATAAATATTGCACTAGAGATTATAACGTCTCGTAAATTTTTGGCCGAGTTCGCAAGGAAACACGATATCGAGCAGGAAGTTGTAGCAGGAGAAGACTGGGACGAAGAAAAGGCTGAATGGATTATTGATACTGATACACTTAACAATAGTACTTCTAGGTGGAATGGTGGCATTAACCAAGAGCAACATGCCTTCAGCGATTGGGTACTTCATAAAAGCTTAATTGATAAGCTTATTATTGTAGAAAATGAAGAGACGGGTTCATTTAAAATTGGATTCGAATTATTTTCACCTATTGACGCAAAAAACTGGACTACCTGGCTCATAGACGACCTGAACAATGAAGTGCGCCAACGTGATATCAACCAAGCTACTACGAATATAAATTATCTAAAAGAGCAAATCCAAAAGACTGCTATTTCTGAAATGAAACCAATATTTTATCAAATAATAGCAGAACAGAGCAAAACCATGATGCTCGCTGAAGCTAGAAAGGACTATATATTCAGCATTGTTGACCCCATGGTAGTACCAGAAAAAAAATCAAAACCTAAAAGATTCCTTATCATAGTGGTAGGTGTGGGTCTTGGTTTTTTTATATCATCTATTTATGTATTGGCTAGGCGCGGAGCCTCGAATTAGAAGAGTCAATCAGAGTGAATAGAGACGGGAAATCAAGCCCAAATAGAACCTCACATGCCAGAACTGATTAGCTACCTAATATACCTGTCACCAATACTAGTTGTCATAGTACTCTGCAGAGGAGATTTACATTATGCAACTCATGAAGCGGCCCTATTCGCTTTAATCTTTGCTTTTTGTATTCTTGGCCTTCGCGAGGACGTGGGCTACGACTACGCCCATTACACAAATTTTTACTACTCTGAATACTTTTCTCCCGAATTACTATCTAAAGCCCTATTAGCAATCACTTTGCCACTCGACTCACATTATTGGTACATAGCTATACATGGGTTAATTACAATTTTTTTCATATATCTCACCTATCGCAGAGAAAAAAAAGTTTTTCTTCTGCTTTCGTTTCTTTGTCTTCCTTATTTTTTTTTAGAATCCTTCACCATAATGAGGCAAGAAGTTGCGATCGCAATAAGCTTCTATGCTTACAGCCTCTTCCGGAGCAGGGATAAGCGCTTTTTCTTCTGGATAATCGCCGCTGCAGGGTTTCACTATAGCTCGATAGTGTTCTCACTTATTTTGTGCAGCATTTGGAATGAAAAACGATATAAGATAGTACTATTATTTTTATTTGCAGTCGCGACAGCAGTATTGATAAATCATATCATTTCGATAGTAGAAATTATTTATCCTAGAACTACGTTCTATGATGGCCGAAACACAACGGGCGTAAAGTTTTTAGTATTTTCTTTGGCGCTCTTCTTACTTAGTTTAGATAAAACTGAAAAGCTTACCCATTACTTTATCGTTTCGATTGGCTTGTTGATTTGTGGGACTGCGCTAAAGGTAGATGCGGTATTTATCAGATTGTCTTACTACTTTTTTATTCCAATTTGTTTTCTTTCCTGGAAAAGGATTTTTTACTCAATAAAAGTTACGCAAGCAACCCCTTTTATGGCCTTGATCTTCTCATACTTTTTATTCATAACCGTTAGAACGGGTGATTTTTCAGGATCGCTGGTACCTTACAATTCAATATTGGGAGAAATACAATGAACCGCCTATACTGCTTCTGGGGTTTTATTTTCTCTGCGATCCTTTCCACCTGCCCATCTTTTAGGGTCTCCAGGCTAATTCTTTGTATCCCGGGCAACCGTATAGAGAAAGGTGTCACTGTACACTCAAGGGTAAGGTTCATTATTCCTACAAGACTTGAGATAGGCAGCAATTCAACAATTAACGCAAATTCATTGATCGATTCTCGTCAAGGAATAAAAATCGGATCAAACACAATGATCGGAAGAGGCGTAAAAATATTTACTCTTGGTCATAATGTAGACGACGAACATTTTGGAAGCAGCGGAGGCAAAGTGATAATTGGAAACAACGTAGTCATATTTCCTTACTCGCTTATAATGCCAGGCGTTTTAATTGAAGATAATGCTGTGATATATCCAGGAAGCGTCGTTACAAGAAACGTAAAGGAAAATGAAATTGTTGGAGGAAACCCCGCCAAATTCATACGCTTAAGGCAATGCAAGCCCAAATATAGTTTGGAATATAATATGTACTTTGGGGTGTAGTATGTTGATAGTGATGCCCAGAGAAGAGGGTCATTTCAAAAGCTATTTTGAATTTATTCAATATGCCTCTACAACTTGCACATCTTATGTGATTGTGAAGCAGAAGAAGTGCCTCTTTTCACTTAAAAGCTTCCTCAAACTGCTTGAATCGACCAAAGGTCACAGAGAAGTTCTTTTTTTACATGGTGAAATACAGTTCCTCCTTGCGATTCTACTAAGACTTTTTAAACCGAGAAAAAAGGTCAAAATCATTTTCTACTATGGGCTTATAGACCAACAATCATTGTTCAAAAAGTATTTTTCAAATGCACTTATTCTTACATTGAAAACGCTCAATGTTCTCATGTTTCAGCTCGAGCTTGACCCAACTCTTTTCACACATCTCACTTGCCGTTTTGTCACACCCTTAAAAGATCCGTATATACATACATTTTCCAAGAACACGGGCGAGGATTGCACTATAAGAACGCCGCCAACACGTTTCTTAGTCGCTGGATTCCTAGACAGCAGAAAATGTATACCTCAAATCCTCGAGGCACTAGAGCAATACAGCGATATCATTACGCCAGCTGTACCAGAGCTAGTACTATTAGGAGAAGAAAGTCTAGAAATTCAGGAATACTTAAACACAAAAATAAACGATAAGAAGGTTCGAATTATTTCAAAAAACTATCGTTTTGATGACGAGGAGCTGATTTATGAATTTAATAACACCGATATAGTGATGGCCATATATAGAAATCACCACGGATCATCTGGAATTGTTATAAATTCAATTGCACACCATAAACCAGTTCTCTTTATTCCAAAAGGAATCCTAAAGGCTTTTCAATACCAGCTTTGTATTTCGCAATTGCCCAGCGAGGCGACATCTTCAGAAATCCTTAAAAACATAGTAAAGCTATCCGATAGCTACCCTAGTCAATACTCTAATGCAAATAGATTGAATTTTCTTGCCGGCCGCTCACCTGAAGAATTTGCTACTAGGTTACTGTCTCAATGAAAAAAGCTGTAATAATAAATAGTACTAGTACCTACAACCATTTGGGCTGTTATTTGACCATGAACGGTTTAAGAAGGTTGCTACATAATTGCTCTATCAACGTAATATTTGAGCTAGAAGTCAACAACTATGATTTTTGCACTGTGAAAAAACTGCTGGACGAGAACAAAAGCTGTTTTCTAATAATCAATGGTGAAGGCACCATTCACGATGATCAGCCTTACGCTACCGCTTTATTACGTTTTGCTGAACACTATGAAAAAAGAACTCTCATCTTGAATAGCCAGTTAAAAAACATGTCTAGTGTTTACATTGAAATCATGAAACGTTTCAAACTTGTTCAACTAAGGACCAGGGCTGACTTCGACTACGCTCTAGAAGCCGGCCTAAAAAATATAGCCTATTGTCCTGACATGCTTTTCAATTCGGGACTTGAGCCAAGGAACTTTAGCAAAAGCAACAAACCATCTGTGGTATTTACTGATTCACATGACCAAGAGCAAAGCAAAACACTATTTGAGATGTACTCGGCCACACCTAACGAAGTGAGAAAATGGTGCAATATTCATTATCTATATACTGGTGAGAAAAAGTCTTCTGTGAAGTCAATTATATTGTATCTTCTTGCAAAATTAGCCCCTCGCCTTTTTGGTTATCGTCACTTGAATCACATATCAAGATCTTCTATTTCAAGCACTCTCGATACCCTTTACGAAGCAACAATTATCGTAACCGCTAGATATCACACGGCCTGTATTGGGATTTTAGCTGGGAAGAAAATCTTCTACGGGAGCTCTAATACAACAAAAGTAAGAGATATTTGTGATGATTTTAACGTTGGAGCCCCGCTATCAGAAATAAATTCCAACACATTAACTTCGCCTGAGAAAGCCCAAGTACCAACTCAATTTAAAAACATTTCTCAGCATTTCATACAGCTTGTCGTAACGGTAAATGATTGTACTGAAGAATCTACTAGCAAGAACAGTTAGCCCGATAGCAGCGCTATCCGGCCTTGCATTCATAAACGCTTATCTTACTGATAAGCAATCTGATAACGTTGTATTTCTGCTTTATATAATATTCTTGATATCGGGATGGTGTAGTCTAAGCCACAGGCAAAAACTACTTTCCGAAATTCATCTAGCGAAAATAAACAAAAGAAAATCAAAGCTATATATTTATTCTAGTGCTGCGATGACGACTGTCATTATAGCTTCTATGTGTATAGACACATTTACCTTGGGGCTATTAAAAATCGAAAGGTCTTTCAGTTTAGTCTTTTCCCTATTTCTATTTTTAATAGCTAGTCATTTGCTCGCTCTAGTTTACTCCAATTGTTGGAGCAGGAATAAATTACATATTTCGTACATAGCAGATGGATCACTAAATTTCAGTTTAATAATTGGTTTACTTTTGCATGGAGCTTTTGGGGCTCCACTGGTGTCTACGTGGTCAATTATATTTTTATCGTTGAGCATAGGGTTTTTGATTTCTACACGATCTCATATACAGCTGAATAAACTAACAATGAATAAGGGAATTGCGGCATCGTGGGTGAACAGCCAATTAATCGCATTTATTTCATACTTTGAAGTCTTCCTATTTGCTGATGTCAGCGGGAAGGGAATGTACGAATATAGATTGGCAATTGTCATAGCATCAATTTTCGTCACTATAGCTGTTGTTTTCCGCCAAACAGCCATCGCTAAAAATAAGTTAGAACTGAATAAAATATTTTTATATGTTTGCCTCGGATTCTCACTACTCACATTTTTGTATTATTGGAAAATGAGCCCCTCCTCGCTCACACAGTCACTGATTGTGTTCATAATTATGTCAATACTCCAGGCAATTGTATCCGTGTATACTTATAAACTTCACAGCACCAACGCCAGTCATTTAGTATTATTAGGCACAATATTAACAGCAGTGTTTGCACTCTTGTTGCTCTATCATGGGCTCGCTGAAGTATCTCCCGCCAGTGTAATCGGCTATAAGATACTTTTAGTTTGCTGCAATATAGTAATACTATCAGCGATTATGATTTTCTACAGCACACAAAACAAACCCGCTGATAATTTGAGAGAATTTTAGCTCTGATGACATCAAAAAGCTCTATTGACATTCTTTACCTGCAAAGAAACTTAGCGAATAAAAATGACGGTGGATCCATTTATGATCGGCGATTCCTGGAGGCCTCAAAAAAGCTTGGATTCACTACTATGTCAATGCCAGTTTCTACAATTCGAGATCCAGGCCTCCCGCTATGGAATGAAAAGCCATCTAACAATGAGGAGATTTCAAAGATAATTGCTCTCTCGAAACGAGCTAGTTATATAATCATTTCACATGAACGCCTACACTTTCTAACTAGATATTTACAACCAGACCTCTTTATCGTGCACAACTATATGCCAGGGTTTTCCTTCCCTAGCCGCCCCGATATAACATTAGCATTTCGACTCGGGTCAAAAGGTGTTTTCAGATCGATATTCAGCACGTCCAAACGAATTTTGTTGCTTGGTCATAGAGACTATAGATTGGCTAGAGGTGATAATCCGACAGCAAACCTTATCTTAGAGCCTCCTGGGATACCTACCAAACATTTCAGCAGAACTTTTAAACACAACTTAGTAAAAAGATATGGAAGCAATGATTGGGCTCCAAAGAGATTAAGTGCACTACCAACAAAGGGATTGCAAAACGCCATTAGTTCGGCTGGGTTTTCATTGTGTCGAGAAGACGTCTCAGCCAGGTCTTTCGCAATCATCGAAGATAAGTTCTTAACTGGTTTCAAGCTAAAGTTACTTGAAATATTATTTCGCGGTGATGTAGCGGCAACTTTTTGCGATCTGAAGGAAGAGGTTGAGTGGCTTGGACTCAGCCCCCGTGAATCGCTCGTTCAGCAAGTCAACAGTACACAAGAATTGGTTCGATGGTTTGTACGTGCTCGCGATTCTGGGATAATTCCGGGAGATCTAGAGATTCAAAACCAGAAAGAATTTTTGGAACAACGCTATTCATGGGATCAAGTGACACGCAGAATCTATTCAGAAATGGGGTTGCTATGAAATTATTCGTGTGCAATCACGCCTACCATCTCCAAAAAGCAATGACCGTCTTATCTTGGAATGACTATATATTGTTTATCGGAAATGATTCTAGGCTAGAGCCTAAAAAACTTAAAGATAGGATGCTACAGATAAATTTATTTGAAGAGTTACCAATACATAAAAAGGTTTGGTTCCATATTCAATTCTTATTTCTCATATTGAAATTACGGCGGCTCAATATTCGAGCAGCTTACTTCTTTGGGGCTCAAGACCTTATCTCGTGGAAACTATTAAAACACGGGATTTTTGATGAATGTAAAGTAATACCTGACAATCTAGAGTTTTATTTAAGACCACAGCTGCCTCTAGTAAAAAAGTTTCAAGCTGAAAAAGATACCTTAAGGAAGTCATTAAAAGTCCTACTTTACTGCGGACTATCTGACAAAAATGCATTCCAAGTAGCAAGCTTTGGTTCTAGACTGCTGTATTCTATTAAGGAAGTTGAGCTAGAAGACTCACTTGCTTTTTATTCTTCATCCAACATACCCCATATAGATAGAGAAGCTTACCCAGGGTCTATATTCATATCACAGCCTTATTACTTAGATTATTCAATCGATATTGTTCTGTGGGCCAATAGAATACACAGTATTTTGGTACAACGCGGCTGTAATTATATAAAATTCCATCAGCGCGACTCTCCAAAGTTTCGTGACATAATGAAAGAGCTAGGTTATTCCGAGCGAGATCCACGTCATTATGCAAAGCTTGGTATTTTTTCAACATACCTCTTTGAAGCGGCCCTGTCAGGCGATACCGTCGAATCTATTGCTGGATTATTAATAGACTTGTTCCCAGCAAGTTATAAAGATTTTGTACTTTGGATGTCTAGTTATTTTAATGTTTCGATAGATGGAACAGCTAAGCGCTGGACAATTCATCGAGAACAATTTAATAAGTTGAACGCACTAGTAACCTAAAAGATCTGGTTTACACAAAGTTCTCCAACCATTTAACCTTAATGTTAATTAAATCCGCAAGCCTCGTGTGGCTGCTGGGAGTTTAATCTATGCGGTATTATCTCACTCGTGCTAAAAAGATATTATATCTGTTTACGGATTTTAGAGCTCTTACTTATTTTCTGAAATTTCGTGTTCTTCCAACCATTGAGCATCACTATGTTCTTTCCATATTGCCAAATACGGTCATAGACATTGGAGCTAACAAGGGGCAGTTTGCTTTAGCTGTTGAGCTCTTCACTGCAGCTAAAGTCATTTCATTTGAGCCGTTGACTCATGCCGCCATAACGTGTAAAGAAATGTTCGATAACAATGATAGGCACACTATAATTAACGCTGCCATAGCTCCTCAATCTGGTAGGCTCAATTTGCATGTTTCGAAATCTGACGACTCATCATCACTCCTCGAAATAGGACCAAATCAAACGAATTTATTTCCTGGAACTCAAGAAGTCAGGCAAGAAACAGTCACTTGTGGCCCTTTAAGTGAATTTATCACTAAAGAAGATCTTCATGGAACTGTATTATTAAAGATTGACGTGCAGGGGTATGAGCTAGAGGCTCTAAAAGGTTGTTCAGAGCTCTTGTCAGAAATAGATATTATCTATTGTGAGTGTTCTTTTATCGAATTGTACAAAGACCAATGCTCCATTAAAGAATTAATGGCCTTTCTTGACTCTTGGGGGTACGAGATAGCTGGAGTTTATAACACTCTATATTCAAAAGCTGGTCGAGCAATTCAATCAGATTTTTTATTTGTTAGAAGCAGTTAACCGAGCGCCTTTATGATTCACCGATACTTAATTGAATATTTTCGAGAATCAGGCAAGTCCTAAATTCATGCCTATGAATTTTGTTGGTATTACATCCACTACATTACAAGAATCGACAGTAATAATTAATCGGTGCACTAATGATTTATCGCCCTGAGATAGACGGGTTACGTGCTTTAGCTGTTATCCCTGTGATACTTTTCCATGCAAAGTTGGGCCCGTTCCCTGGCGGATACGCGGGGGTCGATGTCTTTTTCGTAATTAGTGGGTATCTAATTACATCGATAATCCTTAACGACTACCGTACTGGAAACTTTTCTTTCTCAAGATTCTACGAGCGTCGAGCCAAACGAATACTTCCAGGGCTGTATAGTATAATTATATTTACTACAGCTATAGCAGCCTTGATATTCTTACCAAAAGATCTGATCAACCTCAGCAAAAGTCAAATCTTCGCTCAATTATTTTCATCCAATATATTCTTCTGGAAAAGCAGTGGGTACTTCGATGTATCCTCAGAATTAAAGCCTCTATTACACACATGGAGCCTCTCAGTCGAGGAGCAGTATTATATACTCTTCCCTTTATTTCTCGTTATTCTTCTAAGAAAAGTACCCAAACATATCACGGCAGTTTTTTTGGTTGGGTTTTCTATAAGCCTAGCTTTGGCACAATGGGGTTCATATAATAAGCCTTTAGCTACTTATTATTTGTTACCCACGAGAGTATGGGAGATTTTAGTAGGAGCGATTATTGCGAGCGCATCCTTACCGGCTTTTAAGATACACTCTTTAAATCAAGCTGCCAGTTTAGTTGGATTATTTTTTATTGCAGTCGCTGTCATATTATTTGATGAAAACACACCGTTCCCTTCTATCTACGCGTTAATTCCAACAGTAGGCACTGCACTAATAATAATTTTTGCAACTGAGAATACTTTCACGCACAAGCTATTAAGCAACATAGTGCTTGTTAGAGTCGGAATTTTATCGTATAGCGCCTATCTTTGGCATCAGCCGCTACTTGCGCTGGCCCGTTATCAGACTGTTTTTCACCTTTCAGTCGCCCAAAAGATTGGTATCATTTTATTAACGTTTGCATTTTCAACGCTTAGCTATAAGGCTCTAGAAAAACCGTTAAGAAATTCGTCCAATAAAGTATTCTTTTCAGCCACTTTTGCGTGCGTATTAATTTCTATTCTTAGCGCGGCTGCGATACTACAAACCGATGGGCTCATAAACCGATCAACCCCAAATAATATGGCGATTGATGCATATAAATTGCTAGGACAGTCCGGTCGCACACCTGAGATCGATACTAAAGGTAATAAATGTGAATCAGAGGCAGCTTCTATTTGTCGCCTGATTCCGACAACCGAAGACACTAAGTCACATATATTCATAATTGGAGACTCACACTCCGGCGATATCATTGATCCAATTTATTTGTATGGAATAAGGCAAGGAAGAGTAGCAATATCGCAGATGAGTGTTCCAAGCTGTGGTTTTATCCCTGCTCATGCTTCTTGGAACAACGGCGAGTGTGGTGAAGCACCAAACAAAGCTCTCGAATTTATAAAACGCAACGATGTTGACAAAGTAATATTCTCCACTAATTTATTTGGTCATTTTACCTTGCTCGAAGGATATGAATTCGAAACCAATAAAAACTTCCTCCTAGCATTTGTCCAAGACATAAAAGATAAGAATGTAGATTTGGTTTATCTGCAGCCGAGGGTAAACTACTTGGTTGACCCTGTGCGAGCCAGAACTTTTCAAAAACAGTGTTCTATAGAGGAAATAGCTATTAGCGAAAAACTACTTGCATTAGAATCAGAAATTAGATCTTTAGTATCAGATCCTTCAATTTTCTATGAGCAAAGAAAAATCTTGCGTTCCCTCATGAGCCAAGACAGATGCAGTGCGGGATTCTTCAACAACAAGCCGCTATATAAAGATTCAAATCACTTAACATCATATGGGGCACACCAGATGTTACTTCCCTTACTTAAATCAGGTTTCTTGGCGAATCCAAATTAACATCGAGTGATTCATTTGGATTGCGTCGCTTGGTAAGTTGTGTATTAAACGGAAATCGAAGTTTCTCTGTTATATACTAGGTCAATATACTTTAACTTATTTTTAATGGGCCGAACGACTCTTTTTCTATGAAAGTACTAATTTGTTCTTTAAATTTTTATCCAGAGCTCACCGCGACGGGGAAGTACTCCGGTGAGATGGCGCATTGGTTTACTCAAAACGGACACAATGTCACTGCTATATGTGCAGCTCCTCACTATCCTCAATGGAAGGTATACGATGGCTATTCAAAACTGGCTTTTAGAAAAGAATATGCTCACGGTGTAACTATATTGCGAACTCCCTGTTATATTCCTAGCCAAAAGAAACTCAGTGCTTTTTCGCGTATCCTGATGGAAACAACTTTTTCTTTACTGTCGTTTAGATGGTGGCTTCCAATCATTTTTGGTGTCAAAAAATTTGATGTTGTTATCGCGGTATGTCCACCTATGCAAACTGCGCTGCCCGCATGGTTATACCGAACCATTCGTCGAGTTCCATATGTATTTCATATACAAGATCTACAGGTCGATATGGCACTCGAGCTTGGAATCATGAAACGAAATTCGATTACTAGATTATTGTATAAGATTGAAAGCGCACTTTTGCGCAATGCAACAAAGGTTTCTACAATCTCACCAGCAATGAGAACAAAAGTATGCCAAAAAGGTGTAACTAATGAGAACGTAATTCTATGCCCTAATTGGTCCAACATTAAGCATATAAAGTCAGCTTCAAGGCAAAATAGATTTCGTGAAATTCATGGCGTTGCAAGTAACGAGTTCTTGGTAATGTATGCTGGCGCTATGGGTGAAAAGCAAGGAATCGAACTAATACTTTATGCAGCGAAAAAGCTCAACGATATCAAAAATATTAAATTTTTTATTATAGGTAATGGTGGGAACAGGACTAACCTTGAAAAACTCGCATCGCAACTATCGCTGAAGAACACTACCTTTCTCGACATTCAGCCACTGGATTACTTATCTGATATGCTATGTTCGGCAGATGTTCACTTGGTTGTACAAAAAAAAGAAGCCTCTGATTTCGTGCTCCCATCAAAAATCACAAATATTTTTGCATCTCGACGCGCTTGCATAGTCACGGCAGAAGCATCCTCCTCCCTAGGATCTCTTATACTAGAGAATAAAACTGGTGTGTTGGTAAACCCCGACGACTCAACAGCTCTAGCCGATTCGATTCTTAAGCTTCGAGCAGACCCACGATTATCAAAAGAATTAGGGGAGAATGCGCGGAAATTTGCTGAAAATTCATTGGATATAGATAGTATAATGAAAAATTTTGAGTTCGAACTTAAGTCTATGCTCAGTGATTGATAAAGAAGGTCCGAGATGATCACCTACTTCTACCAATCACTAACCCACCCTCGGTAGTGCATATGCTAGACACCCTTATACAAAAATATGGGTCTGGCGAGGCGTGAGCGAGGCCGTCTTTTACCGTAAAGTAGTAAGCGTTTATACACACTTCGATAGATCAAACTACAGTTTCATTCGGGATGCTATATTATCTTTATTCTACAGTCGCGCTACTACTAAAATGAGGAAGGTAGCCTTTTGCGAGATTTCTACATAGTTGCTCTTGTCTAATACAGCGTCAATTTTTTCAGAGATGACTTCTATTTTGCTGCTATAATTGCGCCGTTGTTAGTGACTTTGCTCAGGGGTTAAGCCTCTTTACAAAGAGGAATTGTACGGATGCATGCAAAAGGTTTTCTAAGAGACCACTCTCTTATCCTATCCTGGCTTCTACGCACGTTCGACTGGTTAATTATTGTACTATCCGCCCTGGTAGCTCATTACTCTACCCTGGGCATTTGGCCACCAAAGCCTGCTTATATTACGGCTCTGGTGCTGGGTCTCGCGATTTTCACCGCTATCTCCCCCTCGTTTAATCTCTACCGAAACTGGCGCGGTTCCGCAAAAACCCAGGAGCTGGGCACCCTGATCGGCGCCCTAACCATGACGTTTTTGCTACTGGCGCTCATTACCTTTGTGACCAAGAGCAACATTTCCCGAGCCTGGGCGTTAACCTGGTTTAGTATCGCAGCGGGTTGCTTAATTTTTGGCCGCCTGGTTTTACGCAGCATCCTTAACAAAATGCGCGCCTTGGGTTTCAACCAGCGCCATATCGTTATCCTCGGTTCCGGTCAGGTTGGCCAACAAGTAGCCAAAACCCTGGCAGACTCCATTGAGACCGGCTTCAACATTAAAGCTTTCTTCACCAATGACACCAGCATCGAAGCCATCAACGATATCAACCCTCACCTGAAGACCGGCAAGATCAAAGAGTCGTTTGATTATATTTCGAACAACCATGTGGATCAGGTATGGATTGCCATGCCCATTTCCAAGGTGAAACAGATTCAGGTGTTGTTGAAGGGGTTGGCGCAGAGCACCGCCGACATCCGTCTGGTGCCGGATATCTTCGGTTTCCAGTTGATCAACCAGTCCGTGGGAACGGTGGCCGGCCTGCCGGTGGTGAATCTTTCCGTTACTCCGATGGATGGCGCCAACCGCTACATCAAAGCGTTCGAGGACAAGCTGCTGGCCGCTCTGATTCTGTTAGCGATTTCTCCGCTGCTTCTGTTGATTGCCATCGCTGTTAAGCTCACCTCTCGTGGCCCAATTTTCTATCGCCAGGAGCGGCTGACCTGGTACGGCAAGAGCTTTTATATGTACAAGTTCCGCTCCATGCCCGTGGATGCAGAGACCAAAACCGGGGCAGTCTGGGCTAAGGCCGGCGAGCGGCGGGCCACTCCTTTTGGCCGTTTTCTGCGGCGCACCAGCCTTGATGAATTACCGCAATTCTGGAATGTGTTGAAGGGGGATATGTCTATTGTCGGCCCCCGCCCGGAGCGGCCCATGTTTGTTGAAAAGTTCAAGGATGAGATTCCGGGCTACATGCAGAAGCATAAGGTGAAAGCAGGTATCACCGGCTGGGCTCAGGTTCATGGCTGGCGCGGGGATACGGATCTGGCCAAGCGCATTGAGCACGATCTGCATTACATCGAGAACTGGTCCCTCTGGCTGGATATCAAGATTATCTTCCTCACCATCTTCAAAGGCTTTATCAACAAGAACGCCTACTGAGCTCTTATTACCAGTTCCCGACCATAAAAAAACCTCCGGCCGCAACCGGAGGTTTTTCTCATCAGCCCAACGGAATCAGTTATCCGTTTAGCTAACCATCTTCACCCCTGCTCCAACAACCGCCGCAGATCAATAATCGCCGCGTTGGCCCGGGAGATGTAGTTGGCCATTACCAGTGAATGGTTGGCGAAAATGCCAAAGCCGGAACCGTTCAGAATCACCGGGCTCATCACCGGTTGCTGGGTGGATTCCAGTTCCCGCACGATTTGGCGCAGGCTTACCATGGCGTTCTTTTTCTCCAGAATATCTTTGAAGTCGATCTCGATGGCTTTGAGCATGTGCAGCAATGCGTAGGACGCGCCGCGGGCCTCGAAGAAGACGTCGTCGATTTCCAGGTACGGGGTCTTTAAGCGCATTTCCTGGGGGGCGCTGGTGGATTGGCGGGCGGCGGCGTCGCCGGCCAGGTCCACATTGATTTGCTCTTTACCGACACTGGCACTGAGTTTTTGCGACAGGCTGCCCAGGCGGGTTTCCACGTCCGCCAGCCAGTTGCGCAGGTTGTCGGCACGGGCATAGAACTGGGCGTTGGAGGCGTCGTCGTCCAGCAGCCGGCGCTGATAGGCTTCCAGGTAGCGTATGCCCCGCTCGTATTCGGATTCGGTGGAGGGGAACATGAAGCTTTTGTTGTCGAAGTGAAGCTGCGGCTCGGCAGTGGCCAGGTCTGGGTCCTCCCGGGAGGTGGACTGGGAGCGGGCGATGTCTTTGCGCAGGGCCCGGCTCATGTCGCGGATCTGCACCAGCACGCCGAATTCCCAATTGGCGATATTATCCAGCCAGACGCCGGGGGGCATGACGTCGTTGGAGATGTAGCCGCCGGGTTTGTTCAGCAGCGTTTCGGTGAGCCGGATCAGGGTGGAGGTGGTGGCGAAACCCACGGCGGGGCGTTTACCCAGGGCGGCGGCATCCTGTTCCACGGTGCGCTCCACGCTCCAGGTGGGCGGCGGGCTGCTCCAGTAGATGCCCAGGCCGATGGTGATCAACAGATAAATGATGATAAGGGCGATAATGAGCTTGGCCCAGAGGCCTTTGTTATCCGACGTATCCAATCCTGTTTCCTCAACCGGTCGCTTCGTTCCCTAAGCTAACGGTTTATGGGGTCAGTGGCAACCTTGCCGGCTCAGGCCGCCACTTTTTCCGCTTGTGGCTGCCCCAGGAAATACCCCTGGGCGCCATCCAACTGGAATCGCCGCAGCAGTTCCCACTGGGCGGCGTCCTCCACCATTTCGGCGGTGAGCAGAATCTGGCGGCTGTGAGCAATGCGCACCAGGGATTGTACGAAGAATTGATGGTCCAAATTGGCGGCGATGTCGCGAATATAGGAACTGTCCACTTTGATGGAATAGAGTTGCAGGCCGCTGAGGTAACCGAAGCTGCTGTTGGTGGTACCAAAGTGGTCGATGGTGAGTTTGGCGCCCTGCTCTTTCAGGCCATCGGCCAGCCAGCGCAGTTTCCCGTGGGCGGTACGCACGGTGATTTCCGGCACCTCGAAGATCAGGTGGGGGGCTATATCGGGATGCGCCTGCAGGGTGGCCAGCAGCCAGGTGTCGAAATCCTCGGAACGGATGCTGTGGCTGGAAAGGTTCACCGCCAGGGGGACCCGCTCCGTTGCCGGCTGGGCCCGTAGCTGTTCGATCAACAACTGTATCACCATGCGATCAAAGCGGGCCACCATGTCGAAGCGTTCCACCAGGGGAATAAAATAACCGGCGGTGATCAGTTGCTCCCGCACTTTAACCCGCGCCAGCACTTCGTAATGCATGAGGGTCTGGTCCATGCAGGAAATCACCGGCTGGTAGTGCAACTCCACTTCTTGACGGCTGATGACATTTTCCAGAAAGGCCTCCCAATCGCTGACCTCGGGCAGGCCGCTGGCGGGGGTATCGCCGTGGGCGCTGGCATCGTACACTTCCAGGTGCCCGGACTGTTGGCTCTGGGCCTGTTCCAGGGCGGCGGCAGCCTGGGATTCCAGCAGCCGTGCGTCCTGACCCACCTGGCAGGCGCTGAGGCCGGCGTATAGCTTCAGCAAGTGACCACCCTGACTGAGGCCTTCCAACCGCTGCATCTGACTCAGGGCGGACTGCACCAGGGTCACTGCGGCCTCCACGCTCTGATGGGGCAGCAACGCGGCAAAGCGGGTGCCGGTGACCCGGGCCACGCAATGGCCTTCCACAGTCTCCAGGGTATGCAGCCAGATCTGGCCGATGCGACGCAGTAACAGATTACCGGCACCGTGACCGAACTGCTCGTTGTACTGGGCCATGCCCTGCACCTGCAGCCGCACCAGCACGCCGCTGAACGGTTCTTCCGGCGATTCCACCCGGGCTTTGAGCTGGGCATTGAAAAAGCGGCCATTGCCCAGGCCGGTGACGGAATCCACGTAGGCCTGGTTGCGTACCTGTTCGATCTGCGCCACCTGTTCGTCGAACAGCACTTTGAGTTGACGGGTCATGCGATTGATGGCCTGCACCACCCGCTTTAGTTCCCGGGTTTTGGGCAGGGGCTGCTGGCCGGTAAAGTCTTTGTTGCAGATCAGTTCCGCCTGCCGCTCCAGGGTGCGCAGGGGCGCCAGCACGGCGCGGACGATCATTAAAATAATGAACCAGCTGAGGCCGCCCACCACCAGAAACAGCCAGAAGGTCTGGCGGGCCGCCATCCACAGGTTGCGGGTGGCGGCGTCTTTGTCGGCGAACACCCGCACGTCCCCCACCACCCGCCAACCGGCGGTGATTTCACTGATGCCGGGCATGGGATCGATCTGCACCCAGTTATCAAACCAGCGGGGTACCAGGATTGGCGGCGGCTGGGTCTGACGTTGCACCATCACGTCACCGTCGGCGTTGCGCACGGTGATCCGCACGAAGTCACCGCGATCGAAAATAGCGTCCACCATGGTCTGCACCAGGGCCAGGTCGTCGTCCGCCAGGGGCCGGGCAATGGATAACCCCAGGGAGGTGGCGGTGTCCTGGGCGTGGTTGTGCATCTGGTTTTCCAGGTAATCCCGGCTGTTGTGCACACTGAGGAAACATATCCCCGCCAGCAGCACCAGCAGCAGCCCGGTGATCAGCAACACCATTTGACGATGCAGACTCACGTTATTCTCCTCGGGGCAGCCGCCAATGGCCACCTAGTCTGGTTTGGTTGATAAAAGTTTAGACCTAAAGACTGCCCAGCCCCAAGCGCAGTTGCAGATCCCGCCAGGAGGCGATGTCGTCCGCCTCCCCCAGGCGGGTTTCCTGGCCCCGGCTCTTGGCCTGCCACAGACCCTCGGCATTAAAGCTGTAGACCGGCTCCAGATCGGTACGCTGGGAGGCGGGCAATAAGTCCGGCACCAGAATATCCAGTACCAGGGGCTCCCCCCGCCGGGGGTAATAGGTGAGCACCATGTGGGGTTCGTTCAGTTTCAGGGCCCGCACGTAAGTGATGCGCATCTGCGCCGCCGGCACCCCCAACTGGCGCAGGGTGAAATATTTGGCGATGGCGAAATCCTCGCAGTCGCCGCCGTTGCTGGCCAGGGTCTCCACCGGGGTGGCCCAGTAGTCCGCCTGCTGCCAGTGCTCCTGATCGGTACGGAACTGCAATTGATTGAAGAAATGGTTCACCGCCCGCAGCTGATCCGGCACGTGGTGGTAGCTGATGTCCCACACCAGTTTCTCCCAACGTTCCAGCCGCTGGACCCCTTCCTCGCCAAATTGATCGTGGACTTTGCCTTTAACAGTCAGAGGTAAGACCCCCGCCCATGCTGCGGAACAGACTACCCATAAAACCATTAAAACAACCGGTTTTATTTGCTTGCGCACGCACTACCTGGAAGTTGATGCCGTTTGCATTAACTATAGCAGTGGCTGCCGGAATCGCTGGTGGGGCCATGACGAGGTTCACAAATTCCCGCAGGATTCCTGTTGTTGAAACCTGTTGGTGCTAAAAACGTCTAACGTTACACTGAGCTCCCTTGCAAAAATGAGTTAGGCAATCAAAATCATGCGCCAATTGAAGTGGATTCTGGCCCTGTTACTGGCATGGGCCTGCAGCCCCGGTTTCGCCACCGAAGGCGAGTTTTTGCCGGTACACGAGGCCTTCCAGGTGGAGGCGGAGACCGCCGGCAACCACGTGCACTTTACTTTCACCATCGCCGACGGCTATTACCTGTATCAGCACCGGTTTGGTTTCAGCCCCACCAGCGGCACTCCGGGGGAGCTGGGGGAACCGGTTTATGTTCAGGGCGGCCAGTGGAAGGACGACCCCATCTTTGGTCGGGTGCGTGTTTTTTATTCACAGGTGGACATATATGTACCTGTGACGAAGGCGGAAGACGGTTTTATCGAGATCGATGCCCGCTATCAGGGCTGCGCCGATAAGGGCCTGTGTTATATCCCCCAGACTTATACCAATATGTACCAGGTGGACCTGGCGGCCCCGCCCCCGCCGGAGGTGGCCGCTGCCAGTCCGGCGCCGGCGGACCCTGACCCCATCAGTACAGATATGGACGCGACTGCGGATGCCGCCGGGGCGCCGGGTACGGGGGGTCAGGCCGCCGTCCCGGGCGATATGGCCAGCGCCCTGGTGAAAAATACAGATCTGGACAAAGACGATGCCCTCAGCCTGGAGAGCTTTTTATCGGAAAGCGGCCTGCTCAGTATTATTGGGGTGTTTTTCCTGATCGGCATCGGCCTGACGTTTACCCCCTGCGTGTTGCCCATGGTGCCCATTCTGAGCGGCATTATCGTGGGTCAGGGGGAGAATCTTTCCCGCGGCAAGGCGGCGGCACTCTCGACCATATATGTACTGGGCATGGCGGTGACCTACGCCCTGCTGGGGGTAGTGGCGGGGCTCACCGGCGCCAAGCTGCAGGTGGCCATGCAGAATCCCACGGTGTTGGTGGGGTTCGGTCTGGTGTTTGTGTTGCTGTCGTTCGCCATGTTCGGCTTTTACGAGCTACAGCTACCCAGCGGCCTGCAGAACCGGCTCAATAACCTGAGCCAGCGGCAGCAGGGGGGCACCTATATTGGCGTGGCCATCATCGGCGTGCTGTCGGCGCTGGTGGTGTCGCCCTGTGTATCGGCACCCCTGGCGGGGGCCCTGCTCTACATCGGCAAGTCCGGCGACTGGCTGCTGGGGGGCAGCGCCCTGCTGGCCCTGGGGCTGGGGATGGGCGTGCCCCTGATCGCCATCGGTATCACCGGCGCCAATGTGCTGCCCAAGGCCGGCGCCTGGATGGACAACGTGAAAGGCTTGTTCGGGGTGATGCTGCTGGCGGTGGCCCTGTGGCTGGTGAAGCATCTGCTGCCGGAGACTCTGGTGTGGGTGCTGGGAGGTGGCTTGCTGATTCTCGCCGGCCTGTACCTGGGGGCCCTGGATCCGCTTACCGGCCCCAAAGGCAAACTGTTTCGCGGCATTGGCCTGAGCACCCTGGCCTGCGGGGTGGCGCTGATCCTGGCCCAGTTCCTGGGCACCGCCGCCGCCCCCGAGGCCCGGGAGCACAACCCCGACGCCCTGCCCTTCACCACCATCCGCACAGAGCAGGGGCTGAATCAGGCGCTGGCCGTGGCCCAGCAAAACAGCCAGCCGGTGATGCTGGACTTTTACGCCGACTGGTGCACCGCCTGCCTGGAGATGGAACACGAAACCTTCAGCCAGGGGGATGTCCAGGCCCGCCTGGGCAAGCACCGCTGGCTGCAGGTGGATCTCACCAACAACCCGGAAGACTTCGCCCTGTTGGCGCGGTTCAATCTGCCGGGCCCCCCCGCCATTCTGTTTTTCAACAGCGACGGCAATGAGCTGAAACCCGCCCGTATCTACGCCTATAAAAGCAAAAACCAGTTCCTGGCCCATCTGGACAAGCATCAGATCAACTGACCTGATAGGCTGAAAAGCAGCCTATCTTCGGGGATTATGCGGCTTCAGGGCACTAACTTGTAAACAATTGTAAGAAGTGCCACAAAGCACAAGCCGGGGCCTTTGGCTCTCGTTATAATCCGGAAAAATCAGGCAGCAAATTCAGCGAATAACATCAGTACATAACAACAGGACCCGCCCGTATCATGGCAAAACTGCTGGTATTGAACGGACCCAATCTGAATCTGCTGGGCACCCGCGAACCCGGCATTTACGGCCGGCAGACCCTGGCTGAGCTCGAGCAGAATCTGACCACCCTGGCCCGCGAGCAGGGGCATGAATGTGAGTGCCTGCAAAGCAATCGCGAGTACGAACTGGTGGAGCGGATTCACCAGGCCGCCGGCGACGGCACTGACTTTATCCTCATCAACCCTGCCGCCTTCACCCACACCAGCGTGGCTCTGCGGGATGCGCTGCTGGGGGTAAAACTGCCTTTTATCGAGGTGCACATTTCCAACATCCACACTCGTGAGGGTTTTCGTCAGCATTCTTATCTGTCAGATATTGCTGTTGGTGTCATCACCGGCCTCGGTACCCAGGGCTACGAACTGGCCATGCAGGCCGCTCTGCGTCAACTGGAACAGGGCTGATGCAGGGTTTATTTAAGGACCGCAAACTTTCTGAAACCATAATAAAAGAGACGACTACATGGACATTCGCAAAGTAAAAAAACTCATCGAATTGCTGGAAGAGTCCGGCATCGACGAAATTGAAATCAAAGAGGGCGAGGAATCCGTGCGCATCAGCCGTAATCTGCATGCTTACGCCGCGCCCATGCCCCAGGCCTATGCCGCGCCACCGCCGCCCCCCGCGGCTGCCCCCGCGCCGGCCGCCAGTGCTCCGGAACCGGCGGCGGAACCGGCCAGCAAGGAACCCGAAGGCCACAAGGTGAAGTCCCCCATGGTGGGCACCTTCTATCGTTCCCCCTCCCCGGACGCCAAGGCATTCGTGGAAGTGGGCCAGTCGGTGAAAGCCGGCGATCCCCTGTGCATCGTGGAAGCCATGAAGATGATGAACCAGATCGAGGCGGACAAGTCCGGCACCGTGGTGGCGATCCTGGTGGACAACGCCGAACCCGTGGAGTTTGATCAACCCCTGTTTGTCATCAATTAAAAGGCCCTCGACATGCTGGAAAAAGTGCTGATCGCCAACCGTGGCGAAATCGCTTTGCGGGTGTTGCGCGCCTGCAAAGAGCTGAATATTCCCACGGTGGCAGTGTATTCAACCGCCGACAAGGAACTGATGCATATTCGGCTGGCGGATGAAGCGGTCTGCATCGGGCCCGCCTCCGCCGCTGAAAGCTATCTCAACATTCCCGCCATTGTCAGCGCCGCCGAGATTTCCGGCGCCACCGCCGTGCACCCGGGTTACGGGTTTCTGGCGGAGAACGCGGACTTCGCCGAGCGGGTCACCGACAGCGGCTTCACCTTTATCGGCCCCGATGCCGACACCATTCGCCTGATGGGCAACAAGGTGTCCGCTATTGAGGCCATGAAAAAAGCCGGCGTGCCCTGCGTGCCCGGTTCCGATGGCCCCCTCACCGACGACAATAACGAAATCCTGAAAATGGCCCGCCAGATTGGCTACCCGGTGATTATCAAAGCCGCCGCCGGTGGTGGTGGTCGCGGGATGCGGGTGGTGCACAACGAAAAGGACATCATCAAGTCCGTGTCCCTGACCCGGGCCGAGGCCCGCGCCGCCTTCGGTGATGAAACCGTGTATATGGAAAAGTTCCTCACCACTCCGCGCCATGTGGAAATCCAGGTGCTGGCGGACGGTCAGGGCAATGCCATTTACCTGGGCGACCGGGACTGCTCCCTGCAGCGCCGTCACCAGAAAGTGGTGGAAGAGGCGCCCGCCCCCGGTATTCCCGATCACCTGCGGCGGGAAGTGGGTGAGCGTTGTCGCCAGGCCTGTATCGATATCAACTATCGCGGCGCCGGCACCTTTGAGTTCCTGTATGAGAACGAGGCGTTCTACTTTATCGAGATGAACACCCGGGTTCAGGTGGAACACCCGGTGACGGAAATGGTCACCGGTGTGGACATCATCAAAGAGCAACTGCGGATCGCCGCCGGCCAGCCCCTGAGCATCAAGCAGGAGGATGTGCAGATCATTGGTCACGCGGTGGAGTGCCGGATCAATGCGGAAAACCCGAAGACTTTTATTCCCAGCCCCGGCACCATCAACTACTGGCATGCCCCCGGCGGCAACGGCGTGCGGATGGATACGCACATCTATACCGGCTACAAGGTGCCGCCCAATTACGATTCCCTGATCGGCAAGCTGATCACCTGGGGTGAAACCCGGGCGGTGGCCCTGCAGCGCATGCGTAACGCCCTGGATGAAATCCTGGTGGAGGGCATCGAAACCAATATCCCCCTGCACGAAGACGTGATCATGCGTGACAGTGGCTTCAACAAGGGCGGCGTGGACATCCATTACCTGGAAAAAATTCTGGGTCAGCACTGATGCCCTGGATCCAGGTGAAGGTGCAGACCACCGGTTCCCGGGCGTCGCAGGTGGAAGACCAGCTGCTGGGACTGGGGGCGGTGTCTGTAACCCTGGAGGACAGCCGCGATCAACCATTGCTGGAGCCGCCTCCCGGCGCCACCCCCATCTGGGACGATACCACCGTCAGCGGCCTGTTCGAGGCTGACGTGGACACCGACCTGATCTGTGCCGCCCTGCGCTCGGAGCTGGGGGCCGATGTGCCGCTGCGGGTGGAGGCCCTGGAGGACAAAGACTGGATTCGGGAATGGATGGACAGTTTCGAGCCCATCCCCTTCGGCCAGCGCCTGTGGGTGTGCCCCAGTTGGCGTACGCCACCGGACCCTGATGCCGTGAACATGCTGCTGGACCCGGGCCTGGCCTTTGGTACCGGCACCCACGAAACCACCGCTTTGTGTCTGCGCTGGCTGGACAGCGCCGATCTGGCGGGGAAAACCGTGGTGGACTACGGCTGCGGCAGCGGCATTCTGGCCATCGCCGCGGCCCTGCTGGGAGCCCGCCAGGTGTACTGCGTGGACAATGACCCCCAGGCGCTCACCGCCACCCGGGACAATGCCGAGCGCAATCAGGTGGCGGACCGGCTGCAGGTGTTCGCCCCCGGGGCCCTGCCGCCGCTGCAGGCGGAGGTGCTGCTGGCCAATATACTGGCCGGCCCGCTCATCAGCCTGGCCCCCACCCTGGCGGGACTGGTGCGGCCCCAGGGCCATCTGGTACTGTCAGGCATTCTGGTAGATCAGGCGGCGGCAGTCTCGGAGCGCTACCAGACCCTGTTTGACATGGAACCGCCGGTGACCGATGGTGACTGGGTTCGGCTGGCCGGGGTGAAATTAGGCTAAAGTTAACAACAGATCACAACGTTCAGCCCTAAACCATGTAATATTAAGCAATTGTTACCCAGGAAGCTCGGTTCTCTTCATGCCGGAAAATCTGCTCACCAAGTGTCCCCACTGCAGTACCACCTTCCGCTTGACCCAGGCGCAACTGGATATCGCCGGCGGCGCGGTGCGTTGTGGTGCCTGTTATCAGGTATTCCATGCCGCCGAACACATTGTGAAAACCTCGGTGGTGGAGGAGCGGCGCACGGTCACCAAGCCGCCCGACCCGGTGGAGGAAGCGTTCGACCTGAAATCCGATAAAGGCCTGGACCCCTACGACTCCGAAGACCTGGATATGGAAGGCTCGGAAGAGGAAGTGTTCAGTGAGGATTACCGGGCCCGGCTGGATCCGGAATCCCGGCTGGAGGAATTCGGCTATGAGGAAGACAAATCCCGGCAGAAAGACAAAGCCGATGAAACCTGGGCCGAGGAATTGCTGAAGGAACTGGGGGACGACGAAGAGGAACAGTTAATTCAGGATAACCCGGAAGAAGAAGACGACGCTCCGGCCAAGGGCAATATCATCAGCGGCGATAATGCGTTTGCCCTGGACGAGGAGCCGGCTCCGAGAAAAAAGAAAAAACCCAGGGGCAACGAACTCAGTGACACGTTTTTAAGCCTGGGGCGGTTTTCCAGTGAAGACCCCTTCGCCATCAGCGATATTGAGGATGAGGAGTTTGGCGGCGAGGAAACCTCGGACGATGAATCCTGGGCCAAGGCCATGCTGAAGGAACTGGAAGACGCCGAGGCCCCCCCCAAACCCGCCAACCCGGGGCTTTCCATTCTCAGTGACGAACCGGTGGAGGACACCAGCCCCTTCGCCGCCCGGGAACTGTCGCGGGACAAAAAAGAAATTATTGAACGGGCCCGCAAAGAGAAAGAACGCAAACAGGTGGAGGCGCGCAAGCAGGCCAAGGAAAACCGGCCGGAGAGCCTGCGCACCGACGAAACCGAGGATTTTTTCCGCTTGCTGGATGAAGCGCCGACCGCCACGGGCAGTGGCAGTACCACGGTCAACCGCAAGGAACCTTCGCTGGAGGATTTCACAGCGGATGACGCCCTCACCGACGAAGAGCTCACACCGGAGAACCTGTTTGCGGACAGTGATGATGTGATTAATCAGCAGATTCGCCTGAGTGCTCTGGAATACGGTTACGAAGAGCAGCCCGAGCGGCGCAGCCGGGCCTGGGTCTGGATCCTGGCCATGGGGCTGCTGGTGGTGTCCCTGGGGGCCCAATACACGTATTTTCATTTCCACGAGCTGTCACGACTCCCGCAACTGCGGCCGGCCCTGGCACAGGTGTGCGGGTTGCTGGGCTGCGAGCTGGCACCGCAAAGCGATGTGTCCCGAATTGTAGGCACCAATCTGGTGGTGCGGTCCCACCCGTTTGAGAAAAACGCCCTGGTGATCGATGTGATCCTTAAAAACCAGGCTCAGTTTGAACAGCCCTACCCGGTGGTGCAGTTGAACTTTGAGGATGTCAATGGCGATCCGGTGGCCAGCCGACGTTTTCTGCCGGAGGAATACATCAGTGACGATGCCCTTACCGGCGCCACCATGCCCCCCAATACACCCATTCATCTGACCCTGGAAATCCAGGACCCCGGCCGCGAGGCGGTCAACTACCAGCTGTTGTTTCTGCCCAATACCAACGCCGGCTGACCCGCCGGCTGGCCCTTCCACCACAGTCCGGTTGATCGGAAAGTCTGAAAAACACTGTTCAAATCACGGATAGTCGAAAAATTTTACAAATATGCCCTCCAGCTTGTTTATTCCCACTGGCCTTCCGGCTATCATAGCTCGAACTTTAAGCATGGCTGAATGCCATTAGGCGTTTAAATGAACAATGCGTCCCTCAAAATCGGGCCCTATGCGTTGGACAGCCAGGTGGTATTGGCCCCCATGGCGGGTGTCACGGATCAGCCGTTCCGGCTGCTGTGCCGGCGTCTGGGCGCAGGCATGGTGGTGGCGGAAATGCTCACCAGCGACACCCGCCTGTGGCATTCCCGCAAATCCCGGCTGCGGATGATTCATCGCAATGAACCGGAACCCCGGTCCGTGCAGATCGCCGGTACCGAGCCGGAACAGATGGCTCAGGCCGCACAGGCCTGCGCGGCAAATGGTGCCCAGATTGTGGACATCAATATGGGATGCCCTGCCAAAAAAGTGTGCAAAAAAGCGGCTGGATCGGCCCTGCTGAAAGACGAAGTGCTGGTTCGATCCATCCTGGAAGCCGTGGTGGGGGCCGTGTCCGTGCCCGTCACCCTGAAAATCCGCACCGGCTGGTCACCCGACCGCCGCAATGGCGTGACCATTGCACGGATAGCCGAGGATAGCGGTATTCAGGCGCTGGCGGTTCATGGTCGAACCCGCGCCTGCGGCTACCACAGCGAGGTGGAGTACGACACCATCGCCCGGATCAGGGAGGCTGTCAGTATCCCGATTCTGGCCAATGGTGATATCACCACTCCGCAGCGTGCCCGTGAAGTACTGCGCCACACCGGCGCGGATGGCATCATGATCGGACGGGGCGCACAGGGAAACCCCTGGTTGTTTCGGGAGATCCAGCATTATCTCGATACAGGGGAAACGCTTCCAACAGCGTCGTATAAGGAGGTATCAGCGGTGATCCTGGAGCATTTGCAACGATTGCACGACTTTTACGGCGACTTCATGGGGGTGCGTATCGCCCGCAAGCATTTGGGTTGGTATGTATAACACCTGCCAATGGGAGCACAATTTAAATCCAGCTTTAACCACTTGGATAAACCCACGGAACAACTCGCCAGTGCTCAGGAATACTTTGCGCAATTAATCAAGGGAGAGGTAATGGCGGCATGAACGACACAAACATCAACGGCGAAACTTCATTTCCCAACAACTCCACTTCAGCCAGTAGTACCGATCTGAAGCAACACCTGGTGACCTCGGATCAGGACAGCCAGACACTCCGTGACAACGTGCACCGTGCACTGCGCAATTACTTTGCGCACCTGGACGGCCAGCCGGTGACGGATGTGTATCAGATGGTGCTGTCCGAGGTGGAAGCCCCACTGCTGGAAACCGTCATGGAGTACACCCGTGGCAACCAGACCAAAGCCTCTGTATTGCTGGGCCTGAACCGCGGCACCCTGCGGAAAAAGCTGAAGACGTACGGCCTGATCTGAAGTCACAGATTCAGATAACACCGCCACTCGACTTCCTTGCGGGGGTTGAGTGGGGTGCTTGCTGGTGGCTGCCATCCGTCAGCCACCGGTTTTTTGCCCGCCAAGGCTTAAAACCGGGCACGTTTCCGTCTACAATTCGCCCCTTTTCAGGGGTACCCGCCTGCGGATGCCCATTGCCCTGTATCCAGTATCCTGTATACAGACACCTGTTGAGCTACGGTACCAGCATCCACCATGAGCAATCCTATCCAACGTGCGCTGATCAGCGTCTCCGATAAAACCGGCATTGTTGAATTCGCCCAGGCCCTGACCGAAATGGGCGTGGAAATCCTCTCCACCGGCGGCACCTACCGCCTGCTTACAGAAAATGGCGTACCGGCCATCGAAGTTTCTGACTATACCGGGTTTCCGGAAATGATGGACGGCCGGGTGAAAACCCTGCACCCGAAAGTCCACGGCGGCATTCTGGGGCGCCGGGGTACCGATGACAAGCCCATGGCCGAGCATGACATCACCCCTATCGATCTGGTGGCGGTAAACCTGTACCCCTTCGAGCAAGCGGTGGCGAAACCCGACTGCAACCTGGCCACCGCCATCGAAAATATCGATATCGGTGGCCCCACCATGGTGCGGTCCGCCGCCAAAAACCACGCCTGGGTCACCATTGTGGTGAACAGCGGCGATTACCAGCGGGTGCTGGAGGAGATGCAGGCCAATGCCAACCAGGTGAGTGATCAAACCCGGTTTGAACTGGCCCTGGCCGCTTTCGAGCACACCGCCGCCTATGATGGGGCCATCGCCAACTACCTGGGCAGTCTGCAGCCAGAGGGCGGCAAGACCCTCTTCCCCCGCACCTTCAACACCCAGTTCCAGAAAGTGCAGGAAATGCGTTACGGCGAGAACCCCCACCAGAAGGCGGCCTTCTACCGGGAGAAAAACCCGGCAGAACCCAGCGTCAGCACCGCCACCCAGGTGCAGGGTAAGGCGCTTTCCTATAACAATGTGGCGGACACCGACGCCGCCCTGGAATGCGTGAAATCCTTTGCCGAGCCCGCCTGCGTCATCGTCAAGCACGCCAACCCCTGCGGGGTGGCGGTGGCGGCGGATATCAATGCCGCCTATGAGCGCGCCTTTCAGACCGATCCCACCTCCGCTTTCGGCGGCATCATTGCCTTTAACCGGCCCCTGGATGAAACCACTGCCCGTGCCATCATCGACCGCCAGTTCGTGGAGGTGATCATCGCTCCCGGAGCTTCGGATGCCGCGGTGGCCGTGGTGGCGGAGAAGAAAAATGTGCGCCTGCTCACCTGTGAACCCTGGGGCGAGCGGCTGCCCGGCTTCGACTACAAACGGGTCAACGGCGGCCTGTTGGTGCAGGATCGCGACAACGGCATGGTGCATGAATCCGACCTTAAGGTGGTTACCAAAAGAGCCCCGGACGCCAGCGAGATTCAGGATCTGATGTTCTGCTGGCAGGTGGCCAAGTTCGTCAAATCCAACGCCATTGTCTACGCCAAATCGGGCCAGACCATTGGTATCGGCGCCGGCCAGATGAGCCGGGTGTACAGCGCGAAAATCGCCGGTATCAAGGCCCAGGATGAAGGCCTGACCGTGGCCGGTTCGGTGCTGGCCTCCGACGCTTTCTTCCCGTTCCGGGATGGCATCGACGCCGCCGCCGCGGCGGGTATCCGGGCGGTGATCCAGCCCGGCGGCTCAATTCGGGATGAGGAAGTGATTGCCGCCGCCGATGAGGCGGATATCGCCATGGTGTTTACCGGGATGCGACATTTCCGGCATTAAGGCGCTGGCTACGGAGCGACTGGCTACGGAGCGCTATTAGCCGAAGGGGTCGGGGATTATTTCCGGGCGCAAGATCGTGGTACTGTTCTGCTATCGAGGAGGCGTGGCGGTGAGCCAGTCAGGAAACACTACGAGCACGTCCCTGTGAGCTCGACAGCGGCCGTCCATGGCCGCTGACGTTCCTGACTGGCTCACCGCCACGCCCCGGTCTTTTGCGCTTCGTAGCGGGCATAGTAGCCGGGGCAGCTCCGCAGTTTTTCGTACAAGTTGAGGATACGTGATGAACGTTTTAATTATCGGCGGCGGTGGTCGCGAGCACGCACTGGCCTGGAAAGTGGCCCAATCCCAACAGGTGGAAAAAGTGTATGTGGCGCCGGGTAATGCCGGCACGGCCCTGGAACCGGATATTGAAAACGTGGACATCGATGCCGAAGCCATTGATGAGCTGGTGCGCTTCGCCCAGGGCCATGCGGTGATGCTCACCATCGTGGGTCCGGAGGCGCCGCTGGTGGCCGGCGTGGTGGATGCCTTTCGTGATGCTGGACTGAAATGTTTCGGCCCCACCAAAAACGCCGCCCAACTGGAAGGCTCCAAGGCCTTCACCAAGGATTTTCTGGCCCGGCATAATATCCCTACCGCCGCCTACGGCAATTTTACCGAGATCGACAAAGCCGTGGCTTATGTGAAACAACAGGGCGCGCCCATCGTGGTGAAAGCCGACGGCCTGGCCGCCGGCAAAGGCGTGATTCTGGCGCAGACCGAAGCCGAGGCCATTGCCGCCATCGAGGACATGCTGGCGGGGAACAAATTCGGCGACGCCGGCAGCCGGGTGGTGATCGAGGAGTTTCTGCAGGGGGAGGAAGCCAGCTTCATCTGCATGGTGGACGGTAAAAATGTGCTGCCCATGGCCACCTCCCAGGACCACAAGGCCCGCGACAATGGCGATCAGGGCCCCAACACCGGCGGTATGGGGGCCTATTCCCCGGCGCCGGTGGTCACCCCGGAGATTCAGGAACGGGTGATGAACGAAGTGATCTACCCCACCGTGAAAGGCATGGCGGCGGAAGGCAATGAGTACACCGGCTTTTTGTACGCCGGGCTGATGATCGGCCCCGACGGCACCCCCAAGGTGCTGGAGTACAACTGCCGCTTTGGCGATCCCGAAACGCAGCCCATTATGATGCGGCTGCGTTCCGACCTGGTGGAGCTGTGCAACCTGGCCCTGGATGGAAAGCTGGATCAGGCCGAGGCCCAATGGGATGAGCGCCCGGCCCTGGGGGTGGTGATGGCCGCCGGTGGTTATCCGGATCAGTACAACAAGGGCGATTTTATTTTTGGCCTGCCGGAGAGCGAGCAGGAGATCAGCAAGGTGTTTCACGCCGGCACTCTGTTGGAAGGGGACCGGGTGAAAACCAATGGCGGCCGGGTGCTGTGCGCGGTGGCCTTGGGTTCCACCGTGGCCGAGGCCCAGGCCCGGGCCTATGATCTGGCCAAGCAGATCAACTGGAGTGACGTGTATTACCGCGACGACATCGGCTATCGGGCGGTGGCGCGGGAGCGGGGGGAGTAAGCCCCCTTTCCCTCCGCTTCCTTACGCTACCGGATATCAATTCTCCACAAAATAATGCATGGTGGTACCGCCCACCAGCAACGCACTACGACCGTCCACCAGGCCATGCGCCATCGCATCGTACTGCCCCAGGCGGGGATCGATAGGTTCTGCGGTCTGCCAGCGCACAGTCTGGTCCGCCAGGCAGTACAATCCTAAACGCCCGCCGCAAGTAAACGCTATCCGATCATCCGTAACCGCCGCCAACGCTTCCACCGGACCATCGCACAGGCCGGTTACCAAACTGGTGCCGCCATTGGCGTTCAAAGTGTACAGGTCACCCTCGGTGTCCGCGGCATAGGCCTGGATCAGCGATACCGTCAGCGCGGTGAAGTTGCTGGCGGTGGTCTCACTCTGCACACCATTGGCGAGATCAATGATGAAAACCTGATCGCTGCGGGCAATCACTTCCCGCTGACCATCGCCATTGAGATCCAACAATTCCATGGAAAGAATACGCTCGCCGTTGGTATCGCCAAAGCAGGGCCCCACCTGCTCACTGGCATCGGTCAGCACGTCCACCTGATATAAACAGCTTCGGCCATTGTCCTGCACACCGGCCAGTACAAGTTGATCCATGCCGTCTCCGTTCAGATCCGCCAGCGCCATGGAAAAAGCCAGGGAAAAGTCCAGGCCGGCTTCCCGCAAAACGCTGCCATCCAGGCCACTCAGAAGATATAAGTCACTGTCGGATATCACCAGGACATCCTCCGCAGCATCGGCATTTAAATCCTGTAACTCCAGGTCGGTGATACCCAGGTCAAAGGCCCTACCCTCGCCCATGGCCTCGGGGTCGCTCTGCCAAAGCAACTGATCGTCGACTGCGCTGATCCCATATATGAATCCATCCTCATGGCCTAACTCGCTGACCTGGGACGCGAAGACGCGGTCATTCACCCCGTCGTTATTAATATCGCCAAATGCCGCCGCGGTATAAGGGCCGGTTATACCCGCCGTTTTCCACTCTCGGGTTTCGGTGGCCACCTCATCCACGTACAAATAGTCCTCAAACTCCAGCCAGCGCCAGATACGGCCGCCATAACGCTGGGAATCAAAGCCGCTGTTCCACAGCACCTCCAGCCGGCCGTCACGGTCCAGGTCCGCGACCAATACATCACTGAGGCCGGAGCCGGTATCGTTTTCCGCTTGCCACCACAACACTTCGCCGGTTCCGCCATCGAGGATGCCCGCATCACTCCACCATTCATCAGCCACCACCACGTCTTCCAGGCCGTCGCCGTTAACGTCTTTCACGTCCGTCACAACCATCCACCTTTCCAGGTAGTCGGGTGTTGGGCCTGGCTTAATACTCTCCCAAAGAAGACTCTGGGTGTCCACGTTCCACGCTGCAACCTGAAACCCTCCAGTTGCTGCAGTTACGAGCTCATCAAGACCATCACCGTCCAAATCGCCGGCCTGGAGCCAGACACCACGCGCCTGATCACTGAAATCCCAAATCACATCCATCTCACTTCCTGCAACCTCCAGGACCTGACCGTTAGAGCCCACCAACTGCACCCGGTCCGTCTGGGTGAATGAACCCACCGCCAACCGGCCCCACACATTCACCGCCAGCGCCTGCTCGAATTCAAAGCTGTTGGCGTTAAAGAGTCGCAGTGAATCCGGTCCCACTACTATAATTTCGACGTCACCATCGTTGTCAGCGTCCGCCAATTCCAGGTCCCGTATTTCCTCTGCCCCGGACACGAAGCGGGTAATAATTTGGCCGGCACGGTGATTGATGACTTCGATCTGACCATTGCCCAGCGCCAACAGGCTGGCCGCCGTATAACGCTCATTAGTGAACGCAATGGTTTGTTGAATGGTGGTGTCGACATAGAGCTTCTGACACAGCTTTCGATAGTCGCCACTATCAGCATTGTATTCCAGGAGTACGAAGCTGGTGTTGGGTTCGGTTTTTTCCTCGATATCATCGAAATCAAGCGGTTGGTAACTGCTACCCACCAGTATTTCGGGATAACCGTCATCATCGGCATCCAACTGCACAAAACCAGAGCCACCGAGATTGGCCCCCAGTACCGGAGCCACGCTTTGCAATTGGTAGTCCCCGGTGGATTTAACCTCCGCCGCACACAGATTGACGCTGACACCCGGGGGCCGGCATACCACTTCCACGTTTCTGATACTGGCATCCGTGAAAACCCCCTGGCTGTTGGCCACCCGGCATTCCAGCCCGGCGGGCTGTTGCGCAACCGTCACCTGAAATTCGCGGCCAGCCTGAAACTTGGCGGGATCAAAACTGAAGACACCATTGGCGGTGAGCTCCAGTTGGTTGCAATTGCCGTCCCGCAGCAGCAGAGTGGAATCTTCCTTGAGGCCGCTGACAGTGCCTTCCAGATCGTAAACCGGGGCACAACCGGTGAGGAGAAGGAAAAATGATAGCAATACGCAGACTGAGTACTTCATGAGCATCCCTGCCATGGAGGCGGTTGGCGTGGTCCATCACCGGCGTACCAGCCAGGGTTGCGCAAGGCGGCGTCTCACCGACACGAACTCATGACCTTATCGGAATCACCCTCAACATACCAATTGCGCGATCAATAGCCGTTGCTTTCAAATTCCTGGCGGAATTCATCCACCACGGTTTCCACGTCGTCCATGTCGTCAAACCGCGCCAGGTGCAACAGGGCCTCACCCTCGTTCACCAGGGGCAGGCGGGTATTGCCGATGACGATGCCACCGTATGGCGCCTGCACCGGGATCTCAGAGTTGCCCAGAGGCCCGTCGATAATGCCCAGCACGTCGCCCCGGGTCACCCGGTCCCCCAGCGTCAGGGAGCTGCGAAACAGGCCGTCCGCCGGCGCCCGCACCCAACTGGAGGATTTGGCCACGAAACTTTGCGGTAAGGGTTTTTGCACCCGCCGGGCCGGCAGCATGCCCAGGTGAATCATTACATTGCGCACCCCCTTCACCCCCACCCGGATGGCGGGCTCGTCGAAGCGCAATGCCTCCCCTGCCTCGTAGGTGATGATGGGGATACCCAGGTCATCGCCGGCGCCGCGCAGGGAACCGTCGCGGATGGGGGCATCGATCACCAGGGGGGTGCCGAAAGCCTGGGCCAGATCGGCGGCGGCCGCATTCTCCAGGTGTACCCGGATCTGCGGCATGTTGGAACGGTTCACGGCGCCGGTGTGCAGGTCAATGGCGTACTGGCATTTGGTGAGTATTTCAGTGACGAACAGATTGGCAATCCGCCCCCCCAGGGAACCTTTTTCCGAGCCGGGAAAGCAGCGGTTCAGATCGCGGCGGTCCGGCAGGTAGCGGGATCGCTGTATGATCCCCAGCACATTGACCATGGGCACCGCAATCAGGGTGCCCCGTAAATTCTTGAGCCAGGGGGCCGCCAGCACCCGGCGAATCACTTCGATACCGTTCAGTTCATCGCCGTGGATGGCGGCACAGATCAACAGCACGGGGCCCCCACTCTTACCATTGATCACCTGTACCGGAATGGCAATGTCGGTGTGGGTGTACAACTGGCCAATGGGAATATTGAAGGTTTTGCGCTCGGAGGCGGCAATGGTTTCGCCAAAAATTTCGATGGCCTGGGGGCGGCGCGCCATAAATAATTCCTAGGGCCTGTTCACACTATATTGGTAGTCACTGTTGCGGCTAAAACGCCGACAATCTAGGCGCGAGGAGCGCGGTTTGGCCAGGCCAAATAAGTGACGAGCAACAACGAGTGGCGGCGTTTTAGTCGCAACCCTCCGGGCTGGACCAATTTTTCCGTCCAGCTGCGTTATCAGTCGCTGATGTAGAATCACTACACTGCACTCCTGCTGCCTTGCTGGCCGAAAAAATGGGTCCAGCAGAGATTACCAATATAGTGTGAACAGGCCCTAGTTTCCAGTGTACAGTTTGTAGTTACTGCGACCGGACCCCTTCGCCTGATACAAAGCAATATCCGCACTTTTCATAATCGAAGACACATTGTCATTGCCATCGGAAATGGCAATACCGATGCTGGAGGAGATGCTGAGCTGCTTACCCGCCAGTATCAGCGGTTCACTGAATTCATCGAGAATCGCTTTCGCGGTACGCTCCAGTTCCACCTCGGTAACACCCACCATCAGCACGGTAAATTCATCCCCCCCCAAACGAAAAGCACTGGCATTGTCGGGCAGCGCGGCCTGCAGCCGCTTGGCCACCGCTTTCAGCAGCAGATCCCCAATGTCGTGGCCCAGCTCGTCGTTGATATCCTTGAATTTATCCAGGTCCAGAAAAATCAGGCCCATGCGCTCCGCGGAACGCCGTGCGTTCTCCAGTGCGAACACCAGTCTTTCACTGAACATCCGCCGATTGGCCAGCTGGGTCAGAGGGTCGTAGTAGGCCAGCCGGGTCAACTCCTCCTTGTCCGCTTCGATCTTGGCCAGCATGGCGTTGAAGGCATGAATGGCATCGCCAATTTCGTCTTCACTGGTGGCGGTGGCGCGGATGGAAAAGTTGCTATGCTCGGAAATCTTGTTGGCGACATTACCCAGATCGACGATGGGCTCGTAAATCGCCTTTTGTAACCTCTGGGTCAACAGAAACGCCATCAAGAGGGAGATGCCCAGTATTCCCACACTGACCACAAGCTGGCTCTGCAGACGGCGGTCCAGATCCACCAGGCTGGTGCGGACCAGAACACTGCCAATACCCAGCCCGTTGAGCTCGATGGCCTGATAGGCATCAAGAAAGCCCTGCTCAAAGTATTCGCCAGGAGTTCTGGGCGGGCTCGGGCATGCCAGAGAGGCCGCTGAATCACGCCCCACCCTGGCAAACACCTGCTGTTCCATATCATACATACAGGCCAGCACCACGGATTCCCGCACCAGTAACGAGGAAAGGTTGTCTGCCGCCCGGGGCTGGTCCCGGAAACTGAGCGCAGCGGCACTGCGGGAGGCAATCACCCTGGCCAGTATCGACATTTCCTCAGCCAGGATCTCTTCCTGTTTCATCCGGTCATAGGCCATCACGCCCACACCGGTAAACAGCAGGCCCATGGTGGAGGTCAGCAGCACCACTACGATCAGCTTGGTTTTTATTTTTAATTGCTTGAATTGAATCATAGTGGCTTACAAAGATCGCGACTGGTGAGTTTTCTCCGTGACGTTACCCATATCCGTCAGCAGGGACTCTGCCCCCATGCCAGGCTTTGCTACATTTATTGAAATGACTTATATACTTCGTTTGAGTATAAACAAATAATGCACAGTTTGCGGTAAATTCACTATCAATATTCTGCTCCCCCTGATCGGGTATCATCAGCGCCTCACGCGGCCCGGAACCGGCGCCAATCCAGGGTCATGGTTGCGGCGGCGGGCAACAGCGATTCTATTGCTGGCGATAACCGTACTGCCCGCGGGCATACAGGCCCGGACACCCGCTGACATCGCTTCGCCGGAACTGGTGGTGGACGGTAAAGTACTGATCAAACGCATTCAACTGAAAGGCGAAACCCTGTTTCCCCAATACGGCGTCACCGAAGCCTTCCTCAACGCGCGCCTGAAGGCCGCATATGCCAACATGGATCCATGGATGAGCGTAGCGGATATGCACCGGCTGGCGGATACTCTGGCCCAGGCTTACCAGGAGCAGGGGCTGACGTTTAATCAGGTGTTTGTGGTGCCCGACGCCATCGACAATCACACTCTGACCATCAATGTCCTGCCCGGACGAATCAGCGAAATCAACATAAGGGCACCTCTAAAAATTGCCCCGATTAAAGTAAAATACCACCATCGCATCAAATAGGTCACCATCACTATGCAAGCAGGCTTTTTCG
>NZXG01000003.1 GCA_002701845.1 Pseudomonadales bacterium
ATGCAGTGTGATATTTTTCCAACAGCTACCGTAATTTAAAGTTTCAACGATCAAATTCTGGATTTATAGAGGTCCCCTTTAGTTGGTCATACGCCCGGTCGGAGATATTGGCCATACCATACAAACCGTAATTGGTACCATTGCCAATAATCACAGCCAACAAATCATTTACATTGGCACGCCCTTTTCATTGCACTGGCAGTACGTGTTCAAAATGATCTAGAAAGTTGGTCTCCTGATCAACATAGCGCAATACATCAGCGATATTGATCGGTTTTAGTAAATCGAAAAAGGGATTGTTAAGCATGCTTTTAACACTGGTTGAAGGCAATCGCCATTGGGTTTTGCCGGTACGATTACGCAGGATGACATTCTGGTTATCACCATCCTCGATGCGTTGACTAACCCGTGCCAACTCGTTGTTGAGATCGTTGGATAGCGACTCAATTAATCGAGAGGGTTTCTCCATAAGGCGAGGTAGCATGGACTGCTGTATAAGTTTATTTTTGCTTTTCCAGCGCTCATTGTTTACCAGATCATCCTGGAGTGAACGGAACTTAATGACCGTCGGGAGATAAAGTTGTCCATTCAACTTGTTTGGAATCTGTAAATACAGAAGCCATTCAAAGCGATCTGGTGAGACCTTGCCTACCTCATCAACAAGGTAATCCTTTTGCCTTGGCTGGATAGGTCGCCGATCCATTGTATGGAGAGTGATACCGGTACTTAACTCATCTTTGGTAGTGGCCAGTTGCGCTACAAGCGCTTGTGTTTTCTCAGTGCCCTGGAAGTCCAGGCACAGGAATATGGGTCGTAAGACCTTTTCCAGAAAGGGTTTCTGCTGATCATAGTATTCCCAATGATAATCATCGAGTGCTCTTTTTTGTTTGTTGAGGTACAGGCACAATGACTCGATATCCCGACTTTTAAGCAGCTTTTGAGCCTTCCGTTTTACAGCACCAAAAGGCTGTTTTTCATCGATTGAGTCATCAATAAAAAGATGGAGTAATTCCGCGGCCTTGCTGATATTGGCCGCAGCGCCTTCCCAGTCCCGGTAGGCGGCGCGGCAGGCTTTTTTTGAAGAACGGGTGGCATCCCGTTATCGCAAGGGTAAAGCCAGTTATCTGGCCAGCTACTTTGAACTGGATGCGGTAATTGATCCGGCGGACTCCCGGCAATGGCTGGTGCGGGGCCTGGATGCCACCGCCCCCTGCAGAAAAAACAGCGGTCGCTTTATTGATGCCTTGTGAGTGGAGAGTGGAGAGTACGGTGGGTTGAGGCCGGTCACTAGCGTTCATTGGCCCGGATCGGCTCGGCCGCACCGGGGGAGAAAGCGGTGATCACCCGGATATAATCCCCCGGACTGCCGGCCACCCAATTCACGGATATGGATTGCAAACCGGTGATCGTGACCATGTCCGCTGGCTCCAGCCCACGCAACCCCGGGTTCAGGTAGTTGACGCCGGTGTTGGCTAGGTGGTCGCTGAGCGCCAGGTTCTTTCCCTTGGTGATGACGCCGATGATCATGGAATCAAACTGGATCTCACCCTGCTGCCTTTGCTTTTTAGCGGGGTCAAAAAAGACATAGTGACTGGCAACGGTAATACCGACAGGTATCACGCCTTTTTTACCGCCGCAGCCTTTGCCATCCGCCATGATGTCCACCGCCAGGGGTGCGGTGATTTCGATGTTCTGATCCTCATCAAACCCGTACAGGTTGACATCGTTGAAGGTATTGGCCCCCACCGTGTTGGGGGGCGATGAACGGGCGAAAGGGACAGCAAGCTTGATGAATTGCCCACCCAGTTGCAACGAATCGCCCCCGGTGACTGCTCCCTCCACAATGGTGGCGAATACCAGGCAGGGCATCCACAGCAGGAGCAGACTGGCCCCCCATTTCACTGAATGAACACTTCTTCCAGCTCCGTCACCCGGATGCGCAGGAATTCCAACTCCGCCTGCTTCTCGATCATCACCGGATCACGGTCGGATTCCATCTTCAGCAATTCCGCTTTGATGTCAGCGATTTCCTGTTCCAGTTTCTTATTACCATCGGTACGCTTTTCCAACTCACCCAACAGATTCTGCAGCGCGGTATTCAACTGCTTGTACTCAGACTGCTTGTTGCGATACTCCATGAGCACTTCGGATTTTTCTTTCTCCACCGCCGCATACACTTCGCGGAACAGAGCGTTCAACCGCTGTTCCTCTTCCAGGGTCAGTTGCTTTTGCTGCACATTGTGGGCGTACCCCCCATGAATATCACAGCGCGCTTTGGTGACCATCCCGGCATCGGCGTTCATGGTATTGCACTGGGAAGGATCAATGGCACAACCCGCCAACACCGCCGCCGCAGACATCACACCCAGTTTGAAAAGATTCTTCATCAGGTTCACCCCAGTTGAATGGCAGAACGCTGGCCGTAGAGGGCATCGATATCCGATTCCAATACCGCGATCTGCTGTTGCATACGATTGATTTCGGAGTTGAGTGCATCCAGGCGGGCGCCACCACCGGTTTCCTTGGCAGCCACCTCCCGCCATTCCTGCTCCCGCTTTTTAAGGTCGGCCAAGGTGGTTTTCAGGTACTTGGCATTGGCATCCACTTCCTGCAAGGTACGGGAGGCCTCAGCGGTGTCCACCTTATTCTGGGCGATATCGCTCTTGATCTTTGCCAACTGCTTTTTGTTCTCTGCCAGCACGGTTTTGGCGGTGTTGTTCAGGCTTTGCAGTTTGCGGTTATCCTCCTGCACGTCGGCGATCATCGCATCCAGCAACTGTTCCTGGGAGGCATATTGAGCGCGACGATAGTCGTAATAATAATTCGCCCCCATGGCCACACCGCAGCCCACAAAGGCGGCCTTCAGCATGCAGTCGTTTTTATCACTGGCGTTACTGGCCTGGCAGATCACCGCCCCCACAAAGGCACCCCCAATACAGGCTTCGAATCCGGAGCGGCTGAAGAAGCTGGCTTCAGTACTGTTCTGCAGCCGCGGATCAGCCTGCGGCTGCTGGCCACTTTGCTTGCCGCCGAACAAACCCTCCGGCATGGACAACGGCGAATTGTTACAGCCGGTGGTGAACCCCAACTGCAGCACCAGGGCAAAGGCCACTGCAAATTTCAGGATGATGCGCATGTTCATGTTACGTCCCCAAGTTGATTGCGTCCCCAAGTTGATTGCGTTCTCAAAACATTAAATGGCTCTAAATGACTTTGCATGATTCCAGCCACTGCTGACGGGAAACCCGCCCGTTATCCATATACTGTTCCAGGTTCTGCCAATGCACCTTCAGGAAGGATTTCAAATTGGAAACCCCTCGGGCACCCAGCTCCTTGTCGGCCACCGGCACCTGTTTTTCAATGGCACCTTTACCGTAGTTCAAGCCAGTATCCACCACCGTATCAGCATAATATTGCAAGGTGAATTCCAACAGATTTTCACTGTTGGTGAGGCTTTCCCGACGTTTCAGGCAGCGCTCATCTCCGGCCGGTGCACTGCCACAATGGCGGTCGTACAGTCCACTCATAAGATCCACGTACTTGCCGTCGTCCTGCAGTTTGGTGCACAAAAACGCGCCTAGCCGTAAATTCGAGCGGATGGCCCGGTTCATCTGCTCATCCCGGGTCTGGGTGTTGGCCCGCAACTCCGCCTCCAGTTTCTGCAGTTTCTTCTTCAGCGCCAGATCGGTGACACCCGCCTGCACCGCCTCCAGTTCTTTCATCGGGTCCGCACCTTGGGCCGGCTTGCTTTTGCCCAGGGATTTCCAGTCCTTCTCTATGGCCAGCACCCGCTCCCGGGAAGTCAGCGATGGTGCCACCAACACCAAACGAAAGCCCACGGTTTTGGCGGTGTATTCCTGTTTATCCTGATAGAAGTTGTTCTCCTGCCGCAGCGACGTGCGCAGCTCACTGGCCGGCGTAAGGTAATTGCCGCCCCGTACCACAAAGCCACCGTATTGTCCGTGCATACGATCCAGCTTGTTAAGACGGAACGGCTCCAGCATCATCTCATCCACGTTCCCCAGCATATCGTGCAAACCCAGCGGATTGGGTTGCAAACGCCCCACCAGATTCAACTTACCGTTGGCCGATGCGCTGCCCGCATACCAGGCATATTGATTAAGGCCTTCCGGCACCGGGAAGGTGTTGTCGCGGAACTGGGACTGGGTCACGCCCAGGCCACCCCGGGCGGCAAATTCCCACTCGGTTTCCGTCGGCAATCGCACAAAGCCGTAATTGCCGTCCTCCCAGGGAATCTGCTGCAGGTGATGCTCCCGCAGCCACAGGTTGTAGCCGTTGGCAAAGGCCACGGCATCGTACCAACTGATGCTCACCTGGGGCATCAAACCCTTCATGCCCGCCTTGCCGCATTCCGGCGCATGCACAGCCTGGTATTGCAGCTCTGTGGTTTCGTACTTGGCAATTAGGTAATAACGGCTGCTCTTATCCGCGTTGCTGAAACTGCCGGCAATGTGGGCCGGGCGGGAATATTCGATGTAACCCCAGTCATCACCATCGCGTCCCAGAGTGACACCATAGTCTGCCAGGGGTGACTCCGCAGGCACCTCCACCTTGCGAAACACCATGCCACCACCACAAGGCATGGGCAGCACCACATCACCGTCGGCAGGCTCGGGGTTGATGTACTTGTCTTTCCACTCTGCATAACCGTTGCCGGACAACAGCAACCAGAACAATCCCAATAAAATGAAATCAGAAATCCCGCAGGCTTTCCGACGGTTCAACGTTAAGTGCACGGAGCCCCCCTAAACTTGAAACAATGGCAGCCAGGACCAGCGTTGCGGCAAACGCAACCGCCAGATCCATCGGGCCCAGATAACACACATAGGCCGACTGCGGCAGATAACTCGCCAAGGCCTGGTCGAATGTGGCCTGCCCAATACCGAACAGGAACAACGCCACCACAAAGGCGATGCCGGCCAACACCGTGGTCTGCGCCATGATGAAGAATACGATATCGTGCCCAATCAATCCCATCAAGCGCAACATGGCCAGGCTTTTCCGTTTACGGTCGATATTGGACAGCAAGGCACCAATGAGCGCAGCCACCGCGCCTAACACCGCCGTCCAGGCGATGATGCTGAAGATGATGGTCAACAAGCGATCAACCGCTTTCACCGATTCAATCTCCGAGCGCTGTGTCAGCGCATCGATATTGTGACCGCCAAGCCAATCATCCAAATGCGCCACATCGTCCAGGGTGTTTGCGTACAGGCGCACTTTGGCAAATTGAGTACGCTCGGCCTCCTGCAGTCGGCCGGTGGTGACCCCAAAGGCATCCACCCGATAGCCGTCCTTGAAATCTTCAATCGCCACCAGCAATGCCAACGACACCAACGCCACCGGCCGGGGGAAGACCTCCTGGGGCACGATGGCCACCACCACCAATTCCCGTTTGCCGCGCTCGCGCTGCCCATCCAATTGCCGCACCACCACCAGCTGCACTGTCTCCCCGGGCTGCACGCCCAAGCGGGTGGCAACGGCTTGGCTGATGACAATCTCGTCTCGGCCTTGCGGCGGCGCCAATATCGTATCCCTGGATTGCAACAGCGGGTCTCCCGCGCCGGAGGGCAGTAACTCCACGTTCTCCAGAAAATGCCGATGGTCTTTGAGTAAACTCACTTCCAGGTTCAGGGAGCGGGTCATGGGCATCACAAACCCGACGGTGGACTGTGCTTGCAGTGCTGCGATCCAGTCCCGGGTCAGGCGGTGATTGCCCACGATTTTCACCGCGCGGATTTCCGGGTTACTCAACAGCTCCTGCCGCAGCTGGGTCACCACGCCGTTCTTCAGCCCGAACAACAACATCAACGGGGCGATCACCGCCACCAGCGAGGCCACCACACACAGGGACACAAACTTATCATTCCACAGGTCCTTCAATGCCAGACCCCAGATTAGGCCTATGTGCTGCAAACGGCGCATTTAACCAAACACCGCGCCGCTGCCAGCAGCGCCCGTCAGATGGTCACCACGCAGGACCGGCAATCCAAATTGTTCGATCAGCGCTTCGTTGTGGGTCACCACGATCGCACTGACCTGATGGCGGCCCACCACATCCAACATTTTCTCGAACAGACGCTGGCCATGGTAGGGGTCCAGTGCAGCCGTGGGTTCATCCGCCAGCAACAACGAGGGCTCATGGGACAAGGCCCGCACAAACGCCACCCGTTGCCGCTGGCCCACAGACAATTCCCGGGGTTTGCGGGCCATCAGTTCCGTCACCCCCAGGGCGTCCGACAACTCCGCCAGCAACGCGCTTTTGGGCGGCAGGCCATTGAGTTGCCGCGGCAGCAATAAATTTTGCGCCACCGTCAGAAAGGGCAGCAAGCCACCGGTCTGCAGTACAAAACCAATGTGACGGGCCCGAATCTGCGCCAGCTGATCCTGACGGGAATCCCGGATCAGCTGCGCGATATCGATGGAGGACGCAGAGTTTGATGGTGTGAACTGAAAACGTTCAACACGGTGCGGGGCCAGGACCAGGCCGATCATTTCCAGAAGGGTGCTTTTTCCGGTGCCGCTCAAGCCGGCGATGGCCAGGGTTTGTCCCTGCGCCAGCTGCAGGCTGGGGAGCTGGATGGAAAAGGCATCGCCACCCTGCCCCCTGGTCTTGTTGAGCCCCGCGATCTCCAGCATCACTCAGGGCAACATTTCCAGTGGCACCGGATAGACATGCTCACGGGGATCACTGCCCTCCGCCAGCGACACCCAGCGATCCACATCGTCGTTGTACTTGCGATAATATTTCAGCTTGGTGTTCAGGCGCCGGATGAATTTTTCCTGTTGCAGGCCGCTCCAGCTTTTCCAGGTTTCTTCATCCAGCATGAGCACTTCACTCAGATAAGGCAGGCCTTCAATATACTCCCCCATCAACCCCATTTCGCTGAGGGCGGTGGATTCCACCTGCTTGACCTGATTCGCGTCCTTACCCATGGTGGCAGACAAGGACTGCAGTTTCTTGAACATGTCGGTGGGCGAGATCAAACCCTGGTTGGCGGCGTCAGCGATCTGCTTCACAATGTCGCTGAGATCACTCAGCTGACTTTTGGTTAACAGCACCCGCACATCCACCGTGGGCTTGGTCTGCTCGACAATATCGCGATCGCTGATCCAGCCTTCAAACACATTGGGGGCCTTCGCCCCGGTGACTTCCCCCAGGTAAGCCAACTGCATGGCGTGCCCGAGCAACAAGGTGTCCTGCAGCAGCTGTTCGTCTTCGGTATTGTCCGCACTCACCGGTGGCGCAGGCTTTTTGCAGCGGCCGTATTCCGGATTGGCATTCAAGGCACTGCCCGCCGCCTGCTCACCGGAGTAGGCCAGTTTCACCTGGGCGGCGATGGCTTCCGCCAGGGCATCCACCTTGCGGCCGAAACGATCCACATCTCCGGCTTCCACCGGGAAGTAGAGGGGCTTGTTAAGAACAGCATTGTGGGTCAGCTCGGAATATTGCTGTTCTGCTTCAGCGTGATTATTTTTCCCACTGGAGGTTTTCAGGTGCAGGGCATAGATGGCCACCCCACGATAGTCCGCCTCCAGCTTCACCTGGCTGGCACTAAGCCCGGTGCCGGACAGCGCGTCGTCCCCGTCCAGCGCGCCGGCGTCCGTCACCAGAATCAGGTAGCGGGCGCCAAACTCGTTCCACTTAATATCATCCAGGGCCTGCATGACACCGGCATAGGCGTCTTCATTAAACGTCTTGCTGGAAACCGAGGCCGGCTTCAGGGTTTTCACTTTCTCCAGAAAATCCTTGCCGTCCTTGACCGTCACCGGGTCCACATACATTTTTGACACGTATTCCAAACCGGGGGCCGCCGCCACGCTGGAACGATAGGCCACCAGCCCGAACTTCACCTTGTCCAGCAGCTCTTTCTTTTCAATCACCTGATAGATGCTGTTGATTGCCTCTTTGGTGCGTTCGATGTACGGGCCCATGGAGATGGTGGAATCAATCACAAACACGATGGAGGCGGAAAAGCCCTTGAACAGGTTTTTCGCGTTTTCATTGCTGGCCTTGGGTTTGGCATTGCCGTTGGTAGCGGACTTGGCACCGGCGCCGTCCTGTTTGGAAACCGACGCCACTTTCAGAATCCGGGCCCGATAGCCCTGCTCAGTGAAGGTTTCTTCCGCTTCCATCACCGGTAACAGATAAAAATTTTCTTCCAGGCTGACCTGGTATTCCGGCTCGCGGGAAACCACCTGCGGATGCCGCCCCTTGGTGTCCACTGCCTGCAAAATGGCCTGGAAAGGCGCCTCTGGCTCCTCCTCGGCGAACAGGTCATCCAATGGCGCCCGATCTTTAAAAAACAGCAGAGGGTGGCGGTCCGCCGGATTGGTGAAGGCCAGGGTCATTTGCATATTCCAGGGCACCGTGCAGTCTGCCTTCATCCAGCCGCTGGTGTTGCCATAACTGTCGGGGCCCACCTGCAACCACTTTGCGCCGTTGAACTCCTGTCGCTGGTAGACATAAAAACGGGTGAAAGCCGGCTGCGGCTTACCGCTGCGGCTGCTCATCTGCTCCGCCAGCTCGCAGCCGGGCACGGTCAATACCCGCTGATAGATGGAGGTTTTGTTTTCCACTTTGAGCGGGGTTGCCCCATGAGCATGGTGAGCACTGAACAGACTGGCCCCCAACACGACAGGGGCCAGAATCAGCGGGGTCAACCGGACAGGATTCAGGATCGCAGCGGCCATTCGATGTGCAATGTGTTTCATGTAAACAGGTTCCTCGGTGCTCAGGGCCTCAATGCTTGGATACGCTCTTTGGCAAACGCATTTTCAGCGTCACGCTCGAGTACCATTTCGTACCAATAGATGGCCGTTTCCCCATCCGGTTTGTCAATACAGCCACCTTCCTGGTGGTATTTCGGATCGTATTCCTTGCCATAGGCCAGCGCCACATCCGCATCCCCACCCTGGGCTTTGAAGGCATAGATGCGCTGCACCACACCACAACGTTCTGCTTGCTTGGCCATGTCAATCACGGCGAACACAGCATCCGGGTCCGGTGCGCTTCTCAGGCAGCCCTGCACAAACAACAGGTCGTCCAGATCGTTGAGTGATTCGACGCTGCACTCGCCAACGACGCTGGGATTGGCGCCATTGTCACCGCTCAAGGTGGACTTATCCTTTAACAGGAAAAACCAGGCCAGCCCGGCCAGGATCGCCAACAACAGCAACACCCCCAGAACCCAGGGCCATTTGGATTTCTTTTGCGTCGGTTCAGCCGCAGGCGGCTCCACCACCGGGGGTGGCACAGGCGTCGGTGGCTCGGCTTCCTGCGCTTCCTTTTCTTCCTCAGGTTCCGGCGCCGGCGGTTCGGGCTCGGGAATGGGTTCCGGTGCTGGCGGTTCGGGCTCGGGCTCGGGCACGCTGACCGGCGGGGGCGCTGGAGGCGCCGGCTCCGGAGGCACAGTGGACCTGGCCGCTTCTGAGGACAGAATATTGCCCCGGATCAACACCCCACCCACATCCACGTGACTGCCGCATTTCAGCTCCAGGCGAAATTGGGATTGGGAGTTCTTCACCAGCGGATCAATCAGCCAGGGGCCCACGGTGCCTTGCAATAACTCATCGGTGAAGCTGAGCCCGGCGATGCTGTGCCACTCCTGTGACGTGGTCCAGTCGCCGCTGACCGCCAGATAACGCTCATCCTGATTGCGTTGTATCGATAACTCCAGGTCGTCTTCACCCTGGCTCCAGCCCTTGATTTTGATGTCGCCGTAGCCGGGCCCCCGGGCGGAGGGATGCAATTCGATTCTTAACATTATGCTGTCATTAACTCCTAACACTCACTGGCGGTGAATTTGCCGATGATCAAACCCAACTGCTGATTCTGATCCGGGGTGATTTCACGCCCTGCGCTGTGACCGGCATTGGCTTGGGCCACCTGGGAGAACGCCACCAGCCAGTCCGCCAGATAGGCCGCGGAAAAGTTATAGGGTTGCGGGGTGAGTTCCGGCAACTTGCCGTTGGCGATGGCCGCCGGCGGCTGGAAAATTTTGGTGCCGCGATTCACCAGGCTGGCCGGCCGCTGCTCCAGCGCCATGCCCAGAAATCCCAACCAGGCAATAAAGTCACCCAGTTGCGTGCGCACGGCCAGAATTTGCCGCTCCACCAGCAGGTCCCGCTTGGTGGCATCTTGATCCACCTGGCCCACGGTGCGCAGCAGCATGGCCTCCAGGTTCAAGCGGTTTGCCGCCGTCACCAGTTCATCCACAATGGCTTCCACGCTGCCCACCGGGAATCCCAGATAACGGATCAGACTGTGCTGTTCTGTGATGCTGCGGATGTGATTGATCCATTCCCGCACCACGGCTTTCGCAAACTGGGCATCACCGGAACTGGTGGTCTGGGTAGGCGTCTCTTCCAGGGCGGAGGCGTCGGAGGCACCGCTCAAATCCATGTCGAAATCCATATTGAGAAAATCACCGCCGATGGAGATGGCACCATCATCTTCCGCCGCCACCGGATCCGAGGCCTGGGACTGGGCCGCCATCTCATCATCCACCCGCAGGTACAGGGATCGCAGCATGTCCTCCGGCAATTGCAGGCGTGCCATAAACTCCCCCAGCAGCATGATTCTGGGTTTCACCTCATCGAACACCTGCTGAGCCAGCTTCTTTTTCTTCTCCACTTCGCTGGCGCCTTCGGACATGAACCAGGGACTCAGGCGCAGATCCACCAGGTCGTGCAACAGATTCTGCAACTGCTCGTTCAAACGCTCCAGCTTCACCGATTGCAACGCCACGGTTTTCAGGTACGCCGCCACCCGGCCAATACCACCGTCGTTTGCCGCCAGCATGGCTTCCCAGGCGGCTTCCGGGTCGCAGACGTGCTGCTTCACGTTTTCCTCATGGGCAAAGGTACGCTTCATGATCTCCAGCTGTGGCTTGGCAGAGGCGGCCACGCCGATTTCGCGGGCGCCTTCCAGCTCCAGAAACGCCACCGGAAAACCGGGCTTGCGCACCAGGAAGGTATTGGCGAATGGCTTTTGATCCACCCACTCCTGCATCCAGGCAAAGGAACCGAATTTCTCCAGCATGGCGGCTTTCATCATGCCGTCCCAGGCACCGGGCAGATTCTCCTCGCTCATGTTGAGCTGATTCACCACCCGCTTGTCGAACATGGTGACGGCCCACAGCAAGCCGGATTGCCGCTTGGCGCGCACGTCGGGCGTTTCCCCCTGGGTGCGGTTGATCCACTCCGTCAGCACCGGCCCCACGTCTTCCACATCAGACTGCTTGTCCGACGGTGTACACACAATCAGGATGTTCATCTCCTGGGAATCCGTGTAGCGCTCAAACAGATAGGCCACCTTGCCCCGCAGCAACAATTCCGATACCGGATTGACGCCGGCCTTGGCTGCGGAGCTGCGCATTTCATCAATGGAACCGTGATCCTTGCGGCCGCGATACCCCGGAAAATCCAGCAGGTCCACGTCTTCAAAAATGGGCTCCTTGGTTTTTTCCACCAGGGGGAACACCATTTCCACCGTCAGCGCCGCCAGCATGGCCGCCGACACACTCACCGGGGCCAGCACCTCAGCTGCCACAACGGGGCACACCGACAACGAGTGGTCGTCGCTGGTACCGATACGGCCGAGCATGTCCACGTTCATTATGCTGTCCGCCTGGGACAAAGTGCCCTGTGGCGTGGCAGACACCAGCGCCTCCAGCGGTGCATAAACGGTATCGGCGTTGTTCAGGCTGTCCAGCAGTGTGGAAAACTGTACGTAGGTCTCCGAAAATTCCGGGATCTCACCCCACAAAATCGAAAACAGCTCTGCACGATCCCGGGCCGACAAATAAGGCGCCAGCCCCACCGCCGTCGGCCAGTAATATCCGGACAACGCTCTTGAAGTGGAAGAAAACCGATCGCTGAGATAATCCCAGATATCCACCACATCGTCTTCGTTGATGCCTTTACAGGGGGCCGCCTGCTTGCGCTGCGACAACGCCTTCAGCTTGGTGCGGATGTGCTGGTCGTTGTAGTCGTAATTGAACTTCTCGTGATTGAAATCTTTGAAGAAAGAGTTGGTGAACACCTTCACCAGATCCGCTTCGGAAAACAACTTCAGCTCGATGGGAAAATCCGCGGGCCCGGCGTTGGCGGTACGGCTGAAGCGGGTCACCAAGCCGGTGGCTTCCTTACCGCCCCCGGGGGGATTCACATGATCAATAAAGTCCAGTCGTTGAGGACCGTACTGGGTTTCCAGCTTGCCGTTGTCACCGGCCGCCAGGGCCGAGATCAGATAGGATTTACCGGCCTGGGAGAGGCCGAAAAACCCCACCGTCATGGGTCGATTGGAAACCGTGCCTAAACGCCGCGCCATATTGCGGGCTTTGCGCAGACGCAGAATCAGGTGATCGGCCTCGTTGTCCAGCCGTGGTGCGTTGACTCTTACTTTCTCAACCCAACTGACCGCTTCACCGGCCGCATCCCGAATGGAGGCCCAGCGCTGGGTTAATTGTTCGGCGTTGATATTGCTCATCGAATTACGCTTCCACTATCCAACCAATATTGAGTTTCGCCCAGCCCGGCGTCCGTAAGGGTGTTGAGTTGCAGCTTCAGGCTTTTGGTTTTCACCGCCCCGGCATCCGACTCCACCGCCACAATCACAAACTTCTCAGTGCCCGCGGCATCGCCACGGCGACTGCGTTCATTCCGCAGGCGCACTTTCAGCACCGTGCCCTGCTCCGCCATTTGCCGCTTCACTTTGTCGTCTTCGATGCTCAGGGTGTACAGCGGTGCCGCCCCCCAACGTTCAGCACCCAATTGACGGAAGCCCAGGCGCATGGGCCCACGCACTTCAAAGCTGGTTTCCGGCAATTCGTAATCCGGGTCATCCAGATCGATATCCTCATAGAACACGTTACTGTTCTTCAGCATGTTGTTGTTGTCGATCAGACCCAGGTGGCGCACGGTGGAATAGGGTTTCAACGCCGCCGCCCGGAAGAAAAACTGGGACAGGTTAGGCGCCATGGCACACAACATGGCCCCCACAGCCGCGGTGGTTTTGGGGTCGTCTATGCGCCCCTGCTTATGGAAGGGATACCAGCCTCCGGCGCGATAGCCGTGCAAAGGAAAAATCCGATTCACCGGCACTGGCAGCAGGGATTTCAATACCGCCTGCACCCCGGGCAGGCGGGAGGGTCTGCCGGTCAGTAACAGCACATCACACTGGTAGTAATACACAATCTCACCCAGTGCTTTCAGGGTTTTACAAATATTGAAGCGACCCTTCAGGAACGCCTCGTGCACCTTGCGCAGATTGATGGGCAGCTCCACATTGAGGATGTTGAACTCCGCCACCGTGCACTCAGGATGGGTCATCACCGCGTTATTGAAATAATGCAGCACGCGATCCGTTGGGTGTTCATAACGGGAGATAAAGTCACCAATGGTGACCGCGCCCAGGTTGCCCGGCTCAATGGGATCGAACTTTTCATAGGCGGACAACATTTCCAAACCAATAGGGCTCAGAATCTGCAATGACAGTTGCTGCCGCAGCACCGCCTCCTGCACCACCACCGGCTCACTGCCAATCAGCCGTGACAACAATGGCTGCGGATCACGAATTCCGGCTTCCTTCAGGCGCTGCGCCAACACCGGCACCACAAACAATTGCAGCATTTCCAGCAGGATGTCATCCCCGGCCACTTTAAAGCCATCGCGGAAGCGCTGTTCCGGCACGATAAAGGCGTTACTGCTGCGGTCGTCATCCAGGCCATAATCGTTGACCACCAGATCCGTGGTGCCGCCGCCGATGTCGATGGAGGCAATGGTCAGTTTTTTGCCGCCCTGCCGGGCCAGAGTGGCAAAAAACTCCTCGCGGCGACCGGCAAAGTTGTTCTGGATTTCACTGAACAGATACACCACCTGTCCGCAGGTGGCTTCGTCCCATTGGATGTGCACATCCGGAAAAGCAGGCCAAGCTTTTTGCTTACCCTCTTCATCCATGTCTTCATCTTCCGGATGCCAGCCCAGGCTCTTCCAGACAATACCCAGCGCCTGCTCCACCCGTTTGCGCAGAATTTCCTTTTCCGGTTTGGGCATGGAGGGCGGCACGGTCAACACGATGGTGCGCAAATGGCGCGGCATCTGCGCATGGCTCATTTTATTGCGCTGGCTGGGGCTGTTGATTTGCATCAGAGCCTGGGCGATCACCTCCGACAACATGGACGTCATCACCGAGCTGCGGGAATAATGCGGCCGGAACACCGGCAGGCGGTCCGCTTCCGGCACCGCAAACAAGGCTTCCCCCTGCTCGTTGATCAGGTTCGCCACCGGCGCCGCGGTGGCATAGGGTTCGGAGTCAGACTTCACAAACGCGCAATTGAAACGCCAGCCGGGCTCGTAATTGTTTTCATCCCACAGATAGCGTTTCGGGCTGGATAATCCGGTGGAGCCCTCTGTGCCTTTGCGCTGGCTCGCTAGGCGCCGAGCTTCGGCCCCCACCCGCACGATGGTGGGCCACAGGAACGCATTACTGCGACCGCTTTGTACCGAATAATGATCCTTGCCGAAATTTGCCTGACTGAATTCCACCCGGCTTTCGAATGGCTCCGAATACACCTGGGACGGATTGGTTAAGTCCCTCAACTCCAGCTCATAGCGCTTGTGCAACGTATCCTTTTCCTGGGGATGATTTTCAATGAGGATGCCACAGGTGCGGGAGTTGCCCACATCCAGCACCATGTCCACCGGAATGGGTTTCTCCAGGTCGGTGGCGGTGTTGGTGGTGATCTTGTATTCGTGATCCGGCAGTTTGCTGCCGATCAGATACAGCAGGTTGAGATAATGGGCCTGGTAGTAGAACTCCTTACACTCGTCCTCAATGTCATCCTCCTGCATGCCAAAGCGGGAGCCGGCCTGTTCCGAGAACACCTCCTGCAGCCAACTGTTGACCCAGGGCAATTCCAGAAACCAGCCCATTTCATTGGCACGGTGGGCCAGGCTGAACACATGCCCGGCACTCACATCATCCCGGGTCGGGGCCAGATAGGACGTGTCCCGCAACACGTCAAACACCTGGGTATCAAAAGCAATGGTGATCCAATGGGTGTTACCGACCCGGTCCTCGCCTTCTGCCAGTTCACGAATCCGCGCCCGCGCCCAGTTGGTGGGCCCTTCGGCAAACCGCCGCGGTGGGGTCAGACGGAAGAACGGCACCGGCAGCCAGGTGTCCGACAGCAGCTTCAGCGACTGGTCGATGGGCACACTGATGGAGGGTTTGATGGACTCACCGGGTTGCGACGGGTGGAAAAAAATATCCTTGCGATCATCGTATTCCAGCCGGGCCACAGACAGATTACTGATCTGCGGCGCGAACTCGCCAATGGCCTCACGTTTCAGATCCAGCTTCACCGCAAAGTCGACAAACTGAATACTGCTGCCCTGAATCAGGGTAATCACTTTGTCTTCAAATGCTTTAATGGTTGGCAGCATAGGGTTTCCTTATTCCGTCATTACTGACGCTTGATCGACATGGGGAAGGCGTTTTCACCGTCATAGCTTCCGCTGCAATCCGCTTTCGAGGTTGCGCCCGGTTTGCATTCGATGTTCGGCAGGCGATAGGTGGCCCCATTGGGACATTTCACGGCGCCCTCTGAGGCAATACTCAAACTGCCGCCGCTGGAGCGGGTGGAAACGTTGCCGACACAATCCACGCCCTGCGCGTCTTTCACCTTGACCTTGCCCTCGCCATCGGAGAAATCGTACTCCAGCTGCAACGGCCGGCCGGTTTCCGCGTCCTGAATGCCGGCGCCGGCGTTCCAACTGCCGTTCAGGAAACTGGCTTTCTCATCCTTCAACTGGTCTGCGCCCAACTGCAGCGGTTCCCCGGACTGCGGCTCGGGTGGCGTTTGCGGCGCCTCCGGGGCTGGCAACGGCCCCTGATCCTCCGCGGGGCTGTCTTCCGGCGGCTGCGGCTCATCCTGGCCTTCCTCTTGCGGAGGCTCTTCTAAGGGAGGTTCTTCTAGCGGGGGTTCTTCTGGATTCTGGGCAGGATCAACGGGCGTCTCATCCGCAGGTGTTTCGGTCTCGGCCAACGGCTCGGTCCCTTCCACATCATTCACTGAATCCAGCCCTGAATTCGTCCCGTTGATCCGGTCCACATCATCCACCAGGGTACGACGCGGAAGCGCCGGATCTTGCAGTTCTGGCACAGGCTCATCGGTCACCGTCTCAGGCAGCGGTGGTGCGATCACCTCAGGTTCAGCGCAACTGCGCCACAGGAACAGCAGGGCCAACAAGAGCAGTAACGCCAGCAGCAACCACCACCAGGGAAAGCGCTTTTTGGTTGCCACCGGCATGGGGGGTGGCGCGGGCTCCAGCACGGGTTCCGTCACTGGCGCAGTGGGGCGTGTGCCCATCGCACTCAGGCAGGCCAGGGGATTGGCCGGGATCACACCATCGGCACCGGTGAACCCCCAGAAGGTGATCACCGGCTTGTCATTCACCAGGTATACATGCTGACTGTCAGGAAAAAAGATCACCTTATCCAACAACCGGCCGAAAATCTTCTGTTCCCGGTTTTCGCTGCGGCTCATTTTCTCCGCTTCCCCTTGCAGGGATTGCTGGAGAAATTCCAGATCCTTGATGGCTTGCTGCCGCTCGTCTTCAGTGGCGGTGGACCAGGGGATCACCTCGTCGCCATCTGCAGCGTACCAGTCGATGTTGTCGCCGGTATCATTCTGCTGGGGAATCGCCAGGCAGTTGGCGACGTCTTTGCCAAGCTTCAAACGCACCGCTTCACGCAACTGTAACGCCGACCGATACACCGGTCTGCCGTCATCCCCAAGTGCCTTATATGACTCTAACTTGCCACTTCTTAACAGCGCCCCCGCCATAATCCCCCGCATCCATGTATCTGATTAGTCAACGTATAGTACTTGAATACCCATGCGATCAAAAGATCAAAATTCGCTCAGATTCGCAGACAAATTTGCTAAAAACCCCAAAAAAATGTGGTAGCCTGCGGCAATTGCCCTGACTTCAGTCCCATCACCTTTGCATTGGGTTGCTATGAAACGTATTGCACGATCGCTGACAGATAAGTATGTCGCCACCGACGCGCTGGCTCAATTTGAACCGCTCCAGCGAATTCTTAGACAACACCTTCCCGCCAGTACCGCCGCGCTGTTCTCGCGCCCCAAACAGAAAAACGAAGATGCCGTGGAATGGTATTCCGATCTGGGCGGAGAACCCATTCCCTATGCCCAGTTAAGCCCGGAGCAAAGCGCCAACCTGGATCGACTGCTGAACGAAAGACTGGATTCCATCAAACAACTCTCCAGCACTCTGCGTTCGCGCGGCGAAACCGCCGAGGCGGACATTCTGGATAATGCCATTCGTTATCCGAATAAGGATAACCTGTATTCCTTGAACGGCGAGCCCGTGATCACCTTTTGGGGCTATGGCATGGCCCCAACGGCCGCGCTGCCGGAAACCGACCCAACGCCGGTGGCTCCCCCGGTGGAGATACCCCCAGCCACAGCCGCCAGCACCACACCCAAGCGACGAGCCTGGCGGCGTTGGTTGCTGTTGCTGCTTCTGCTGTTGTTACTGTTAGGCCTGTTATATTACTTTTTCTGCCCGCTGGCAAAAGATACCCCCCCCGAGGAGCCGGTGGTGGAGGAAGTGGAGCCGGAGCCGGAAATCCCACCGGAGCCTGAACCGGAACCCGAGCCCGATCCGTTTGAAGAGCTGCTGGCCCTGATCAACGCTGCAGGTGACGATTGCGCACAGCTGCAGGCCATCTTCCGCACCCATCCGCTGCTGAACAGCGACGACCCCAGGGCCATTGCCCTGAAAGCGGAGCTGGACACAAAACTGCAACAGGACTGCCGGGAGGAGCTGATCAAGGACGCCAAGAACCTGTGCCCGGAAGAGCGCCCGGAAAACCTGGCACCGGAATTGGTCATCGTGTTCGACGCGTCGGGCTCCATGGGCTACAGCATCAACATCACCACCCAGGAAGCCCGCCAGGCGGAAGAAATGATGCAGCGCGAGAAAATGGCCAACGCATTGTCTCAACTGTTTGGTGGCCGCCGTCAGAGCAGCAGCAACTATGATTACATTTTCAAGAACCCCAGGATCATTCCGGCCCGCGAAGCGGCTAATAGCGTGATCAGCAAAACCCCCAGCGACGTCAACGTGGGGTTGGTGCTGGTGGGCAGCTGCCCCGCCGCCCAGAGCTACGGGTTCTTCGCCCCGGGCCGGCGCTCAGAACTGCAACGCTCCATCAGCAGCATCCAGCCCAAACAGTGCACCCCATTGGCGGACGGTGTGCTCAAGGCGGGCCAACTGGTGGACGGCGTTAACAAGGAATCCACCATTCTGGTGGTGTCCGACGGCGAGGAAAGCTGTGAAGGCAACCCCTGTGCCGTGGCCAATGCCCTGGCTCGCTCCAAACCCAACCTCACCATCAACGTGGTGGACATCCTGGGCACCGGGGCCGGCAACTGCCTGGCCAGCGCCACCGGCGGCAAGGTATACACCGCCAAAAATGCGGATGATGTTCTGAAGATGGCCACCGAGGCGGCCCGGGACGTACTGGGGCCGGAGCATTGCATCAAACCTGAGGCCAACGCTTCGCCACCGCCCTGAAGCGGCCGCTAGTTTTTTAACATCGGTCGCCCCCGGACCACGGTGAAATTGCTGCCTTTCTTGTAGGCATCATAGATGTCTTTCGACATGTCGTAATAATGCTGGGCATAGGTCTTAGCGGGCGCCGCAAATGCAATTTTTACACAGTATTTAGCGGTAAATTCCTTTTGTTGCTGTCCTTGCCAACCGTCCTCCAGGGTGTGCTTTCTGAGCCTGCCAATGTGGGTGGCCACGCTGATTTCATTTCTTGGCTTTACATCGTCTCTACACTTGGTGTTGAGAGTGGCCATCATCGGAATCGAATACTGTGTGGCAGCATTGATCTCAGAGGCGCCGAACCAGGCATAAATCCAACCTTCTGCCTCACTGTTCAGTAGATGATCCCGGTTGACACTGGCAAACTGCTTCTGGGTACCGTACTCCTTTGGATGCGGCCAACCGGATTGCACACGATCACTGTGAGCGATCTCCTCCAGCATCATCCGCACAAAACTTTCAAATTTGCGTGGGCTTTCCTGATCCACTATCAACCGGATAATATCAAAAACGTCGTAATAGCCTGTACCCGATGGCAGGGTGTCACAGATATAGAATTTGCCGCCCCGCTTCTCAAACGCCGCCAATTGGCGCCTGCTCTCACTGGTGTGTTTCCGAATCAGCTCCAAGGATTGATCCACCTGCTTGCTTAGCTTCTGATACTTGGATTTTGTATATTCCTTACACTCCTTTTCATTGCCTGCAGGCGGCGGGCTGGGCGCTGGAGTGGGCAACGGCTTCGCCACCGGCACATAGAAAGTGGCCTGATTGGCATGGGGCACTACACCCAGAAAAAAGCCGCTGATGGGATTTTTCAGGCACCGCTTTTCTTGCGGACGGGGCAAATGGGTGATCTCCACCCGAATCCCGCGGGCAGCAAACAGCTTTGAGCGCTCGATGGCAACGCACTGATCGAAATTGTTGATGGCCAGGGTCAGGATGTAGCCCGTTTTATCCGCCTTCAGATTCACCCCCGGCTGGTTACAGCCCTGCACCCGGGTAAAGAATCCTGCTTGGTACGCCAGGGCACTGATGTCCTTTTCGGCGCTGTATTGATGGGGAATAGAGGTTCGGATGGCCAGCAGGGTGTCCAACACCTGTTGCGGCAGCCGGTTACCCAGTTTGGGCAAAGAACATTCTGGTAAAGACGGCCGGGCGGAAACCGGAAACGACAACACCCCAAGCAACAAGCACAACACTACCCGCGTCACTGCGACTTCCCCCTATCAATCCGTGCAGCCCGTATGAACAGTCAACCCACTCTGGGCGACGCTTGGGGCAACATCACCGATTTAAGGCGAAGATGCAAGGAACTGAAGGCAGTAATCCTGACTACTGGGGTGTTTTCAGGGAAATTTCAGCGCTTTACCAGGGCACCGGAGTCCACTGAGGGGTTCAAAGTCAGTGAAAACAAAGACCAGGGCGTAACACTGAGTTTAAAAAAACCGGTTAAAACAGACCTCATCATTGAGCACTGGGATACCATCCAGCGTATTGCCATCTCGCTTCATGAGAAAAGTACCACACAAGCGATTCTGATTCGCAAGTTATCTGGTTACAGCAAAAGCCACCCGTTATTACAGGCCCTGACCGAGTACAACCGTATGATCAAGGCCATGTACTTACTGGACTATATCG
>NZXG01000004.1 GCA_002701845.1 Pseudomonadales bacterium
CCGAGCCGAGTAAGAAAGTATTTTGAACATGACAAAATCAAATATGCCGCTTAGCAGATATATTTGAAAGCCGGGTTAATAGGTTATGCGGTACGGAGTAGTAATGCTTGTCGTATTCAATGTGATAATCGATATGAACCCGGGCCTGCTTGATGTCCGTGTAACGATAGGGTTGTGCAGGCAAGGGCCGTAACACCGGTTGATCCAGTTGTTCAAATTGGCTGCGACGAGTACCTGGCCATTTTTTGAAGGGGCGCTGATTCAACTCAGTAAGTAAGAAGCCAATGGCCTGATTGAGACTGGCTAAGGTAAAGAAGGTCTGGTGGCGCAGTCGTGCCATGATCCAGCGCTCAACAATCTGCACCGCCACTTCAGCCTTCGCCTTGTCTTTGGGTTTATAGGGTCGAGCAGGCACTACGGCTATACCATAGTGAGAGGCCAATTGCTGATAGGCGGGATTGATGTCCGGTTCGTAACGGTGAGTTTTACTGACACCGCTTTTTAAATTATCTGGCACTACCAGCTCGGGCACACCACCAAAAAACTCAAAGGCCCGCACATGAGCTTGAAGCCAGTCCGCCTGGTTCTGGCTCCAGCTGGCACAGGCAAAGGTGTAGTTGGAGGCGCCCAGCACGGCCACAAAAATCTGTGCCTGACGCACCTCACCGGTATCGGGATTAATCACCTCCATGGTGGGCCCGCAGTAATCGACAAACAGCTTCTCACCCGCCCGATGCAACTGGCGCATACTGCGTTGTTGCTTGCCCTGCCATTCCAGATAACGGTGACAGAATTGGGCGTAGCTGTAACCCGCTTCAGGGTATTGCTGGCGGTACTCCTGCCACAACAGATGCTTGGTCACGCCTTTACGTTTTAGCTCCTGATGAACCTGCGGATAATCCGGTTCTACGAAGCGCCGCTGTCCAGTCAGGGGTTGGCTTGGGAACAGCAAGCGGCCTAACTTCTGCTCATCCATGCCAGATGGCAAAGGCCAGGTTAGCCCCGCTGCTTGAGCGCGTTTGAGATAATTAGAGACAGTACCCAGGCCCAGATTGAGTGACTGAGCCACTTGCCGCTGGCTGAGCTGCGCCTCATGGGAGAGGCGCAAGATTTCACTAATTTTACGCATTGATAACCTCTTGGTTGCCACGGCAGGTTCTCCTTCTCGTACACAAAAAGGAGAGATCCTACCAAATTCATTGAACATCAATGCGTTGTGATGGATTCTGGATCATGGTGAACGGTCATTCCGGATGCTGAACACCGATTCTGGAAATCCAGAAAAAGTGTTCAAAAAAAACCAGAATGGGTGTTCACGATGTTCCAGAACTGGTGTTCATCTTGTTCCGGAATGGGTGTTCAGGATGGGCCAGAATATGCAAAATACAATTGAGACGTCATTATTGCTGCTTTCGGCTCTATAAATTAACGTGCCGGATGTGATCATTTCTAATGGGAGGATGTGACCCGATGATTTGTGTGATTTATCGCTTGAGTTGTTATTTCCTGACTTTTGATAAAAAAAGCTTTTTTGATGTGTTGGAAAACTGAGCTGCATGTAGATGTCACAATCAAACAGGAAGTTTGCTTGTTGATTATCGATAAGGAAAACTGGGTGGTTGACTTCTAATTCACCAGACAATCTTATGTTTTCAACTTTTGATAGCAAATCATCGTAGGCGTCAGATGCTGTTGTGTCATGGAGCCAAATAAGCACTCCGGCGAATTGAGTACGGATGACGCCGGAGCTATTGCTTTTGATGCTTCGACATAATTCGCTAACGCTAAAGCAGTCTATCAGTGTTTCTAACTCTCTCAAGTGGCTCTTGAAGTCACTTACTGGATTGGTTGGATAGCCATTTCCCGTGCACTTGCTAGATATGCAAGCAAATTGAAGTGTGTGGTTGAAGAGGGGAGACTTGTGGTAATGCAAAAAATCCATGCCATGTTTTTGGCGATCACCCTTTCCAAGCTTGTGTTCGCTACCCTTCATGCAGGGGATGTCAATACCCTTTTGGGGAGTATTCCACCCAATGATTTCAAGGAGCTTTTTCGATATGTCTTCTCCGTGCTCCCCTATTTTTTTTGACCACTCCCCCATGGCGAATCCTCAATTCAGCTCTTCGTTAAAATAAATCTTGTAAAAATGCATGTTGCGCTTTTTGTCAAAGCCCTTTTCGATATTTTTTTCTGGCAACTGTGACTTAATATCAATTTTTAATTCAATATGAGTGTCAAGTTTGATTGTGCTTTGAAGGCGCTTATCCAGCTTTTTTAGGCGGTCTTCGGAGATCTTGAAGCCATTTTTAAAATTGATAGCGTGGTTGTTTTGGTAGTTATCTAGATGGCTGTAAAGAGCCTGTTCTTGTTCGTTGTTTAGTCCGGTTCGTTGGGCAAATTCAGAAGGGTCAAAGTTGCCAGCTTCTTGAAAGTACTCAGTAAATTTATTGTTAAATTTAATAACGTCATTCTTCGATTCAAACTGATCGGCTATCTTTTTTGTAAAATTAAGGCACGCATCCAAGCAGTGTTTGGTTTTTAAGTCGTCATCATTGATGGGGCGACAACCAAGGAATGAATTGTTCCAGTAATGTGAATCAATGCCCCGGCTGTTATATACGAGGAGGGTAGGTTTTTTGCTGTCAAGAAATATGAGGGCGCCTTTGTCCAAATTTTCGAGATCTAACCCCGTGACCACGTTGGCTTTGATGTTTTTGGGATCAGAATCAAGCTCGATAAAATTTGATTTTCTTTCTGATTTAAAAATCCCAAGTATCTTTCGTTTCCGGGATTTGAATTTGACACCGTTTATCACCGAGATGAATAGTTCCCCTGTTAATATGTTGGGGTGGGTGGTGATTCGGTAAAGGAGTTTTGAAATTTTCTTTGAGCCAGATAGAAAGCTGAGATCCCCTGACTGCATGTTGTCAATATGCTTAAGCATCTCGTTGAGGCTTATATCTTCCTCATGAAAGAATTCATGGACAGTATTATCTTTGTAAAATGGGTGAAAGAAGTACTTCAGGAGGGCGCTTTCAAGTTCAGCATCAGGTTTTAATGATTTTTCCGATAGGTGAAGGTCTTCGTTCCTCGATTTGTTGCCTACCCTATGGATTATTGCTTCCTCTATAGTTGCGTCCATTAAGTCTATCATGCAGCAATCAAACCCTATCCTGGATCTTCCTTTGTTTATTATTGTCGCTACTTAGTTATTTTGATAACGGTGTAGTCACTCTGTAGTCAATGCTAAATACATTTAACGAAAATTTCGCACATATCCCAATAAAAACAAAGGGATATGTGCATTATTTGGTGGAGGCGGCGGGAATCGAACCCGCGTCCGCCAGCACTCTGCCTATGGATCTACATGCTTAGTCCGGTCTATTGATCTCACCTGCCACGGCCCAACCGGGCAGGGCGTAACAGGCCAGCCTGTATAGGTTTTAACGGCGCAGCGCCAGGCGCGCATTGCCGCGATCTTGTGTGCGATTACCGCTCAGTCGATCCCACAAGCAAGTTCTCAGAGCGGTCTAGCTTAAGCTGCTAGAGCGTAGTTGTCGTCGTTTGCGACTATATTTTGCAGCACTTGGAGTACGTGTGTTGCTACCCACACGGCATGCACCATAGGTTTCGTCACCGACGTCGAAGCCAGGATCGCCCCCTATGGAAACTTTAGTATACCACGCCGTTGCCGGCTGGATATAACATATATTGGGGGTAAGGCGCCGATTTCAAGGGGCAGGGGCTGAGCCCTTAGTTGTTCTTCAGGATCCGGTGTTTCTCCCGGCTCCAGTCCCGCTCTTTTTCGGTGGCGCGCTTGTCGTGCAGTTTCTTGCCCTTGGCCAGGGCGATTTCGCACTTGACCACGCCGTTTTTCCAGTACAGGGCCAGGGGTACGCAGGTCAGGTGTTGTTTGGCGATGGCGCCGAAGATGCGCCCCAGTTCCCGGCGGTGCAGCAGCAGTTTCCGGGTGCGGGTGGGGTCCGGCACATAGTGGGTGGACACCGTGGGCAGGGGGGAAATATGGCAGCCGAACAGGAAGGCCTCGCCATCCTTCATCAGTACGTAACTGTCCATAAAGTTGACTTTGCCTTCCCGCAGGCTTTTCACTTCCCAGCCCTCCAGCGCCAGGCCCGCCTCAAAGCGGTCTTCCAGAAAGAACTCGTGCTTGGCCTTTTTGTTGAGGGCGATGGTGGAGCCGCCGGGTTTTTTCTTCGGTTTCGACATAAAATCCGCAATTGCCTGCCAGGTGAAAGGTGCCGGCCCCCGGGGCCGGGAGCCAAGTATATGACTTTTGGGGCATTAAACCCAAATCACAAGACGCTGGTTTTGACAGCTTGATGAAAGCCAAGGAAAATGGCTGCAATTCCTGGGGGGTGCCTGTGGGCCGTTATCCGCCAATAATCCAAAGAACGGGCTTGTATATAAGGGTCTGCTGATGACTGAGCAGCAATCGATTCATGGTGTCTGGACCAAGCGCTGGACATTTATTCTGGCGGCCACCGGGTCCGCCGTGGGGTTGGGGAATATCTGGAAGTTCCCCTATATGACCGGGGAGAACGGCGGTGGCGCCTTTGTGCTGATTTATCTGCTGTTTATCGCCGGTATCGGAATTCCGGTGATGCTGGCGGAGATTCTGCTGGGGCGGCGCGGGCGGGCCAGCCCCATCAACAGTATGCACAAGCTGGCGGATGAGGCCCGTTCCACGCCGTTCTGGGGCGGCATCGGCTGGCTGGGGGCCCTGGCGGGTCTGTTCATCCTTTCCTTTTATTCGGTGGTGGCAGGTTGGGCCGTCTTCTACGTGTACCTGATGGCCAGCGGTACTTTTACCGGTCAGAGCGCGGAAATGATCAGCGGTGAGTTTGGCAACCTGGTGAGCGATCCCGGCCGGCTGGTGGACTGGCACACCCTGTTTATGGCGATCACGGTGGCGGTGGTGGCCAATGGTATTCACAAGGGGCTGGAGATGGCGGTGCAGTTACTGATGCCGCTGTTGTTTATTATGCTGCTGGTTTTGCTGGGGTATTCCGCCACCCAGGAGTCCTTCAGCCAGAGTCTGGCGTTTATGTTCCGGGTGGATTTCAGCCGGCTGTCGGAAACGGCGATCCTCAGCGCCCTGGGCCACTCCTTCTTCACCTTGAGTCTGGGCATGGGCGCCATTATGGCCTACGGCGCCTATATGTCCCGCCAGCAGAATCTGGCCTCTACCGTGGTGACCATCGGGTTGCTGGATACCCTGGTGGCACTGGTGGCGGGTACTGTGATCTTTACCATTGTGTTCGGTAATGGCCTGGAGCCCGGGGCCGGCCCCTCGCTGATGTTCCAGACGTTGCCCATTGCCTTCAGTCAGTTGCCGGGGGGCGTGGTGCTGGGCACGATTTTTTTCGTGCTGGTGACCGCGGCGGCCTGGAGTTCGGCCATTTCCCTGGCGGAGCCGGCGGTGGCCTGGGCGGTGGAAACCCTGGGCATGAACCGCGGGGTGGCGGCGCTGATCGTGGGGGTGCTGGCCTGGTTCCTGGGGGTGGCCTGCGCCCTGTCCCTGAATATCTGGAGCGATGTCACCCTGTTTAACAACAACATTTTTGATTTCTTCGACAAGCTCACCACCAATATCATGTTGCCCCTGGGCGGGCTGCTGATCTGCCTGTTCGTGGGCTGGGTGATGGATCGGGCCATTGTGCGGGGCGAGGTGGATATCGATCACCCCACCATTTATCGGGTGTGGTTTTTCCTGGTGCGCTTTGTGTCGCCGGTGGGTGTGGCGGTGGTGATGTTCAACAAGTTGATGGGCTGATATGACCGAGCCGATGATTCAGGTGGAGGTGGCCTACGCGCTGCCGGAAAAGCAGATGATTATCCCGCTGACGGTGAAAAAGGGCACGACCTTATATGATGCCGTGGTGCAGTCCGGTATCGCCGACGAATTTGAGGGCCTGGATATTGATGCCACTCCCATGGGGGTGTTCGGCAAGGCGGAGCGTCAACCCAAAGAGAGGGTGCTGGAGGATGGTGAGCGGGCGGAGCTGTACCGGCCCCTGATCGCCGACCCTAAAGAAGTCCGCAAAAAACGGGCGGCGAAGAAGCAAGCGGAAGAAGGCAAAGCAGAGAAGAAGGTGGAGAAAGAGAAGCCTGGAGCTGAAGCCAAAAGCTGAACAATCAGGCTCTGCGCTTAACAATCCGTGTTCGCCCGCAGCGATTACAAATCGTTATCCAGGTCCTGGCCCGCTTCCGGCTCCGGCGCCTCTGCGGAGGGCTCAATGGTGGGCGCCGGGGTCAGTCCCATTTGCTGCATCAGGTCGTCCCGCAGCTTGTCCGGATCCTTATAATCGTTGGTGTCGATACGGGCCAGGCGCTCGCCTTCAAAGTACAGCGTGAGCTGGTTTTCCACATGGATGCCCTTGCCGGTTTCCAGGCTGTAAAAATAATCCCAGCGGTCCGGGTGAAAAGTATCGGTGATCATGGGTGAGCCCATCACATATTCCACCTGCCGCGGGGTCATGCCCACCCGCAGTTTGTCGAGCATTTCTTCGGTGATCAGGTTGCCCTGGCCCACGTCGATCCGATACACGCCAGGGAAACGCATGGAGCTGCAACCCGCCGTGACCAGCAGGCCGGCCAGCAGCAAAATGGCAGAGAGGTGCAGAGGGCTCAACAACTTTTGCATCTATGGGGGTTTTCCACTATCTTCGCCAAAAACGAGTATCATACAGGCAACCGGGTTTCTTTAGAAACCGATTCACATAGAAAGATCCCTATGACGAACGAAAATCAGGAACTGCGCAAAGTCGGTTTGAAGGTGACCCTGCCGCGGGTGAAAATCCTTCAGATTCTGGAAGCCTCGGACAGCCATCATATGAGCGCGGAGGATGTCTACAAGGCGCTGCTGGACGCCGGTGATGACGTGGGGCTGGCCACGGTGTATCGGGTGCTGACCCAGTTCGAGGGGGCGGGCCTGGTAAACCGGTTGAACTTTGATGGCGGCCACGCGGTGTTTGAGCTGGATCGGGGCGAGCACCATGACCATATGGTTTGTGTGGATACTGGCGAGGTCATCGAGTTCGTGGATGAGGAAATCGAAAAACTGCAGCACGCCATCGCCGACAAGCACGGCTTCGATCTGGTGGACCACAACCTGGTGCTATACGTGAAAACCCGCAAATAATATTCAGCCCTGACTGTCAGCAATCAGCTCCCTGGCGTGGGCCAGGGACTGCTCGGTAATCTTCAATCCCCCCAACATGCGCGCCACTTCCGCCACTTTTTCATCCTGCGACAGCGGGGCAATGGCGGTGTGGGTGCTTTTGCGGCTGGTTTGCTTGTTCACGTGCAGATGGGTGTGGCCCTGGGCCGCCACCTGGGGCAGATGGGTGACGCAAAGCACCTGATTGTCCACTCCTAACTCCCGCAACAGGCGACCCACGATTTGGGCCACGGCGCCGCCAATACCCACGTCCACCTCGTCGAACACCAGGGTGGCCACATTGGTCTTGGCGGCACAGGCCACCTGAATGGCCAGGCTGATGCGGGACAGCTCGCCGCCGGAGGCCACTTTGTTCAGGGGTTTGGCGGGTTGGCCCGGGTTGGTGCAGACTATAAATTCCACCTGCTCCCGGCCGTGAGCGTTGAACTGATGCTCGGCCAGGGGCTGCAATGCCACCTGGAAGCTGGCGCCGGGCATGCCCAGGGGCTGGATTTTTTCCGTGATCAGGCGATCCAGTTTTTTGGCGGCCTTGCCGCGCCCCCGGGTTAACTGCTCCGCCGCCTGTAAATACTCCGCCAGTGCCTTTTGCGCCTCTGCCTCAAGTGCCTGCAGCCGCTCGTCGCCGCCACCGATCTGGTCCAGCTCCTGTTGCAGGCGCTGCCACAGCTCCGCCAGGCCTTCCGGCTCCACCCGGTGTTTGCGGGCCAGATGAAAGTAGGCGGAAAGCCGCTGATCCAGTTGCTGGTATTGCTCCGGATCCAGCTCCAGGCTGTCCAGATAGTGATTGAGGCTGGAGCCGGCCTCTTCCAGTTGAATGCAGGCACTGTCCACCAGTTCGCAAAGTTCCTTCAGGGCCGGGTCTTCGGCTTCCATATCCCGCAGCAGCCTGAGGATGGAGCGGGCCTGGTCCGTCAGGGCGCTGTCACTCTCACTAAGCCCGCTCAGGGCCTGCTGGCCTTGACTCAGCAGGGATTCCACATTGGCCAGGCGCCGGTGGCGGGCCTCCAGGTCGGCCATTTCCCCGGGTTCCGGTTTCAGTTCTTCCAGTTCGCTGAGCTGAAATCGCAGCAGGTCCACCCGGTCCTGCATTTCTTTGGCGTGATCGCGAAAGTGCTCGAAAGCCTGCTGTTGTTGCTGCCAGTGATGGAAGGCCCGGGCGGTGGCTTTGGCGGCCTGGCCCAGCCCGCCGAATTCGTCCAGCAGCCGGCGGTGGGTATCCCGCTTCAGCAAGGCCTGATGCTCGTGCTGTCCGTGAATGCTTACTAACATCTCCCCCAGTTCCCGCAGGCTCTGCACCGGGGAGGGGGTGCCATTGATATAGGCGCGGCTGCGGCCATCTACTCCCACCACCCGGCGCAGAATGCACTCCTCGCCGGCCTCCAGATCCCGCTCTTGCAGCCAGCTGCGGGCCGGCGGGTTGTGGCTGATGTCAAAGGTGGCCAGAATCTCGGCTTTGTCGGCCCCATGCCGCACCGAGCCGCTGTCGGCCCGTTCCCCCAGGGCCAGCCCCAGGGCGTCGATCATGATGGACTTACCGGCGCCGGTCTCGCCGGTGATCACCGTGAGGCGGCCGGGAATCTCCAGATCCAGTTGTTCAACAATGGCAAAGTGACTGATGTGCAGATGTGTGAGCATGGGTTGTCGGGGTCTGAGTGGTTCTGATCAATGGCCACATCTTAGAGAAATCGACGGCTTGTCGCCATCGGGAAAGCCGCGCTAGAATCAAAAACGTTTGCTTGATAATTGTGCCTGTCAGGAGTGCGATGCGACCCAAAGTTGATCGAGCCGAAGAGGTATTGAAGGCGCTGGTGGAGCGCTATATTCGCGATGGCGAACCGGTGGGCTCCAGGGCCATTGCCGAGTCGCTGGTGAACGCCGCCAGCCCGGCCACCATTCGTAACGTGATGGCGCAGCTGGAGCAGCGGGGCCTGATCCAGTCGCCTCATACCTCCGCCGGGCGGGTGCCCACGGCCCTGGGTTATCGCATGTTCGTGGATAGCCTGCTGACCGTGGCCTCGCCGGCACTGGAAAACGTGGATCAGGTGCGGCGGCGGCTGCTGCCGGACAAAACCCCCCAGGAGCTGATGGGCGAGGCCTCCGAGGTGTTGTCGGAGCTTACATCCATGGCGGGCATTGTGATGATCCCCAAAAGTGACCGTTCCAGCCTGCGGCAGGTGGAATTTCTGCCCCTGGAAGGTAACCGGGTGCTGGTGATCCTGGTGCTGAACGATCGCGAGGTGCAGAACCGGATCATCACCACCAACCGCCATTACGGCGAATCAGAGCTGCAGCAGGCCGCCAATTATCTCAATCAGCATTTTATCGGCAATCCCCTGGGGGCGATCCGCGAGCGGCTGCTGCAGGCCATGCAGAACGACAAGTCCCACATGGATTCTCTGATGCAGACGGTGATCGAGGTGGCCTCCCAGAGTTTTCAGGGCCCGGAGCTGGCGGAGTGCGTGGTGTCCGGTCAGTCCAATCTGCTTACCATGGCGGACGAGCAGGGCATCCACCGGTTACGGGAGCTGTTCGATGCCTTCCAGCGCAAGCGGGATCTGCTGGAGCTGATGGATCAGTGCGTGAAGGCCGACGGCATGCAGATTTTCATCGGCCAGGAGTCGGGCTATGAAATGCTGGATGAATGCAGTCTGGTGTCCTCCCCTTACGGTACCGAGGATGAGGTGCTGGGGGTGCTGGCGGTGATCGGCCCCACCCGCATGCCCTACCAGCGGGTGATTCCCATGGTGGATTTAACCGCAAAAATTCTCTCCGCGGCCTTGAAGCCTGCCAATTAATCCCAATATACCCGGGAAATTTCCGTTAAGTACCGCCCCCAATTCTCTGGGGCGCGTTCAACTTGTTGTTTTTATTGGAGAGCGCCTATGTCCAACGATGAAGCCACACGCCCCGGGGAAGAGCCGGCCGAGGTGACCAGCGAAGCCACCGAGGCAACGGAGGCCGCGGCGGAGAGCAGTGGCACGGAGTCCGAGGCAGCGGAGGCGGAAGCCCCCAGTGTCGACAGCCTGCTGGCCGAGGTGGCCAGTTTGCAGGACAAAGTCAAAGCGCAGCAGGACAGCGTGCTGCGGGCTCAGGCGGAGATGCAGAACGTGCGCCGGCGGGCGGAGCGAGATGTGGAGAATGCCCACAAGTTCGCGCTGGAGAAGTTTTCCGCGGATCTCTTGCCGGTGATCGACAGCCTGGAACGGGCCCTGGATGCCGCTGACAATCTGGAAAGCGAGGCCGTAAAGGGGATGCGCGATGGCGTGGAGCTGACCCTGAAGATGTTTGTGGACACCCTGGGCAAGCACGGTGTGGAGCAGATCAATCCCATGGGCGAGCCCTTCAACCCGGAATTTCATCAGGCCATGACCATGGTACCCAACCCCGAAATGGAGCCCAATTCGGTGATGGATGTGATGCAGAAGGGCTACGTGCTGCGGGGGCGCCTGGTGCGGCCCGCCATGGTGGTGGTGTCCAAGGCGGCGGAATAGGGCACTGACAGGACACTGCAGGACACTGAAAGGGGCGCAACCACTTGAAATGGCGGTGGGTGGCCCCATCTAGGTAACCAGACAAGCGGTAAGGCCACTGGCCGGAAGCAAACAGCAGATTGCAACTTTGAATGTGCGACGGCCTGCGGGCCCCAAGCCAACGAATCATTGGAGAGTTTGAAATGGGTAAAATCATTGGCATCGACCTGGGTACAACCAACTCCTGCGTAGCGGTGATGGAGGGGGACAAGCCCAAAGTCATCGAAAACAGTGAGGGTGATCGTACCACCCCTTCCATTGTCGCCTATAACGATGATGGCGAGATCCTGGTGGGTCAGTCCGCCAAACGACAGGCGGTGACCAACCCCCACAACACCCTGTTCGCGGTGAAGCGCCTGATCGGCCGCAAGTTCACCGACAACGAGGTGCAGAAAGACATCAAGCGGGTACCGTTCAAGATCATCAAATCCGATAACGGTGATGCCTGGGTGGAAGCTCACGGCAAGAAAATGGCACCGCCCCAGGTGTCTGCGGAAGTTCTGAAGAAAATGAAGAAGACCGCGGAAGACTACCTGGGCGAGGAAGTGACCGAAGCGGTTATCACCGTGCCCGCTTACTTCAACGACAGCCAGCGCCAGGCCACCAAGGATGCCGGTCGTATTGCCGGCCTGGAAGTGAGGCGGATCATCAACGAACCCACCGCCGCGGCCCTGGCCTACGGTATGGACAAGAAGCGCGGTGATTCCGTGGTGGCTGTTTACGACCTGGGTGGTGGTACCTTCGATATCTCCATCATCGAGATCGCGGAAGTGGATGGCGAGCATCAGTTCGAGGTGCTGGCCACCAACGGTGACACCCACCTGGGTGGTGAGGACTTTGACCTGCGCCTGATCGAGTATCTGGCCGATACCTTTAAAAAGGATTCCGGTATCGATCTGCACAACGACCCGCTGGCCCTGCAGCGGTTGAAGGAAGCCGCGGAGAAGGCCAAGATCGAGCTGTCCTCCAGTCAGCAGACTGAGGTAAACCTGCCTTACATCACCGCCGATTCTTCCGGCCCGAAACACTTGAACATCAAGTTGACCCGGGCCAAGCTGGAATCCCTGGTGGAAAAAATGGTGGAGGATTCTCTCAAGCCCTGCGAAACCGCGTTGAAGGATGCCGGCGTCAAGGCCGCCGATATCGATGAAGTGATCCTGGTGGGTGGTCAGACCCGGATGCCCCTGGTGCAGCAGAAGGTGAAGGACTTCTTCGGCCGGGATCCCCGTAAAGACGTGAACCCGGATGAAGCCGTGGCCGTTGGCGCTTCCATTCAGGCGGCGGTACTGGCCGGTGATGTGAAAGACGTATTGCTGCTGGACGTAACCCCGCTGACCCTGGGTATCGAAACCATGGGCGGTGTGATGACGCCCCTGATCGAGAAGAATACGACGATTCCCACCAAAAAGTCGCAGATCTTCTCCACCGCGGACGACAACCAGACAGCGGTAACCGTGCATGTGTGCCAGGGTGAGCGCAAGCAGGCGTCCCAGAACAAATCCCTGGGCCGTTTCGACCTGGCGGACATTCCGCCGGCGCCGCGGGGCATGCCGCAGATCGAGGTGACGTTCGACATCGACGCCAACGGTATTCTGAACGTGAGCGCGAAAGACAAGGCCACCGGTAAAGAGCAGTCCATCGTGATCAAGGCCTCCTCCGGTCTCAGCGACGATGAGATCGAACAAATGGTGCGGGATGCGGAATCCCACGCCGAGGAAGACCGCAAGTTCGAGGAGCTGGTATCGGCCCGTAACCAGGCGGATGGTTTGATTCACGCCACCCGCAAGACCATGGAAGAGGCCGGCGATAAAGTACAGGAAGACGAGAAGACCGCCATCGAAGGCGCTATTTCCGCACTGGAAGAAGCGCTCAAAGGTGACGACAAGGATGAGATCGAAGCCAAGACCAAGGCCTTGACTGAAGCCTCTTCCGGCCTGGCCCAGCGGCTCTATTCCGAGCAGCAGGCTGCCGGGGGCGCCGAGGCCACGGATGCTGGCGCCAGCGCGGAATCCGGTACTTCCGATGACGCGGTGGATGCCGAGTTCGAAGAAGTGGATGAGAACAAGAAGTGAGAGTGAGCGGCGCGCCGGTCGCGCCGCCCTTACACTTGCCCATCGGCGTCAACGGGTCGCGGAGCTTAGTCTCCGCGCTCGTGTGTCAGGCGCCATAAATTGAACAACATTGGTCTGAACCCATGTCGAAGAGAGATTATTACGAAGTACTCGGGGTAAGCCGAAGCGCCAGCGCGCAGGACATTAAAAAAGCCTACCGCAAACTGGCCATGAAATATCACCCTGACCGTAACCCGGACGACACAGAGGCGGAAGCCAAGTTCAAGGAAGCCAGTGAGGCCTACGAGGTGCTCTCCGACGAGCAGAAGAAGGCGGCCTACGATCAGTACGGCCACGCCGGTGTGGACCCCAACATGGGTGGGGGTGGCTTCCACTCCGCGGCCGGCGGCGCCAGCTTCAGCGACATCTTCGGGGACGTGTTCGGGGATATATTCGGCGCCGGTGGCCGAGGCGGAACCCGGGCCAACCGGGGCTCTGACCTGCGTTATACCCTGGAGCTTGACCTGGAAGAAGCCGTTCGCGGTACCAGCGTGGAAATCCGGGTGCCCACCATGGTGCAGTGTGAAACCTGCGACGGCTCCGGGGCCAAGAAAGGCAGCAGTCCGGTCACCTGCAGCACCTGCGGCGGTATTGGTCAGGTGCGCATGCAGCAGGGCTTTTTCTCGGTTCAGCAAACCTGTCCCGCCTGTCGCGGTCAGGGCAAAATCATCAAGGATCCCTGTCCCGACTGTCATGGCCAGGGCCGCAAGGAAAAGCGCAAGACTCTGTCAGTTAAAATCCCCCCCGGTGTGGATACTGGCGACCGCATCCGCCTGGCCGGTGAAGGCGAGGCGGGCCTGAACGGTGGACCAACCGGGGATCTGTACGTGCAGGTGGCGGTGCGGGAGCATCCGCTGTTCCGCCGGGAAGGCAAGGATCTGTATTCCGAGGTGCCCATCAGTTTTGTGGACGCGGCCCTGGGGGGAGAGCTGGAAGTGCCCACCCTGGATGGCCGGGTGAAACTGAAGATCCCGGCGGAAACCCAGACCGGCAAACTGTTCCGTTTGCGGGGTAAGGGTGTGACCCCGGTACGGGGTGGCAATCCGGGGGATTTGTTGTGCCGGGTGATTATTGAAACGCCGGTAAATCTGGGAAAGGAACAGAAAGAATTGCTCAAACAGTTCCAGGAAAGCCTGGAGAAGGAAGGCCATCGGCAGTCGCCCAAGAAGAGTGGCTGGTTCGATGGGGTGAAGTCGTTTTTTGACGATATGCTGTAACGCGGCTCCGATCTCGACTTAGTGACTGTTAATAGCTGTTAGAGATTACTTTTAGCAAAGAGAATTGGGCCTGTAAGTGTTTATGTGCTTCATCTGAAGGGTTGTGTGATTGAGGCTGCTGGGGCCGGTTCGAGGTTGGCTGAGTAGAGCGGGAAATGGCAGGACAGAGATCGAAGCTTTGAATCCGGTTCAGGCGCGTCCGGAAGGGCTTTCGGGACACGCTACAAGCACATCCCTGTGCGCTCGACAGCGGCCGTCCATGGCCGCTGACGGTCCCGAAAACCCTTCCGGACGCGCCTGAACCTGCCACCCAGTGTTATTCAGCAGCAGGGCTCCGTAACTGCACTTTCAGAAGCACTCCGCTGGAAGCAACGCAGTGGCGCAAGAGCGGGAAGATACCCGTTTCAGAGCTCTCAACCGCAGGGATGCGGTTGTGAAGCCCCCAGGGATGGGTTCACGGCGGGTTCTGAAACGGGTATCTTTCCGCTCTGGAGCGGTCTATCCAATAGGCACCATCCAAATCTTCGGAAATAATCCGAACTGTTATTCGTAAAGTGTAAAAGTATAAAGGAAGCTAGTGTGAGCAATTCCGACGTACGAGTCGCCGTTATCGGCGCCGCGGGCCGCATGGGGCGGGCCCTGATCCAGGCAGTCACCGAAGGCGAAGGGGTGACCCTGGCCGCCGCCATTGATCGCCCGGGCAATTCCCTGATCGGTGCCGACGCCGGTGAGCTGGCCGGTATCGGCAATTTGGGTGTGGTGGTGGCAGACGGCCTGGAAGCCATCAAAGATGACTTCGATGTACTGATCGACTTCACTGCGCCGGAGGCCACCGTGGCTAATGCCCAGTTCTGTGCCCGCCACGGCAAGCAAATGGCCATCGGTACCACCGGGCTCACTGAAGCGCAAAAGACTCAATTGCAGGAAGCCGCCAGGGATACCGCCATTATGTTTGCCCCCAACATGAGTATGGGGGTGAACCTGTGTTTCAAACTGCTGGAACTGGCAGCCCGGGTGCTGGGTGATGAGGTGGATATCGAAGTGGTGGAAGCCCACCACCGCCACAAAGTGGATGCACCGTCCGGTACCGCCCTGCGCATGGGCGAAGTGGTGGCGGAAACCCTGGGCCGGGATTTGCAGCAGGTGGCGGTGTACGGTCGCGAGGGTCAGGAAGGCCCCAGGGATCGCAATACCATTGGTTTCGCCACCGTACGCGCTGGCGATATTGTGGGCGAGCATACAGTGATGTTTGCCGCCGATGGGGAGCGGGTGGAGATCACCCATAAAGCCACCAGCCGCATGAATTTCGCCCGGGGCGCAGTACGGGCTTGTCGCTGGCTGCGGGATAAACAGCCCGGTCTCTATGATATGCAGGACGTGCTGGGGCTGCGCTGATAAAGCCGTAGACGCCCGGGTCCGGTTTCGCTAGAATGGTTTCCGATCAGGGCTCGGGCGGCCCGATCCATCTGCCCCGAATTCACCTTTAACAATCCGACATGGCTTTGCAGAACCCTGCCAAGCCCGTCATTGTTCGGCCTGTTGTCAGGTGATGTGCGGGATGCGGCCCGAAACCGGATCAGGCCGGAGGCTGAAGAACACGAAGCGGGATAGATTGCAGCAATCTGTTCCGCTTTTTTGCGGCCGGCACCGATCAACGTAACAGCGCGTTGCGCCCGAACTGACCAGCAATGGAGGTTGGCTTGACTAAACCAGCCATTTTGGCCCTTGAAGACGGCACCCTGTTCCGGGGTGTATCCATTGGAGCCGACGGGCAATCCGTAGGCGAAGTCGTTTTTAATACCGCCATGACCGGCTACCAGGAGATTCTCACCGATCCCTCCTATGCCCGGCAGATGGTGACTCTCACCTATCCCCATATCGGCAGCACCGGCGTCAATGACGAGGATGAAGAGTCGCGGCAGATATGGGCCGCCGGACTGATTATCCGTGACCTGCCGCTGCTGGCCTCCAACTGGCGCATGCAAAAAAGCCTGGATCAGTATCTGCAGGAAAATGGGGTGGTGGGCATCGCCGATATCGATACCCGGCGCCTGACCCGAATCTTGCGGGATAAAGGCGCCCAGAGCGGTTGCATCATGGCCGGCGACAATCTCAATGAAGCCGATGCGGTGGCTGCCGCCAAAGCCTTCCCGGGGTTGAAAGGAGCGGATCTGGCTAAAGAAGTCAGTGTAAAAGAGCCCTACCAGTGGGGCGAGGGCACCTGGCAGTGGGGGCAGGGTCATACCCGGCCGGATGGCGCCCGCTTCAAAGTGGTGGCCTACGATTACGGCGTGAAGCGTAACATCCTGCGAATGCTGGTGGATCGTGGTTGCGACATCACGGTGGTGCCGGCACAGACCCCCGCCAGCGAAGTGCTGGCCATGCAGCCGGACGGGGTGTTCCTCTCCAATGGCCCCGGCGATCCGGAACCCTGTGACTATGCCATCACGGCGATTCAGGAAATCGTGAAAACCGATACGCCGGTGTTCGGTATTTGCCTGGGGCATCAGTTACTGGCTCTGGCCAGCGGTGCCAGAACGGTGAAAATGAAGTTTGGCCATCACGGCGCCAACCACCCGGTGAAGAATCTGGATGACGGCACGGTCATGATTACCAGTCAGAACCATGGCTTCGCGGCTGATGAAGAGACCCTGCCATCCAACCTGCGGGCCACCCACCGCTCACTGTTTGATGGATCGCTGCAGGGAATTCACCGTACCGATTGTCCGGCCTTCAGTTTTCAGGGGCATCCGGAAGCCAGCCCGGGTCCACACGATGTGGCACCCCTGTTCGATCATTTTATCGATCTGATGCAAGCCCGGACCCAGTAGCCCAAATCAACGCCAACGGTAGGATGCAATGCCAAAACGTACCGATATACAAAGTATTTTGATTCTGGGTGCCGGCCCCATCGTCATCGGCCAGGCCTGCGAATTTGATTACTCCGGCGCCCAGGCCTGCAAGGCTCTGCGGGAAGAGGGCTACCGGGTGATTCTGGTGAACTCCAACCCGGCCACCATTATGACCGATCCGGTAATGGCGGACGCCACCTATATCGAACCGGTGGAATGGCGCACCGTGGCCAAGGTCATTGAAGAGGAACGCCCGGACGCACTGCTGCCCACCATGGGCGGGCAGACCGCACTGAATTGTGCCCTGGACCTGGCCAAGTACGGTGTGCTGGAGCAGTTCGGGGTGGAGCTGATTGGCGCCACCCAGGACGCCATTGATAAAGCGGAAGACCGCGAGCGTTTCGACAAAGCCATGAAAGCCATCGGCCTGGAAACCCCCCGGGCGCACATGGCCCACAGCATGGAGCAGGCGCTGCAGGTGCTGGATATGGTGGGTTTCCCCTGCATCATCCGGCCCTCGTTCACCATGGGCGGTTCCGGTGGTGGCATTGCCTACAATCGTGAGGAGTTCGAGGAGATCTGCAAACGGGGGCTGGATCTTTCCCCCACCAATGAGTTGTTGATCGACGAATCCCTCATTGGCTGGAAAGAATATGAAATGGAGGTGGTGCGGGACAAGAACGACAACTGCATCATCGTCTGTGCCATCGAAAACTTTGATCCCATGGGTGTGCACACCGGCGATTCCATTACCGTGGCGCCGGCCCAGACGCTCACCGACAAGGAATACCAGATTCTGCGGGATGCCTCCCTGGCGGTGTTGCGGGAAATCGGCGTGGAGACCGGCGGTTCCAACGTACAGTTCGGGATGTGCCCGGAGACCGGCCGGGTGGTGGTGATTGAGATGAACCCCCGGGTGTCTCGCTCCTCGGCGCTGGCCTCCAAGGCCACTGGCTTTCCCATTGCCAAGGTGGCGGCCAAACTGGCGGTGGGTTATACCCTGGATGAGCTGCAGAACGAAATTACCGGCGGCCTGACTCCCGCGTCCTTTGAGCCGTCCATCGATTATGTGGTCACCAAGATCCCCCGTTTCAATTTCGAAAAGTTCGTCAAGTCAGCGCCTACTCTCACCACGCAGATGAAATCCGTGGGTGAGGTAATGGCCATTGGCCGGACTTTTCAGGAGTCCATGCAGAAAGCCCTGCGCGGCCTGGAGGTGGACTCCGATGGCTTCGATCCCTATCTGGATCTGGAAGAGGATGACGCCGAAGACCAGTTGCGCAATCTGCTGAAGAATCCGGGCCCGGATCGTATCTGGGTGCTGGGGGATGCATTCCGCTTTGGCATGAGCGTACAACAGGTCTATCAACTCACCGGTATCGACCCCTGGTATCTGGTGCAGATCGAAGACATCGTCAACGACGAAAAAGCATTACAGACCGCCGCCATTGATGACCTGAACCGGGATCGCCTGTGGCGGTTAAAGCGCAAAGGGTTTTCCGATGCCCGCCTGGCTAAACTGCTGGGCGTGGCGGAGAAACAGGTACGTGAACAACGTGTTGAGATGGGCGTCAAGCCCGCCTACAAGCGCGTTGATACCTGTGCCGCGGAGTTCGCGACCACCACTGCCTATATGTACTCAACCTACGAGGAAGAGTGCGAAGCACAGCCCAGCGACCGTGACAAAATCATGGTGCTGGGTGGTGGTCCCAACCGTATCGGCCAGGGTATTGAGTTTGATTATTGCTGTGTGCACGCGGCCCTGGCCATGCGCGAGGACGGCTATGAAACCATCATGGTGAATTGTAATCCGGAAACGGTGTCCACGGATTACGACACCTCCGACCGCCTCTATTTTGAGCCGGTGACCCTGGAGGATGTGCTGGCCATTGTGGATCTGGAAAAGCCCAAGGGCGTCATCGTCCAGTTTGGCGGCCAGACCCCCTTGAAGCTGGCCCGGGATCTGGAGGCCGCCGGGGTACCCATTATCGGCACCACCCCGGATGCTATCGACCGGGCGGAAGACCGTGAACGGTTCCAGAAAATGATTGAGCGGTTGGGGTTGCGGCAGCCGCCCAACCGCACCGCCCGCAGCATGGACGAGGCGGTGGGTTTTGCCGCACAGATCGGCTATCCCCTGGTGGTGCGCCCGTCCTACGTATTGGGTGGCCGGGCCATGGAAATCGTGTATAAAGAGTCCGAGCTGCGACGTTATATGAACGAGGCGGTGAGTGTGTCCAACGATGCTCCGGTGCTGCTGGACCGGTTCCTGGATGATGCCATCGAAGTGGACATGGACGCGGTATCCGATGGCAAACAGGTGGTGATCGGCGGGCTGATGCAACATATTGAGCAGGCCGGGGTGCACTCCGGTGATTCCGCCTGTTCTCTGCCACCGTACACCTTGAGTCAGGTGGTACAGGATGATATGCGGGAGCAGTCCCGCAAGATGGCTCTGGAGCTGGGCGTGGTGGGCCTGATGAACGTCCAGTTCGCGGTCAAGAATGAAGACGTGTATGTCATCGAGGTGAATCCCCGGGCGTCCCGTACCGTGCCTTTTGTCTCCAAGTGTATCGGCGTGTCCCTGGCCCAGGTGGCGGCCCGCTGCATGGCGGGTACGTCCCTGCAACAGCAGGGGTTCACCAATGAAATTGTGCCCCGGCAGTATTTTGTTAAGGAGGCGGTGTTCCCCTTTGTGAAATTCCAGGGGGTGGACCCCATTCTGGGGCCGGAGATGAAATCCACCGGCGAAGTGATGGGTATCGGCCGCAAATTCGGCGAGGCCTTCGGCAAGGCGTCACTGGGCGCCGGGGAAAAGCTGCCCACCAGCGGCACGGTGTTTATCAGTGTGCGCGAGGGGGACAAGCCCGCCGCCGCTCAGGTGGCGCAAAAGCTGACGAACCTTGGCTTCAAGCTGATTGCCACCGCCGGCACGGCGCGTATCATCGAGCAGGCCGGCCTGGTGGTGAAATCCATTAACAAAGTGAAAGAAGGGCGCCCCCACATTGTGGACGCCATCAAGAATGGTGAAGTGGACCTGATCATCAATACCACCCAGGGTACCAAGGCGGTGGAGGATTCTTATCTAATTCGCCGCGAAGCCCTGCAAAACAAGGTGGCCTATACCACCACCATCGCCGGCGCCGAGGCTATTTGCGCGGCGTTACTGGCGGATGTGGAGATTCAGGTACGGCGTCTTCAGGATCTGCACGCGGAGTTATTATCATGAACCGATTTCCCATGACTGTTCAGGGCGCGGAGAAACTGCGGGAAGAGCTGGACCGCCTGAAGAAAGTGGAGCGGCCGCGGATTGTGGCGGCCATCGCCGAAGCCCGGGAACACGGGGACCTGAAAGAAAACGCCGAGTACCATGCCGCCCGTGAGGAGCAGGGTTTTGTGGAAGGCCGCATCATGGAGATCGAGGGCAAGCTGGGTAATGCCCAGATCATCGATATCTCCAAGATCGCCTACACCGGCAAGGTGATCTTCGGGACCACCGTGGACTTGTACGACATCGTCAAGGATGAAGAAAAAACCTACCAGATCGTGGGTGACGATGAGGCGGATATCAAGCAGGGCAAATTATCGGTGAACTCTCCTATTGCCCGCGGCCTGATCGGCAAAAGCGAAGGCGATGAAGTGGCGGTGGACACTCCCGGTGGCACCGTCGAGTATGAAATTCTGAAAGTCCGCCATATCTGATCTCCGGCCCTGCCATGGAAAAAATTCCCCTGCGGGAGGGGGAGCCGGCGCCGCCCCCGCCTGTATCCACCGCCTTTTTGCGGGACGCTCTGGAAATTCTGCTGTTAGGTTCGTTGTGGCTGTTTGCGCTGGTGTGGCTGCCTTTTTATCAGCAGGCCGATGGTCCGGCTCCGGGGTTACTGCAACTGCAGCACGGCGTCAGTGGCGCCCTGGCTTTGGTGCTGGGGCTGGTGGGCGGTCTTAGCCCCGGCTCGCAGCGACCCCGCCCCGCAGCCCTGGGGGTACTGGCCGGTATTGCAGTGCTGGCGGTGTCACTGGCGTTTTCTCTGCTGCCGTTTGCCCCCGGGTTGACCGCCACCGTGCAGGCGCTGCTGGGGCTGGCCTATTTTATTCTGGTGCGCCTGCGCTGAAAAAAAGCGCCGCCATCAGGCGGCGCAAAGCAGGTATCGGTCGAGAGGTTATTCTGTTCAGCCCGTAGCGTCAGGCTCAGTAGCGCTCGCGCTGCTTGTGACCTTTGCCCATTTCCTCGTGGCGCTGCATACGCTTTTCCCGCATCGCGGCAAACTTTTTCTGTTGCTCTTCCGTCAGTACTTTATTGATTTCCGCGTGGGTGGCCGCGCGCAGTTCCTGCATCTGTTGGTGAATGGCTTCCATCTGCGGCTTCTTGCTCTCGTAGATGGCCTGAATCTGTTGCTTTTGCTCTTCATTGAGGTCCAGTTTGCGCTCCATATGCTGGAGCATGCGGCTGCCGTCTCCCGGGGGCATGGCCCAGGCGGGCAGTGCCATCAGGCCGGCGAAAACAATCACGATAAGTTGCTTCATTGGGGGTCTCCTTGCGTTGAATTCCTGTGCAGTATGAGCGGACTTCATGCAGGAAATTTGCAGTCAATGTGCAAATATTATGGAAAGTCGAATTTGTAGCCCACACCGTAGACGGAGTGTACCACCTCCTGATCCGGACTGATCTGCGCCAGCTTGCGTCGCAGTTTGGTGATGTGGGAGTCGATAGTGCGATCGGCAACCACCCGCTGGTCAGGGTAAATCCGGTCCATCAACTGATCCCGGCTGAATACCCGGCGAGGCTCGCTGCTTAGCGTATGCAGCAGGCGAAATTCCACCGCGGTGAGCTCCAGGGGTTGCCCCAGCAGGCGGGCGCTCAGGGTGGTGGGGTCCATTTCCAGGCCCTCACTGACGCTCTGAGGGCTCTGACAGCGCCGCAGCACCGCCTTGATCCGGGCCACCACTTCCCGGGGGCTGTAGGGTTTGCAGATATAATCGTCCGCCCCCAGCTCCAGGCCCAGCAGGCGATCGATTTCCTCCACCCGGGCGGTGAGCATGATGATGGTAATCTGACTGGTTTGCCGCAGCTCCCGGCACAGGGTCAGGCCATCCTTATTGGGCAACATCAGATCCAGCAGAATCAGGTCCGGCTGAAACTCGCCACAGGCAGCCGCCACCCGGGCGCCGTCGGTTTCGATCCGGGTGCTGAAGTCATGGTGGTGCAGATAGTCCGCCAGCACCCCGGCCAGCGCCAGCTCGTCTTCCACAATCAGTATGCGCATCAGATCACCTGCAGTGGCAAAGTGATGGTAATAGACAGACCCCCCAGCGGGCTGGCCCCGGCGCTGATCTCACCGCCGTGGGCCGCCACGATGCTGCGGCACAGGTTCAGGCCCAGGCCGGCGCCCCCTTGATCCCGATTACGGGACCCCTCCACCCGGAAGAATCGATCGAACAGGTGCGGTAAATGCTGTGGCGCGACCCCGGGGGCACTGTCCAGGATCTCCAGTTTGAACCGATTATTTTCTACCCGGGCCTGAACCCGGATGATACCCGGCGCCGAGGTGTAGCGCAGGCTGTTTTCCAGCAGATTGCCCAGCAGTTGATGCAGCCGCTCGGCGTCCACCAGCAGGGTCAGGTCCGGTGCCAGGGTAATGGCGGTTTCCAGGCTCAGCCCGGCCCGGTGCAGGCGGGGGGCAAACTCCGCCAGGGCCTGTTCCAGCAGCGGCCTTATGGTTTGATGGCGTTTGCGATACTGCAGGGCCCCGGCGTCCGCCAGGGACAGCTGGTACAGGTCCTCGGTGAGTTGTTGCAGGCGCTTGGTCTGGTCCAGCAGCCGTTGCTCGGTCTGCTGATTGTATGCATGGACGCCATCCTCAATGGCTTCCAGTTGCGCCCGCAGGGTGGCCAGCGGGGTGCGCAGTTCGTGGGAAATGTCCGCCACCCATTTGCGCCGGGCCTGTTCGCTCTGCTGCAGGCTGCCGGCCAGATGATTCAGGTGCTCCGCCAGTTGCGCCAGCTCATCCCGGCCCCGGGGGGTCACCCGGGTGTCCAGGTCACCGGCGCTAAGTCGCCGCAGGCCCTGACCGAGCTGCTCCAGGCGCGCCACCAGCACCCGCGACAGGGGCCAGGCGAACAGCAGGGACAGCACCACGGCGGCCAGCGCAATCAGCATCAGCTGGCGCCCCTGCTGGCGGGCAAAGCGGGCTTCCCGTTCATTCAGTGCCCGGTGGCGGGGGCTTAGCCCCAGGTAGCCCACGGTCTTCCCGGCCACCATGATCGGCAACGGGGGGGCGGTGGGGTCCGCGGAGCGGGACGGCCCGGCTACCGGTTCACCGTTTGCGTCCAGTAGATACAACCGATGAAAAAATTCTCGGGGTGGGGGCGGGAGGGAGTCTTCTGTGTCATCCGGCGTGCCCCAGTCCGGTGGCCGCAGCGCCCGGGCCATGGCCCGTTGCCGCCGGCGCAGGGGCTCCCAGCTGCCCTGGGCCTGGTAGAACCGGCCCAGGGAATCCGCGGCCTGTTGCAGGTGCACCTGGCGCTGTGCCGCCACGAAATCACTGAAACCCCGGTGAAAGCTCCACTTTACCAACAGGGTGACGCACAGCACCAAAGCGGCGCTGAAGGCCAGAAAGGTGAGAATCAGCTTGCTGCGCAGTGACATGGACAACCGCCGGTATGGATTTCCGCAGAGTATAGCGGCGAAATGTGCAAAAACCTTGGAGCGCCCGCAACGTGGCGATGGCGAGCCCCGATCAGGCGGCTGAAACCGCCTTCAGGACGATGGGCGGATCAGGTTGGACAGTCTGGGTTTGGGCTTCCTGGCGGGGCGGTACAGCACCGCCACTTTGCCGATCACTTGAGCGGTCTCGGCACCGGTTTGCTGGCACAGGGACTCGATAATGGCGCGCCGGTCCGCCCGCTCCAGGGCATGAATGCGCACTTTGATCAGTTCATGGTCCTCCAGCGCCCGATCCAGCTCCGCCATTACGCCGGGGGAGATGCCGGACTCGGACACGGTCACCACGGGTTTGAGGTGGTGGGCCAGTTTGCGAAAGCGTTTCTTCTGATCCTGGGTCAGCGCCATGGTGTCTACCTGCGGGATTGGCTGGGCCGCGTATTGTAGGGCACAGCCGGGGGCACGGCAAAACATTCGCAGCCATTGCTGCCATCAGGCAGAATATGGGCGAATTACAGTGGCGGACATAGAGGGCATATCACTTGGCACGTTCCAAGACCAGCGGCAAATGGCTACGTGAACATTTTGACGACCCCTATGTACAACGGGCCAAAGAAGAGGGCTGGCGTTCCCGTGCGGTCTACAAGCTGTTGGAAATCAATGACAAGGATCAGCTGCTGAAACCCGGTTACACGGTGCTGGATCTGGGGGCGGCGCCGGGGGGCTGGAGCCAGCTGGCGGTGCAGCGGGTGGGGGACCCTGGCCTGGTGGTGGCCTCGGACATCCTGGCCATGGATCCCATTCCCGGGGTGGAATTCCTGCAGGGGGATTTTCACGAGCAGGCGGTATACCAACAACTGCTGGACATTATTGGCAAACGGCCGGTGGACCTTGTAATGTCAGACATGGCACCCAATATGAGTGGTATGAGTGCCGTGGATCAGCCCAGATCCATGTATCTGGCGGAGCTGGCACTGGATATGGCGCGCCGGATTTTGAAGCAAAACGGCAATTTCCTGGTCAAAGTGTTTCAGGGCGAAGGGTTGCCGGAGTTGCGCCGGGAAATGCAGCGGAGTTTCAGCAATTTACTGACCCGAAAACCGGCGGCATCCCGGCCCCGATCCAACGAAATCTACCTGCTGGGCAAGGGTTTTCGGGGTTCGTGATCCGGTTCCGGCGAAAGATGGTGTCAGCGTCTAATGTGTAGTAATGTAGTTGATTAGTCGCAGTGATGTGTCTCGTCGTCCAGTTCGTGTCGACACATGTAAAGAGAGGGTAATCCCTTGAATGATATGGCAAAAAACCTCATTTTGTGGGTTGTGATAGCGATTGTGTTGTTGTCGGTATTCAACAACTTCAGCTCCCAGTCCAGCTCGCGAACCATTCCTTATTCCCAATTCGTTGAATACGTGGAGTCCGGTCAGGTGGACAAAGTGGTCATCGACGGTTCCAACGTGTCCGGTCGCACCACCACCAATGAACGATTCGAGACCGTATTGCCGGCCATTACCGACATCGATCTGATGCCCATGCTGCTGCAGAATGACGTGGCCATCGAAGGTCGGGCGCCGGAGAAACAGAGCCTGTGGGCACAGCTTTTGGTGGCCTGTTTCCCCATCCTGCTGATTGTCGCCATCTTTATGTTCTTTATGCGCCAGATGCAGGGCGGCGGCAGCGGTCGCGGCGGCCCCATGACCTTCGGCAAAAGCCGGGCCCGTCTGCTGAGCGAGGACCAGATCAAAACCACGTTTGCCGATGTGGCGGGCTGTGATGAGGCCAAGGACGAAGTACAGGAACTGGTGGAGTTTCTGCGGGATCCGGGCAAATTCCAGCGGTTGGGTGGCAAAATTCCCCGCGGCGTATTGATGGTGGGCCCTCCGGGTACCGGTAAAACCCTGCTGGCCAAGGCCATCGCCGGCGAAGCCAAGGTGCCGTTTTTCACCATTTCCGGCTCCGATTTCGTGGAAATGTTCGTGGGCGTGGGTGCGTCCCGGGTGCGGGATATGTTTGAGCAGGCCAAAAAACAGGCCCCCTGTATCGTGTTTATCGACGAGATTGACGCCGTGGGACGTTCCCGTGGGGCCGGCCTGGGCGGCGGCCACGACGAGCGGGAGCAGACCCTGAACCAGTTGCTGGTGGAGATGGACGGCTTTGAAGCCAACGACGGTGTCATCGTGATTGCCGCCACCAACCGCCCGGATGTGCTGGACTCGGCACTGCTGCGCCCCGGCCGCTTCGACCGCCAGGTGGTGGTGTCGGCGCCGGATATCCGCGGTCGCGAGCAGATTCTTAAAGTGCATATGCGCAAAGTGCCCCTGGGCGATGATGTGGAACCCAAGGCCATCGCCCGCGGTACGCCCGGCTTTTCCGGGGCGGACCTGGCGAATCTGGTGAATGAGGCGGCGTTGTTTGCTGCCCGCGCCGGTAAGCGGGTGGTGGAGATGAACGAGTTTGAGAAGGCCAAGGACAAGATCCTCATGGGCGCCGAGCGCAAGAGCATGGTCATGTCCGAGAAGGAGAAACTCAATACCGCCTATCACGAGGCCGGCCACGCCATTGTCGGGCGTCTGGTGCCGGAGCATGACCCGGTGTACAAGGTGAGTGTGATTCCTCGCGGTCGGGCTCTGGGCGTGACCATGTACCTGCCGGAAGAGGACAAGTACAGTCAGAGCAAGCGGGCCCTGGAAAGCATGGTGTGCTCCCTGTTCGGCGGCCGCATTGCCGAGGAGATCACCCTGGGCAAGGACGGGGTGACCACCGGCGCCTCCAACGATATTCACCGGGCCACGGAAATTGCCCGTAATATGGTCACCAAGTGGGGCCTGTCGGAGAAAATGGGGCCCCTCAGCTACGAAGAGGACGAAGGTGAAGTGTTCCTGGGCCGGCAGTACAACCAGCGCAAAATGGTGTCCGGCCAGACCGCCAAAGAGATCGACGAAGAAACGCGCAAGATCATTGACGGTTGCTATAACCGGGCCAAAACCCTGCTGGAAGAAAATATGGAAAAGCTGCACATGATGGCAGAGGCCCTGATGATGTATGAAACCATTGATGCCGAACAGATCAATGACATCATGGAAGGCCGCAAGCCGCGACCGCCCAAGGGCTGGAACGATCCCAGCGACGGTCCCAGTGGCGGCAGCCCGGTGGTGGATACCGCCGGCGGCTCCGGCAAGCAGGATGAGCCGGGCACCGGCTCCATTGGTGGGCCCGCCAATACCCATTGATCATGTCATGAGAAAGTCCATTGAGACGGAAAACGGCCTCCAGTGCGGAGGCCGTTTTTTGCATTTGTCCCAACCCCAGGTCATGGGGGTATTGAACGTTACCCCGGATTCCTTCTCCGATGGTGGCCGCTTTGTGGCGCCGGACCGGGCCCTGCAACAGGCCGCACTCATGGTGGAGCAGGGGGCCGCCCTGGTGGATGTGGGGGGTGAGTCCACCCGCCCTGGAGCGGCGCCGGTGTCGGAACAGGAGGAACTGGACCGGGTGATTCCGGTGGTGGAGGCCCTGACGGCCCGACTGGATGTGATTGTTTCCGTGGATACTAGTAACCCCGTGGTGATGGCAGAGGCGGAGGCCGCCGGCGCCGGACTGATCAATGATGTTCGCGCCCTGCGTCGTCCCGGCGCCCTGGAGTTTGCCGCCGGCAGCCGGTTGCCGTTGTGTCTGATGCATATGCAGGGGGAGCCCGGCACCATGCAAAGCGATCCCCGCTATCGGGATGTGGTGACGGATGTGGGCGACTTCCTGCAATCCCGCATGGATGCCGCCCTGGCGGCGAGGGTGGGTCGCCGGCGTCTGCTGTTGGACCCCGGTTTCGGGTTTGGCAAATCCCTGCAACATAACCTGACTTTGCTGAAACATTTGGACCGGCTGCGGGATCTGGGGTGCCCCCTGCTGGTGGGCATGTCCCGTAAATCCATGATTGGGGCTATTCTGAATAAACCGGTGGCGGAGCGGCTGCACGGCAGCGTGGCGGCGGCCCTGTTGGCGGCGACGGCCGGTGCCAGTATCATTCGGGTCCATGATGTGGGGCCCACCGTGGATGCACTGAAAATGTGGCAGGCGGTGCAGGCCGCGAGTTAACCAGAATGGGGAAAATAATGAACAAACAGTATTTTGGTACCGATGGTATTCGCGGCACCGTGGGGCAGGGCGTCATCACCCCGGAGTTTATGCTCAAACTGGGCTGGGCCGCCGGCAAGGTGTTTTCCAGTGGTGAAGGCCGGCAACGGATTCTGATTGGCAAGGACACCCGCATCTCCGGCTATATGTTTGAGTCGGCCCTGGAGGCGGGGCTGTCCGCCGCCGGGGTGGATGTGATGCTGCTGGGGCCCATGCCCACCCCCGCCATTGCCTACCTCACCCGGACCTACCGGGCCGCGGCGGGTATCGTCATCAGCGCCTCCCACAACCCGTACTACGACAACGGGATCAAGTTTTTCTGCACCGAGGGTAAAAAACTGCCCGACGAGGTGGAGCTGCGGATCGAGCATTACCTGGGCCAGGTCATGGATACCGTGCATTCGGACCTGATCGGCAAAACCCGCAAACTGGAGGATGCCCGGGGCCGCTATATCGAATTCTGTAAGAGCACCTTCCCCCGCACCCTGTCCCTGCACGGTTTGCGCATTGTGGTGGACTGTGCCAATGGGGCCACCTACGCCCCGGGGCCGGCGGTATTTGAGGAGCTGGGGGCGGAGGTGATTCCCATCGGCGTCAGCCCCAATGGCCTCAATATCAATCTCGGATGCGGTTCCACTGATCCCCAGGCCCTGCAGGAAAAAGTGCGGGAGTTGCGGGCTGACCTGGGTATCGCCTTCGATGGCGACGGTGACCGGCTGCTCATGGTGGATAGCCAGGGCGAGCTGGTGGACGGTGATGAACTGCTTTACATCATCGCCCGGGGCCGGCAGCAGAGCGGTGAGCTTGACGGTGGTGTCGTGGGCACTTTAATGAGCAACTACGGACTGGAGCTGGCCCTGCAGCAGCTGGGAGTGGAGTTCGTGCGGGCCAAGGTGGGCGACCGGTACGTGATGGAGCAGCTCACCGAGCGCCGCTGGCAGCTGGGGGGTGAATCCTCCGGGCATATCGTCTGTCTGGACAAAACCACCACTGGGGATGGCATTGTGTCCGCGCTTCAGGTGCTGACGGTGATGGTGGGGCAGGACAAATCCCTGGATGAACTGCGCGCCGGCATGCGCAAAATGCCGCAAACCATGATCAATGTAAAACTGCCGGAAAAGCGGGATGTGGTGTCACTGCCCCAGGTTCAGGATGCGGTGCAATCCGTGGAGGCGCATCTGGGCAGCCGGGGCCGGGTGTTATTGCGGCCCTCCGGTACCGAACCCCTGATCCGGGTGATGGTGGAAGGGGACGATGCCGACGAGGTGGCCGGCTTGTGCCGCCAGATTGCGGCAGAAGTGGAGGCCGCCATCGGCGCCTGAGCCCCACGCTTTCTTGTATGTTGCCACCTTCTTCGCTACCATTGCGCCCTCACGCAAGAGGAGGCTCAGGGCGATGCGTACCCCCGTGGTGGCAGGTAACTGGAAGATGAATGGAACCCGCGCTTCGGTGAGCGAGTTACTGGCGGGCGTCAAGCAGGGGCAACCGCCGTCGACGGTGGAAACCGTGGTCTGCGCACCCTATCCTTATTTACCCCAGGTGGAAGCGGCTTTGGCCGGCAGTGGCATCCGCTGGGGCGCGCAAAACGTCAGTGAGCATGCGGCCGGCGCCTACACCGGTGAGGTCTCGGTGGCTATGCTGCAGGATTTCGGCTGCAGCCACGTGATTCTGGGCCACTCTGAGCGTCGCAGTCTGTTTGCTGAGCAGGATCCCGGGATTGCGGAAAAATTCGTGGCGGTCACCGCCGCCGGGCTGACGCCGATTCTCTGTGTGGGGGAGACCCTGGAACAACGGGAGGCGGGCGCCACCGGCCAGGTGGTGGAACAGCAATTGATGGCCGTGATTCAACGCGCCGGCGTGGCGGCGTTGGCGGGCGCGGTGTTGGCCTACGAGCCGGTCTGGGCCATTGGCACCGGGCGCACGGCAACGCCGGAGCAGGCCCAGGCAGTGCACGCTGCCCTGCGGGCCCGGGTGGCGCAGGAAGATGCCGCCGTGGCCGCCAAACTGCCCATACTCTACGGTGGCAGCGTGAAGGCCGATAACGCCGCCGAGCTGTTTGCCTGTGAGGATATCGACGGTGGCCTCATTGGCGGAGCGTCGCTGAAAGCGGATGATTTTTTACAGATTTGCCGGGCTGCGGCGGCATAAGCCGGCGGCTTCTGGCTCAAGTGAGACGTTGAAATGGCAATTGATTGGAATGTGATTTTATTGGTTCTGCTGGTGTGTATCGCCCTGGCAATCATCGGGCTGGTGTTGATTCAGCAGGGCAAGGGTGCGGACGCCGGAGCCTCTTTTGGCGGTGGTGCCTCGCAAACCGTGTTTGGCAGCGCTGGCTCTGGTAATTTTCTGACCAAGTCCACCTGGTTTCTGGCGGCGACGTTTTTTGTGATTTGCGTGGCGCTGGCCTACATCGCCCGCAATCAGAGCGGGGCCGGTGACATCGATTTCGCCGAACCCACCGCCACCGAGGTGACAGCCCCGCAGTCTGATGTGCCCCAGTATGAGGAAGAGGCCAGCGTCGGAGGTGACGTCCCCAGCGTTCCGGATAGCGCCGGGGAGACGAATTCAGCGCCATCGGATGTGCCGCAGGAGCCCGCGACAGCGGCCCCGGAGGACGCTGAGTCGGCGTCAGAGCAGCTGCGATAGGCGCAGCGCCCGGGTCGGAAGTTTTTGCGTAATTGGCTGGATTACCCTGCCGTAATCCGCTAAATTATGCGCCCCTGCCGAAGTGGTGAAATTGGTAGACACGCTATCTTGAGGGGGTAGTGGCCTTATGGCCGTGCCGGTTCAAGTCCGGCCTTCGGCACCAAATTAATGGAGCGCAATGGTTTCAGATGGTTGTAAATGGATAGTAAATAGCTGATTTTATGGTAAAAAGATGCGTTTATGATCCTTCTGCAACCGTTGCGCACCACACGTGGTATAAAATATTTTTGTTGGTATATTTCATGGTATGGTGTAAGTTGGTAGCTGAGATACCAACAAAACTTCCACCACCATGGCAAGATTAAAGGACCAACTCACGGCTGCAGAGGTTAAAACCTGCGCAGCCCCCACCAATAAGTCCGTCAAAATCACTGATGGTGGCGGTCTTTATTTACACGTCCATCCGAATGGCAGTAAATACTGGCGTTTGGCATATCGTTATTCCGGCAAGCAGAGAACCCACGCTATAGGTGTATATCCAGCCACTTCATTGAAAGATGCGCGCGCAGAGCGGGATCGGGTGAAGGGATTGCTAAAGCTGGGGGTAGATCCAAGCCAGGAGAAAAAGAAACTCAAGCTTGAAGGCGCACCTGATAACTTATTCCAGGATGTGGCTTTGGAATGGTGGGAAAGTCAGCGTGAACGGTGGTCGGTTAACCATGCTGATCGAGTTAAGCAGTCATTGGAGAAAGAGATATTTCCCGCCTTTGGAGCCAAGCAGGTCTCTAATATCGACCCTCAGGAAGTTTTGGCTGCGATAAGGCAAATTGAATCACGTGACGCTTTGGATGTATCCAGAAGAGTTCTGCAGCGGTGTTCTGCGGTATTTCAGTACGCGATAATCACCGGCCGGGCGAAGCATAACCCTGCCAGGGAGCTCGCCGGCGTGCTCAAAGTGCGCAAAGAGCGGCATTTGAAGTCCCTCCCAAGATCAGAGTTGCCAGCGTTCCTGCGTGAATTCAGGAAGTATGACGGGCACTTGATAACTATTTATGCATTAAGATTGCTGTTGCTCACTTTCTGTAGGCCTGGTGAAGTGCGGCATGCAAGGTGGGCTGAGTTCGATTTTGAAGCCAATGAATGGCGGATCCCTGGTAGCCGTATGAAGATGGGAACAGAACATATTGTGCCCCTATCCCGACAAGCTCTTGCCGTGCTTGAAGAGCTGAAGAAGATCACAGGGCAGTACGATCTGTTATTTCCGGGTGAGCGTTCAAGGGCTAAACCAATTTCTGAGAATACCATGACCTTTGCCTTATACCGGATGGGGTACAAGGATCGCGCCACAGCTCACGGTTTTAGGGCGACCGCTTCATCAATTCTCAATGAAGAATCCTTTCATCGTGATGCGGTTGAGCGTCAACTTGCTCACCAGGAACGAAATAAGGTCAGGGGTGCATACACCCATCATGCCCAGTATCTAGATGAGAGAAAGCGAATGATGCAGTGGTGGGCAGACTATCTGGATAGAATTGAAACGGATTAATGAACGGGGGCAAAAGTGCGCCAACACCTGAGCCCCCTAACCACAAAAACACCTGGAAGGAGGTGCAATCATGGCTACAAAGAAAGATAGCATAAATTTTAACCGAAACCCTCTAGTTGATGTTAGTTGGCAAGGAACCGTTACAAATTGCCAACAGGTGATACGTTTCGTGTCTTCTGTTAACTATATTGACTTTGGTGAAGAGGAAGCTGTTGGTTTCTTTCACGTGTTAAATACTGTAAATGATGCATTGCAATATGCATCCGAACAACAGGGGGGGCGCAGAAATGGATAAAATGGCCGCCTTGCTCCGCGAATTAACAGAAATCCAACTAAACATTCATGCGCTAACATATGAGTTGGTTGATTTGTTAGCCGACGACCCTCAGGCAGTTAATAAGTCGACAACTATCAGACATCTTGCTTCTCTGGGTGGGTTGTTGACCGATAGATGCCGAGACCAGTGCGGTTCCGATACCTACTACGAAGAATTAACAGATTGGATTTTACCTCCTGCACTCCGATCTGCAGGTTGAGAATCAAATGGCGCCCCGATGGGCGCCTTTTTTATTTGAGGCCCTTATGGTTGAAGGAATCATTTTGACTCAGGATGAAATTAGAAATATCACAGGTTTAAAGCGTTATACCGCCCAGGCCAGACAGCTGGCTCGAATGGGTATTGAGTGCAAGCAGAATGCGATCGGGGAACTCATCGTTAGCCGTGCCCACTTTGAGCAGGTAATGGGAGTTAACTCTCGCGCTAATAGAAGGTCAGAAGTGAAATTGAACCTGGATTTTTTCGATGAAAAAAAGTAAGCCGCTAAGTCATTACTCGCTTTATCTTGAAGCTGCATATTCCGGCCCAATTTGATCACCCATTCTGGTTTTACTTGATCACCCGTTCTGAACTTACTTGATCGGCCATTCTGGTTTTTTTTGATC
>NZXG01000005.1 GCA_002701845.1 Pseudomonadales bacterium
CATCAGGCAAGGACGCGTATTTTACAGCCCCGCCAGGCCAAGTCAACGGTTTTTTTAAACCAACACCGCCAACCTCAATCTCCCTCAGATAACCAGCACCCAACCACTCACACTCAACCACTAAAGGCCAGCCCGGTTATCCTCCTTCAACTCAACTGCCCTCGTTACCAGCACGTCTGCGTCGAAGTGGTGCGCATTATAGGCATCTCAATCCCACCGTCAACGCTTTTGTGACTGTTTTTCTGAGGATTTTTCAGGCCGACCACAATAGACCGATGAACCATGCCAGAAGAAAATTTGGCCAGGCCAGAGCCTATGCCGCCCGCACAATTTGCAAGCGCTTTTTTCGCCGGTGAGAGAGCATTCTAGTCGGTATGGAGTTGTGCGTGAATATTATTTGGTAATAGCCAGCCGACGGCTTACAAGTAATAGCAATAATGCAACGCCGAACAGCGCCGGTTGCAGATAATCCAGCTTGGCCAGCCAAATCATATGCAGGAGCCCCAACAAGGCTACCGGATAAATTAACCGATGCAGCTGCTGCCAGCGACGTCCCAGTCGACGGCGGGCACTCCGGGTTGAAGTGACGGCAAGAGGGACCATCAACAGCCAGCCCACCAGACCCACGTACATGTAAGGCCGCTTGGTCAGTTCCTCCAGTATGATCGCCAAGTCGAGACCGGCCCAAACCACCACAAACGCCAGCAGGTGTAGCGACAGGTAAGCGAACGCCCACAAACCCAGGGCTCTCCTGAATCCAATCCAGCCTGGCTCGCCGGTAAGGCGTCGCAACGGGGTCATGGCCAGGCACAGCCAGAGAATACAAGCGCCACTGAAGCCCAGGTGCCGAACCACACGCTGGGCCGGGTCGGTGCCCAGCTGACCAGTAAACCCCAGATACAAAAGCCAGCCCAGTGGCAAAAGCAATGCCAGATGCACCACCACCCGGGTCCACGGTGATCTTAACAGCAGGCCCAAGCGCTTATTAATAGTACTTTTCCAGGTTCATGTCGTTGTACAGGGCGGCCACCTGTTCTTCGTAGCCATTGAACTTGCGGGTGGGAATCCAGTTGGGGTCCCAGAAGCTGTTGGGCAGGCGTCGTTCCCGGGCCTGGCTCCAGCGGGGATGGTCCACCTCGGGGTTTACGTTGGCGTAGAAGCCATATTCACTGGGGGCCAGTTGCTGCCAGGTGGTCTTGGGGGGCTGTTCCACGAACTCGATCTTGACGATGGACTTGATACTTTTGAAGCCGTACTTCCAGGGCACCATCAGCCGCAACGGCGCGCCATTTTGCGGCAACAGGGTTTTGCCGTATACGCCCACCACCATCAGGGTCAGGGGGTGCATGGCCTCGTCCATGCGCAACCCCTCCACATAGGGCCAGGAAATGGTGGAGCGGCCCAGGCGCTGGGCGGGAAAACGCTCCGGGTCCACCAGGGTCTCGAACCGCACATAACGGGCGCTGGAAGTGGGTTCAAAGCGCTTCAGCAGCTCACCCAGGGGGAACCCCACCCAGGGTACCACCATGGACCAGGCCTCCACGCAGCGGAAGCGATACACCCGGTCCTCCAGGGCGTGGGGGCGAAAGATATCCTCCAGGGTGAAGCGGCCGGTGTTACGGGCGGCGCCGGCGATTTCCACCCGCCAGGGGTCCACCTGGAAATCCTTGCTGTTCTGCTCCGGGTCGTCCTTGCCGGTACCGAATTCATAGAAGTTGTTGTAGGTGGTGACGTCTTCGTAGGGAGTCAGCTTTTCGTCGGTGGAGCCCGGCCAGTCCTCGCTGGCAGCCAGTTTCCGCTGCAGCATTGTCTGCCACTGGTCGCTGGCTCCCGCTTTGGCGAGGGCCGGCACATGCGCGCTGGCAGCCAGCCCCAGACCCATAAAACCGGCGGCCTTGAGCCATCGTCGACGGCTCCAGTAGTCGGTTTCGGAAGTGATCTCGAAGGACTTTGGGTCGCTGGCGTTTTTGGTTCGGATCAGCATTCGGGCTCTCCCGCGGCGTTGTTTGATCATTAGACGCAGCGGGAGAGGCTGTGTTTCACCTGTCTAGGAGGTTTTTCTGCGCAGCGCCATCAGCGGGCCGCTCAGAGCATACAACAGGAAAATGGCAAGCAGCATGCCCGCAGGGTAGGATGCCACCACCGCCAACACCAGAACCACCAGGAGGATTGCCACAAACGGCACCCGCCCCTTAAAGTCCAGTTCTTTAAAGCTGTTGTATTTCACGTTGCTCACCATCATCACGGCGGCAAAGGCGGTGATCAAAGCCGCCACCACCGTCACCGGGTAGCCCGCCAGCTCATGCTGGGTGCCGAACCATACCATGCCCGCCACCACGGCGGCTGCGGCCGGACTGGGCAGCCCGGTGAAATAGCGCTTGTCCGCTGTATCCAGCTGAATATTGAAACGAGCCAGGCGCAGCGCAGCACAGGCGGCATAGACAAAGGCCACCATCCAACCGATTTTGCCCAAATTGGACAGGGACCAGGAATAAGAAACCAGGGCCGGGGCCACCCCAAAGGAAATACAATCGGACAGACTGTCGTACTGCTCACCGAACGCGCTCTGGGTATTGGTCATGCGCGCCACACGACCGTCGAGGCCGTCCAGCACCATGGCGACGAAAACCGCAATGGCTGCCTGCTCAAACAGGCCGTTCATGGCCGCGACAATGGCGTAGAAGCCGGAGAACAGGGCGCCCGTGGTAAACAGGTTAGGCAACAAATATACCCCGCGACGGCGGATCTTACGGCCACCCTCAACCTCCTCACCCTCTACCACCTCGAAGGTGACGCCGGTGAGTTCGTCAAATTGCGAATTCGGGCCGATGTCCTCTTCGACCGCTGACACTTCCACCTCGGGCTGGTCAGGCCTGGCCTGCTGGTCCTCGGCGGGCTGTTGCCGGAGCTTTTTTTGCTTCTCTGCGTTGTCTTTATCCACCATATTGATACCTTACTGGGATTTGCGCCGGGGGACAAACCGACCCCGACCATTATGCACCAGCCCAGGCCACTTTCGATGGCCGGCCGATACAAAAAACGCGGCCGGAGCCGCGTTTTTCAGTCAACCAACGAACATCAGTTTTTGGACTTGTCGATCAGCTTGTTGGCCTGAATCCAGGGCATCATCTCCCGCAGTTTTGCGCCTACCTGCTCGATGGGATGGGCCGCATTATTGCGACGATAAGCCGTCATGGACGGATAGTTGTGAGCGCCCTCAGAGATAAACATCTTGGCGTATTCGCCGTCTTGAATCCGCTTCAGGGCATTGCGCATGGCTTGACGAGACTGCTCGTTGATCACTTCCGGACCAGTGACATACTCCCCATACTCCGCATTGTTGGAGATGGAGTAGTTCATATTGGCGATACCGCCTTCGTACATCAGGTCGACGATCAGTTTAAGTTCATGGAGACACTCAAAGTAGGCCATTTCGGGGGCATAGCCGGCTTCCACCAGGGTCTCAAAACCGGCTTTCACCAGCTCCACGGCGCCGCCGCAGAGTACTGCCTGCTCGCCGAACAGATCAGTTTCAGTTTCGTCCTTGAAGGTTGTCTCGATAATGCCGGTGCGACCACCGCCCACGCCGCAGGCGTATGACAGGGCCACATTCTTGGCATTACCGGAGGCATCCTGGAACAGGGCGATCAGGTCGGGAATACCACCACCTTTAACGAACTCAGAACGCACGGTGTGGCCGGGCGCTTTGGGGGCGATCATAATCACGTCCAGGTCAGCGCGGGGCACCACCTGGTTGTAGTGAATAGCAAAGCCATGGGCGAAAGCCAGCGTGGCACCCTGCTTCAGGTTGGGCTCAATTTCATTTTTGTACAGTTGGGCCTGGAACTCATCCGGCGTCAGCACCATCACCAGGTCCGCCCACTGCACCGCTTCAGGCACGGATTTGACGCTGAGGCCGGCGGCTTCCGCTTTGGCCGCTGAAGAGGAGCCTTCACGCAGCGCTACGACCACATCGACGCCGGAATCCTTCAAATTATTTGCGTGGGCATGGCCCTGTGAACCGTAACCGATGATTGCCACTTTTTTGCTTTGAATAATGGAAAGATCGCAATCTTTGTCGTAATAAACTTGCATGGGTTTTCCTCTGTTTTTTAATGCATGAATGCCGTTAAACAAATGTCTGTCCCGGCGGCGGACGATACTGCACTACAGTGACAATACCTTGTCACCCCGGGCCATACCGGAAACACCGGAGCGTACCACCTCCAGAATGGAGGCTTCCCCTACTGACTCCAGAAAGGCGTCCAGCTTGTCACTGGCGCCGGTGAGCTGCACGGTGTAGACGGAGCTGGTGACATCAACGATCTGGCCGCGGAAGATATCCGTGGTGCGTTTGATCTCAGCCCGCTGGGCACCGGTGGCTTTTACCTTCACCAGCATCAGCTCCCGCTCGATGTGCGCGCCCTCGGTGAGGTCCACCAGTTTGACCACTTCCACCAGCTTGTTCAGCTGCTTGGTGATCTGTTCGATGGTGCGGTCCGAACCGGTGGTGGTCAGAGTGAGGCGCGACAGGGTGGAATCATTGGTGGGCGCCACGGTCAGCGACTCGATGTTATAACCACGCTGGGAAAACAGACCCACCACTCGCGACAGGGCACCCGGCTCGTTTTCCATCAGAATTGAAATGATATGTCGCATGATCAGGTACGCTCCGTTTTGCTCAGCCACATGTCGCGCATGGAGCCGTCTTTGATTTGCATCGGGTAGACATGCTCGGTGGGGTCCACGTAGATATCCATGAACACCAGCGTATCCTTCAGGGCGAACGCTTCTTCCATGGCATCCTTCAGCTGATCCGGCTGGGTCACCTTCATGCCCACATGGCCATAAGCCTCCGCCAGTTTGATAAAGTCCGGCAGCGACTCCTCATAGGTTGAGCTGGAGTGACGCCCCTGATACTGCATGTCCTGCCACTGCCGCACCATCCCCAGCGACTGATTGTTGACGTTGATAATCTTCACCGGGAACCGGTACTGCAGGCAGGTGGCCAGCTCCTGAATGTTCATCTGGATACTGCCCTCACCGGTGACACAGGCCACCGTGGCGTCCGGCTGCGCCACCAGGCAACCCATGGCCGCCGGCAGACCATAACCCATGGTGCCCAGGCCGCCGGAGTTGATCCACTGGCGGGGACGCTTGAACTTGTAATACTGGGCGGCAAACATCTGGTGCTGACCAACGTCTGAAGTGATGATGGCTTCGCCATTGGTGACCCGATACAGTTCCTCGATCACCTGTTGCGGCTTCAGAATACCCGGCTCGGTCTCATAGCGCAGGCCGTGGTAGGCGCGCCAGGCATCGATTTGCTTCCACCAGGCTTCCAGGGCCTGTTGGTCCGGGGTCAGCTCCACCTTGTCCAGCTGCTCCAGCATTTCCTTCAATACCTGGTCCACGGGCCCCACAATGGGAATATCCACCGGCACGTTCTTGGCGATGGAAGCCGGGTCCACGTCTACGTGGATGATCTTGGCGTTGGGGCAGAATTTGGCGGCGTGGTTGGTAACCCGGTCATCGAAGCGGGCACCGATGGCAATCACCACATCCGCGTGATGCATCACCATATTGGCTTCGTAAGTGCCGTGCATACCCAACATGCCCAGGAACTGGGGATCATCCCCCGGAAACGCGCCCAACCCCATCAGGGTATTGGTGCAGGGAAAACCCAACCGGCGCACCAGTTGGGTCAGTTCTTCGGAGGCATTACCCAGAATCACGCCGCCGCCGGTGTAAAACACCGGCCGCTTGGCCGCCAGCATCAGGTCCATGGCTTTCTTGATCTGACCGGAATGCCCTTTGTTCACCACATTGTAGGAGCGCAGCTTGACCTTGGTGGGGTATTCATACTCGTAGGTGACCGCCGGATTGGTGAGATCCTTGGGAATATCCACCAGTACCGGGCCCGGGCGGCCGGTGCTGGCGATGTAAAACGCCTTCTTGATGGTGGCGGGAATATCTTCGGTGCGCTTCACCATAAAGCTATGCTTGACGATGGGGCGGGTAACACCAACGATATCGGTTTCCTGGAAAGCATCATCCCCAATCCAGTCAGACTGGACCTGGCCGGTGATCACCACCATGGGAATGGAGTCCATATAGGCAGTGGCAATACCCGTGACGGTATTGGTTGCGCCGGGGCCGGAAGTGGCCAGGCAGACGCCGGTTCTGCCACTGGTCCGGGAAAAAGCATCCGCCATATGTGCCGCCGCCTGCTCATGGCGCACCAGCACGTGGGAAATGTTTTTCTGTTGAAACAGGGCATCGTATATATGCAATACGGCGCCACCGGGATAACCGAATACGGTCTCTACGCCCTCGTCCTTTAGGGCCCGGACGAGCATTTCTGCACCAGATAAAAGTTCCACGATCTCACACCTTCCCCCGAGCATTCACCACGACCCCGCGGGCAGGTCAGCGTATGCTCGAGCCTGTTACGAATCAATTAACGTCTTGAATGTCAGTTCCGCTGCTGCGATGCGCAGATCGACTGAGCAGCGGCCTGTGGGTCAAAGCTAGCTTGGCAACCGGTCAATGGGTTATGTCCGGGCTGCCTCACGGGCGGCTAAGCCCATGATTTATCTAGCGAGATCGACGGGGTATGGCAGGGAAGCCGGCATCGGGAACCTGCCTGAAAGTGGCGAAACTCTCGCTCTAGCGCAGGCTGTAAGGGTATCTCCCACCAGACTGCACCCACCTTAGTGAGCCGCATATCTTGACACGCATGCAAATTTTGTCAATAGAAAGACTTTGCCTGCAAAACCATGAACTTACCGGGGGTTAAACTATACTGGTAAGGAATAAACAATGCAGCCGTCACAAATCCCGGGGCGCGTTATGCGAATCGGCGCTGCAACCGGCTATAGTTAACTCCATAAATGGTTTAAATGAGCTCAGCTATGATAAGAAAAACCCTGTTCCTGGTAAGTGCGCTTTGCCTGACCCTGACCCTGGCCACTGGAGCCCAGGCCGGCAAATTCTATAAATGGCTGGACGAGGACGGCGTGACCCATTACGGCGAGAATCCCCCGGATACCGAAACCGCCACCGTGATCAACGTCAAGTCCGGCGCCTCCAGTGACCAGCAACAGGCCATAGACCGGCTGGAGGCACAGCGCAAGGCCGCCGCCGACGAGGCCAAGGCAGACGTTCCTACCGAAGAGGACGAGATCGAACGCCGGAATCGCGAAATCATGGCCAACAACTGTAAGATTCAGCGCAGCAACCTGGGCCAACTCAAGGCCAACCGCCGGGTTAAGACCACCGATGAAAACGGCGAGGTGCGGTACCTGGACGAGCAGGAAATCGCCCAACGCATCAAGGAAGTGCAGCAATACCTCGACGAAAACTGCAAAAACCTGTAAGCCCCATCCTGGCTTCCCCGCCCCCCTGGGCGGGGGACGCCTCCATCCCCATTACTACGTTTTTTTTGCCCCCACCCGGTCTCTTTGCCAAGCACCTTTAACCAAAACGTGACGCAGAACCCAGAGCAAGGACCGCTATTCCCATGGGCGACCCCACCCCCGAGCCCGCCACCAGCCCGGACCTCGTAGTCCGCAGCCCGAAATGCCGGGTGCCGGATCAATGGATCGATCTGGACTATCGCTACGACGATCTGCACGCCACGCCGGTGGCCAACCTGCCATTCGAGGTGGTGTGCGACCGGGATCCCGGCGTGCGTCGGCGGGGGACCACCGACGCCAGCGGCCAGGCTCATGTCACCGGACTGGTGCCGGGGCCGGTGACCGTCACCTTCCAGCCGGACTCCGACGCGGTGGCACGCCAGGAGGCGGAGGACATCCGCCAGGAACTGCAGAAGAGCCTGGACAGCATCGTCGCCAATATCCGCCAACAGACCGCCTGTCAGGAACAGGGTTGGGCGGACACCCCCGACCTGATGAAGGGCGTGATCTACACCGGCGCCGCTGCCCAGGGCGTGTGGGACGGCGCGGTGGGCTTCGTGGAGTTTATGGCCCAGGCGGCCCAGATCCTGGCGCAACTGGGGCTGGAGTACGCCGATGTCTGGGGGTGCATTGTCAGCGGCGATATCAAAGCCCTGCAGGCCAAACTGGATCGGGGCCGGGAACTGGCGGACGAGAGCGTGCAGACCATGGAGAACCTGTTTCTGCTGCTCTCCGACGCCGACGTGCGGGCGATGCTGTACCAGTTTGCCGAAGACTACTGGAACGCCCACCACAGCGTGGAGCAGGTCTATCTGGCCGGCTCCGCCGGCAGCGACATCGTCATCGGCCTGGTGCTGGGCGCCCTCACCGGTGGCGCCGGTGCCGCCGCCGTGGCGGGCAAGGCCATCGCCCGGGGTGGGCAGGCGGTGAGTCACATTATGGCGCTGTTGCGCAAACTCATTCCCCGGCTCAAAATCATCAAAACCCGGCTGCGGTTCAAAGGCGCCACCCGCCACCAGGAACGCTACCAGGTGCCCGTGGACCGGCCCAACCGCCCCGCCAGCCCCAACCACAGCGCCAACAGCCGCCAGACCGGCCGCAACGGCAATGGCGATCCCGCGCCGCCCGTGGCGGCCACCAAAGTGGACGGCGAACCCATCAGCCTGATTACCGGCGAAGAACTGCTGGAACAGGAGGACTTTACCGTCCCCGGGCTCATCCCCCTGTGCTGGAAACGCCTGTACCGCACCAGCAATGCCCGCAACCGGGGCCTGGGCCATGGCTGGACCTTCCCCACCTGCGAAACCCTCCAAATTGGCAACGACGCGGTGCTTTACCAGGATGCCGAGGGCCGCCAGATCGAACTGCCGGTACCCGCCATCGGCCAGTTCACCAGCAACAGCGCCGAGGGCCTGTTCCTGCATCGGGAATGGCACCACCTGTTTTATCTGAAACAACCGGGCCAGCCCGACAAACTGTTCGCCGGCGAACAACACCAAAGCGCGACCCTGAAACTGGCCGCCCTGATCGACACAGTGGGCAACCGCTGGGACTGTCACTACGACCCCGCCACTCAGCAGATCCAGCGCATGAGCGCCAGTTGGGGCACTGAACTGCAGTTTGACAGCGATGCCCGGGGCCAGATCCACCGCATCCGCGAGCGTACCGCTGAAGGCTTTCACACTCATGCGTGCTATGAATACAGCCCCGACCACGACCTGATTGCGGTGGCCGACGCGGGCGGCGATCGCGAACACTTCACCTACCGCCACCACATTATTATCCAGCGCACCCTGCGCAGTGGCTTCAGTTTCTATTTCCAATGGGATGACTACAGCCCCCGGGCCCGCTGCCTACGCCAGTGGGGCGACCCCCGCGGCGCCGACGGCCAGCCCACCTACGACTATCGCTTCCAATGGGAGCCGGACAACCGCCGCAGCCGCAGCATCGACTCCAACGGCGGAGTGCGGGAGATCCACTACAACCACCGGGGCCAGGTCCTCTGGGAAACCGACCCCCTGGGCCACCGCACCCAATATCAGTACGATGCCCACGGCCGCCGCAGCAAGACCATTGACCCTTTGGGTCACGAACACTGCGATTACTACGACGAACTGGGCAACCTCAGCGGCCATACCGACCCCGCCGGCGGCGGTTTCACCCTGCTGTATGATCTTGAGCACCGACCCATTGCCTATACCGATGCCGAAGGCAACACCTGGACCCGGGAGTACAACCGCGACGGCCTGGTCAGCCAGACCGTCGACGCCGAAGGTCACACCACCCGTTACTTCTACAACCCCCAGGGCCTGCCGGAAATCATCATCGACCCCGGCGGCCACAAACATATATTGGCCTGGAGCCCTACGGGCCAACTGCTCACCCGGGCCCTGGCGGACCTGGAACCCATTCACTACCGCTACGACGCCCGGGGCCGGGTAACCCGGAGCGTGCAGGGAGAGCAGACCACCGGCTACCAGTACAATACCAAGGGCGACCTCACCGCCATCGACTATCCCGACGGCACCCAGGCCCAACTGCACTACAACGCCAACCGGCAACTGACCGCCTACACCGACCCCCTGGGCCGCACCACCCGGTTTGAATACGACGGCCTGGCCCAGATCAGCCGCCGCATCGACCCCAGCGGCCACAGCCTGCAGTACCACTACGACCGCGAACGCAACCTCATTGGCCTCACCAATGAAAGCGGCGAGCGCTACCAACTGCAATACGACGCCAATGAGCGACTGATCCGGGAAATCGGCTTCGACGGCCGGGTCCAGCACTACCAGTACGACCCGTTAGGCCACCTGATCGCCCACATCGAAGGCGACCACCCCGACCCGGACACCCGCGCCGCCCACACCACCGGATTCGAACGCGACCCCCTGGGCCGCCTGCTGCACAAACGGACCCCCGACGGCAACGACACCCAGTTCACCTATAATCGCAACGGCCAGCTCACCGGGGCCAGCAACCCCCAGCGCACCCTGGCCTTCGCCTACACCCCCAACGGCCGGCTGCAGGCGGAAACCCAGGGCCAGGCCCGGCTGGAACACCAGTACGACCCCCTGGGCCGGCGTATCGCCAGCGCACTCCCCGGCGGGCAGCAACTGGCCTACCAATACGACCCCCTGGGTCACTTCACCGCCCTGGACTACAACGGCCGGCGCCTGACCCAACTGCTGCGCAACCCCCAAGGCCAGGAAATCGCCCGCACCCAGGGCCAGCTCCAGGCCGGCTTCGACTACGACCCCGCCGGCCGCCTCAACCGCCACTGGGTGCAACAGCAACACAGCCGCGAGGCCCTGATCCAGCGCCACTACCACTACGACCGGGCCGGCCGCCTGGCCGCCATCGACGACCTGCGTCAGGGCCCCACCCGCTACCACTACGACCCCCTGGACCGCCTCACCCGGGTTGAAGGCTACGCCCGTGAGGAATTCCACTTCGACCCCGCAGGCAACCTGCTGGACCCGTCCGACCGTGCTCAGCATGGCGCCAAACCCACCGCCAGCACCGGAAAGGGCAACCGCCTCCGATTCCACGGTGACCGCCACTTCACCTACGACGCCCGCGGTAATCTGATCGAAGAACGCCGGGGCAAACAGGGCAAACTCTGCACAAAATACACCTACAACAGCCAGAACCAACTGATCCGGGTGGACAAAAACGGCCAGACCACCCATTACGCCTACGACCCCCTGGGCCGGCGCAGCCACAAACAGGACGAGTTCGGCACCACCGAATTCCTCTGGAACGGGGATGTGCTGCTCAGCGAACAGCGCAACCACAGGGAAAAGCTCTACCTCTACGAACCCGATTCGTTCCGTCCCTTGTGTTTTATCGAAAACAACCAGTGCTACTTCTACCACCTGGACCACCTGGGCACCCCCCGGGAACTGACCGACTGGGAAGGACATATCGTCTGGTCTGTGCGCTACAAAGCCTATGGCAATGTGCTTTCTCAACAAGTGGAGCAGGTGGAGAATAATCTGAGGTTTCAGGGCCAGTACTTCGATGAAGAGAGTGGGCTGCATTATAATCGGCATCGGTATTATGATCCGGGGACGGGGCAGTTTACTCAGCAGGATCCGATTGGGTTGTTGGGTGGTGATAACAACTACCAATATGCACCTAACCCCATAACCTGGATTGACCCGCTTGGTTTAAGTTGTAAAGAAGACCAGCCAAGCCGGATGGAATATCTTCAACAAAAATATGGGCACCTTACCCCTGATGAACGACGATCTCGTTTTGATGAACTAACAGAAGCAAATGCGGAGCGATGGGTGCGAAATTATGAAGCGACTCTGAATCAGAAACACCCAGAGTTAAACGCACACTTTGTTGATAAGCATGCGCCAGACATCCCACTTGACCCAAATTTAAAACAGAGGTCAATTGATGGCTCTCACCCAAGAACAGGGCAACAACTACGACGATCCAGGCCTCAAACCAGCTCCCAATTTAAGGACTGGAAGACCCAGATGCACGTGCTCAACGAAGCCAAAACGAGGGAGACAAGAGGCTTACCCAAATATAATGGAGTAGATGCCCAAGGGAACGATACAATTGAGGGTATCTATCCTGGTGGTGCTGGTAGAGGTTATAAACCAAATCGAAGAGACCCGACGCACCCTACCTTTAATGAGCGCTTGGATGGCTGGGTAGTTAGAATTGACCCTACGACAGGCGAACCGTTTACAGCTTATCCGAAGAAATAACTTATGAACTTAAAATACCCCAACAGTGAAGTTGAATTTAAAGTAACTCCCTCTTTTTTTCTAGGCGGGTTCAATGTGTATGATCGAGAAGAGACCTTAGAAAATAAACTAAACGCCTACAACCCTAATGATTCGCAGCAGATAAAGGAATTAATGCAGCGATATTTTTTTAATACTACGCGCATCGAAAGCCTTGGCCCTATGCATAGAGAGGAATTAAAGAACGCATTATTGAAGGCCTTAGCATCACCAGATTATGATTTTACATCTTTGCTTAAAGACAATGATGAGAAATGCTTTTACTTACCATCAGAATGGAATATTGAAAACCCAAGAAGATTCTTTGAAGTTATCTACAAGACATTAAACGAAACATGGTCGTAGTTAAAGCCAAGAAAATAAAACAAAGCCGTGGTATTGATAGGGATAGGCTTGACTCTGTTTATCGAAGTGGATTTGGTATCGGATACCTTTCTATGGTGGATAACTTTCCCAGAACAGTTTTAAGCCAGGCTACGGCAATCCGTTGAGCTGTCTCTCGTAATTTATCCTTCCTCAACAGATTTAGAGCATACTGTCAAAGCGACAACCAAACCACTTCGATTACATTTCAGCCAATTAACATGAAAAATGCAGTGCCCACTCCCGCAGACACTGCATTTCCATTTTCCAACAATACCAATTACTTGCTGAACCGGATCTGATCTCCGTCCATTTGCGCGCGGATGGTTTCGCCCGGCAGGAATTCGCCACTAAGGATGGACTGGGCCAGGGGATTTTCGATTTCCCGTTGGATGGCACGCTTCAGCGGTCGGGCGCCATAGACCGGATCGAATCCGGCCTCCACCAGCTTGGCCATGACTTCATCGGACAGCTCCAGGGTCAGATCGCGTTCTGCCAGCCGCTTACGCAGATTGGCCAGTTGGATTTCGGCGATACCGCGAATCTGTTCGTTCACCAGTGGGTGGAAGACCACCACTTCGTCGATGCGGTTGATCAGCTCCGGCCGGAAGTGAGTGGCGACGATATCCATCACCGCGGCTTTCATCTGTTGGTACTGGTCTTCGCCGGCCATGGTCTGGATCACGTCGGACCCCATGTTGGAGGTCATCACCACCACGGTGTTGCGGAAGTCCACGGTGCGGCCCTGTCCATCCGTAAGCCGGCCGTCCTCCAGCACCTGCAGCAGGATATTGAACACATCCGGGTGCGCTTTTTCCACTTCGTCCAGCAGGATGACCGAGTACGGCTTGCGGCGGACGTTTTCGGTGAGATACCCGCCTTCTTCGTAGCCCACGTATCCCGGCGGCGCGCCGATCAGACGAGCCACGGAGTGCTTCTCCATGAATTCCGACATATCGATGCGCACCAGGGCCTCTTCGGTGTCGAACAGGAAGGTGGCCAGGGCCTTACACAGCTCGGTTTTACCCACCCCGGTGGGCCCGAGGAACAGGAAGGAGCCGTTGGGCCGATTGGGGTCCGCCAGGCCGGCGCGGGAGCGGCGGATGGCATTGGACACGGCGCGAATGGCTTTATCCTGCCCCACTACCCGGTGGTGCAGGGCGTCTTCCATTTTCAGCAGTTTTTCCCGTTCGCCTTCCAGCATTTTGGACACAGGAATGCCGGTCCATTTGGAAACCACTTCGGCGATTTCCTCTTCGGTGACTTTATTGCGCAGGAGTTTCATTTCCATCATTTCCGCCTGCGCCGCCATATCCAGTTGCTTTTCCAGCTCAGGAATACGGCCGTACTGCAATTCCGACATTTTGGTCAGATCACCGCTGCGGCGGGCCTGCTCCAGGTCGATCCGGGCCTGCTCCAGGTCGGCCTTGATCTGCTGACTGCCGTGCAGCGAGGCTTTTTCCGCGGTCCAGACTTCTTCCAGGTCGGCATATTCTTTCTCAATCTTGTCGATCTCTTCGTTGAGCTTGTCCAACCGCTTGCGGGAAGCTTCGTCTTCCTCTTTTTTCAGGGCTTCCCGTTCCATTTTCAATTGAATCAGGCGTCGCTCCAGTCGATCCAGTTCTTCGGGCTTGGAGTCCATCTCCATGCGGATGCGGCTGGCGGCCTCATCCACCAGGTCAATGGCTTTGTCCGGCAACTGGCGATCGGTAATATAACGCTGGGACAGTTTGGCCGCCTCCACAATGGCGGAGTCGGTGATGTTCACCCCGTGGTGCACTTCGTAGCGCTCTTTCAAACCCCGCAGGATAGCAATGGCGTCTTCCACCGAGGGCTGATCCACAATCACCTTTTGGAAGCGACGCTCCAGGGCGGCGTCTTTCTCGATATACTGGCGGTACTCGTCCAGGGTGGTGGCGCCCACGCAATGCAGCTCACCCCGGGCCAGGGCCGGTTTCAGCATGTTGCCGGCATCCATGGCGCCTTCACTCTTACCGGCGCCCACCATGGTGTGCAATTCGTCGATGAAGAGAATGACACTGCCCTCTTCCTTGGCCAGTTCATTCAGCACGGATTTCAGGCGTTCCTCGAATTCACCACGATACTTGGCACCGGCCAGCAGAGAACCCATATCCAGGGAAAGAACCCGCTTGTTTTTCAGACCTTCGGGTACTTCGCCGTTCACCACCCGCTGGGCCAGACCTTCCACAATGGCGGTTTTACCCACCCCGGGTTCACCGATCAGCACCGGGTTATTCTTGGTGCGGCGTTGCAATACCTGAATGGTGCGACGAATCTCATCGTCGCGGCCGATCACCGGGTCCAATTTGCCGTCGGCGGCCCGCTTGGTCAGATCCAGGGTGTATTTTTCCAGCGCCTGCCGGCTTTCCTCTGCATTGGGATCGTTCACCTGTTCTCCCCCACGAACTTTTTCGATGGCGCTTTCCAGATCCTGCTTGGACACGCCCAGTTTTTTGAAAATCTGCCCGGTGACGCCTTTATCCTCCACCATGGCCAGCACCACAATCTCACTGGAGATATAGGAATCCCCCCGCTGTTGGGCATATTTATCGGCCACGTTCAGAATGCGTCCCATGTCGTTGGACATGTGCACGTCACCATCGTGGTTTTGCACCTGAGGCAGACGGATCAGCGCGGCGGTCACTTCGTCTTTGAGCTGGCCCACGTTGACGCCGGCCTGGGCCAGCAACGGCTTGATACTGCCGCCGCTGTCTTCCAGCATGGCGGACAGTACATGCACCGGCTCGATAAAGTTATGATCCCGACCCACGGCAATGGACTGCGCGTCGGACAGCGCCATCTGCAGTTTGCTGGTCAATCGGTCAATTCGCATGAAACACCCTCGTAATCGGTAATGCGGCACCCGCAGGCGCCCTTGTAAACTGCTTTACAATTTGGGGGCAACGCCGGGCTTTTCAAGCGTCAACCGCATTTTAGTGGGGGGTTCCGGGGCTGGTTATTGAGCTGGATCAATCCAGATCAGGGACAGCAGCCGACCGCAACGGGGCTGACGTCGATAGGAGAAAAACCGTGGCTCATAGAATGTACAGTAGTCACCGCCACTGATATGCGTGACACCGGCCCGGTGCAGGCGGCGCCGGGCCAGGCCATAGAGATCCGCCTGCCAGCGGCCCCGGGCATTGGGCTGGAATTCGGCCTGGGCGGCGGCATCCTGAGACACAAACGCCTGCCGTACCTCGTCCCCCACTTCGAAGGCGGGCTGGCTGATGGCCGGCCCCAGCCAGACCCGAAGCTGCCGCGGGGACACCGCCAGTGCCTTCACAGTGGCTTCCAGCACCCCGGCGGCCAGCCCCCGCCAGCCGGCGTGGGCCAGGGCCACTACGCTGGCGTCGCAGGCGGCAAAGAACACCGGCAGGCAATCCGCCGTGTGCAGGGTACAGACCTGACCGGGTACCCGGCTGATAACCGCATCCCCTTCCCGCTCCAGGCCATCACCCTGCGCCTCCACCACGGTGGTGCCATGGACCTGTCGCAGCCACTGCGGCTGACCCTGCCATTGAAAATAATCCGCAAGGGCCTGGCGACAGGCCGCCACGGTATCCGGATCGTCCCCCACATGGCCGGCCGTGTTGAAACCATCAAACGGCGGCTGGCTCAGGTGGCCGGCGCGGGTGGTGCAGTAGGCCCGTACGCCGCTCACCCCCCAATCCGGTTGCAGCCATTGTGCCACTGTATGGGTATCCAGCATGCGGGTATCAGGCATGGGCCAGGTCCTGACGCAATACATCCAATATGGCGCTGAAGTCCTCTGGCAACGGCGCGGTCCATTCGCAATATTCCCCGGAGTCCGGATGCTCCAGCCCCAGCCGCGCGGCATGCAGGGCCTGGCGCCGGAACTGACGCAGGGCTTCAATCAGTTCCGGGGTCGCCCCCTTGGGCAGCCGCAGCCGCCCACCATAGGTCTGATCCCCCAACAGCGGATAATGTATATGAGCCATATGTACCCGGATCTGGTGGGTGCGGCCGGTTTCCAATTGCAAACGGATATGGGTGTGGGCCCGAAACCGCTCCTCCACCCGGTAATGGGTGACCGCCGGTTTCCCGTTATGCACCACGGCCTGACGGGTGCGCTGAGTGGGGTGGCGGCCAATGGGCTGATCCACTTTGCCACCGCCGGTCATCACCCCCTGCACGATGGCATGGTATTCGCGAAACGCGGTTTTGGCCTGCAGTTGCGCCACCAGCGCACTGTGAGCCTTGAGGGTTTTCGCCACCACCAGTAGCCCTGTGGTGTCTTTATCGATGCGGTGGACAATACCCGCCCGGGGCAGCGTGGCCAGCGCCGGGGCATGGTGCAACAGCGCATTCAGCAGGGTGCTGTCACGGTTGCCGGCGGCGGGATGCACCACCAGTCCCGCCGGCTTGTTAATGACCAGCAATTGCTGGTCCTCGAATACAATATTCAGGGCAATGGCCTGGGGCTCCCAACTTTCCTCGGCCACCAGCTCCGCGGCGAGCATCAGGGTCTCGCCGCCCAATACTTTTTCCTTGGGCTTGCGGGCCTGGCCATCAACCGTCAACTCACCGCTCTTGATCCAGCTTTGCAGGCGGGAACGGGAATAATCGGGGAACAACTCCGTCGCCACCTGATCCAGACGCTGACCGGCATGTTCATCGGCCACCTGGGCCCGGGCCTGTATCTGCTCGCTCATTGAACTCTCTCATTGCCTCTGGGTCCCATAGTCTACCGCACCTGAGCGTGAATGGGTGGCGTCTAAGGGGTTGACCCTTTGCCCTGGCGGGCTGTGTTCGCCGGCCATTCCCGCTATACTGGCGGCCCGAACCAATAATCCAGACTCAAGAACCTGTTACTTTATGCATACACGGTACATTCCCCTGCTGCGCCTGGCGGCGCTGCTGCCATTGCTCACACTTCTGGCGGCCTGCGCCTCATCCCCCAAAACCCCGCAGCTGTCCGAGCGTCAGTTTTATGAAGAGGCCCAGGAGGCCATTGAGGCCAACAATATGACCCTGGCGATTGAACGCCTGCAGGGCCTGGAATCCCGCTATCCCTTTGGCCGTTATGCGTCACAGGCCAAGCTGGACCTGATCTACTGTCACTACCGGGCCCTGGATTATGAAGCGGCGGCGGCCACGGCGGAGCGTTTTATCAACACCCACCCGGACCATCCGCAACTGGACTATGCCTATTACATGAAAGGGCTGGCCTCTTACAGCGTGGACCGGGGCCTGCTGGAGCGATTCATTCCCAGTGATTTTTCCGAGCGGGATATGGGGCCGGCCCGGGAATCGTTCGAGGATTTCAATCGTCTGATCAATCGCTTCCCCAACAGCAAATACGCGGCCGATGCCCAGCAACGGATGATTTATCTGCGCAACCTGCTGGCGGCCTATGAGCTGCAGGCAGCCGAGTTTTACATGCGCCGTGGGGCCTTTGTCGCCGCCGCCAATCGCGGCCGGTATGTGGTGGAGAACTTCGACACCTCGCCGGCGGTGGCGGACGCTCTGGTGCTGATGGCGGAGGCCTACACCGAGTTGGATCAACCGGATTTGCGGGAGGGCGTGGTACAGGTATTGCGGCACAATTTTCCGCAACATCCCCGCCTGAGTGAAAACGGCGACCTTGAGTACGAAAAACGCCAGCGGGGACGACGCTCCCTGGCCAGCATTGTCACTTTCGGACTGCTGGATTAACCCTCATTATTCCCCGGCCGGCCATTTGCAGGTAATGGGATAGCGTCGATCCCGGCCGAAGGCACGGGAGGTAATGCGGGCTCCCACCGGGGCCTGGCGGCGCTTGTACTCATTCAGGTCCACCAGTCGAATCACCCGCTCCACCACGTCCCGCTGGTAGCCTTTGGCGACGATGGTGTCGGCACTGCAATCCTGCTCCACGTAGTATTCCAGAATGGCGTCCAGCTCTGGGTAGGGTGGCAGGCTGTCCTCGTCCTTCTGATCCGGGGCCAGTTCCGCGGACGGGGGCCGGTCAATCACCCGCTGGGGAATAGGCGGGTTATCCGGGGTCAGCTGATTGCGGTACTCACAAAGCCGGAACACCAGGGTCTTGGGCACATCCTTAAGCACGTCGAAGCCGCCGGCCATATCTCCATACAAGGTGGCATACCCCACCGCCATTTCACTTTTATTGCCGGTGGTGAGCACGATAAAACGTTTCTTGTTGGACAGCGCCATCAGTATCACGCCCCGGCAGCGGGCCTGCAGATTTTCTTCGGTGGTATCCCGCTGGGTACCACTGAAGTCCTCGGCCAAAGTGCTCATGAAGGCTTCGTACATAGGCTCGATGGGGCGAATCTTGTAACTGACCCCCAGCGCCCTGGCTTCCGCCTCGGCATCTTCCAGGCTCATGGCTGAGGTGTAGCGGAACGGCATCATCACCGCCTCCACCCGGTCGGCCCCCAGGGCATCCACCGCCACCGCCAACGTCAGGGCGGAGTCGACGCCCCCGGAAAGCCCCAGCACCGCACCTTTAAAACCGTTCTTGTTGACGTAATCGCGCACCGCCAGCACCAGAGCCCGGTACGCACTGGCTTCCATGGACTGATCGGCAACCGCCTGGGCCGGCACCGGCTCAACCGCCGCCCGCCGCTGGAACTCAACGGGATACAGGTCTGCCTGGAACGCCGGCGCCCGCATTACCATGTCACCGCCGGCGGTGACCACCGCCGACCCGCCGTCGAACACCAGCTCATCCTGGCCGCCCACCAGGTTGGCATAAACGATAGGCATGTTGCCCTCCCGGGCCCGTTCCGCCAGTAGCTTGGCCCGTACCTTTTCCTTGCCCAGATGAAAGGGTGAAGCGTTCAGATTCAGCATCAGTTCCGCCCCCGCGGACCGGGCCTGGGACATGGGGCCAGGATGCCAGATATCCTCACAGATGGTGATGCCCACTTTAAAGCCCTTGATATCCACCACACAGGGCAGCGATCCGGGCTTGAAATAACGCATCTCGTCGAACACCAGATAGTTGGGCAGCTCCTGCTTGTGGTATTCCACCTGCAGCTCGCCGTTATGGATCAGGCCCGCACTGTTAAACAGCTGGTCATCGACCTTGCGGGGATACCCCACTAAGGTATACAGCTCCGGCGGCAGCTCCCGGCACAGGCGGGCCAGGGCTTTTTCCACCCGGATGCGGATACTGGCCCGGAACAGCAGGTCCTCCGGCGGATAACCGGTGAGCGTTAATTCAGGAAAAACAATGATATCCGCGGCGAATTCATCCCGGGCCCGGCGCGCTGCCTGGAGAATTTGCGTGGTATTTCCGTCAATATCCCCCACCAAAAAGTCCAACTGCGCTATAATGATGTGTAAACCATTGTTTTTCATGAAAATAACACCCTACTGACCACAGTCTTTCCCGGCTTTGGCAGAATCAGCGCGTATTGTGGGCCAAATCCCTGCCCTGCGCAAAGCCGGACGCCACTAAGGAACCCGATGATGATATTTCGTTTAATAATTTTTGTTGCCGTGGTCAGCCTGCTGGTGGTGGCCTATCGCAAGCTCACCGCCCCCGGGAAAAAGCCGTCAGCGCCAACGGATGCCGCCACCATGAAAAAATGCGAACACTGTGGCGTGCACCTGCCGGAAAGCGAAGCCTGCCGGGAAGGCGACAAATATTTCTGCAGTGCAGAGCACCGCAAAGCGTATCTGGAGCACCATGACTCTTCTGAGTAGCATCCGTTCGCCCCGCGATCCGGGACTGACCGAGGTACGGGAGAATCAGTGGCGTCTGCTGCAGGTGTATCTGTTCTACCGGCTGTTGCTGGCCATCTGTCTGGTGGGTGCCTATCTGCTGGAAACCAGTGGCAACAAATTCCGCACGGGTATCGACCAGCCTCTGTACTTTGCCACCATCACCAGCTATTTCGCTCTGGCCATATTGGGTATCTGGATCAATCGCCTGCGGGCGGGGCGGCTGAGTATTCAGATTTCCATCGTCATACTTATTGATATTTTAGCCATCGCGCTACTGGAGTACGCCAACGGCGAAACCAACAGCAACCTCACCATTCTGCTGGTGGTGACAGTAGCCGCCGGCAGCATCCTGGTGGAAGGAAAGCTGGCCACTTTCTTCGCGGCCGTGGCGACTCTGGCCATCCTCTACAACGAGATTCTCAACGCCATTCTGGACAATGGTTTTGCCCAGGACAATTTTATTCAAAGCGCCTTCATAGGCATCGCCTGCTTCGCCACTTCGGTGCTGGCCCAACAGATTGCCAGACGTCTGCGGGAAAGCGCTGCCCTGGCCGGCCGGCAGGCCGAGGATCTGGCCAATCTGGAGGAACTGAACCATTTAATCATCCAGCGCATGCGCACGGGGATTATCGTGGTGGACAATACGGAACAGGTCGTGCTGATCAATGAATCCTGCTGGAAGATGTTCGGCATGCCGGTAATGAACAAGCTTTCCACCCTGGAAAATCTGTCGCCACAACTGGCCGAACAGTTACGCGCATGGAGTCGCAACCCTTACCAGCGCAGCACCCCTTTCCGCGCCCATGCCGCTGGCCCCGAAGTGCAGGCCAACTTCACCCTGATGGAAACCGGTGATCACGCCAATACCCTGATTTTCGTGGATGACAACACCCGCATGGCACAGCAGGCGCAGCAGCTTAAGCTGGCCTCTCTGGGGGGCCTCACTGCCAGTATCGCCCACGAAATCCGCAACCCCCTGGGTGCCATCAGCCATGCGGCGCAACTGCTGCAGGAATCCACCGAACTGAATAAAGCCGATGCCCGGCTTTGCGAAATCATCTATCAGCACACCCAGCGGGCCAACAAAGTGATCGAAAATGTGCTGCAGCTGTCCCGCCGCCGCCAGCCCGAGCCACAATTGTTCAATATGCAGGAGTGGCTGGAGAGTTTTATTGATGACTTCAAGAGCACCCAGGAAGCTCCGTGCGATATTGAGTTTATCTGCCGGCGACCGAACCTCCAGTTCCGGATTGACCCATCGCAACTGCAGCAGGTGCTGACCAACCTGTTTCAGAATGGCCTGCGCTACAGCGAACAGGTCACCGGCCGCCGCACGCTGAAGGTGGTGGCGGATTTCAGCATCCAGTCCGAACAACCCACCCTGGACATAATTGACCAGGGGCCAGGGATTGCGCCGGAGCAACAGGATAAAATCTTTGAACCGTTCTACACTTCAGAGAAAAGCGGCACGGGCCTGGGGCTGTATATTGCCCGGGAGTTGTGCGAAGCTAACCAGGCTCGTCTCGATTATCAGTCCGTCAGCGCTGGCAGCTGCTTCCGCATCACCTTCTCACACCCATCCAGAATAGTGACCCTGTAACGATGAGCCAATACAAAGCCTTGATTGTTGATGATGAACCGGACATTCGGGAATTATTGGAACTGACTCTGTCCCGGATGAACGTGGAAACCTTCGCCGCCGCCAATCTGGATTCCGCCCATGTGTCGCTGGAACAGGAAAAATTCGATCTTTGTATTACCGACATGAATCTGCCTGATGGCAGCGGCATCGATCTGGTGAAGGATATTCAGGCCAATTACCCCAACCTGCCGGTGGCGGTGCTCACCGCCTACGGCAGTATGGAAACCGCTATTCACGCCCTCAAGGCCGGCGCTTTCGATTTCGTCTCCAAGCCCGTGGATCTGCAGCGGCTGCGGGATCTGGTGAACACCGCATTGAAGCTGAAATTCAAAAAGACTGAAACGGTGTGTGAAGATGAAGACTCACCGATTCTGGGACAGTCGTCGGAAATCAAAAAACTGAAAATCCAGATCAAAAAACTGGCCCGCAGTCAGGCGCCGGTTTATATCAGTGGTGAATCCGGCAGTGGCAAGGAGTTGGTGGCCCGGGAGATTCACCGCCTGGGCCCACGGGCGGAAGGCCCTTTCATCCCGGTGAACTGCGGGGCCATTCCCACGGAGCTGATGGAGAGTGAGTTCTTCGGCCATCGCAAAGGCAGTTTCACCGGCGCCTATGAGGATAAAACCGGACTGTTCCAGGCGGCCCAGGGGGGCACCCTGTTCCTGGATGAAGTGGCGGATCTGCCCATGCAGATGCAGGTGAAACTGCTGCGGGCCATTCAGGAGAAAGCCGTGCGGCCGGTGGGCTCACAAAAGGAGCTGGCTACCGACGTGCGCATCCTCAGCGCCACCCACAAGGATTTGGCCAAACTGGTGGACGAGGGTGAGTTTCGGCAGGATCTGTTCTACCGGATTAATGTGATCAACGTCAGTGTACCGCCGTTACGGGAGCGCAAAGAGGATATCGGTCAGTTGGCGGCCCGGGTACTGGCGGCCCTGGCCCGGGACTGGGACATGGATTTACCCACCCTGAGCCCCAACGCCGAACAAGCACTGCAGAAATACGCCTTTCCCGGCAACGTTCGGGAGTTGGAAAATATTCTGGAGCGGGCGGTTACCCTGTGTGACGATGAGGTGATCACGCCAGAGCATCTACAACTGCCCACCGATGGCAACCCGGTGCCCAAGCCCGCCACCAGCGGCCAGCAGGATTTGCCGATCCCGGATTTCATGGAAGGGGATTCGCTGGAGGAATACCTGACCGACATTGAAAAGCAGGCCATTCTCAAGGCTTTGGATGAAACCCGCTGGAATCGCACCGCCGCCGCCAAAAAGCTGGGAATGAGTTTTCGCTCGCTGCGCTATCGATTGAAAAAACTGGGCCTGGATACCGACGACTAAAACATGTCCGCCGAAGGCCTTGGGGTCAGGGGGTCGTAGGGCACGGGGTCCACAATGGGTTCCTGCCCCAACAACAGATCCCGCATCAGGCGGGCCGAGGCCGGCGCCAATACCAGGCCGTTCCGATAATGGCCGGCATTCACAAAAAGGTTATCCCAGCCCGGTACCCGACCGATAAAGGGGATACCATGGGGTGACCCCGGCCGCAAGCCGGCCCACTGGGCTTCCACCGCCTCCTTCGCCAACGCCGGCACCAGTCCCGTGGCCATGGCCACCAGTTCCTGGCGCGCCTCCCGGGTGCTGGATTTATGGAACTCGGTGTGTTCCAGGGTGCTGCCGGCCACGATTCTGCCATCCAGCCGGGGGATCAGGTAACGGCCATTATGCAGCACAATGCTGTTAAGCAGTTTGCGTCGGGGGGCGTACACCAGCATCTGTCCCCGCACCGGCTGCACTTGAATGCTGGCCGCCAGCGGCTGCAGCAGTCTGCCCGCCCAGGCACCGGCGCACACCGCCACCTGGGCGGCGCTGAAACGGTTGCCGGACAGCGTTAACACGGATACCGCGCCGGAAGGCTGCGCCGTGAATTCCTCCACCTGCTCCTGGCAGTGCAACTCAAACTCCGGTTGGCGCTGCAGGTGCAGTAACAGACTCTGCAGCAGGCGGGGGTTGCGGACATTACCTATGTGTGGCCACCAGACCCCGCCGCTGAACGTCGTCGCCAGATCCGGCTCCCGCTGCTGGATCTGCTCCGGCGCCCACAGCCCCAGGTTTTTGCCCCGGGCCCTGGCCCAGGCCTCCATCTCGGCCTGATTGGGCGGCTCCAGCATCAACAACCCACACAGATTCAGCTCCGGATCCAGGCCAGTGGCCGCATTCAATTCCGCCACCAGTTGCGGGTACGCCGCCTGGGCCCAGCTGGCGAGAGCCGTGACCGGTTCGCTGTAGGTCCAGGGATACAGGGGCGACACAATACCCCCCCCGGCCCAGGACGCCTCCTGACCAGGCTGACCCTGCTCCAGCAGGGTGACTTTGGCCCCCTGCTCCAACAGCTCTTTCGCCACCAGCAAGCCAATAATGCCGCCCCCGACTATCAGTACGTCCGCCATATCAACCTTACATCCAGGGTATATTCAGTGTATCGCCACGAAATGGTAATCTAGCAGCATACCAAGAATCCGGACCAGTTTAACCAATTTCACTTTGTGTGTGGCAAAGGTGTGGCAAAGGAAAGTTGCCAGGCGGGTTACACCAGGTGGATTACAAAAGTCCGGCAGTTAACACCGCACCTGGCGTAGGGTGCAGCAACAAGACAGATGGGGGAAAACACCATGGTACGCGGGACACGGGGTTTCACAATCCTGGAATTGCTGGTGACACTGGCCATAGCGGCCATTGTGGCAGGGCTGGCGGTGCCCTCTTTTCAGACCTTGATGGAAAAAAACCGCCTGCGTACCACCACCGATGACCTGCTGGAACTGCTGCGGATTTCCCGCCTGGAAGCCGTGGAGCAGCGCCGCCCGGTGCAGGTGTGTGGGAGTACCGACGGTGAGACCTGCGACGCCGGCGGCTGGAGTGATTATGTGTTGATGGTGAAACCCGCCCAGGGTGCTGAACCCCGGGAAGTGGTGGCCACTCTGAATGTAAATCCCCGGGTGACGATCCTTAAAAATAACGTTAACAGCGACGAGATCGATTTTACCGCCACCGGCTGGATTCCGGGCGATCCTGCCACCTTCGATATCTGCCCGGTAAACGGCGACAGGCAGCATGCCTACCAGCTGGTGATTTCCATGTCCGGCAAAACCCGCAAGGTATTGCCTCCCATCGCCGACAGCAACTGCCCGGCCTGAGAACTGCTCACTCATAAAAAATCCCTCACGGACTCATTGCCCGGAGGGATTTTTTTGTAGACAGCCCGCTTTTGTAAACCGTCCGCTGTCGCCGCTGATCAGGCCCCCGATCGCCGGCGGGACAGACCCATGCCCAATAAGGCGAGACCGAACAGCGAGAAGGTGAAGGGCTCGGAGATGGCAACGGTATCGTTATCCTCCGGCTCTTCCGGCTCGGACCCGGACAGCTCATCCACATCAATCACCAGGTTCACGTAGTCCAGCGACCACAGGTTGGCGAGCGCCGCCGACACGAATTCCAAGGTGATCTCCTGCTGGAACAACGCATCCAGCATGGAACGGTCGGTGATGTCCACCTGTTCACTCCAGACATACTGTTCGGGCATGCCTTCCGAGCCCAGCATTTCACTTTCCAGGTTGGCGATGGCGTAATTGTTCAGGGTCAGCTCCGAACCGGCCAACATGCCATACACCGAGTATTCCACCGCGATGCTGTTAATCGTCGAATAACCGGAAAGGTCGATAGGACTCCAGGAAAAACTGCCATTGTTGCGCCGATCCTCGAATGGCTCGTCCCCCGGCCCTGGGGTGGGGAATACGTTGCCTTCATAGGGAGATCCCGCTGCAAAGCCGGAGCCAAAACCATCATTGGTGCCGTAAGACGCTTCAATCACGATAGCATGGGCGCTACTGGCGGCCACGCCGCAGGCGAGCAGAGCCAGCGGGCACAGCACGCGCTCGTTAAAAAATTTCATAAATGATCCCCGTTTGTTACCTATTGGCCAAAAGATAGCGGCAGGCCATTGCGGGCCCGCCGCTATCCAAAATAGAGTGACTTTTGTACAAGCAAGTATCGCACCTTAAGCAACAAGTCACTGATAGTACTGGATTTTCCACCCCAAACCCCAGGGCCCGGAGCGGAAAACTGTAAATATTTTCGACACCACTAAGGGCTCATTTGAAACCAGCGGGTTTTGCGGATCACATCCAGCCTCAATGGCGCCGGGCCCACGGAGCCGGTACCGGACAGGATGCCGCCGCGAATCAGCGGGTCGGTGCCGGGGGTTTCCCCATTCTCATCCACTTCCGGCGGCGGCAGCTCCGATATCAGCGCGGTCAGACTGCCCGCCACGTTCTGGCTCAGGTCATCCCGCAGGATCAACGCCTGCTCATCGCCGGGGGCAAATTGATAGAGCGCAGCGGCACCCACACCCACCTGACAGGCCTCCGGCGCCTCGTCGGGCCGGTAGTAAGTGGAGAAGAAAGCCCGCCCCCCCACAATCAGCGGGGTGCCCAGCAGTTTCTCCGCCGGGTAGGCATTGCCCCCCAGGGTGAGGCTGTAACCCAGCACGGCGCCACTGTCATCGGCAGCCGTCACCGCGTCCGGATCGGCGGTCCTGGATACCGGCTGCACCACCAGGGTACTGCCATCAGACCCGGTGGCGGTTTCGTTAATGACCTCCTGCTCCCGGCCAAAGGGCGCATAGTCCCGCAGGAAATAGAATTTCTCGGTGACGGTATCGTCGGTGGGGTTGGAACGCCAGCCGGACCCCATGGCGATCCCCACGCAATTGCCCAGGGGGCAGCGCATCATCGCAATGCTGGGGGGATGGAAAAAGCGGCGGTCGTCCGCGGCCGGTGCACTGGCGGGATTCTCCGCCGCGGAAATCCCCAGTTGCGCCACCACCACATCATCGGTGTTGGCCACCAGGTCGGAGGCTCCACTGTTGTCATTGTCGATATCGAATCGCAGCAACTGTCCGCCCATATCACCTACGTAGAAGTGATCCAGGTAACCGTCACCATTCCGGTCCAGGGTTTTCACCGCGGAGGGAATACTGTACTGCAGCGCCGGTATCTGCTGGTGACGGCTGCTGTCGCTGACGTTGTTACTGTTCTCCGCCGAGGCCCACCACAACACCTCGCCGGCCTGCTGGGTCACACTGCCGTTACTGTAATTCCGGGCCGCGATAATATAGATCTGCGCCCCCTGGGCGGGCAGGCTTTGCGGTTGCGCGGCATCATAAGCCGGGTCATAGCCGCCACCGATGATAAACACCGCCGTAGGAGTACCGTTGTAGCGGATAATCGCCAGCTGCGGCTCGGACCAGCTCTGACCATTGTCCTCGAATACTCCGGTTCCGCCTTCCAGCACGGCCACTTCACTGATTTCCTCCGACTGTTGGACCTTGGTGGCATCGAGGATGTAATAGTTGCGTCCACCCCGGCGCATGCCGCCAAACAGGTACACAAAGTCGGCGCTGTTTTCATCGATGTTGCCGTTGCGATCCACATCCTGGCGCCAAACAGTCCAGGTGGAATCCAGCCCATAAATCAACTCGCCATCCGCCGCCAGTGGCCTGGTGGCCTCATACATCCGCTCGAGAGCGGAATTCTGGTTGACCGCCGGCCGCTTGAGTATGGCTTCGGGCATGTAGGCCAGATGCTCTTCTCCGGTATCCGAATCCACCGCGTAAAGCTTGCCGTCATTAGTGCTGACAAACACCACATCATCGGTATCGGACAGTGGCTCGCCACCTGCCGTGCGGCTGCGATAATTCACCAGCACTGGCGTGGAATGCAACGGCGCACCGTAGAACTGACGCAGGTCGTTGTTATCGGCGCCCCGATTATCAGTGGGATTTTGCGGTCGCAGCTCCGGGTTCACATGCTGGCTCAAGCGAATCCACTCATCGTTTACATCCACCCCCCGCAACCAGTCCAGAGCAGGTGTCAACAGGTCGGTTTCATAACTGCTGACCAGGGCGGCATCGGCACTGCCGTTGGCCGCCACCAGCAGATCGCTGTAATCAGCGCTGAGCTCGCCACGCAGAGCGGTGAGATCGGTAGTATCCGCCGATGTCATTTCGTAACGGGTATCGTCGTAGTACACGAACAGGCGCCGGTCGTCGGGTTGCTCAATCTGACTGGCGGCGCCACCGATGTGGGCAATATCCCCGTCCACGGTGACGATCTGATTGGTGTTGTAGAATGCCGGCTCCACATCCGACCACGGGCTGTTGACACCGCCCAGGAATTCACCCTCCTCGACGGCCTCGGTGGTCTTGTTCTGATTCGTGTAGATACCCACATCGCCGTCCTCTTCCACCTGGAAGAAATACTGCTTCAGGTTGCCATACCAGAACGGTTTGGTGGAGGGAGTGAACATGGAGAAATACATCTCGTCCATATGAGTAAAACGATTCAGCTGACTGACGCCCACACCGCCTGACGCCACCACGTAGGTGCCCGGCAGTACCGCCTGCTCATTGATGGCGTCAAAAGCGTCGGACAGATCCGCGGAATTGTTGGCCGCCACAAACAAGCCACCGCCGTTGGTGGCCCAGGCATTCATCCCGTCACGCACCTCGGTGGAGGCGGCGCCCATATCGTAGGCAATCACGTGGGTATTGACCCCGGCCCCCATACCATCGGTGGTGGTGTTATTGGCCAGCCGGCCCGACAACAGGCTGAGACAACCCCAGTAATCCCCTTCCTGATCCTGGGGCTTGAGGTTGGAGGAAGACATGGTGGCCGGGCACTCCGGGTGATACTGGTTTTCCTGACTGGTGACAAATTCATTGACCCGCTGCCCCAGGGTATCCCGAATCGGATCACTGGGGTGGCCGTCCTGACACAGGTTGCTCCGCTCGAAGCTGCTGAGAGCAGAGCCCTTTTCACAGGTGGATTCACCATCGGTGAGAAACACCAGGTGGTTGTTCACCACACCGCACTGCGGCCCCAGATTCACCCCCCCATAGCGATAACTGTCAAAACCGCCGTCCGCTGCCCAGACAGCGCTGTCGCTCTCGTGAGAATCCCGGGTGATCGCCTCGCCACCGGTGAGATACTCCGCCGCCTCCAGATAGCTGCCCACAAGGGGGGTACGACCGTTGGCGCCGAGGGAGTTCACCGCGTCGATCAGTTGCTGACGATTCTGGCTGAGGGGCGCCACAGGCTCCACGATCACCGCACCCGGCTCGGCATAGCGGGCCAGCCCCACCTCGAAATCATCAGGCCACAGCCGATCGGCATCCGCTTGCTGGGGATCCAGGAAGTCCAGCAGGATCTGCCGCACGATACAGATTTTCCGCTCGGCGTTGTTCAGGGTGAATTGGCCAATGATGACCCGCGGATTACGAGGATCCCGATCCTGATAGGTCTGCTGACCGGTACAATCCCCGTTGTAGCCGGCATTCTGTACCTCGTTACGGGAGAAGTTTTCAATTTCCGCCATGGAGCCGGAGCTGTCCACCACCACCAGAATGCGGGCCGGGGCCTGCACCGGCTCCAGATTGAACAGGTCGGTGTCCGCCGCCTGAGCCACCGGACTCAGCCCCCAGGCCAATAACAGGCTGAGAGCGAAAACCGCAGCGCCGCAAACCCTGGCGACCGGCGTAACCCATGAGTTGTTGTGTATGAGATTCATATTAACCTTCTTCCCCCCCGTCCTGCGGGCCACCGCCGTTACCGTAATCAAGCAACCCGGAATCATCGGAGAACTGCCCGGAGCTGGGCCCGACTTTGCGCCAGGCCTGGTAATTACGATTGGCAAAAGGCATGGCCGCGCCCTGCACAAAACCACCGGCGCCTTCGGTGGCGAACTGGTAATCCATAAAAGAGCTGGCATCAGTGTCAAACAACGGCCGTTTCACCTCGAACACGGAACTGGCTGCCGCCTGAATACTGCTGCGGGCGTCCAGCGTTTGATCCGCCTCGCACTGACCGTCCTCCAGGCCGCCGCTGTTGGTAATGCAATGGTCGGTGGGGGTGCCACCGCCGTTGTAGATGTCCGTCAGCAAAGCACCCCGGGTGCGGGCTTCGCCCAACACACTGTTAATCGCGGTTTCCGCAGCCTGGAAGGTCAGCTCCTCAGCCTGGGCATTGAACGCCATGCGCTCGTGAAACAGGCCGGATTTCAATGCCGACATCCCGATAAGGGTCACCATCAATAAAATAATCAACGCCACCATCAGCGCGGCGCCGGCTTGTCGTTGCATATTCATAGGCTGCTCACCAAATTGCGCAGGGCCACTGTGGAGCTGTAGGTGCGGTACAGGCGGCCGTCTTCAAAGTCCACTTCGCTGCCACCGTTGTCACCCTGGGTATAGGTCTGATCCAGGAGCGTGATGGCGTCCGGGGAAAAGTCCGGATCCAGACTGACCCGGGCATCGCTGCTCAGCAGCACACCGAAGCGCAGGCTGACAATACGGATGTTGCCGGCGTTGATATCACTGGCCAGGGCTTTGGTGCGGGTGGCGTTGGTATAGAGATCCGCGCGGCCATAGCCGTCATCCTCCGGACCGTCGAAGTCCAGGCCGTACAGGACCTGGAATGCCACCACATTATCGATCAGGGCGCCGGCGCCGGCGGAACCCCAAAAGGAGAAGGCGGTACCGTCCGGGTTGGTCCCGGTCTGAAAGGAGAAGGCGGCACAATTTAACCGGTTAATGCCATCCACCTGGGCCACCCGAAAGCGTTTGATCCCGGTGAAAGGGGACTGACCGTAACAATCACGCCCCTCCACCACTTCATAGGTGACGGTATCGAACTGAACGCCATCCAGAATTTCCGCATCATCCACATCCGCCGCGTAGGGTGTCTCGTCCAGAACAAAGGGCACAATGGCTTCCGAGGGATGATGTCCCGCCTCCATGAACGCGCGGGAGATATAGTCAAAGGCAAACCGGCCATTGTCCTGCACGCCGGCAATACCCAACTGCAGGTTTTCCGTCTGCCGGTTCACCAGAAACAGCTGGGTGGCGGCGATGGTCAGCAGACTGCCCAGCAACAGGGCAATCATCAGTTCCACCAGGGAAAGTCCGCGCATGGCGATCATAGGTCAGCCCTCCTCCAGTGGAATTTGAATACAGTGGGCGTTGGCCCCACGCTCGCCATCGACAAACGCGGTTTCATCGCAATTGTCCAGTTCGGTTTCATCCCAGGCTACCGTGATACAGCGGATTTCGTCGCAGGGGGCCACCTGAACCTTGCCATTTTCCAGCAGGGAGACCAGTCCGGAGCGCACCTCAAAAATATCGGAACGGGCCATTTCCTCCGGCGTACAGACATCGCCAATGCCCGGCACGGCGGCGGTGACCACACAGCCACCGGGATCATTCAGATCCTGGCTCCAGCTGTCGGCGTTGTGATAAATGGCCAGGGCCGCCTGGGTGTTATTGGCGCGGATACGCTCGGCCACATCCTGGGCCACGGACATGGCCTGGCTGCGGCTATAGGTTTGTTCCACCTGGCGTACGGACTGCAGCTGCAGCGCGGCATAACCCACTACGCCCACACCGAACACCAGCAGGGCCACCAGTACCTCGATCAATGAAATACCCGCCTGCGACCTGGCAAATGGCGGTTTGGAATGCTTTGGCATGCTGCCCCCCGACAACATCAGGAACTTGTCTTATTTGATTATTATGAGTCTACGATCATATCCATCCGCCGGCGCAAACCCAGGGCCTACCGACAAACGGAGCAATTCGGGGACTAAAACGCTGGCACCGGCTATCAATTGGACTATAAGCAGTCTGTCTCGGTCAGGCTGTTGTCGAAACTCCATTCCCCCTGACTGGTGTAGGTAAGCACCCCGCAGCGATCGCTGGCCTGGGGCCCGGTGGACACCGGCGTGGCGGTGATGCTGTAGGAGGTTTTGCCGGCATTGTCCGTCACCGCAATTTCATAGGCATAGCGGTTGTCGGTTTCCTCCAGGGTGGCCTGCACGGCGGCATCGGTGGGGTAGGCAAAATTCTGGGTTTTGTATTGCTCCAGGCTGGTGGCGATATTGAGGATCTTCCCCACCGCCGCCTTGCGCTCGGTCTTGCGCACGTGCTCGGTATAACTGGGGTAACCCACCAATGCCAGAATGCCCACAATGGCCACCACGATCACTAATTCGATCAGGCTGAAGCCAGGGCTCGGTTGGTTTTTTATAATCATGGAACGCCCTATTGGTCGAAGTGTTGGTCTAACCAGGGCATAGAATAATACAGGGCGATCCCCCTGTCAGCCAGACTGACGGATCGCCCTGCGAAGGTGTGACGGGGTTTTACCAGCAGGTGGTGCCGCCGCCGGTGGCGCCTTTCACCCCGGTGTGGGTCAGCGTGAGCGTGGTACAGTCGGTGTCACCGGCCTGGGCGCCCTGGGGCGTGGCGGTCAGCGTGAAGCAGGAGTAATACGTTGCTCCGCCCACAGTGCGGTCGCAAGACAGGCTCACCGAAATACCGTAGTAGCCCTCCGGTGAACTGCTGCCATCCCCGTTGGATACCAGTTTGGCAACATCACTGGTGTAGCTGTTGCTTTCCACATAGATCCGTTCCTGCCGCGCCGCCGCTTCCTGCAGCGCCGCGCGGCCATCCGCGCGACGGGATTTGTACACCGACTCCTGATAGGAGGGATAACCGATGGCGGCGATGATGGCGATGATCGCCACCACGATCATCACCTCGATCAGAGTAAAGCCTTTGTTGCTGATTGCACGCTTCATTACGGCTCCTTAAAAGTCGATGTCGAAGATCTGACGCCAGGACTGCCGACGCAGGGTGGGCAGAATCTGGTAAGGGGATACCACTGTGACCCGACCGGTGGAGTCATGTACCACGTTCTCACCACCGTTCTGGCCCGAAGTACCACCGGTTTTGCCCTGGCCCATATCCAGCTGGGGCAGAAGCTCGATCTGGCCATTGCCGTCTTCGTTGTAGTCCAGATAGTTGGTCTTGTCCGCCACCCCGGTGGAACCGCCGATGGTCCAGAGGTAGGACTGTCCCTCCGGCTCACACTTGTCACCGCTGGGAATATATTCCGCAAAGGTGACCGTGTTCAGATAGGAGGTGGGGCTCAGATCGGAGCGCCCGCTGGGGTTGGACCCGGAATGGGTCAGGGTGCGCTTCCAGCCGTCGTAGCTCTCATTGATGAGCACCGCCAGTTCCGCCGGGTTATCCACGCCACTGGGACCATTCTTGATCTCATCCGGGTTAGTGAAGACCTGGATATTGGAAATATCCAGCAGCTGACCGGTACTGACAGAGGCATAGGTCAGCTCATAGCTGGTATCCACGGGCTCCTTGATACCGAAGAAATATTCCTGTTGGGTACCGTAGTTATCGCCACCCACCAGTACCCGGCCGGTGCCTGCGTATACCCAGCGCTGACCATACACGTCGGACTTGGCCAGAGGCGCGCCAATGACCGTGCGGCCTACATCGGACAGGGTGCTGACATCGCTGTTGGAAAGCCAGCCGGAAGCACCTTGATCGCTGCGCAGACGCAACCGGGCCAGGCGGCCGTCGGGGGCACTGGCATCACCGGTGTTGACCCCGAAGTACAGCACATCATCCACATAATCCCGATCCCAGTCTTCCACCGAAATATCGGAAATATAGGCGTTGCCCTCAAGGGTCACGGTCTTCAGTCCATCGGTCCAGTCGGAGGCCCACTCACGGGCGTTCAGGTCATAGGCATAGAGGTTGGCGTTCTGGTCACTGGTGGCAGTATCCAGATCCGTGGGACCGGATCCGAACACCAGCAACCAGCGGTTTTCCTGCACCGAACCCCAGGTGGCACCCGCCACCCGGCGCTTGATCAGAGCCGGTTTGCCCAGGGTGTACCCCATATTGGGATGAGACAGTTCCGCCAGCAACTCAGGTTTCTCTTCGGGATTGGTAACGTCGAAGATAAACACGCTGGGGCGCACCACCACATCTTCAGTACTGCCGTCTTCGTCCTCATCCACCCGCACGGTGAAGGGGCCACCACCCATGCGCATATTCACCACCAGAATGGTGCCCCAGCCACCGGGATGATTGGTATCATCGGGGAAAATATTCACATCAAAGGCCTGGGGCGAACCGTCCACCAGTGCCATATGGGCGTACGCGGGATCGGCCACGAACTGCAGGTGAGGCAGGGCCGCTTTGGGGATAAAGGCCCACAGTTCCGCCCCCAGGGGATGGGCAGTGGCGCTGTCACCGCTTAACTGGGTCACGTACCCTTTCTGGGCGTCATCCCAGAAGCCGCTGTTGAAGGCATGCAACATACCACCGTTGCTGCCCACGTACACCACCTGCCGACGATTGAACTTGGCGTTCATATAGTCGCGGTAAGTGGTATCGCCATAGCGGCTGTAATACACATCCGAAGGCCGACCCACCACGGCGGGGGTGGAGTGCACGATATCCGGCAGCCGCCAGACCTCGTCGTTGCCGTCGTCATCGTAATCAATGGTACGGTTACGCAGGCTGGGATCCTCTTCACCACGGGTCCAGTTGACGATGGCATTACGCTGCACATAGGTCAGATCCACATCGTCGGCCTGACCGGTAATGTTGTCGTCCATATACTGGATGTAGTCCACCACGTTGATATCGGTGGAGGTGTTGTCCAGTTGGGCCTGCAACGATTCCAACTGATCCATCAGGCTGTCGGTGTTTACCGCATACTCATAAATGGAATCCAGCGTGGCGGTAGACTGATAATACATGGTGACCGACGTGTTGAAATTGGTCTCCAGTGTCGTCACCAGATCAGTCAGCGACGGGATCTGAGCGTCGTTGACACCGGACACGTCAGGGGTACTGTTAAGCAGATCCGTGAGTGTGGTAATCGCATCACTCATATCACTGATCAGCTGATCCCGCTCGGCCGGCGTCAAATTGCTGATATTGTCCGCCTGACTCAGCAATTCATCCAGCGCCGTTCGGGCTGCCGCGATCTGCTGCGCCCAATCATAGGTATCCGCCAGCTGATAATCCTGCAATGCCTGATCGTAGGCGGTTTGTGACGCCGCCAGATCGGTCTGCGCCTGACTGAAAGCTGACTGCGCATCCTGCAGATCCTGATCCGCCTGATTGTAAGTGGACTGGGCGGTGGATTGCGCAGTCTGGGCAGCGGTGAGATTACTGTCGGCGGTATTGAATTCACCGGTTTCGGTGGCCTGGGTGCTCAGGGCGTTATTCAGATCCGTTTGCCGGCTATTCAATGTGGTCTGAGCGGCATCACGATCGGCGGTGGCATTAGTCAATACTGTCTGAGCCGCGTCGCGGTCCGCGGTGGCATTAGTCAACGTCGTCTGAGCCGCATCACGATCCGCAATCGCCGCATTCAACGCCGCCAGCGCGGTGTCGTAGGGGTTTGATCCCGGCGGTGACGTCACTGCGTCAAAATCCGCCTGGGCCTGATCCACCACCTGCTGGGCAGCAGTCAGATCGCTCTGGGCCTGATCCACCAGTTGCTGCTCGGCATCCAGATCACTCTGGGCCTGATCCACCAGCTGCTGTTCGGCATCCAGATCACTTTGCGCCTGATCCCGGGCCACAGTGGCATCAGCCACCGCCTGATCCGCCACTTGCTTGTCCGCCAGCGCCTGGTTATAAGCAGTCTGGGCATCAGTGACGTCCTGATTGGCATTCTGCAGATTGGTATCCGCCGTACTGAAATCATTTTGCGCATTCTGCAGATCCTGGTCCGCCGAATCATAAGTGGACTGTTTACTATTCAGGTCACTATCGGCAGCGTTGTAATCACTCTCCAGATCCGCCAGCGACTGGTTACCATTCTGCAGGTCCCCAATCAGCGTTCCATCCAGGTTACTCAATCTGTTGAGAGTATCCTGTACCGCCGGATCCACATCAGAAGCAAGCTGTGTCTGCAAGGTACTGGTATTGCTGAGCTGATTCAGCGAATTCTGAATCTCCGCTTCTTTATTGGGAATCTGGTTATTGATCAGATCATTCTGCAGGTTCTCCGCATCCTGCAGCGCGGCATCGTCGATGGCCACGAAATCCTGCAAAGTGCTGCCGTCAGTGCTGGTGTAGATGGCCCGGCCCGACGAGGCGTTGGCGGAATAACTTCGTTGGTTAACCAGATCGGCTACCACCGCCAACTGATCCCGGGCGTTCCAAAGGGAGGCAATATCCTCGATCTCGGCGGTGATGGTGGTGGAGACATTGGGGGCGGGATCGGTGGCACCGGAGCCAAACATACGATCCACGTCGGTGGCTTTCTTGGTTTCATCGTAGTAGAACTTGATGATGCGGTCGGTGAGGTAATCCCCCAACAGACCATCGCCGTTGGTGTCCTCCCGCAGCACGTTGTTTTCGTCCAGGAAGAAGCCATGGAGGGTGCCCACCCATTCCACAGACTGATCGCCATTGATGCGCTGGGGGGTGTACAGGGCCTGGAAGTCGGCGGACAAACCGTTGCCCCGGTTAGCCACCACCGCGGCACCACTACCGGAGGAAGTCCGGTTTATGATGTCCACGAAGATTTTGCCCAGGCTGCCGGTGAGTTGACTGAGGTTATTAGCGTAATATTCAGTGCTGGTGCCACCCGCCACCGCCATCCGCCGCAGGTAGAAAGTATCGGCGTCGCCGGTTACGTTAAACACGCTGGACAGGGCCGGATCGTCCAGACCGAAGCCCACCACATAAGTGGTCACCCCAGCGGCCTGCAGGGCTTCCGCCTTGGCAACGATATCGTCAGTAAGGGACACCAACACGTCACGGGAACAATAGTTCTCGGCCCCCGTATCCGCTGAACACCAGTTGTAGTTGCGACCGTTCACCTGGATCTTGTTGTAGCGGGTGCTGACACTGGGCAGACCGTCGGTAAGCAAAATGGCGTAATTCTTGGCACACTCATTTTCATCATCCACCGGCCACTGGGTTTCGGAACTGGAGAGCCCGGAAACATACTGGTTGGAAGGCAATGAGGTATTCGAATCGAAGTAGCTCAGCGCGGAATCATAGGCGCCTTCAATGGGGGTTCCACCCCAGCTGATAATCCGGCCCATGGAATAGTCCGAACTGTTGACGTAATTACTGGCGTCGAATTCAAAAAAGTCATAGTGGCCGGAATTGGGTGCCGGTTGACTGACAATATCCAGACCCAACCGATCATTAAAGTCGCCGATCCGGTCCAGCACATCGGTATCCGTGGCAGTCGGATCCACACTGCCGATTGGGATATAGAGAAAACCATGGGTCAAAGCAACCTGACGATAGGTGTTGTCAGTGAAGACGTTGGAGTACCAGCGTTGCTTGGGGGATGAATACCAACTGGAATCCTGCCGGGTGTAGCTGTTAAACGCCCCCGGCTGGAAGCCCATTAACCCCATGTTCACCGTTTCACTGAAGTTATTCAGCAGTTCGGCGATGGCCTGACGGGCAATGATATGCCGTGACTCCCGCCAGTTGGTGCCTTCGTAGTCACCATCCACCTCATTCAACATACTGCCGGAGGTATCCAGCATAATCAGCACGTTGGGTTTGATCCCGGAGCCTTCGGTACTGATCAGTGGCGGCAGCGAGTCGTAGTCCAGCGCCTTGCCATCGGCCCAACCGAGATTGACGGTAACAGCGGTCGCCAGCCCCACCAGAGAGGCCAGTGCCGGGTTAACGCGTTTTTTGTGATTGATGGTTTTCATAATACTTCACCTGTGTACTGGCCGGATTCAAGGATGAATTTCAACGCGCTGCATCTGCATGTCGCCGTTGAAATACAGCACCGCTTTGGCATTTTTTTCCTTATACCAGTCGTCCACCGGACGGTGATCAATGATCTCCACCCGAGCCGGAATGGTATGGGTGCCGTTCTCCAGCCGCAACGTGCGCTGATCCAAACGCTGGTACAGCACCAGTTCATTGGCAAACAGATTGCCGGTATCGGTAACACGGCCGCCAAACTCAAAATCTGAGGGAATATTGGGGTCGCGGGCCATGGCCTGGCCGCTGCAGATCAGCAGGGCCACCAGGGCTGAGCGGATTAAAATGGATTGAACCTTCTTCATAACGACCTCCAGGATTTATTCCACTCGGTAGGTTGATTGCAGCATCACCCGGGTTTCCGGATGGGTGCCATAGGCCAGCGCGGTGACCCGGTACACCCGGACCCAACTGGTATAATCCGGCGGTTCGGTAAAGTTGGCCGGATCCCGCGGGGTGTAACAGAGAAACTCAATCATGTACTTGGGCTGATCCACTGCCGGCACCGACTCGGAATACGTCAGGGCTTTATTTTCCCAGTTGGCTTCAACCTGCCAGATCGGGGTGCCACTGCTGTCCACTTCACACAGGGCATTGGCGGTGGAGGGATAGCTGCCCCGGAAGCAAAGACCGGTACTGCAGTCCTGGGTCCAGCAAAGATTGCCGGTGCAGTTGGCATCAATATGATCGTGCTTCCAGCTGGGATCGTAGTCGTCCAGCCAGCGCTCACCCTGCACCAGGGCAGCCTCAGCCAGTTCGAAGGCAATATCATAATCCCGCTGACTGTTGGTCATTTTCTCCGTCATGGAGACACCACTGATGGAGGCCACCCCCACCAGGGTCAGAATCAACAGCATCACCAGGCTGATGAGCAATACGCTGCCGCTTTCACGTTTCATTCTCAGGTCCCCCTGTTACGCAGTTTCACCGTGGTGGTGTAGACCCGGCGCACAAAATTGTCGGTGGGTGTGTAGGAAGCGCCCATATAGCTGAATGTCTGCGGTTCAGAGGCCAGCTCGGTGAGGGAGCGCAACAGCATGGAAATTCGCGCGCTCACCACGCTGTCCACCCATTGGGAGGCGGAGACGGCATCAGCATCCATATAGCGATCCGGAATGGCATCGCCATCGGTATCCACGCCGTACTCCACCTGCATGTTCTCCACCCCCTGTACCATCTCTTCGATGGTGGTGGTGCTGCCACCGGTGTTCAGGCTTTCCCGGAACAGAGACGGTACGCCGTTTGACGCCACATCGATAAAGTAGGCGTGACCAATGGCGCGCATGATGAAAGCGTCGTCCTTATAGGTGTAACCGGTACCATTGGCACTGCACACCACCGGCAAACCCAGGCCCTTGGTGCAATTGCCCGGGGCTACGGAATTCCCTTTGTTGTGGTTGACTTTGTTGGAGCCATTACCCGTGGTTTGGAAAATCGCAGAGTGATGGCAGTCACTGACGATTAATATTGTGCCTGCGGGATAAGGGTGATTACCCTGTACATCGATTACCGCAGAATTGGGGTTATGGCCGGTGACCTGAAATGCGTTATCCAGATCCGCCTTATGAATGGTAAATACATCATTTTCCGGCATTGTGGTTGGCAGGGTGGCGGTGGAGATCTGGGGAAACTCCGCCGAAGGGAAACCGGCATCATCCCCGTCATAACCGAACAGGCCCTTGCCGAAGTCCGTCACCCAACTGGAATCCGGATCGTCCAGCACATTGGCCACGCTGCTGGAGCGGGAGGCACAACCGTAATAGCCGGCCATGCGCATGTCTTCCGCCATAAAGCCCACCGCAAAGCGGGCGTTTTCCTGAATCCAGGCCATTTCCTCGTTCAGGTTGTAAGCCTGCTTGGTGGACAGAAACACCTGGATAACGCCGCCCATCAGCACCAGACCCAACACCAGGGCGATCATCAATTCCACCAGGCTGAAACCCGCCTGGCGCAATGCCGCCGGCAACGTATTTCGCCCCATCATATTTCGGTCCTCACTGAAACTTCCCGTAGACTGTCCGCGGCGGCGCCACCATCCAGGGCCTTATCAATACGCTGGTCGGTAAAGCGCACGGAAATGATATAGAAGGGTCGTGCGCCGCTGACATCCCGCTCGATCTGACCATCCCCGTACGGCAGATTCTGGGCCACGGCGGTTTTCCACAGCGCGGCATCGAACTTAGCCATTTGCTGCGGGGTACAGGTGTTGCTGGTGCAATCGTTGGTGGCGCTCACCGCGCTGCCGTAGTTCACCATGTACTCGGTTTCAAAGCCTCGGTTAGCCCGCATCCGATCCGCCATGTCGTAGGCCATCATCAAAGCCTGGGAGGTATAAATGGATTCCTGGCTGAACTGCAGGGCGCGGGTCTGCATGGCCACCATCCCCAGCACGCCGATGCTCAATACCAGCACCGAAATCAATACTTCGATCAGGCCGACTCCGGCCTGGCTCTTGAAATTTCTCGTGGAGTGACTGCTTAACATGAGAAATCATTGCCTCCGTTATCTTCTTGAATGCCTGAACCGTCAGTGTCCAATGAGCGCCGGGTGGCGCCGGTGGTGAGCAGAATGATGCCCCGGGCGCGCATTTCCTCACCCTCGGCATCGCACAGTTGAAAGGTACCGGTGGCGCTGCTGATGCCACGAGGGCCAAAGGTGACGCTGCTGCCGCCACCGCTGAAGGTGAGGCTGTAACCCGCCTGCACCGGGTCGCCCACCCGGATCACTTCGTTGGCGTCAACACCACCGTCGCCGTCGGCATCGTGGAAAATCAACCAGCCATCACCCCAGCCGCCACTGCAGCTGGCCTGATCATTACTGGCACAGAAAATGACTGAATCATTGCGTTTTACCGCCTCCGCCCGGGCCAGGCGGATGCCCTGATGCAGTTCGTTGATGGAGGAAACAACCCGATTGCTGGCCACCAAAGAGTTGAACGAGGGAATGCCCAACCCGGCGATGATCGCGACGATGGCCACCGTAATCATGAGTTCAATAATGGTAAAACCTTGCTGACGCATGTGGTCCTTCCGCTTGTTTGGTTTTTAATCAAACTAAGCATAGGCAGGGTGCTGCGTCCTGCCGGGAAGGGGCGACTATCGGTAGGATTTTGGGATCAATGGGGCTATAAGTGATTATTTTGTGAACAGGTTCCGGTTTGGCCGCAAACAGCGCCCAGACCCCATATATTCCGCCATGGGAGAAGCCTGGCCCGCTTATTACAAAACAGGAAAAAAGCTAATAAGTTTAACGGCTTATCGCAGCTCTCGGGGCATGGAGAAAACGATGCTTTCGGCCCGGCCGTCCAGCTCGGCGGGGAGATTGCCCCCCCATTGTTGAAGCTGATTCACCACTTGCGAGACCAGTTCCTCCGGGGCGCTGGCGCCGGCGGTAACGCCGATGGTGGCGACGCCAGCCAGCCACTGCTTTTGCAACTGGCCCGGCTCATCCACCAGATAGGCGGTAGCCCCGCAGCGCTCCGCCAGCTCCCGCAGACGGTTGGAGTTGGAACTGTTGGGGGAACCCACCACGAACACCACATCGGTTTCCAGAGCCAGGGTTTTTACCGCGTCCTGGCGATTCTGGGTGGCATAGCAGATATCATCCTTGCGCGGGCCCTGAATGGCGGGAAAGGTCTGCCGCAGGGCGTCGATAATGGCGGCGGTATCGTCCACGGACAGGGTGGTCTGGGTGACATAAGCCAGGCGCTGGGGATTTCTCACCGGCAGCGCGGCCACGTCCGCCACGGTTTCCACCAGGTAGATGGCCCCGCCCTGGCTGGCATCGAACTGGCCCATGGTGCCCTCCACCTCGGGATGCCCGGCGTGACCAATCAGAATGCACTCCATGCCCTCCCGGGCGTATTTCATGACTTCCATATGCACCTTGGTCACCAGCGGGCAAGTGGCATCGAACACTTTCAGCCCGCGCTCGGCGGCCTCCCGCTGGACCTGTTTGGAGACGCCATGGGCGCTGAAAATGACAATGGCGTCGTCAGGCACTTCGTGGAGCTCGTCCACGAACACTGCGCCACGATCCCGCAAGCCATCTACCACGAATTTGTTGTGCACCACCTCGTGACGGACGTAAATGGGCGCTCCGAACACGTCCAGGGCGCGATTGACGATGGCGATGGCCCGGTCAACACCGGCACAAAAGCCTCGGGGATTCGCCATTTTGATGTCCATGTCTTACCTCTTCAGAGCGCTTGGAAAGTGACTGCTGGCATTGTGAACCGGATTAAGACAGTTGTACCGCCTGAGCATCCGCGTCCACCACATTGATGATCTCCACCTGAAACGTCAGATCCCGACCCGCCAGGGGGTGATTGAAATCCACCACCACCTTATCATCGTCCACCGCTTGAATCACACCGGGCAGCTCCGCCTTGCTGGGATCGGCAAAAGACACCACCACGCCGGGTTGCAGATCAATATTCTGCCCCCGAAACAGGTGCCGGCCCATGGTCTGGATATTGTCCGGATTATGGGGGCCGAACGCATTTTCCGCCTCCAGCACCACCGAACGCTTGTCGCCGGCCTTGAGCCCAAAAATACTCTGCTCAAAACCGGGCAGCAAATTGCCATCCCCCACGGTGAAGGTGGCCGGCGCCCGTTCACGGGTGGAGTCCACCACCTCGCCATCCATCAACAGCACCGAAAAATGCAGGGTGACCCGCTTGCCGGGGCCGATTTGTTGCTCAGTCATGGTCACTTACCGGGATTGCGTATCATATCCAGAATCATCATGGCGGCTCCCACGGTGATGGCGCTGTCCGCCACGTTAAAGGCCGGAAAATGGTAACCCGCCCAATGGAAGTCCAGAAAATCGATCACATGGCCATACACCAGACGATCGAACAGGTTGCCCAGCGCGCCACCCAGAATCAGCGCCAGGGCCGCCGCGATCCAGCGCTCAGCTTTGGTCAGCCGCTTGAGCCAGACCACCAGGAACACGCTGATCACCACCGCCACCAGGGTAAAGAACCAGCGCTGCCAGCCCCCGGCACCGGCCAGAAAGCTGAATGCCGCGCCCTCATTGTACGCCAGGGTCAGGTTGAAAAAAGGCAGCAGCTCCAGTCTCTCGTATTTGTCGAACTGCCATTCGACAGTGAGCTTGGTGGTCTGGTCCAGTACCACCACCGCCGCCGTGAGCCACAGCCAGTGCAGCATGCCGGTGGCCGCGGCCGGTTTGGTTTGCTTAGCGTCAGTCATGGATAACAATTCACTCACCCCGCGCCTAACAGTATTGGCGCTGTTCTCCGGCGCCGTCCACATTTTCCACACAACGCAGACAGAGTTCCGGGTGATCCGGGTTGGCACCCACATCCGCCCGCAGGTGCCAACAGCGGACGCATTTGGGGTGCTCGCTTCTCTTGACCTCCACCCGCAGGCCGTCCACCTCAGTGATATCGCCGCCTTCGTTCCACTGATGTACCCTCACGGCACTGGTAATCATGGCAAAGCGCAGCTCCTCACCCAGCCGGTCCAGATCCGCTTTCAGATCGGCGCTGCAATACAGGTCCACTTCCGCTTCCAGATTGCCACCAAGCATGCCTTTCTTACGGGCGTCCTCGATCTGTTTGTTGACGGCGGCCTTCACTCCCTGCACGGTCTGCCAGAATTCGGCATTCATGGATGCCCCGGACTCCAGTTCAAACAGACCCTGATACCAGGTTTCCAGGTGCACCGATTCACTGCGCGCGCCGGGCAGATACTGCCACAACTCGTCGGCGGTGAAACACAGAATGGGCGCGATCCAGCGCACCAATGCCTCCGCGATATGGTACAGAGCGGTTTGCGCCGAGCGGCGGGCCACACTGTCCCGCTGACAGGTGTACTGACGATCCTTGATCACGTCCAGATAAAACGCTCCCAGATCCACCACACAGTAGTTATGCAGTTTCTGATAGATGGCGTGGAACACGTATTCGTCGTAGCTTTCGATAATTTCCCGCTGCAGGCGGGCGGCGCGATGCACCGCCCAGCGATCCAGTGCCAGCATTTGCTCCGGGGGCAGCAGATGTTGAGCCGGATCAAACCCGTTCAGGTTGGAAAGCAGGAAGCGGGCGGTGTTGCGAATCCGGCGATAGGAATCGGCCGTGCGCTTGAGAATTTCATCGGACACCGTCATCTCGCCACGGTAATCCGTGGCCGCCACCCACAGCCGGATGATATCCGCCCCCAGGGACTTCACCACGGTTTGCGGCGACACCACGTTACCCAGGGACTTGGACATTTTCTTGCCCTGGGCGTCCACGGTGAAACCGTGAGTGAGCACGGTTTTATAGGGTGCCTCCCCACGAATGGCCAGGCTGGTTTTCAACGATGACTGAAACCAGCCCCGGTGCTGATCGGAACCTTCCAGATACAGGTCCGCCGGCACCCGCAGATTGGGTCGTTGCTCCAGCACGGTAAAGTGGGTCACACCGGAATCGAACCAAACATCCAGGGTATCGGTGACCTTTTCGTAGTTGGCGGCTTCGCTGCCCAGCAGCGCCGCCGGTTCCAGGTCGAACCAGGCTTCCATTCCCTGCTCCGCCACCCGCTGGGCCACCGCCTCGATCAGCCGTGGGGTCTCCGGGTGCAACTCGGAGGTTTCCTTGTGCACAAACAGGGCAATGGGCACGCCCCAGGTACGCTGGCGGGAGATGCACCAGTCCGGGCTCTGGGCCAGCATGCCTTCGATCCGCGCCTTGCCCCAGTCCGGCACCCACTCCACGTTGTTGGCGGCTTTTTCGCAGGCTGCCAGCAGACCGTTCTGCTGCATGCTGATAAACCATTGCGGCGTGGCGCGGAAGATCAGTGGGGTCTTGGTGCGCCAGCAATGGGGATAGCTGTGCACCAGTTTGTCCCGATGCAACAGGCGCCGGTTGTCTTCCAGCAGCGCCAGAATGCTGGGCTCCACCTTATAAACATGTTCTCCGGCCACCAGGGGGGTACTGTCACTGTAGACACCATCGGCACCCACGTAATTGAGCGTGCCGATGCCGTACTTGAGGCCGACATTAAAGTCATCCAGGCCGTGGTCCGGGGCGATATGCACCGCGCCGGTACCGGCGTCGGTGGTCACATGATCCCCCAGCACCATGGGTACCTGGCGCTCGATAAACGGGTGCTGCAGTAATTGATGTTCCAGGTGAAGCCCCTGGGTGGCACCCGGTATATGATACTGTTCCACGCCGTAACGCTGACACACGGTGGCCACCATATCCGTGGCCAGGAGAATGATTTCCGGGCCGGCGCCCGCATCCAGTTGCACCAGGCTGTAATCCAGATCGGCGCTGACTGCCACCGCCTGGTTGGCCGGCAGGGTCCAGGGGGTGGTGGTCCAGATCACCACGGACACCGGCAGTTCACCGGCATCCACGCCGAACTTGGCAACAAAGGCCGCCACGTCCACCGGAGCAAACCGCACGTCCACCTGGGTGGAGGTCTTTTCCTGGTATTCCACCTCCGCTTCCGCCAGGGCCGAGCCCCCCACCACGCTCCAGTACACCGGTTTGAAGCCTTTCATCAGATGGCCGTTTTCGGCGATTCGGCCCAGGGCCCGGATGATGTCCGCCTCGGTCTGATAGTCCATGGTGAGATAGGGATGATCCCATTCCCCCAACACCCCCAGGCGGATGAAGTCCTGGCGCTGGCCGTCCACCTGTTTGCGGGCGTACTCCCGGCACTTTTTACGAAACTCGGCATGGGACACCTTAACCCCAGCCTTGCCCACTTTCTTTTCCACGTTGTGCTCGATGGGCAGGCCGTGGCAATCCCAGCCGGGCACGTAGGGCGCGTCGAAGCCGCTCAGACGTTTGGCCCGGAGGATGGTGTCCTTCAGAATTTTATTGACCGAATGACCGATGTGGATATCGCCGTTGGCGTAAGGGGGGCCATCGTGCAGGATGAACTGGGGTCGCCCGGCGGTGGCCTGCTGAATCTTCTGGTACAGCCCACCCTGCTGCCATTGCTTGAGCATTTCCGGCTCCCGTTGCGCCAGATTTCCGCGCATGGGAAACGCCGTGTCCGGTAAATTGAGCGTGTGCTTGTAGTCGGCCATGAAGTTCAACTGCCTTTTGCGAAATTAAAGTCTGGGTAAGCTGCTGGCTGGTGCTGCCGGGTTATTGGCGAAATAAGCCTGCGCCGTGGCGATGTCCTGGTGGATGGCGGCGGTAAGCGCATCCAGCCCGTCGAATTTTTTCTCATCCCGGATTTTATGGCGAAACAACACCCTGAGATGCTCGCCATAAATATCCCCATCGAAGCCCAGCAGATGCACTTCCAGCCGCACCTGCTCGCCGCCCAGTGTGGGTCGGGTGCCAAGATTGGCCACCCCCTGCTGCAGCGGGCCCAGACCCTGCACCTCCACCGCAAACACCCCGGTGACCGGTGTCTGAACCCGCTTGGGCAGCAGATTGGCGGTGGGCACCCCGATACTGCGCCCCAGCTTCTGCCCGTGGATCACCCGCCCGGACATGAAAAAGGGCCGCCCCAGCATCACTTCGGCGGTGGCAAAATCACTCTGTTCCAGACGTTCTCTGACCCGGGTACTGCTGACCCGTCCCCCCCGCCACTCATAGGTGTGGGTATGCTCCACCGTAAACCCCTGACTGGCGCCCGCTGTTTGCAAAAACCGGAAATCGCCGGCGCGATCATTGCCAAAGCGGAAGTCATCCCCCACCACCAGATGGCGGATACCCAGGCCCTGCACCAGAATCCGGTCACAGAACTCCCGGGCGGACTGACTGCAGAACCGCCGGTCAAATTTGACGCAAAGCACCCGGTCCACCCCCAGCTCCGCCAGAATCTCCACCTTTTCCCGGAAAGTCATCAGGCGGGCGGGGGCTTCCTCCGGGGCGAAGAACTCCCGGGGCTGGGGCTCGAACACCATGACGGTGGCCGGCAGTCCGTGGGCCCGGGCCTGATCGGTCACCTGACGGATGATCGCCTGATGCCCCAGGTGGATACCATCGAAGTTGCCGATGGTGGCCACACAACCCCGGTGCCGGGGGCGCAGATTGTGAACGCCGCGGATCAGCTCCATAGTCCTGCCATGCCGTGAACTGCCATGCCTCGAAAAAGGCGTGCATTATAGCGGACTTGACCAGCCGCGCCTAATCTTCATCCGGTCGGGAAACCAGGTCCCGCAGCCGCATTCCCAGCACCAGCAGGGTGCCGAAGTAGGCCGCCACCCCGGCCACCACCAGCAGCGCCAGGTAACCCGTGCGCCAGACCCAGCCCCCGGCCAGCCACTGCTCCAGTGCCGGGCTCAAGGCCCAGACCAGCGCCACCATGGCCCCCGCCGCCAGTGCCAGGCGCAGCAGAAACCGGCCCCAGCCGGGTTGTGCCTGATACACCCCTTCCCGCCACAGCCCCCGCCACAGCAAGGTGGCGTTCAGCAACGCGGCAATGGAAGTGGCCAGCGCCAACCCCACGTGGGCCAGGGGCAGAATCAGGGCCAGGTTCAGCAGCATATTGGCCGCCATGGCTTTCACCCCCACTTTCACCGGAGTTGTGGTGTCCTGGCGGGCAAAGAATCCCGGCGCCAGGACTTTAATCAGCATAAAGCCCACCAGACCCAGGCCATAGGCCTGCAGGCTCTGGCTGGCGCGCGCCACGTCCCGGGGGCTGAATTCCCCGTACTGAAACAGAGTCACCAGCAGCGGCCCCGCCAGCACCACCAGGGCCAGAGCTGCCGGCACCCCGATCAACAGCACCATCCGCACCGCCCAGTCCAGGGTCCGGGCAAAAGCCTGGCGGGACTGGGCGGCGTGATTGCGGGACAGGCTGGGCAGAATCACGGTGGCAATGGCTATACCGAACACCCCCAGGGGCAACTCCATCAGCCGGTCCGAGTAATACAGCCAGGACACGCTGCCATCCACCAGAAACGAAGCCAGCACCGTATCCAGCAGCAGGTTGATCTGCGCCACCGAGACCCCGAACAGGGCCGGCAGCATCAGTTTCATAATGCGCCGCACCCCGGCATCCTCCCAGCCCCAGCGGGGCCGGGTCAGCAGATTGATCTGCTTGATAAAAGGCAACTGGAACACCAGCTGCACCACCCCCGCCGCCAGCACCCCCCAGGCCAGGGCCAGCACCGGGGTCTGCAACTGGGGCGCCAGCCAGAGGGCGGCGCTGATCAGGCACAGATTCAGTAATACCGGGGTGAAAGCCGGCACCGCAAAGCGACCGTAACTGTTGAGCACGCTGCCCAGCATGGCGGTCAGGGAGATCAGCATCAGATAAGGGAAGGTGAGCCGCAGCATATCCGCCGCCAGATCGAATTTGTCCGGGGTATCGTGGAAACCGGGGGCGAATAAAAAGGTGACCCCCGGCGCAAACACCACACACACCGTGGACAGCAACAACAATACACCCCCCAGGGAGCCCAGGGTATAGCTCACCAGCAGCCGCACCTCCAGATGCTCGCGCTGGGTACGATACTCCGACAGCACCGGCACAAAAGCCTGGGAGAAGGCCCCCTCGCCAAACAGGCGGCGAAAGAAGTTGGGAATCTTGAACGCCACGAAAAAGGCATCCGCCCCGCCCCCGGCGCCGAATACGTTGGCCACCACCACATCCCGGGTCAGCCCCAGCATACGGGATAACATGGTGAACAGGCTCACCACCCCGGTGGAACGCAGCAAGCCACTTTGTTTACGACCGGTCTTTTCCTGTTTCATGGAGCATCCCAACCAGAACCCAGCCCGCCATTATACGGATTCGCACCCTTTGCCATATGCTCCCGGATAAATAGAACAGAACCCTTGACAGTTAGCGCCCGGGTAGGAATAATCTTGCGTCCTCGAATTCGTGTAGTTTTATCAAGATTATTTGTCCAGATTAAGGAAAGGAGCTAGACCTTGGCTAACATCAAATCAGCTAAGAAACGTGCACGCCAGGCTGAGAAGCGTCGCAGACACAATGCCGGTCTGCGCTCCATGGTGCGTACTCACATCAAAAAAGTGGTGAACGCCATTGCCGCCGGCAACCGGGAAACCGCCCAGCAGGCTTATCAGGAGGCAGTGCCGGTGATCGACAACATGGTCAATAAAGGCATCATCCACAAGAACAAGGCCGCTCGTCACAAGAGCCGCCTGAACGCGAAAATCAAGGAACTGGCGGCGTAAACCTGCCAACTTCCCGCAAGGAACCGGCCTGGCGCCGGTTTTTTTGTGCCCGCCAGGACACCACCGTCTAGAACACCACCATATTATCCCGGTGAATCAATTCCTGTTCCTCCACATAGCCCAGTTGCGAGGCAATCTGAGAGGAACTGAGCCCCTTGATCAGGCGGGCCTCCTCCGCTGAATAATTCACCAAACCGCAGGCCACCCGCTGATTGTCCGGGTCCACACAGGCCACCATTTCTCCCCGGGAGAAGTTTCCAGTCACCTCCTGCACCCCCACCGGCAGCAGGCTCACCCCTTTCTCTTTCAAGGCCCGGGCGGCGCCGGCATCCAGGGTCAGCACCCCGCGCATCTGCAGATGCCCCGCCAGCCACTGCTTGCGGGCCGCCATGGGGGACTCATCCGGCGCCAGCAGCGTACCCACTGATTCGCCCTGCTGTAGCCGGCTCAGCACCGAAGGCAGGCGCCCCCCCACAATCACACTGTGAGCACCGGAGCGGGCCGCCAGTTGCGCCGCCCGTAGCTTGGTGGCCATGCCACCCCGGCCCAGATGACCGCCGCTGCCGCCCGCCATGGCCACCAGCGCCGGATCACTGGCCCGGGCCCGGGTGATCAACCGGGCGCCGGGGTTGCTGCGGGGATCCGCGTCATACATGCCGTCCTGATCGGTGAGGATCACCAGCAGATCCGCTTCCACCAGGTTGGTGACCAGGGCGCCAAGGGTGTCGTTGTCGCCAAAGCGGATTTCATCGGTGACCACGGTGTCGTTCTCGTTCACCACCGGCACCACGCCGTGACTGATCAGCGCCAACAGGGTGTTACGGGCGTTGAGGTAGCGCTTGCGGTCGGAGAGATCGTCGTGGGTCACCAGCACCTGAGCGGTGTGCACACCGTGAGCCTGAAAGGAATGCTCCCAGGTCTGCACCAGCCCCATCTGCCCCACCGCGGCGGCGGCCTGCAGATCGTGCATGGCCCGGGGCCGCTGTTTCCAGCCCAGCCGGGCCATGCCTTCGGCCACGGAGCCGGAAGAGACCAGCACCACTTCGATCCCCAGCCGGCGCAGAGCCACCACCTCCTCTACCCAATGGGCAATGACCTGTTGATCCAGGCCACGGCCGTCATTGGTGAGCAGGGCGCTGCCGATTTTGATCACCCAGCGTCGGGTGGCGGGCAGCTGCAGCCGCTGGGTTTCCGTGTATTCCACCGTTGTCATGCCAGGGATCCCGTCAGTGTGGCGCGTACACCACCTCTACCTCATGATCATCATCGTCGTCATCCTCATCCCCGCTATCCCGACGCCGCTTGCGCTGAGCCTTGTATTCCTGAATCTTCAACCGTGCCTCTTCCTCCAGGCGCTGCTGGGCAGCCTGCTCGGCGGCGGCGAATTCAGCGTCGGCCGCCATCCGCTCGTCCAGGGCCTCCAGGTGATTCATGATGGCGTATACCAACTCATCGGTTCCCAGGCCGTTGACGGCGGAAATCCGGAACACCGGCCCCTCCCACTCCAGCGCATCCACGATGGCCTGGCAGCGTTCGGCGGCCTCCGCCTCCGGCAGCAGGTCGATTTTGTTGAGCACCAGCCAGCGCTCCCGATCCGCCAGGGCGGGGCTGAACAGTTGCAGTTCACCGGCAATGGCATCCACGGAATCCACCGGGTCGGTCTGATCCCAGGGCGCAATATCCACCACATGCAGCAGCAGCCGGCAGCGAGCCAGGTGCTTCAGGAATCGAATGCCCAGTCCGGCGCCTTCCGCCGCGCCCTCAATCAGGCCGGGAATATCCGCCATCACAAAGCCGCGCAGGCGGTCTACCTTGACCACCCCCAGATTGGGTACCAGGGTGGTGAAGGGGTAATCCGCCACCTTGGGCTTGGCGGCGGAGACCGCCCGGATCAGAGTGGACTTGCCGGCATTGGGCAGGCCCAGCAGGCCCACGTCCGCCAGCACTTTCAATTCCAGCTTCAGATTGCGCTTCTCCCCCGGGGTGCCATTGGTGGTCTTGCGGGGCGCCCGGTTGGTGCTGGATTTGAAACAGGTATTACCGAGGCCGCCGCGGCCACCTTTGGCCACTACAAAGCGGTCGCCATCAGCCACCAGATCCCCCAGCACTTCCTGGGTGTCTTCATCCACCACGGTGGTGCCTACCGGCACCTTGAGGACCAGATCCTCACCGCTGGCGCCGGTGCAGTTGCGGCCGGAGCCCCCTTCCCCCCGTTGGGCTTTGAAGATTCGCTCGTAGCGATAGTCCACCAGGGTATTGAGGTTGCTGTCCGCCTCCAGTATCACGCTGCCGCCAGCCCCGCCGTTGCCGCCGTCGGGGCCGCCGAACTCCACGTATTTCTCACGCCGAAAGCTGAGGCAGCCGTGGCCACCATCGCCTGCTTCCACCCGGATACCGGCTTCATCCACAAATTTCATGGGGCCCTCCTGCGCGGCCTGCGTGAGATTAATACAAGGGAATTTTACTGTGGCCTGCGCCCAACGCAAAAAGCCCCGCCGGATGGGCGGGGCTCACAGTTTCCGGGACAGCGGCCGCAGTGTTTAGGCGACGGGCTCTATGGAAACGTATTTACGGTTTTTCGGGCCCTTGACCTGGAATTTCACCACACCGTCTGCCTTGGCATAAATGGTGTGATCCTTGCCCAGGCCGGTATTGGGGCCGGAATGGAACTGCGTGCCGCGCTGTCGCACAATAATATTGCCGGCCTTGACCACCTGACCGCCGAAGCGCTTCACGCCAAGGCGTTTACTCTCTGAGTCGCGACCGTTCCGGGTACTACCACCCGCTTTTTTGTGAGCCATTGTGCTTCTCCTTAACTATCTTAGGCGCTGATGCCGGTGATCTTCACCTCGGTGAAGTACTGGCGATGGCCCATTTGCTTGCGGTGGTGCTTGCGGCGGCGAAACTTGATGATTTTCACCTTGTCGCCACGGCCATGAGTAACCACTTCACCGGTTACCTTGCCACCTTCCACCACCGGAGTGCCGATTTTAACGTCATCACCGTTGGCAACCAACAAAACCTGATCAAATTCAATGGCGGAGCCGGGCTCGGCTTCGAGCATCTCCAGCTTGACCACATCGCCTTCGGCGACCCGGTGCTGTTTGCCACCACTTACAAATACCGCGTACATAGCTGCTGACTCCAATCGCTTATATAAGCATCAGAATAGTGTCTGAATTCCGACTGACCATCGACGCATGCATCAATGATTGGCGTCAGGTCACAGGGGGCGCAATTGTAAGGGAAACCCCCCACCCGCGCAAGCCTTTAAAAACCGGCCTCCCGCGAACCCGCGACAGGTTTTGTACAATCAGCAAAATCAAGTCTTTAGCTTGACACCCCCGGACCCCCGCCATAGGATTCCGATCAATTTGTCACAATCCAGGGAGTGGCCCGGAGCCACCCATTCCAGGTTGCGTTCAGTATGGATTTTAAAGCGATTTCCGCTGTCGTCGGGCCCGACTTCCAACAGGTAAACGAGTTTATCTTCAAGCAGTTGCACACCCATGTGCCGCTGATCCGGGAGATCGGCAACTACATTATAGACAGCGGCGGCAAGCGGCTGCGGCCCTTAGTTTGCCTGCTGAGCGCCCGCGCCCTGGGCTATGAAGGCCACCGCCATGTGGAAATCGCCGCGGTGGTGGAATTCCTGCACACCGCCACCCTGCTGCACGACGATGTCGTCGATGAATCCGTGCTGCGGCGGGGCCGGGCCAGCGCCAACGCCGTCTGGGGCAACGCCTCCAGCGTGCTGGTAGGGGACTTCCTGATTTCCCGCTCGTTCCAAATGGTGGTGAACGTGGGCAATATGCAGGTGCTCAAGATCCTCTCTGATGCCACCAATCTGATCGCCGAAGGCGAGGTGCTGCAGCTTATCAACTGCAAGAACCCGGACACTACTGAAGCCCAGTATATGGAAGTAATCCGCTACAAGACCGCCAAGATGTTTGAGGCTTCCGCCCAGTCCGGCGCGGTGCTGGCCGGCCCCAGTCAGGATGTCGAACTGGCGTTCGCCCGCTACGCCGACCACCTGGGCTCCGCCTTTCAGCTGGTGGACGACGTGCTGGACTACACCGGCAGCGCCGATGAAATGGGCAAAAACGTGGGGGACGATCTGGCGGAAGGCAAACCCACCCTGCCCCTGATCTACGCCATGCAGCATGCCGAAGCAAGTCAGCAAACCATGATCCGCGACGCCATCCGCCACGGCGGACTGGACCATATAACCGCCATCACCGAAGCGGTTCAGACCTGCGGCGCCATCGAATACACCCTGGAACAAGCCCGCCACCAGGCCCGCCTGGCCAAAGAAGCACTTGGCGAAATCGACGATTCCATGTATAAAGACGCCCTGTTAGCATTATGTGATCTGGCGGTGGCCAGAAATCACTGACACATCAGCCAATGATGGACCCAGTCGGAGTGTAGCTCAGCTTGGTAGAGCACTGCCTTCGGGAGGCAGGGGTCGAAGGTTCGAATCCTTTCACTCCGACCATTTCCAAACCGCAAGACTTCCCACACCGCATCCCATCTCCCAGCCAGCCATTTTGACAGCTACGGCAGTCGCACAGATACTCGCCACTCCCAGGCGCCGTCGTTGCAACAATTACATTGGACCAAGAAGGAAACTATCTTTTTTGCAAACGTCTGATGCCGGGACATGAAAGCACATGGCATCTCCGCCCGGCCAATTCGCACTTCATCAAGCAAAGTGCGAATTGGCACAGTTCCTGATTGATACCCAGATAGATATGCAACACGATGCTGGCACCGGGCCTACGGAGCACTTCCTTCAACATCCTCGGCGCCAGCTTACACAGCAACGGATAAAAGGGATCAGCCAATGGATCTTATTCGGGTATTACTGTCAATTCTGTTGCCGCCCCTGGGTGTATTTCTGCAGGTGGGGATCGGCGCGCAATTCTGGATAAATATCATTCTTACCATCCTTGGGTATATTCCCGGGATAATCCATGCAGTTTGGATCATTGCGAAACGTTAAGGCTATCCCGGAGCGCAAGCAGCCCATGGAATTCCCGCCACGTACTTTCGCAACATGAATGGTGCGCACCTTCAGCGCCCAGGTTTTGCCTGTTCCCCATCTTTGGCGATGGACTATTTCGTAAGCTGATCGTACGCACTCTCCAGTTCTCCGATCTTTTAAGCGACCACTGTCTTTCTTAGAAGGTTCTGGAAACTCGAGGAGAACGGCAAATGAGCAACTGTCGCTGGTACGATTCTTTTAAGCTTCGGATGGACATAATGGGTGCGGAAGTGCCTTCGGGGCTGTTCGAAACCTATGAGAAATCAGTAGCCACCCTGGGCGCTCTGGTTGCGGCCGCAAATCTTAATCCAGGGATCAGTGCTGCGGCGACGTTGTCAGTGGCCAAAGTGGGTGGAGGCGGGGTGATTGTCACTCTGGCTGCTCTGGGAGCTGCAGCATACGCTGGCATAGTGGCTGGATGCATGATGATGGCGGCAATAGACAACTCAATCTGTAGCGCAAGTCAAAAAAACGTGACCACCCAGAGTGTTGCCGCTTTTCTGAAACAACACGGTATTTATGATACCGTTCTGATCGAAGCTGAGGTGATGCGGATGCCACGTATAGTGGCGTTGAGTTGATTACGGGAGAAACAGCATGTTTGCGAGCATGAAGCCTTGGGATTATTTCATCTTGGCTCTGATTCTTTTGGCTTTATTTTCGGCCGGATGGTGGCTGTTCGGAGTGATCAGCGGCCGACGACAAAATAACAAGACTGGTTGAGTACAATACTAACGGCTGGGCAAAATTCCCAGACTCCAGGACTTTACATCCAGGCGGCGGCAGTACTGACTCACAGCACTAGATTGATCATGTGGACTTATGTATCAACAGTTCTAGCTGCAGTGACAATTTTCGGTTTTGCAATGCTTAGTTTTCGCCGATTGAATGACTGGCGCCTGCGCAAGGCCGGCACTCTGCCATCCATAAAAGGCTGCACTCTGGAGCAGATCCGGCAACTGGAAAGTGAGGGGTTCGAATATTCCGCTTATCTTCGCTTCCGGCAACTTCATAAAACCAATCGAAGCAATAAGCCAGCCTATACAGCCTATTGCGAACAGGGAAAGACCGCATCACCTCAACGCTGAACCCCACCAAAGACATGCAATCAGAGATTGGAAGTTTACAAAGCATAAAGTCAACCTATCTTACAAAAACGAAATACATCCCCAATTGATCAACATCTATTCCAGGGCGGAAAAACACAAAATACGCCTTGCCCTTAAAATCCATGAGGTTCATAGTGGTCCGCCACGGGGCGTTGATTTCACAGCATGCAGCGGGGGTAAATCATGGGACAGTCTGCGCGCAGAACCTACACCTACGACATTAACCTGGAAGACACCAAGAAAGTGAGCATTAACTCACTATTAAACAGTGGTTTGTTGCGGGAGGGCGCCAGAGGGCAGCTTTCCTGGCTGGTGGACGGCAACTCCGATGGGGCCATCGGGGTGCAGGGCGGTGAAACCAGTGTCACCCTCAGTTACCGCTACAAAGGCTATGACGGTAGCTGGGAGCCGGTAACCCAGACTGTCGAAATCCTGCAGCCGGCTTCAGGGGAACACTTTCGGTCCGCCAGATTCAAGTGCCCCAACTGCGGCGAGGCGGTTTCCACGCTGTCCGGTTATGGGCGCCATTTTCTGTGCCGGCACTGCTATCAGTTTCCCTTCGGCAGTTTCCGCGGCAAAGCCGGACGCTACGGCAAGCAAGCCGGTTCACAACCAGACTACTCTTCCCTGTCCGACCGTCGCAGATCACCCCGCAATCAGGATAACAAACACTGCCACCTGGTGGTGGAGGTGATCCCCACTCCCATGATGGATCAAGTGGGTCAGGCTTCCGACCGGGCTTCCAGCCGGGCCTGACCGCAAAAGGCCGGGCTGCGGTGCGGTTGTATTGCGGGATTTCCTTTCACGGTTTCGGACATCTGGCGCAAATGGCACCGGTGGTGGCTGCTATCCAGCAACAGGTGACTCTGCAATCTCTGGTTCTGCAATGCGCTGCCCCCACCGCGGTACTGGAACAATGGTTTCCCCCGCCTTTTACTCACGTTAATCTGGCCACCGACCAGGGAATCCCCATGCTCAATGTCGTGCAGGTGGACCCGGAGGAAACCTTTGCCCAGTATGAGGTGCAATGGCATAACCGGGACTTACTGTTGCAGGAAGTGGAGCATCACCTGCGACAGCAGAAGCCGAACCTGGTGCTCTCCAACAACAGCCATCTGCTGTCCAGGGCCGCCGCCAGACTTGGCATTCCCTGCTTCCATCTGTGTTCGCTAAACTGGGCGGACCTTTTTAAGGATTATTGCGGTGACCGGCCACAGGCCGATGCCATCTACGAGTCACTGTGCGCCGACTACAATACCGCAGACGCTTTTTTCCGCTTGCCACCTCATATGCCTATGCCCGGGATGAAAAACCTGGTGGACGTGGGGCCGGTCTGCACACCGGGAAAGCAGCGGGACCTCCGCCAATGGTTTGATCACTCACCACACATGCGTTACGTACTGGTGACCATGGGCGGCATGCCCTACCCCATTCCTTTCGCCGGCTGGCCACGCCATGAAGACCTGACCTGGATTAATGGGGGGGCCGGGGTGGAACCGCCCCATGAACATTTTATCAATGCCTCAGACTTACACTTCGCCCACCGGGATCTGGTGGCCAGTTCTGATGTAGTGATCACCAAACCGGGTTACGGCACCTTTGTGGAGGCGGCCTGTGCCGGCACCCCGGTGCTTTATTTGCCGCGGGGGAACTGGCCGGAGGAACCTTACCTGTTGGAATGGCAAAAACAACGCAGTTATTGCGCGCCCATCACCCGACAGCAATTGGCGCAGGGCTCACTGCTGGATGCCGTTAACGCTGCCTGTGGTCAACGGCCCAGACAAGAGACCCGGGCCACTGGCAGTGGGGAAATTGTTGACTATCTACTGCGCCGGGTGGACCGGCTGGCGCAGGGGCAACCAAACTGAAAATACCGTGAGTTTACCCGGATGGCTGTTTACGGACACCACCCCGCCATGAGCGGCCACCAGTTCTTTCACCAATGCCAGGCCCAGACCGGTTCCCTCGGGATTTAATTTTTCCACCTGACCCACCTTCTGGAACTTCACAAACAGCTTTTCCAGATCCGCCGAGGCGATGCCCACCCCGGTATCCTCCACCGTGAGATTGATCCCGGCCATGCCATCCCGTTGCTGCTCTTCCAAGCGTATTGTGATGTCGCCATCGCTGGTGAATTTGATGGCATTGGACAGCAGATTGATGATCACCTGGCGCAGGCGCACCGGGTCGGCCTCAATACTGCCATGGAAGCGGCAGTCCAATCGCAGCCGGGTATTTTTGGCACTGGCCAACGGCAGAAACTGCTCCTTGGTTTCCACCAGTATCTGGTCCGGCGCCACCTCGGCCATCCGCAACTGTAACTGCCCGAGATCCAGCTTGCTGATATCCAGCAGGTTGTTAATCAAGCCCAGCAGATGATTACCGTTGCGCTCCACAATGGTCAGCGCCTCGTAGCTGCGCTGATCCAGGCGATCACCAGCCCGGCGCAGCACCCGGTGAGTGAATCCGATTACCGAGTTCAAAGGCGTGCGCAACTCGTGGGACATGCTGGCCAGAAACTCAGTCTTGGCCATGCTGGCCCGCTCCGCCACCTCTTTGGCTTGAGCCAGCTCCCGTGTCTTCAGCGCCACTTCCTGCTCCACCCTTCGCTGCCGGCTGAGCATGGCGAGCAATACCGCCTCCAGAATCGCCACATACAACAGGCCGCCAATCAACAGGGCGTAGCTCTGCCAGGAGGAAACCCGCATCACCATTTCATAGGTGGGGCTCAAGCTGGCCCTCAGGGTCCGGTCCAGCAACTTGAACTCAGTCTGCCACTGGGCATCGCTGATCACCGATGCTCCGCGATGCAGGGGGATGGGAGTGTCTGGATCGGTGATATCCACCAGTTGCAGCGCCGCCAGCAGCCCGGGAACAGTCACCGAACGCCGCAACAGTACGTCGATCTGGAACAGCACCTGAGTCACTGCCTGTTGCCCCTGGTTGGTTTCGAAGGGTCTGGCGTATATATACGCCAGACCGGATTCCGGCGCTTGCATCAACTTGAGTGGCGTGCTGGTTTTAGGCTCACCGGAAGCCAGCGCCGCGCGAATATCACCGCGGTAATCCAGCGCCAGCACATCCAATCCCTGGACCGTGCGGTTGCCTTCCAAAGGGTAAAGATAGGTGATGGGGAGATAACGGTCCCGGTCACGGCTCACCACCATTCGCTCATCCAGATCGAGCTCCCGAATATGAAAATCCGCCATGCCCTGCTGGCGCATGGATGCCACAAACTCCGCCCGCTCCGCATGGGCCACCTGAGGCAGATATTGGATAACACGAATGGAGGGGCTTTGTGCGATCAACGGGCGGCAAAAGGTATTAAACTCACCCATAGACACAAACTCACTGGCCATAAAGAAACTGGTGACCGCGCCGCTGACGGTTCTCACTTCGTTCACGTTAAGCGCCAACAGGGCCAGAAACTGCTGACCAATATCGGCAATCAAGGTTTTGCGGTTTTCCTGTTCCAGTCCGCGCACGAAAAAAAATGTCGCTAACACCAGCACCAGAAATACTACCGGCAACAGCGCCGACTGCCAGGGCTGAGACCGCCCCAGCCGGCGCCAGGTCAGCAGGTGCACCACCAGGGGCGTCATTACCAGCGCCCCCACAGAGTCCCCCACCCACCACACCATCCAGTTGTTAAACCAGAACTCCCAGGGCACAATACCCAGCGCCGCCAGCATCACGGAACTGTTCACCGAGTTCACGAGGCTGCAAACGGGACCGATGATCAGCAGGAACCTCAGGATACTGCCCGCGCTGGTTAATTGCTGTGGCAGCAGCCGGTAACGGAGTAACAGCCAGCGACCCAGCAATCCCTGCAGTACCGCGCCGATGGATACCGAGAGCACAAACGCCAGGTCAAGGAGGTCGGGGGCCTGGGCCTGATCATAGGCGGTGTTAAGATTGGCGGCCACCGCCCCCAGAAATAATCCCGGCACCACCGTCGGCCCGTACACCAACAGAAAGCCCAGCGCCACCCCCGCTGACGGCCACACCGGTGTGGCATAGTCCGGCGGCATGGCCAACAATTCAGTAAAAACACCAAAGCCCCAGTAGAGCAGCAGCAGAATCAGGTTACGGGAAAGGATCTGGGCCACGAATCCATCGCTTATTCATTACATTCCAGCGATCAAGAATAACAGGATAACCGGTAGGGTTTAAGCATTGCCCAGACGTAACTCGTCGGGCCGGAGTATCTGGGCGATGACCGCATGGAGATCAAGAAACTCCACCGGCTTGGACAGGTGCATATCCATGCCGACAGTCAGCGCCTGTTGCCGGTGTTCCTCCAGCACATGGGCGGTCAGCGCGATAATGGGCAATCGTGGCAGGCGTCGCTGGCGTTCGTATTGACGAATCAGACTCGTAGCCTGGTAGCCATCCAGCACCGGCATTTCACAATCCATCAATACCAGGTCAAAGCAACGCTCATCCACGGTCAACAGTTCCACCGCTTCCTGACCGTTGGCCACCAGCTGCACCCCCAGCCCCATCTTGGTGAGCATGCCGGTAATCACCAGCTGGTTGACCTGATTATCCTCCACCACCAGCACCATGCCTTGCGCCAGCTCGAATGCGGGGGGCACCAGGGATTCCAGATTGGGCAAGGCCTCCGCCTCCTGCAGTTGTAACAGGGCTAGTTGCAACTGGCGGGGTACAAAAGGCAATTGCAGCATGGCACCCCGCTGCTCCGGTCCAGCGTTATCAGGTTGAGTCGCATCCGGTTGGGCCGCATCCGGTTGGGCCGCATCCGGTTGGGCCGCGATACCCGGCTGCTGGAGCCAGATACAGCCACTGCCAATGGGCATATCCGCCAGCCGGCTGCAGTCCGCTGCCGACAGGCTGCTGGCATTCAGCACCAGGTAATCGATCCTCTCCTGTCGCTGGCCTCGGTCAATGGCTTCCTCCACCCGACTGGCACTCTGCACCTGCATTTGCCAGCCGCTTAACTGTTCATGCAGGGCCTGGGTCAGGGGCACGGACAGGTTCAACAACAGCGCGGTTTTATCCCGCAACGGCGCCAGTGGCAGCGCCTGAGCCTGCACGAACTCACTGCTGGCCTGGCGGGCCTGCACCGTAAACCAGAAGCAACTGCCGCAATCCGGCGCACTGGAAACACCAATTTCGCCCCCCATCAGTTCCACCAGTTTTTTGCTGATGTTCAATCCCAGACCGCTGCCGCCGAACTGACGACTTACCGTCAGATCCGCCTGACTGAAGGCTTGAAACAAAGTCTCCTGCACCTCCGGAGGAATACCCATGCCGGTATCTTCCACTTCGAAACGTAGGCCCCGGGTGACCCCCTTGGCGCCAGCGTCAACCGGGGCAACTTTCAGGATCACATACCCTTCCGCCGTAAACTTCACGGCATTGGCCAACAGATTCAACAGGATCTGCCGCAGTCTGACCGGATCCAGCCGTACCTGGCGGGGCGCATCCGCAGTAAAGCGGCAGATCAGCTCCAGCTGTTTGTTTTCGGCGCTGGCGGCAAACGCGGTGAGACACTGATGACAGACCTGTTCCAGATCCACATCCACCGGTTTCAGCTCCAAAGTGCCGGCGGCAATATGGGAGTAATCCATAAAGTCATCCACCACCGCCAGCAGGGTGTGCCCGGACTGGGCAATGGCATCAACATAGAAACGCTGGTTGGCTTCAAGGGGAGTATCCGCCATCAGTTGCGACATCCCCAGCACACCATTCAACGGCGTGCGTATTTCATGACTCATGGTGGCCAGAAACCGGGATTTGGCCTCGTTCTCCGCCCGCGCCCGCAGCAGGCTTTCCTGATTTTTCAGGGCATTGACCCCGGTCTGATATTTCAATTCCAGCAGACGGTGCTCTTCTTCCCGGGTCCGCACCTCGTTGGCCAGCGCGTTCTGGTGCGCCGCCAGGGTGGCACGCCGCTCGTCGTTTATGCGGTCAGCCAAGGCGAAGGAAAAAAGAATGGCCTCGGCCGCGGAAGCCAGTTCCACCGCATAATCCACCAGGAAAGGATCCGGCAGCAGGCCAAATTTCCCCAGTCCGGTGCAAAACACCGAAACCAGCAGAATGCTCCAGGCCAGGAGAAAGAAACGGGCAACCCGCACCCGTTGCAACGTCAGATAGATGCCAATGCAAATAACGATCAGCGTGGTGGGCATCCCCAGCACTGAAACCATAATGGTGCTGGCACGGGCCGGCAGTACAAAGCTCAACAACAACTCGATGGCAAAACACAGCGTCAGCAGCCGAAGTACCTGATGCGCCCGGGGCGTGTGACGGCGGGTATCCAGCAGCGAGGCGGTGAACAACAGACCGAGAAGGCCGAATACCGAAAGGCTGGCGGCCACCGCCACCTCGTTGAACCAGGGCTGCTCCGGCCACAGAAACTGGTATCCAAGCCCCTGCACAGTAGCCACGTAGGCCGCACAACCCAGCGCGGCGCCGATGTAGTACAAGTAACTGACGTGGCGCACGCTGAAATAGATGAACAGATTATACAGCACCATGATCAGGATAATGCCGTAGTACAGTCCATGCCCCACCAGCGTCGACTGCTGCACCGCGAAATATTGATCTTCCTGCCACAGGTTCAGCGGCACACTCAAGCTGCTGGAAGTCTGGACCCGCAGGTAAACCTGGTAGCGTTGTTCCGGCTCTAACCTGAGCGGCACCAGAAAATCACCGGCCGCCAGAGGACGATGGGCAAACGGCTGGGTGTCTCCCAGAGACCAGTGGGACAGGGCCCCGGATGCGGTCAGCAGATAGATGTCCACAGAATCCAGCAGCGGATACGCCAGCTCCAACAGCCAGGTTTGCGGCTGCCGACCCTCATATTGAAGGGAGGTCCGAATCCAGAGTGCGTCCTCCCGGTAACCGAACACCGGGGCACGACTGTGGGAACGAATCCACCGGGCTTCAGGCACGGTGCGAATTTCCGCCAGGGTACGGTTGCCATCGCGATCAAAATAATATTGCGCCAGCGGACTCAGGGGCTGGCTGAGAACGCCCGCCTGGATTATCACATCGGGCATGGCCCGGGCACCGCCAGCCAGCAACAACAGCACAATCAGCACCAGCCGCAGACCGGGGCCAGGGATTGCGGGACGAAGTCCCTTCATTTTGTGTGCAGCCGCCAGCAGATGCCCCAAAAGCGCCCCACCCAGGTATCAGAATCCATGGAAGTCTTAACCCAATATAGACCAGTTCGCCGCAAGCGGGTCCATATCTGCACTGTTTGGCGACTGAAAAGACCGGCGCTCAGGCAGCTTCCGGCTCACCCCGGCGGTACAAACAACGACCGGCGGCGTAGGTCCGCTGCACCACCCGGTCGTCCGCCAGGGTGTTGAGCACGAAGACCTGCTCCACGATATCCCGGCACCGGGCCATGCGCAGCGCCAACAGCGGGGTGGCGGCCGGATCCAGCACCAGAAAATCCGCCTCCCGCCCCGGTTGCAGGCTGCCGATCAGATGCCCCATGCCCAGGGCCCGCGCACCCCCCAGGGTGGCCAGATACAACCCCTGCATGGGGCTCAGACTGAGCCCTTGCAGCTGCTGAACTTTGTAAGCCTCATCCAACGTGCGGAACAGGGAAAAACTGGTGCCCGCCCCCACATCGGTCCCCACAGCCAGCTTGACCCCATAGCCCCGCAAACGCTGCAGGTTCAGCAGTCCTGACCCCAGAAACAGGTTGGAAGTGGGGCAGTGGACCACGCCGGAACCCGCCTGCCCCAGCCGCTGACAGGCGTCATCACACAGGTGAATACCGTGGGCAAAAAGGCTGCGCTCGCCCACCAGACCGTAGCGGTCATAGACGTCCAGATAATGCCGCGCATCGGGAAACAACTGCTGTACCCAGGCCACTTCCTCCCGGCTTTCCGCCAGATGGGTGTGCAGGTAAACATCGGGATACTCCCGCAACAGTTCACCGATTTTGCGCAACTGACGGGGGCTGCTGGTGGGGGCGAAGCGGGGAGTCACCGCATAGCCCAGCCGCCCCACCCGGTGCCAGCGCTCTATCAGTGCCACGGATTCCTGATAGCCGGTTTCGGCGCTATCACAAAGCGCCTCGGGGGCATTGCGGTCCATCAATACCTTGCCGGCAATCAGGCGCAGGTTGAGTTCATGGGCGGCCTGGAACAAAGCCGATACGGAAGTGGGGTGCACCGTGCCAAACACCAGGGCGGTGGTGGTGCCATTGCGCAGCAGCTCCCGCAGGAAGAAACGCGCCATAGCGCTGGCATACCCGGCGTCACCGAATTTGGCCTCCACCGGAAAAGTGTAAGTATTCAACCAGTCCAGCAGCTTGCCGCCATAGGCGGCGATCATTTCCGTTTGCGGATAATGGATATGGGCGTCCACCAGTCCCGGAATAATCAGGCGGTCCGGCAGCGCCTCAACCGCCACCCCTGCGGGTAACTCTGCCATTGCCGCCGCACTGGCATGCTCCAGCCGCTGGATTCTGCCGCCCTGCACCCACAACAGCCCGTCGGGGTAATACTCCCACGCCCGGTCCCCGGCCTGGGTCGGGTCGTCGAGACAATGAAGAACCGGTGCCCGCAGGGCGAAACCATGATCCATCATGGCGCAACGGCTGGCTTAAGCCTCCTGCATCTGTGCCGAAGCCAGAATTCCGGCGGCCGGCGTCCCGGCGGCCGGCGATCCGGCGGCCGGCGATCCCGTGGGTTCGGCTTTGGGGGGAGGATTGAGTTCTTCCTCCCGCGGGAATTTAAGTTTGGCCCAGCTCTGAGCGTAGATGATCCACATCAGCTGCAACCGGGAAATCTTCATGTCATCGGCGTTGCCGCTGACCTTATCCGCCCGCAGCTGTTTGATTTTCTGCTCCAGTTCAACCCGGCGCTCATTGAGCCGCTGGCGGATTTCCTCCCCGCCGAGCCCTGCCAGATTCATAAAGGGAATGTTGAAATCGTCCGGAAACTCCGACATGGGGGACTTGTTCCACTCCAGGATGGCCTGCCACGGGTATTGCGTATAACGACCCTGCTGGCCGCAGATTTCATCCAGACACCGCACCACGTAACGGAGTTTCCCCTTCTCGGATTCGGCACTGCGTTCCTTCACCAGCCTGGCCTCGCACCCGCAGGTACAGAAGTTGATTTCCGGTTTCAGTTCATAGATCGGTTTGTCGTTGGTATCGTTCATGCTGATCGCGAGTCTTAACAATTACAACAATGAATGGCGCCGCCCCGAGCCGGACGACCCCATCGCCAAAATATTGCGAGAACTTCCAATCCTGGAAAAAAAATAATCGATCTGATCTTGCTGGCACTGTACTGTGATTTGGCGCTTATTTGAAGAGAAAGGTACAATCTACCGCACATTTTACCTAAATTAATTTTGAGTTTGACCATTATGGCCTATTGGTTGTTTAAATCGGAACCGGACACCTTCGGGATCGACGATCTGAAAGCCCGCGGCAAGCAGGGGGAGCCCTGGGATGGGGTGCGCAATTACCAGGCTCGCAACATGCTGCGGGATGAGGTAAAGAAAGGGGATCAGATCTTTTTTTACCACTCTAACACCAAGGTTCCCGGTATCGTGGGCATTGCTGAGGTGATCAAGGAAGCCTTTCCGGACCCCACCCAATTTGATCCGGAATCCAAATACTACGACCCCAAGGCCAGCGCCGATAACCCCCGCTGGTTCTGTCCCCAGGTGCGTTTCAAACAGAAGTTCCGGGAAACCATCAGCCTGGAGCAGCTTAAAACCCTGCCGGCGCTGGCGGACATGCCCCTGGTGCGCAAAGGCAACCGGCTATCGGTGATGCCGGTGACGCCACAACAGTGGAAGTTCATTATGGGGTATGCCAACTGAACCCGCTGCAGGGGAACACTGATCAGTCAGTCGCCGGCAATCTGCTCCCGGTAGACCTTTTCCGTTACCAGATCGCGCACCGACTGGACCCGGTCGACGAACGTGAGCCCCTGCAAGTGATCGTATTCATGCAAAAAGATGCGTGCGGGAAAGCCCTCCAGCGTCAGTTCCTGAGGAGCTCCCGCGGTATCCAGATATCTCAGTGCCACTGAATCCGGCCGGGTGACCCGGCCCCGCATGCCGGGCACGCTGAGGCAGCCCTCCCAAAGCGCAACCTGGTGCCCGCCATAGGCCAGCGGCTCAGGATTGATCAGCAATGTCGGAGACATCAGCGGAGCGTCCGGATAACGGGGGTTGGGCCGCGAGGCAATAATCAGTATCTGCAGGGAGACCCCGATCTGGGGGGCCGCAATACCCACCCCGCCCCGCTGGTCCATCCACCACTGCAGCACCCGGGCGTATTCCAACACTTGCCCCAAGTCCGCTGCCGCCACCGGCCGGGCCGGTTGCCGCAGGCGCGGATCCCCCAGTTCCACGATCCCGAAATCCGCGGGGTCCAGCATCAGTTCAACACCTGGGTGGCAGGCAGTTTGCGCCACAGTTTGATGGGGTTCAACGCCGGCAGATAAACCCGCCGGGCACTGCGCTGCAAACGATCCAGGGAGGCCCAAAGCTCCCGGGTCGAGGCCGGGGGTGACAACTGTAACAAGCCCAGGGTGTAGATGGCCTCTTTGGTGGGCCCCAGGGCCGCCGAGGACAGGGCAAAATCCCGAAACACCACGAAGGTTTCCAGCTCGCCGAAGGTCACCACCTGAGGTTTGGCGGCCGGCTCGTAAGCCTGCAGTGGTTTGTGCTGCAGCCAGTTAACCACATTGCTGGCGGCACAGCGCCCCATGTCCATGGCGTGGTAGGCCTGTTTGGCCAGCCCCATCTCCCGCAGATCGGCGGCATCCCCGATAATGAATACATTGGGGCGGACCGTGCTTTGCAGGGCGCCGCTCACCGGTGCCCACTGGCCCGGCTCTGAGGTGAGCTGGCTGCGCAGTAAAAAGCCGTTGGGCGCGACACCGGCGGACCAGATGGTGATGTCGCTGGGCACTACTGCCCCGCTGGCAAGCACGATCCGGTCCCGCGCCACCTCAGCCACCGGCCGCCCCAGGTGGTAACTCACCGGCAGGCTCCGGGTCAGGCTGCGAATGCGCGCATCCAGGGAGGCAGGCTTGCCCGGCAACAGCCGGGTGCCAGCTTCCACCAGGCTGAATTCGAACTGGCGCCGCCGGCCATAGGCCCGCAACACCTCCCCCAGGGCTTCCACCCCTTCGATACCACCCCCCACAATAGTGACCCGGGCGTCCCGGGGGCTGAGGGCTGCCCGCTGCAGGCGACGGGCGATGGCCTGGCACTGGGCCACGCTCTTCATGGGCAGGGCGTGCCGGTCGGCCCCCGGGACACCGAAGCTGTTATGAACCCCTCCGGTGGCAACAATACAGGCGTCAAAGGGCACCCGCATGCCGTTGTCCAATAGCACCGCGGTGTTGGTCAGTTCCATGGCCCGGTTGGCCAGAAACCGGTGCCCCAGCCGCCGCAGCAGGGAATGTCGGGTCAGCCGCAGCTCATCACCCTGCTTCCGGCCGGACAGTATTTCGTGAATATTGGGCAACCACTCCATGTGCAGACTGGGATCAATCAGGGTCACGGAATAGCGGGAGCCCCGCAGCTGGCGGGCGGCGCTGAGGCCGGCAAAACCGCCGCCGATGATGACGATGTTGAGCTTTGACTTCATCGGTAACATGGGCGCGCTCCGGGGCCTAGCGTTCAAACGTCAGCCGCTTACCCCGAATCTCGGGATTGACGCGGCCATCGGCGAACGCCACTGCGCCGTTAACAATGGTGGTGTGAATGGACGACTTGAACAGGTAACCGGCAAACGGCGACCAGCCGCACTTGGAATACAGGGTCTGCTGATCCACCACGGTGGGAGTGCTGAGATCCACCAGAGTCAGATCCGCCCAATAGCCCTCGCGGATATAGCCCCGTTCCGCCACCTGGAACAGATCCGCCACATTATGGCTGGTTTTGCGCACGATCTGCTCCAGGGACAACCGGCCAGCGTGATAATGTTCCAGCAGCGACACCAGGGCATGCTGCACCAGGGGCAGACCGGCGGGGGCCTTGAAGTAGCTGTTCTGCTTCTCCTCCCAGGTGTGGGGGGCGTGGTCCGTGGCCACCACATCGATCAGGTCATCTCTCACTGCATTCAGCAGCGCCTCCCGGTCCGACGCCTTTTTGATGGCCGGATTGCATTTGATCAGGGCGCCCTTGCGCTCGTAATCCTCCTCACTGAAAAACAGGTGATGCACACAGGCCTCGGCAGTGATCTGTTTCTGCGCCAGGGGACCCGCCTGCAACAGGGACAACTCTTTTTCGGTGGTAAGATGAAGAATATGCAGGCGGGTGCCAAACCGGTTGGCCAGGGAAACCGCCAGACTGGAAGACTGGTAGCAGGCCTCCGCCGAACGAATCAGTGGGTGACAGGCCATGGGGACATCCTCCCCATACTGCTGCCGGTAACGGGCTTCGTTGGCCTGGATCATGGGGGTATCCTCGCAATGGGTCACCACGATGGTGGGGGCATTGGCAAAGATCCCCTCCAGAATCTCCGGGTTGTCCACCAGCATGTTACCGGTGGAAGCCCCCATAAACACCTTGATACCGCAGGCCGAAGTGGGGTCCAGGGTTTTGATATCCTCCAGATTGTCGTTGCTGGCGCCCAGATAAAAGGCGAAGTTGGCCATGGATTTGGCGGCGGCCCGCTGATACTTGTCTTCCAGGGCCGCGCGGTTGATGGTGAGGGGGTTAACGTTGGGCATTTCAAAATAGCTGGTGATGCCCCCCGCTACGGCGGCGGCGGACTCGGTGGCAATCTCCCCTTTGTGGGTGAGGCCGGGCTCACGGAAGTGCACCTGGTCGTCAATCATCCCCGGCAGCAGATAGCGGCCCTCCGCGTCCAGTACCCGGTCCGCGGAGTGACTGCCCAGATCGGCCCCCACCTGATCGATGCGGCCGTCTTTGATCAGCACATCCTGTTCCTGGATGCGATCCTCGTTGACTACCCGGGCGTTGGCGATTAACAGACTGGTCATAAGGCGATCCTACACTGGTGACTTTGTTTCAGGCTCTGTGCCAGCGTATTATATCGGATTAGCCAACCCACGGGACACCGGGACTTTTTCGCATGTCTGCATTGTTCGTCAATCATTTAACGGTTCTGGACTTTTCCTACGCGGATGCCCGCCGCGGCATTCTGGGGGAGAGCTGGATCGTGGATATAGAGCTGTATGGCGAGTTGGACCATCAGGGCATGGTGTTCGACTTCGGCGCGGTGAAAAAACAGGTGCGGGATGCCGTGGAAAGCCTGTTCGACCATCAGCTGGTGGTGCCCTCCGCCCTGCCGGCATTACAGGCCCGCGAGCTGGGCCAGAGCCTGGCGCTGAGCTGGCAGGACCAGGATGGCCGCGACTACCGGCACTTGTCGCCGCCCTCAGCGGTGCTGCAGGTGACGGCAACGGAGATTACGCCCGCCACCATGATCCCCCTGCTGGAAGAAACCGCCATGGCGGCGGTTCCGGATAACGTCAGCCGGGTGGCCATCACTCTGCGGGAAGAAGAAATCTCCGGCGCCTGCTATCAATACAGTCACGGCCTGAAGAAGCACCAGGGCAACTGCCAGCGCATTGCCCATGGCCATCGCTCGCGGCTGAAGATTTACCGCAATGGCAAACGGGACCCGTTGCTGGAACAGGCCTGGGCGCTGAAATGGCGCGACATCTACATCGGTACCCGGGCCGACCTGGCCGGGCAACCGAGCCGGGAGGGGGTGGAGTACTGCCAGTTCGCTTACGATGCCCCCCAGGGCCGCTTCGAACTGGAGCTGCCGGCAGCCCAGGTGTATCTGATCGACACCGATTCCACAGTGGAATATCTGGCGGAGCATATCGCCGAAACCCTGCACCGGGAGGACCCTGAACATCAGTTTCAGGTGCTGGCCTATGAAGGGGTGATGAAAGGCGCCATCGCGTTCAAATAACAGCGTTTATTCGCTACAATGGCCGATCCATGCGGATTATGCCGGTGGTCAGCCAATCCAGCGCCTGGGGGCACCGGCGGTCGGTCACTATCAATGCCTGAAAGTTCACAGCGGAACTTACTCAAGATCTTACTCAAGTTGGGAATCGACAAAACTCATGTCCATTGACATCACACTGCCAGACGGCAACGTCAGAAGTTATCCGGAAGCGCTTAGCGGCCTGGACCTGGCCCAGGACATCGGCCCCGGCCTGGCCAAGGCCAGCCTGGCCATGTACATCAACGGCGAGTTGAAGGATCTGACCACCGAGCTGACCGATTCCTGTGAAGTGGCCTTCCTGACCCGGGATAAAGACGAGGCCCTGGAGCTGTTGCGCCATGATGCCGCCCACGTCATGGCCCAGGCGGTGAAAGAGCTGTTTCCGGAAACCCAGGTCACCATCGGCCCGGCCATCGAGAACGGCTACTACTACGACTTTTACCGCGAAGAATCCTTTACCCCCGAGGACCTGCATAAAATCGAATCCCGCATGGCGGAGATCGTGGACCAGGACCTGCCCATTCAGCGGGAAGTGTGGGAGCGGGACGAGGCCATCGACTACTTCAAAAAAGATGGCGAGGCCTTTAAGGCGGAGCTGATTGAGGATCTGCCGCCGGATGAAGTGATCTCCGTGTACCGGCAGGGGGATTTTCTGGACCTGTGCCGGGGGCCCCACCTGCCCTCCACCGGTAAGCTGGGCAAGGCGTTCAAGATCATGAAAGTGGCCGGCGCCTACTGGCGCGGCGATGCCAGCCGGCCCCAGTTGCAGCGGGTCTACGGCACCTGCTGGCGGGACAACAAAGAGCTGAAAAAGTACCTGCACATGCTGGAGGAAGCGGAAAAACGCGACCACCGCAAGCTGGGCAAAGAGATGGGGCTGTTCCACCAGCAGGAGGAAGCGGTGGGCAGCATGTTCTGGCACCCCAAAGGCTGGCGCACCCGCAAGGCCCTGGAGAATTACATTCGCGGCAAAATGGAACGCAACGGTTACCAGGAGATCGCCACCCCGCAGATTATGGATCGCCGGCTGTGGGAACAATCCGGCCACTGGGACAAATACGCCGAGGACATGTTTACCATCTGCACCCACGACCACCGGGACATGGCCATCAAGCCCATGAACTGTCCCGGCCACGTGCAGATTTTCAAGCAGGGCCTGAAGAGCTATCGGGATCTGCCTATCCGGCTGGGGGAATTCACCACCCTGTTCCGCAATGAGGCCCATGGCGCCCTGCACGGGTTGATGCGGGCCCGCTCCTTCAGCCAGGACGATGCCCACGTCTTCTGCACGGAAGAGCAAATCAACGCCGAGACCGCCAGCTTTATTGCCATGCTCAACGAGGTGTACCGGGACTTCGGCTACGAGGACATTCGCATCAAGTTCTCCACCCGCCCGGAACAACGGGCCGGCAGCGACGAGGTCTGGGATCAGGCGGAGGCGGCTTTGCAGGCGGCCGTGGACAGTCTGGGGCTGGAGTGCGAACTGAACCCTGGCGAAGGCGCCTTCTACGGCCCAAAACTGGAATTCGTACTCAAAGACGCCATTGGCCGGGACTGGCAATGCGGCACGCTGCAGGTGGATTTCGTGCTGCCAGAGCGGCTGGATGCCGAGTACGTGGGGGAAGACGGCAACCGGCACCGACCGGTGATGCTGCACCGCGCCATTCTGGGTTCCCTGGAGCGGTTCCTGGGGATTCTGATCGAATCCACCGCCGGCCATCTGCCCCTGTGGCTGTCGCCCCTGCCGGTGGTGATCGCCACCATCACCGACGACGCCCGGGACTGGGCCCTGGATGTGGCGGAACAGCTCACCGCCGCCGGCGTCTACTGCGAACTGGATCTGCGCAATGAAAAAATCGGCTATAAAGTGCGGGAACACAGTAAAGCCAAAGTGCCGCAGATCTGGGTGCTGGGCAAGAATGAGGCGGAAGCCGGCCAGGTGGCGGTGCGCCAGTTGGGCAGCAAAAATAACGAGGTGATGGCTCTGGATGAGGCCATCCGGGCCGTGCAGGCGGCCACCAGAATGCCGGGGCAGTAATGACGATCCAGCTTTACAATACGATAAACCAGCGCAAGGAAGTGTTCACCCCGGTCCGGCAGGATGAGGTGAGCATGTACGTTTGCGGACCCACCGTGTACAACTATGTGCATATCGGCAATGCCCGGCCGGTGGTGATTTTCGATACCCTGTACCGGCTGCTACAGCGGCATTATCCGCTGGTGAAATACGCCCGCAACATCACCGACGTGGATGACAAAATCAATGCCGCCGCCAAAGCCAATGGCGAAAGCATCCGCGATCTGAGCCAGCGTTTCACCACCGCCTTCCACGAGGACATGGCACAGCTCAATACCCTGCCGCCCACCCTGGAACCCCGGGCCACGGATAATATCGACGCCATGATCGAACAGATTCAGGCCCTGATCGAACGCGGTCACGCTTACGTCGCCGAGGGCCATGTGCTGTTTCAGGTGAGCACCGACCCTGAGTACGGGAAATTATCCCACCGTAAGCTGGATGACATGATCGCCGGGGCCAGTGAACGGGTGGAGGAAGCCTCCTACAAGCGGGAACCGGCGGACTTTGTGCTGTGGAAACCCTCTACCGACGACCTGCCTGGCTGGGACAGCCCCTGGGGCCGGGGGCGCCCGGGCTGGCATATCGAATGTTCCGCCATGATCAACCGGCATCTGGCCCCCACCATTGATATTCACGGTGGTGGCCAGGATCTGATTTTCCCCCACCACGAAAATGAAATTGCCCAGGGCACCTGCTGTCACGGGGGGCACGAGCAGTTTGTCCGCTATTGGATGCATAACGGCTACCTTAATATCGACGGTCAGAAAATGTCGAAGTCCCTGGGCAACTTTTTCACGGTGCGCGAACTGCTGGAACAATGGCCCGGGGAAGTGATTCGCTACGCCTTGCTCACTGCTCATTACCGCAAGCCGCTGGACTGGACCGGAGATTTGCTGGCCAGCGCCAAGGCCAGTCTGGACCGGCTGTACGGAGCCCTGCGGGATGGCCCGACAGAAGTGGACCCCAGCCTGACCCATCCCCGGTTGGAGGAATTGGAGGCGCATCTGGCCGATGACCTGGCAACCCCGCAGGCGCTGTCGGTACTGCATGCGCTGGCCGGCGACATTAACAAGACTGAAGGCGAACCCAGGCTGGCCCTGCAGCAGGTGCTGCGCAACGCCGGCAACGCTCTGGGTCTGTTATTGCAGACCGCTGACCACTGGTTCAAGTGGCAGCCCGCCGGAACCCAAAGCGGACCCAGTGCCGAGGAGGTCGAGGCCCTGATTGCGGAACGAGCCGCCGCCAAACAGGCCCGGGACTTCGCCCGCGCCGATGCCATTCGCGCCCAACTGAAAAACCAGGGCGTTACCCTGCAGGACTCCCGGGAAGGTACCCGCTGGACCCGGGACTGATTGCCGGTCACGGGATATGGCGCTGGTGGCCCCGATGCTGCAGCGGGCTCGGAATTGGGGCTCAACCAGTGGCGGGCGCAGGATGAGCAATATCATTGACAGCGCCCCCTCGGCTTATATTATCGTGAACACTCGCTGTTACGATCATAGTAATATACCGAACTGAAGCATTGACCTCACTAATCACAGCGGTAGTTGAATTTGCGCAACCGGCCCCAACTCGGGACACATAAATCCAGGATTGCTTGCGGCTGGGCGATAAAGTACGCCCTGGTCTGGCTGTGCCTTATCGGGCTGGGGGCACGGGCGGACACCGTGACCATCTATCACTACAATCCGGAAGCCCAGACCAATCGCAATCTGGTCCTGAAAAACACATTCGACCGCTACTTCCAGACTCACTCCAACGTCCAACTACAGCCAGTGGAGGATCGCGACACGTTCCAACAAATCGTCAGTAAGGAACCCCGCAGCCTGTTTATATTGTCAGACTGGCACTATCGGCATCTGGCCACGGACAAACCGGACTTTATTCCCTATTTCCGGGGGTCTAAAAACAATCAGAACACCTTTCGAAAGTATTACGTGGCGCGAAAGGAGTCGCTTCCCGAAGCACCCACCATCGCCGTTTCAGGGACCCATGACTATGTTAAAAACCTGATCCGGAATATGACCTTCCGCCATCGGGTTCCGGCTTTGACCAACAGCCAGTTGCTGACGGTGCCCAAGGATATCGACGCCCTGCTGGCGGTGAGTTTTGGCATGGCGGATGCCGCCCTGGCCACTGAAACCAGTTATGAACAATTTTCCCTGTTATACCGGAATGAGCATCAACGCCTGACTATACTGGGGATTAGCCAACCACAAAAGCATTTGGTGGTGTGTTTATTCAGCAAACACCTTAACGCCCTGGAACCGGCATTGAGCGCGCTGGATAAGATGGAGCAGTCCGATCAGGGCAGGCTGGGCCTGAACCTGTTGGGGCTGGATGAATGGAAGCTGTTGAGCGCCCACTCACAAGGGGGGCAACCGCAATGAAAGCCTGCCGACTACTACTGCCGCTGATTTGGCTCTGGGTCGTTAGTGCCTGCACCCCCACCCCGGCTATCGATCAGCAATCTGGACTGGCCAAAGTGCTGGTGATTAACAGCAATCAATCGATTCCCCGCTATCAAACCGCTGAAACCGGCTTTAAAAGCACTCTGCGCCGAACCCGCATGGTCAGCGTGGACCTGGGTGACGATCAGCAACCCACTGAAACCCTCCAGGACCTGCTGAATCAGGAACCGTACGCGGTGATTTATTGTATCGGAGCCAAGGCCCTGGGCTCCATTGAATACCTGGCTCCCGATACGCCGGTTGTCTACAGTTCGGTGTTAAGCTGGCGCCGGTTCCAACACCAACCCGGTTACTTTGGTATCAGCAGTGAGGTGGCGCCCGCTGCCCAGCTGGCCTGGTTCAAGTACTTTTTCCCGGCGATTCAACGCATCGGGGTTATGTACAGTGACACCAACAGTGCTTTGCTGGAAGATGCCAGGCACGCCGCGGAAGCATTGTCTCTTACTCTGGTCACCACTCGGGTGCACGATCCTGCGGACATCCCGCCGCAACAGGCAGGCTTAATGCAGCAGGCCGATGCCCTGTGGGTTCTGCCTGACCCCGTAGTGCTGAATTCCGAAGCCGATACCTATCGCCTGTTTGCACAGGCCGAGCAACTGGGCAAACCGGTGTTCGCCTACAACAGTTTCTTTATGGGCCTGGGGGCCACCCTGAGTATCAATCCGGATTTGCTCACCTCGGGACGCCAGGCCGCTCTGATTGCCCGGCGTCTGCTGCAGCGCACCCCTCCGGAGTCCAAGGTCCAGTTCCCCGCCGGCAGCAGTATTTCCCTCAATCTGCGTAAAGTGAATCAATACCAGCTGCAGTTAAACCGGGACGCACTGCAGCAGGTGAACGAGTTACTGGAGTAATGGCAACGTCTTACCGCAGCGGCTCGCGCAGGGTCAACTCCAGCATGAAGGTACGACCCGGCTGCGGATAATCCGACAGCAACGCCCCGGGAGCCGGATCCACCAGATCCTCATCTGTCAGGTTGTATAGGGAACCCGTAACCTGGATCACATTATCCAGGCTGCGCCAGTTGAGTGCCAGGTCGACACCGGTCTGCTCCGGTACCTCGGAGCGGTTATCACCCACCTCCCGGGCCAGCGTACTTTCGTAGTGCAGTCCGGCAAACGCATTCCACTGCCGGGAGTAGCGGTAGTTAAACATCAGGTTGGCACGGTGCAACGGCACGTCCGGCGCCCGCGCGTCGGTTCTTTCGTTACGTGGATCCTGATAGGTATAGTTGGCGGAAATGGTGGAACCCCCCTCCAGTCGGGTATTGATTTCCAGTTCGATACCCTGCACCGTTAACTCGCCAATATTGTCGGAATAGCTGGCGCCATTGGGTTGCGGCCGGGGCGCGATGATATCCACGATGTTGTTATAAAATAAGGTGGCACCCAGCCGCGAGCGCTTACCGATATCAGCCCGCATACCCAGCTCGGTGGTTTCAATCTCTTCGGGCTCCACCTCCGGATTACCAACGATGGCATTATTATTGATGTTGTAGAGCTCGCCAAACGTCGGCGCGCGAAAGGCCGACCCATAAGTGGCGATCAACTGATAGGACGGTTTCAGTTCCCAACTAACACTGACCCGGGGGTTGAAGGTGGCGCCGAAATCACTGTAATCATCATAGCGTCCGCCCATAATCACCCGTAGCGACTGAGTGGGATCCCAGATGTCCTGTAGGTAAAGGGCGCGAATATTGCGGCTGTGGCTACCATTCCAGTTGGCGTTTTCGGAAATATCCACCAGGGGACCACTGCCGTTATTGGACCAGTGCTCCACCCCATATTGCGTCTGATGCTCGAACGCGAAACCGGACACCAGCTTGTGTTGTTCCAGTCCATACCAGGTATACTGAACCTCGAAACCTGACTTGTCATGATTGATCGGGCTGCGGGTAATCAAGCCGTCGGGAAACGTCACCGGACCCAACAGCGGGTCCACATAGGAATAGCCCTCCGGGAAAATTTCCCACAGATTATCGAATTCAAAGTGGTCAAAGTATATTGTGGTGGACAGCTGGCCGTCTTCGAACAACCGGCTGCTGTGAGACCCTTCTATGAAGTAGTCAACGTACTCCTGCCGGGAGTCATCGTTGAGCACGTTGTTGGCACCCAGATAGGCACCCACTTGCCGCTTTACGTACCTCGCCTGCAGGCCAAAATCACCCACTTCAGCATTAAACCCAAAGTCGTAGCGTTGTTGCCAGTAGTCGGTCGTGCCTGACTGCCCGATCACATCGGAGTCCACCTCGCCCCGCCAGCCGTCACTGTGATAGACATTGGCATTAAAGGCCACCGCCACCTCGCCCATCTGGCTGCCGTGTTGCAGGTTAAAGCGGTTGGTTTCGTTACTGCCTGCACTCACACTCAGCTCCGTTCCCGCCACATCCTCTGCCTGATCGGTGACAATATTCACCACTGCCACGAAGGCATTGGCCCCGTACAGGGCAGATCCAGGCCCCCGCAGTATTTCCACCACCTTGATGTCATCCACCGGGAAATTGTCATAACTCACCAAAGCTCCGCCGTTCACCAGGTTGTTGTTAATCGGATGGCCATTAACCAGAAACAGGATTTTCTCGGAAAAGTCAGTTTTGACGCCGCGAACTTCTACCGAGGCAAACCCCATGTTGAACCGGTTGACACCAAATCCGGGCACCCGCTTGAGGGCATCCATCAAATCCCTGGCACCCATATTTCTCAGATCGTCTGCCGTCAGCACAGTCATCGTGGAACCACTTTTACGCAATCGCTCCCGGGTCTTGGTGGCGGTGGTAACGTAGTGTTCCTCTTGCAGCCAGCGAATTTCCTCCTCCAGCGAGGGCGGTATCGCTGCTTGCACCGGCGCCGCAAAAAAGCCCTGCATTGTCCCCATCAATAACAGCAATGCCGTCTTCTGTCGCAATTCCATCATTGTTTTTGATCAACTCCTTTAGCGGTCAAAAAGCTCCATAGCATCATCGATAAAGCGATACCCCGCCATGGGCGCCGTATCAAACTTTTCCAGCAACAGCGTCAGGTACTTAAAGAACATGATGGGAGTACGTATGGCCTCCAGGGCTTGCACCCACATCAGCGCCACCCGTACCGTATCGCCGCTGACAAACCGGTTGTAAATCTCCGAGTTGGTCATGGGGCTGCCGTCCACCCCCATGGAACCAATCAGATCCGGCCCCAACATAAAAGCCAGCGGCGACCCGTCACGGTCGATGGTCGCCAGCAATGTTTCGTTTACAAAATACAGACGGACCGTCATTCCCGCTTCATCATCCACTGTAATGACCCCCACGTCGAATCCGTCCTTCACCACGTTGGTGGCAGCTGTGACCCTGCCATTGCGCATCATCACTCCATGGGCGGGGTAGAATCCGGCAATCACCGCCGCCACCGACGCCAGCGGATTAGCGCCGGCCATCGCCTCCCCCACCGACCGCGCCAGGGTCAGGGAGCCGCCCACCACTGCGTGCTCCGAGCGGGCCTGGGCTCCCGTCAGGGGCCAGGCCGCCACCGTGCCCGCATTGGCCAGCCGGGTACTCACGATATCACGAACCTGCGCCTCCATGGCATTGGCATCCCGGGGATGCAGTGGATAGCGCTGGTCCGCTTCACTGACCACCAGGGTATACTCCGTGGAGAAGCCCTGCAGGGCGTAAGTGGACATACTCATCTGTGGCACGGAACGACCGGCGCCGTCGCCATCAATAAAAGGGAGGCCCAGCTGGGCACAGGCCAACAGAGGTATCATGGAGTTCATCGCCCCCACTTCTATGGGCAGCACATAGTGAAACCGCCGCCCGGACATCTGCTGCAATCCTTGCAGTCCGTAACCGGGCGAGTTTTTAAAATCGGGGTTGGGCGCATCCGGCGCCCCGACGCCACAAATCACCAGCAGGCCCTGATCATCGGCCACTTCCGCCAGGGTGGCCACCTGTACCGAGGGCGAAAAAGCCACTACATTGGCGATAACATCTTTCGCCATCGCCACCGCTCCCCCGCCGCCACTGGCCAGAAAGCTCGCACCATTGACTATGATATGCATGTCCCGCTCACTGATGCTATACATAATAACCTCCAGTTAGTGCTGAACCGAAAAGTTAGGTGGCACGTGGTAACTGAGCCGGCTCTGACTCTGGCCGGTGTGCATCAGCAGGTATAAGTAATTAATGGCGGCAACATTCGGATCCATTACCGGCACATTGACCCCGTACCGTTGTCGCAGTTTTGTTGCCACCGGGCCGGCGATATAGTTGAAACCGGTGCATCCCAGCACAATGGTATCCGCGCCGTCCTCATCAATCGCCTTGATACTGCACTCATAAACCCGTTGGATCACTTTGTCCCGCTGGGTCAGTTCGTGCACCGGCAGGTTGACCGGGATGATAGAAGCAAAATTGGGCTCGATCCCGAAGCTGCGCACATGCTCACGCTGCATGTCCACCACCGAAGCCAGCACCGTAATAATCGAGAACCGTTGCCCCAGGGACATGGCGGTAAAAACGTTGGGGCGGAAGCCGCCAATCACGGGCACGGAAACCACTTCCCGCGCCGCCTCCACCCCGCAGTAGTCGAAATCGGAAACCAGTATGCCGTGGCAGCCCTCCGCCTCGGCCGCGAGCGCCAGTTCCACTACGTAGGGGGCATTGACCATACGGTCCCAACGGCTTTCTATGCTACTGTTACCTTGAGTGATATTGGCCACCTCAACCCTGACATCCGGCGGCGCGGCTGCCTGCGCCAGTTGGGTCATTTCGGCGTTGTAGGCACTGTCATTGATGGGGATTATAATTTTCATTTGATAGCGGGACACGCAGCGTTCTCCTTACGCCAGGGGCAGGCAGGGTCCAGGCAGGACACTGCAAGCCTAATTGTAGTCAAGGCTCAGGGTTTGCGCGTCTTGCAAACGGCGGACAACTCTCTTTTAATGCCCCAGGAGACGATAATCACCCACTCTCGAGAGGCGGAACCCCCCAACAAGGTCTATTCTTGATGCAGGGAACCAAGCCGTGCCTTCGGGGCACCTGTAGGGATTGAACATGAAGTTAAAATCACCTGGTCACTACCACTCAACACACCTGCGCAATCTTCGACCAGTTCGTTAGGTGACAATGGTGTTGCCGCAGGAACTCAAACAGTGACCATGCTGACCGCTAGTGGTATTCGGCGAAAGCTGATGACGGTCATGTTGTTGCTGGTGCTGACAGTACTGGCATTGTTTACTTATTGGCAAATTTACACTCAGAATGCCCTGTTACAGGCGGAATTGCGCAAGCAGACCAACCTGATGCTGGAAAATTTGCACAGTCGGGCAATGTTTCAATCTCATCAGCTACGGCGCCAGGTGCAGGAGGAAATCGCCTCCCTCAACCTGTTTGAGCTGACCAGCACGCTCACCGAGGCCAGCCGCATCAATCAGGAACTGGATTTCGTGATCCTGACCGACGCCGACAACAAGATTGTGATCCATACCGCGGACCGATCACTGCAGCAGCAAATTTACCGGGATGCCGACTATCCGGACAAACTGGTGATTGCAATCGCCGGCCCGGAGCCGGATCCCGCCCGCTGGTCCGGTGCAGCCCTCAGCCAGGCGCTGCAGTCCGCCGAAAGCATTTTCTATCAGTTACCGGTGGAGGTGGGTAATCGCCACTGGGGGCAACTGGTGCTGGCGTTTTCCCTGGCCAAGCTGAAAGCGGAAATCAGTAGCTCTCAGGCGGAAAATGCCGCCACGGTGCGCCGCCACACGCTGAACTCGATGCTGACCGCCTTTTCCATTCTTTTAATTACATTTCTGATCATCTCCTGGCTGGCGGACACCCTGTCAGCCCCCATCCGGCGACTCACCGGTCTGGCCCAGCGGCTGTCGAAGGGGGATTTTACCGTGGCCGGCCAGGTGGACAGCACCCGCAACGACGAGGTTGGTGTGCTGTCGGCGCAGTTTGCGGAAATGGCCGTTCACCTGGAAAAAGCCTATCTGGACCTGGAGGAATACAATCTGCTGCTGGAACGCAAGGTGGATGAACGTACCCAGCAACTGAATCAACGCAATGAAGAGCTGATGCAGGCCATCAATGAATTGGAAGACAGCCAGCAACAACTGGTGCACTCGGAAAAAATGGCCGCCCTGGGGCAGCTGGTGGCCAGTATTGCCCACGAAATCAATACCCCATTGGGGGCCATCCAGGCTTCCGCCGGCAACGCCACCCGCTACTATTCCGCCTTCGCCAACAGTCTGCAGCTGCTGTTGAACCGGGCCACCCCAAGCGATCAGGCCCTGTTCCTGTGGCTGTTACACAATGCCGGCCCCATGGAATCCCTCACCACCCGGGAGGAACGGGCGGCGAAACGGAGTGCCATCACCCGACTGAAGGCGCAGGGCATCCCCCGCGCCGAAGACATTGCGGAAATGCTGATGGACATGGGTCTGGCGCAGCAAACCGATACTTTACTGCCCCTGCTCCAGGCCCCCCATTACCAGGAAATGATCGAATGTGCCTGTGAGCTGACCGGCGTCATGCGCAGCAATCAGACCATCTATAGTGCCACCGCCCGGGCCTCCAAAATCGTGTTTGCCCTGAAGAGTTTTGCGCGCCAGGATCAGTTGGGGGAAAAAACCGCCAGCGACATTAACGAGGGCATCAACACCGTGCTGGTGCTCTACAGCGGTCTGTTGAAACAGGGCTGTGAAGTGATTAAGGAATTCGGCCGGCTACCGCTGTTGCAGTGTCATGCCGATGAGCTGAATCAGGTCTGGACCAACCTTATCCACAATGCGCTGCAGGCCATGGAATACCGGGGTACACTGACTATCCAAACCTATCTGGAAGAATCCGGTACCCGGCCCCAGATCGTGGTGCAGATATCCGACACCGGCCACGGCATACCGCCGGAGTACAAGGACCGGATCTGGGATTCTTTTTTCACCACCAAGGAATCCGGGGAAGGCAGCGGCCTGGGACTGGGAATCTGCCGGCGCATCATTGAAAAGCACAACGGACGGATGTTCTTCGACAGCCAGCCCGGCTGCACTACGTTTACAGTGGTACTGCCGTTGCAGGCGACCCCGGACCGGTTCCAACATCAGGATCATCCAGCGGCCACCACCCATTAACGGGAACCAGGTCACATCCAAGGTGCTGACGCTGGCCCTATATGTACCCAGCGTGGGAAAACTCGAATATATTTAGAAGTAGACTGCATGTTCCCAGACCCAAGTTTTCGACCCGTTGTACCAATATCAGGATGGTGGCTGTGAGCAAGCCCTATATAGTCTGTGTGGATGACGACCGCACCATTCTTATGAGTCTGCGCGCCCAGTTACGGCACTGGTACAATGACCGGCTGAACATTGAAATCGCCGAGAGCGCCGAAGAGGGCCTGGAGCTGATCACGGAGCTGGTGGAGGACGGCGAGCAGATACTTGCGGTCATTTCCGACTGGCTGATGCCCGGCATGAGAGGAGATGAATTTCTGATTAAGGTGCATGAACTCCACCCTCAGCTGACCAAAATCATGCTCACCGGTCATGCCGATCCGGAGGCGGTTGAGCGCACCCAGAATATGGCCGGGCTGGACCATTGCATCGGTAAACCCTGGACCCAGGAGGATTTCTTCCGGGCCCTGCCGCCATCCCGGATTCCCCATGACTAAGCCGGTCATTCTCTGCGTGGACGATGAAAAACTCGTCCTTACCGCCCTGAAAAGCCAGCTGTTACACCATTTTGGCCACAGTCACCGGGTGGAGCTGGCCCAGAGTGCGGAAGAGGCCCTGGAACTGCTGGATGAGCTGGCGGCGGAACCCTGCGAAGTGCCCCTGATCATCACCGATTACGTGATGCCGGGGATGTATGGCGACGAATTACTGGTACGGGTGCAGACTAAGAGCCCGCAAACCCTGAGTGTGATGGTCACCGGTCAGGCCACGGCAGATGCGGTGGGGGAAGCGGTGAATCGCGCCGGCTTGTTCCGCTATATCGCCAAGCCCTGGCAGGAAAACGATCTGCGGCTTACGGTAAGCACGGCACTGGACAGCTACCAGCAGGCCCGGCTTATTCAGCGGCGGGACCAACAACGCCAGGCCCTGGCAACCATCATCGCCCTGGCCCTGGAACCGGACTCCCTGGAGCAGCAGCTGACCAAAGCACTGACCACCCTGCTGGCGCTGCCGGACCTGGCCGGGGCCCGGGCCGCCATTTACCTGCCGGACTCCGACGGAACACAATTGCTGCGCCAGGTCCAGGCCGGCGCCGAGGCCCGGTTTCCCCTGCACCGCGCGCCCCTGAGTGCGGCCGGCTGTGAGCAGGATCCCTGTTGTTTTGCGTTGAGTTACCAGGGCCAGGCCATCGGTCTGCTGGAGCTGCAACAGCCTGGTTTCAGCCCCTGCCAATGGGAGTTGCAGGAGCTGCTGACCGCCTGTGCCGACAGCCTGGCGGGGATCATTCAGCTAAAACAGTACCATCAGGCCCTGGAGCGGCAAAATCGGGAGTTGGAGCAGACGGTCCAGCGGCGTACCCAGGCCTTACAGGAAGCGCTGGAACAACAGGCCAGGCTCAACGACATTCTGCTGGAAGCCAACCAGAAACTGGATTTTTATGCTTCCAAGGACGATTTAACCGCCCTTCACAACCGGCGCTTTTTCATGCAGCTGGCCAGATCCGAGCTGGAACGGGCACGGCGCTATCACCACCCCACAACCTTTATGATGCTGGACCTGGATTTTTTTAAGGAAATCAACGACGAATTCGGCCACATGGCTGGCGACCATGTGTTGCAGCAGGTGGCGCGTATTCTGGAAAGCGAATCCCGGGAGCCGGACATTCTGGGACGCCTGGGAGGCGAGGAGTTTGCCATTCTATCCCCGGAAAGCACCCTCGAACAGGCCACTCAAATGGCGGAACGTATTTGTGAGCGCATCCGGCAAACCACGCTGGAGTTTGATGGCCATGAGATCCGGCTCACCGTCAGCATCGGCATCTCCGAAGTACAGGCAGATGAGGAAACCATAGACGCCGCCATGAGTCGCGCCGATCAGGCCTTGTATCGCTCCAAGGGCACCGGCCGCAACCAGGTGACCATCACCGCCTGAGGCACAGTGTTACGGGATAGGCAGGTAACCGCCTTCGAGCCCCTTGGTGACAATGGAGACCGCGTTGTGGGCGTGCAGGCTCTCCAGATGATTTACCCGCACCCAGAAATCCTGGTAGGACACCTGGTTGTTCAGGGCATGCTGGATGCGCCGTGCCGCGTCCTCACAAAACATCAGATTCTGGCCATTGAGGCGGGCAAATTCCTGTTCGTCCTCGCGCTTAACCGCGGTTTGCACCGGCGTCTTCAGGGCATCCTCCACCACATCGATCAATTGCTCCAGGGGGAAGCTGTCGGTGTCCTCGGACAAACGCACCTTAATCTGGGCCACGCTGCGCTGGCTGTGGGGAGTGGCAACAATACCGTTTTCAGTGCCCAGCCAGCCCAATACATCCTCGGCGGACACATCGCCGCGGTCGCCAAAATCTTCCCGGAACTGGCGCTGGATCAACTGCCGGGCCAGCGCCGCCGAACAGGGACAGGTCGACGAATAGGGAATTTCCACCTGCAGTTCAAAATGGAATCCATCCGGATCCATGGAGGCAATGATCTTCGCCGGATACGCCTTCCAGCCGCTGAACTCACTCTTCAGCGCCTTGCGCCGGGCCATAAAATCAAAACGAAAATCCACGAACGCCTGATCACTGAGACCGTCGTGGGACTCCAGAAAACGCCCCAGCACGTCCCGCAGGCTGCCGGCGGTCAGCACCTGGCTGCACACCTCATCCAGCAGGAGGTAAAGCCGGGACATGTGAATGCCCTTGGCCTCAGGATTCACCAGGTTGACGTAGGCCTGAGCCTTGGCCACAGCATGGGCCATGGCCCCGGTGCGGGTGGGTATAGCCATTGGCACTTCGATCTCGCTCATGCCCACCCAATCCAGCAGGCCGGGGGCCTTGGGCTGGGAAGCGGTGGCGATGTCCGGCATTGATTTGCTGCCCATTGCTGATAAATCCAAAAATTTCATGACTGGAAGGACTCCTCCGAGCGTAAGTCCCGTGACGACCGCTTTGACCGCCCCCGGTTGATAATGATAATTAACCCACAGGCAGGTCTCTATGACAAGCGGCGAAAAAGAGGCGGAATTCTACAACATACTGATAATTTACTGAAATTCGCACCCGCCCACTGCGGCCAGGCCCGAAAAACCGGTAAATAATTTTGTAATTATCAGTGACTTAAGAATTGGCTGCCGGCGCTTCCCTGATAGCTGACAACATTACCGCCAATAGACATTTTTGATCAATAAAAGCGAAAATCGCCATAAATACCTGACCAAACTTGTCTAGATTATACCGCATTCAGGCAGCCAACCCCAACCCGTCGAGGATTCAGCATGAAATCAGAGACGCAACAGGATCCCTATCACCCCCCTGCCGCCAGCACCGGTCCCTCCGGCGGCCCCCCGCGGGCTCAGCCGGTGAGTGCCGGTAATGCCGTGCTGTGGCTCAGCGAGGCCTGGACCCTGTTCCGTGCCAGCCCGGCGCTGCTGATTCTGTTATGGCTGGTGCAGCTGTTGATTATGGCGGCCGCCAACCTGGTGCCTTTGGCGGGAACGTTGCTGATGCCGGGGCTGATGGCGGGATTCCTGCTGGGCATCGCCGGCCTTGATCACGGCCGGCCCCTGGCATTGGAAACCCTGATCGCCGGGTTCAAAAGCCACCCCGGCCCGCTGTTGGTATTGGGCGCGCTGCTGCTCCTGCTTGGTCTGCTGGCGGTAATGGTGGGAGGTACCCTCCTGGCCGTGGCCTTTACCGCCATGGCCAGTGACTCCGGCGCCGGACTGATGTTGGGCACACTGCTGATACTACCGGTGCTGGTGGGCGCGTTTCTGCTGCTGGTGCTGGCCATGTGGTGGGCGCCCGGCCTGGTGGTGCTGCACCACCTGGCCCCCGGCGTCGCCCTCCGCCTGGCACTGCGGGGCATTACCCTGAACCTGCTGCCGGTATTGGTCTATGGGTTGATTCTGCTGCTACTGTATCTGCTGGTTGTGATCACCGCCGGCCTGGCGGCACTGGTGGTGGGGCCCCTGGTGATCATTACCGCCTATACCAGTTACCGGGACATCTTCCAGCACCCGGCAACCACGGATCAAAACCGGTAAACCGGTTGGCAAAACCGGGGCTGAATGAACCATCGGCCGCGGATTTCCTTAATATGTGTGCTGACTCTGTCTATAGTTAACATAGTTAAAAAGTGGCTAGTTAACATAGTTAAAAAGTGGCCGGCTGCGCGCCGGTCTCACTCACCTTCCGTTAGAGGATTGCCCATGTCCGCAGGCACCATCGTCGTCCTGGTTGTCATCGCCGTGCTGGTGGTGTACGCCATTTCCATCTACAACAAACTGGTGGCCCTGAAGAACCGCTTCAAGAACGCCTTCTCGCAAATCGATGTTCAGCTGCAACGGCGCTACGACCTGATTCCCAACCTGGTGGAAACCGCTAAAAAGTACATGCAACACGAGCGGGAAACCCTTACTGCGGTCATCGAGGCCCGCAACCAGGCCGCCGCCGCCGCCAAGGCCGCTGCTGCGCACCCGGACGATCCCGGCGCCGTACGCGGCCTCGGGGGTGCCGAATCCCTGCTCGGAGGTGCCCTGGGCCGGTTCTTCGCGCTGTCGGAAAACTATCCGGACCTGAAAGCCAACACCACCATGAACCAGCTGATGGAGGAACTCTCCTCCACCGAAAACCGGGTGGCCTTTGCCCGTCAGGCTTTTAACGACGCGGTAATGGAGTACAACACCTATCGCGAACAGTTCCCCAACAGCCTGGTGGCGGGCAACCGGTTCCAAGCGGCTGAATTGCTGGAAATCGAGGATCAGGAAGCCCGCAAGGGCGTGAAAGTCTCCTTTAACTAGGGCCCGGCACTTCAGGACCCATGAGCTTTAAACTGAATCAGCCATGAGCTTCTATCAGAACCAGGAGAACGCCCGCCGCAAGACCGGCCTGCTGGTGTTTTATTTTGTGACGGCGGTGGTGCTGATCGTAGTGGCCGTCAACGGCGTACTTTACGGCTGCCTGCTGGTGGCAGGTCATGTTAACCTGACCCCGGCCCAGTGGCTGCAGACCCCCCTGTGCTGGGGCACGGCTCTTGCGACCCTGGGGGCCATCGCCCTGGGCAGCCTCAAGCGCATGGCCCAATTACGCCGGGGTGGTGCGGCGGTGGCGGTGATGGCCGGCGGCACCCCCCTGGATCCCGCCAGCAGCGACCCCAGGGAACGCGTGCTGATCAATGTGGTGGAGGAAATGGCCATCGCCTCGGGCACCCCGGTGCCGCGCCTGTTTATTCTGCGGCAGGAGGCGGGCATCAACGCCTTCGTGGCCGGCACCAGCGCCAGCAATACGGTGCTGGCGGTGACCCAGGGCACTCTGGACAAGCTCACCCGCGACGAGCTGCAGGGGGTGGTGGGCCATGAATTCTCCCATATCCTCAACGGCGACATGCAACTCAATATGCGCTTGATTGGCATCCTGGCGGGGATTCTGTTTATCGGTCAGATCGGCGAGTTTCTGTTGCGGGGGGAGCGGCGCCGGCACTATTACCGGCGCCGGGGTAACCGCGATGGCATCCAGGCGGCGGCGCTGGGGCTGGCGCTGATGATCATTGGCTATGTGGGTCTGTTCTTCGGCCGCCTGATCAAGGCCGCCATCTCCCGCCAGCGGGAATTTCTGGCGGACGCCTCGTCGGTGCAGTTCACCCGTAACCCCGAAGGCATCGCCTCCGCCCTGTTCGCCATCCAGCATTACAGCGGTCATAGCCTGCTGCTGAGCCCCCACGCCGAAGACATGAACCATATGTGTTTTGGGGAAAGCGTGAAGATGCGCCTGAGCGGCATGCTCGCCACCCATCCCCCCATTGAACAGCGGGTGCGCGCCATTGATCATGGCCTCTGGCCCCGGCTGAAGGCCCGGTTTCGGCAGCGGGACCCGGGCCCTGCAGGCCCTGGCGCCGACCCCAACACATCAGAATCCACCCCGGCCATGGCCACCGTGACCGGTGCCGTGGCTCAGGCGGTGAGCGCCCTGGCTGAACCGGGGCCGGCCTCCATTGCGGTGAACCCGGCGGCGGTAAAAGCCTCGGTGGGCACCCCCACCCCGGACCACATGGACTATGCCCGGCAGCTGCACCAGCAGTTACCGGACTCGCTGCGGCAGCAGGCTCATCAACCCGCCGGCGCCGAGATTCTGATTTATGCCCTGTTGCTGCTGGAATCGCCGCAGCTGGACAGGGTGCCGGTGGCCGTGGATACCGCCGCGCTGGAGCAGCGCCAGCACCTCGCTGAGCTGGGGGCCGGACTGCGGCTGCCACTGCTGGATATCTGCCTGGCCACCCTCAAAAGCCTGCCTCCGGACCAGCGTCAGAACATCCTGCGAAACGCGGTGGGGCTGATCAAACTGGATCAACGGGTGACCCTGTCGGAATTTGTTTACTGCTATCTGCTGCAACAGAGTCTGCAGCAGGACAAGCGCCCGGCCCGCACTATCAAAAGCCTGCAGACAGTGATACCGGCCCTGGCCACTCTGTTCAGCGCCGTGGTGAAAGTCAGCGGCAATTCACCGCAGCAACAACAGATCACTTTCCAACGGATCATGGCTTACTACGACGCCGTCGATCACAGCCACTATCTGCAGCAACCGCCCACCCCCAAAACCCTGAACCGGGCCCTGCAACAACTGGCCCGCCTCAGCCCATTGTTAAAACAACCGGTGGTTGATGCCTGCGTGGACTGCATTCTGGGGGACGGCAAAGCGGTGCTGAAGGAGCTGGAATTATTGCGGGCCCTGTGCGAAGCCCTGGAATGCCCCATGCCACCCATTCTGCTGCACCAGGGATAACTTCACAAATCCGCTTCGGCACGGTAAGGCAGATAGTTGGCGGCCTGAGTTTGATAGCGTTCGGCGTGGGCCGCCTCCGCCGCCACGAAATCAGCGATGGCCTGACGAAATGCCGAGTGAGCGATCCAGTGCCAGGAGCGGGTGGTGACCGGCTCGAATCCCCGCAACAATTTATGCTGGCGGATTAAACAGCATCATTACACCAATATTTAGCAACAGAAAGATAGTCAATAAGCAGTTACGGAGATTTCAAGTCACAAAAGTTAACGTAGTAGAGCCTCGGACGTCACTAATAAGAGTTTTTCATGCAACCCCTACAGACAGCACCGAGAATACCATGTCCTAGTGGTTGGAGCGGAAAATAATGTAACTCATGGGCAAATGAGTGTATTATCCATTTATTATGCGCAAACCAAAACCTTTTCA
>NZXG01000006.1 GCA_002701845.1 Pseudomonadales bacterium
GACATCAAAAGCCATGCAGTGTGATATTTTTCCAACAGCTACCGTAATTTAAAGTTTCAACGATCAAATTCTGGATTTATAGAGGTCCCCTAAAGAAAATATCTAAATTTAGACAGTTCCGGCACTGATTGCTTTGAGTGAACCGGCTATACCAACCCCCGAAATAGGCCCCACCCCATGGGGCTGGCAGGCATAATCAAGCGAAGGAAAAAAAGAACAAAATGGTTTCTTTTGGTCCAGACCCAAACATGGTCCACAAAGGCGCAGATCCATTAGATGTTAGAGTGGAAAGAACTGGATAAATTTGCGTTAAAACGGTCTATCTGTATTGGTCAGTATTTTCAAGGAACTGAATATGTCAGAAGCCATTACAGTAGAAGATGCCACTTACATTAAAGCAATAGTAAAAGCTTACTATGGTGATGCAGTCGCTAATCGAATCACCATCTCATCGGTATCTGAAGAAACTGTAAATTCTGTTGCTATTATGCTCCATGAAACGGTGGATTGTAGCAAGTGGATAGACGCCGTGCCGAACCCACCGGACTTGTTGTCTCCGTCAAAAAATCTACACAAATGGGCTCTGAGAGTTATTCGAGCTGCTGGTAGGCCGTTTGTACTTGAAAACGAAAAAGTAAATATTATGTGCAAAGTGTTTTTGGCAAACAAATTCAAAAGTGACATCATAATGTCGCTGAATTAGTAAGGAACATGCATGATCAAGAAAATCATACTTATTTTTTCTCTGGTGTCATTAACGGCTTGTGCCACTCATAGACTTGAAATCAAACCGATCGCAAGCGTTAGCACATACTTGTCAAGCACATCATTTGATAGCCTGGAGCTGGTCGGTGACGAAATTTGGTTGAAAAAAAGCGGGAAATTAATTGGAACCTTCAAGTCAATCAAGAAGCAGGATAAATATGATTCAGCAATCTCAGAGGTAAGAGCGGGATATGAGACCATGAAAGACAAAGGCGGCATCGAAATTGCCAACGAAGGTTCTACATATGGTTTCTATGCACAAACAAAGAACTTTAGAACCTACTATATCGCGCATAAGAAAACCAATGATCATTGGGCTTTAATAAGTATTAAAGCCGACCTAGTGGATTCTTCCACACTGCGATTTAACGAGTAGCCGTCCTACAAGTCAAAGCACTCGGACGCAGCGGAATCCCGGATTATTCTTCCATGGTTTCCGTAGCATAGGCCTGGGACATATGCTTGTTGGAGCAGCCCAGGCAACGCATGAAGGTGGATTTGAAGGGAGTCACCACCAGGGTGTCGCCGGCTTCACCTACGTTGCCGCCCAGGGCGGAAAACGGCAGGGAGACCACAAACAGGCCCGCGCCCACCACGGTGGCCACCAGGCTCAGGGGCCGCACCAGCAGAACATCGCCAGCCATTTCCATACCGGAGGGGCGGTCGGTGACGGTTTGCGCCTGGGATACCGCGGGCGCCGCAGCGAACAGGGCCATGGACAGGGCGACCATCACGGATTTGAATGTGCTCTTCAGGCTGCGCATATTATTTCCTCAATCAATACCTAATGTTTTTTTTAAGTGTATTCGCTAAATGGCGAACGATCCACTTTTAGCAGCCCAGTTGCCCGGCTTTTGCGCTGCATTTTGTGATCAATCGCAATTTTGCCGTGCGCCAGGGCGCTCCAGGGCGCTGTAGGGTTCAAGTCTGGCACAGTTTGCAGAAAACTGTAGCCCGCTGGCCCAGGCGGATCTCCCGCAGGGGGGTCTGGCACTGCCGGCAGGGCTGGCCGCCCCGGCCGTAGACCCGCAGGGTCTGGCGAAAGTAGCCGGGTTTGCCGTCGCCCCCCACGAAATCCCGCAGAGTGGTGCCCCCCATCTCGATGGAGGCGGCCAGGACGGTCTTGATGGCGGCCACCAGCTTGTCATACCGGGCACCGCTGATGCGGCCCGCCGCCCGCTTGGGGTGGATACCGGCCAGGAACAGGGCCTCATTGGCATAGATATTCCCCACGCCCACCACCACCTGGCTGTCCATGATAAAACTCTTCACGCTGCTTTTACGGCCCCGGGAGCGCGCCAGCAGATAATCACCATTAAAGGCGTCGGTAAGGGGTTCCGGCCCCAGATTCGCCAACAGGGGATGCCGGGCCGGGTCCTGGTCAGTCCATAGCCAGGCGCCAAAACGACGGGGGTCGCAGAACCGCAGCAGGGTGCCGTCGCTGCACTTCAGGTCCACATGATCGTGGAACAGGGGCGGCTCGCCGGCGGCGGCGATGCGCATACTGCCGGACATGCCCAGGTGGGCGATGATGGTGCCGTTGCTGAAGTGAAACAACAGGTATTTGCCGCGCCGGGTGAGGGCCTTGAGTTTGCGCCCCTCGGCCTGGTGAATGGCCGGTGGTACCGGCCAGCGCAACTGGGGCTGGCGCACATGCAGGGCTTTGACACGCTTGCCCACCAGGTGGGGCTCGATGCCCCGGCGGGTGGTTTCCACTTCCGGTAATTCTGGCATGGGAATCTCGACAACAGGCTTAAAAGTGCCAGCGCAGGCTGGGGTACAGGCTGCGAGGGTAATTACCAGACTCCGAGGCAAACTGCAATCCGGCGGTTAGGCTTCATCATCCTGACCCACATACGGTACACTGCCACCCTGTTCGCAGTTATCTTCCCCCTGTTTCCGTCTATGGCAAATCCCGATTCCAGTTCCGACATTCCGCCCGCCCCTAGCGCCGTGCTGGGGGTGGACACCGGCGGCACCTTCACGGATTTCGTGCTGTTACAGGGAACATCGGTGCGCATCCATAAGGTGCTGTCCACGCCCCAGGCGCCGGAACAGGCCATTCTGCAGGGTATCCGCGAACTGGGGCTGGAAGCCGCCGTAGCGACGGGTCAGGTGCGGATCATTCACGGCTCCACCGTGGCCACCAATGCCGCTCTGGAGGGAAAGGGGGTCAAGACCGCCCTGATCACCAATATCGGCTTTCACGATCTGCTGACCATTGGCCGCCAGACCCGGCGTGAACTCTACAATCTGCAACCGGACCCGGTGGCTCCCCCGGTGCCGGCGGACCTGTGTTTCGAGCTGCCCGGGCGGGTGGACGCCCAGGGTCAGCTGTTGGATGCGCCCTCCTCTCAGGATCTGGCGGAGCTGCGGGCAAAGCTGGCGCGGGCCGGAGTGGAGGCGGTGGCAATCAACCTGCTGTTCTCGTTCCTGAACCCGCAGCCGGAGCAGATCATCAAATCCACCCTTGAAGAGCGCTGGTTTGTCAGTGCCTCCCATGAGGTGCGGGCGGAAGCGGGTGAATATGAGCGGGGCATCACCACCTGGCTCAACGCCAGCCTCAGCCCCCGGGTGCGGCGCTATCTGCAGCGCCTGCAACAGGGGGTGGCTCCCAGCCCGCTGGCAGTGATGCAGTCCACTGGCGGCACCATGGCGGTGGACGTGGCCGCCCGCTCGGCGGTGAATATGCTGCTGTCCGGCCCCGCCGGGGGCCTGGCGGCGGCGGAATTTATCGGCCACCAGTCCGGCTTTCGCAAGTTGCTCACCTTTGATATGGGGGGCACCTCCACCGACGTGGCGCTGATCGATGGCGGCATCCAGCTCACCAATGAAGGCCATATCGGCCCCTGGCCAGTGGGGGTGCCCCAGGTGGATATGCATACCATCGGCGCCGGTGGCGGCTCCCTGGCCCGGGTGGATGCCGGTGGCCTGCTGCAGGTGGGGCCGCAATCCGCCGGCGCCGATCCGGGCCCCGCCTGTTATGGCAAGGGCGGCCGGCAGGCCACGGTGACCGATGCCAACGCGGTACTGGGGCGGCTGCAACCGGAGTATTTTCTGGGTGGCAATATGACCCTGGACCTGGATGCCGCACAGGGGGCCATGGCCAGCCTGGCCCGGGACACCGGATTATCCCCGCTGGAAACCGCCCACGGCATTATCGACATTGCCAATGAACACATGGTGCGGGCCCTGCGGGTCATTTCCATTGAGCGGGGCCATGACCTGGACGAGTTTCAACTGTGTTGCTTTGGTGGCGCCGGCGGCCTTCACGTGTGCGCCCTGGCGGAAGCGCTGGGTATGCGGCGGGCGTTGGTACCCAACCTGGGGGGCGTACTGTCCGCCCTGGGTATGGTGGTGGCGCCCAAATCCCGCGAACTTTCCCACGCCATGCTACAGCCATTGCCGGCACTGGACCCGGCGGAACTCCATAATCGATTGCAACATCTGCTGACGGAAGGCAGCACCGCGCTGCAGGCGGAAGGGGTCAAAGCGAAGACCCTGCAATGGCAGTTCAGTGTGGACCTGCGTTATCAGGGCCAGCGCTTTTATCTGAACCTGCCCTGGAGCCCAGACACCGCACAGCTCACGGAGGCCTTCCACCGGCTGCATGAACAGCGCTACGGACATCGCCTGCCCATGGCGCTGGAATTGGTGAATCTGCGCTGTTCGGTGCACACCGCCGGCACCGTGGAACAGCTGCCGGGGCTGAGGCCCGGCCCGGATGCCATGGCCCCCAGCCAGGCTCCACTGGCCGGTTTCAGTGAGCCGGTCCCCGTTTACTGGCGCGAGGATCTGGCACCAGGCCAGTGCCTGGCGGGTCCAGTCCTGGTGGCAGAGACCATCGCCACCACCTTTATCGGCCCGTCCTGGCAGGCGACCGTGGACAGCTGGGGCCACCTGTTGCTGAAAAGCACCCGAGGATTCGCGTCATAGCCGGGTCTGTCGACTCGATTATCTATAATTTCACAATTGATCTTAATATCGCCCAGTTTATATCGATAACCAATAACTCCCCTCTCCGCCAAACATTTTGGTTTTCTTTGCTACCTTTTAGGGATGGACGAACTCTTCTGAACCCATCACTGAAGTGGCTATGGAACGGCACATCCTCATCGTCGATGACGAAATCAATATTCTGAACGCCCTGGAACGTCTGCTGGACGAGCACGACGATCTGGTGGTGCATCGCGCCTCTTCAGGAATGGAAGGGCTGGAAGTCATTGATCAACATCCTCAAATCAGTGTCGTGCTGTCAGACCAGCGCATGCCCAATATGACGGGCATCGAGTTTCTGAAACAGGTTAAGGCCCGGTATAACAATGTGGTACGGATGATCCTCAGTGGTTATTCCGAACTCAGCAGCATTACCCAGGCCATCAACGAAGGCTCAATCTTCAAGTTCCTCACCAAGCCCTGGGACGAGGACACACTCCTGAACAATATCCGCGAGGCCTTCGAATATTACGAACTGGCGGAAAAGAACCGCAAGCTCACCCGGCAACTACAGGAAACCAATCACAAGCTGGAGGAATTCAATGCCGGGCTGGAGCGGCTGGTGGAGGAAAAAACCCATAAGCTGCAACTGCATGTGGCATCACTGCGGGTGTATCAGGAGGCCATCGAACGTTTTCCATTCGCGGTGATTGGTCTGGACAACAGCCGCACCATCGTGCTGGAAAATGCCGCGGCCCGCCGCGAATTTGCAAAGCAGGAGGCCAGCTTGTTGGGTCTGCCGGTGGACTCGGCGTTTAAGGAGGAATGGCTCCCCCTGGAGTTGGAAATATGCCGCTTCAGCCAGGAGCATGGCATCAGGACGCAAACCGTTATCAACCACAACACCATCACCCTGGTCAATCTGGGCAGCGGCGCCCAATCGGTCGGCCAGATTCTGATTACCACACCTATCGGAGAGTAGTCATCATGCGCGAAACGTATCAGGCACTGCTTTCTGAAATCAATCGGATGCAGCCGCTGAACCCGGTCATGCTGGAGCTGCTGTCGTTAATCAACAACCCGGACACTCAGGCGGAGGACCTTACCCGTATCATTTCCACCGACGCCAATACCTCTGCCACCATTCTGAAAATCGCCAACTCACCGTTTTATGGCATGTCCGGCCGGATTCGCAGCGTGAAAGATGCCTGCGTCCTACTGGGTTTTGACCAGTTACGCAACATCATCTACGCCACCGCGCTGGAGCAGGCAAGCAGCGGCACGCCCCATCAGGACTGGCGCGATACGCTGCGCCGGCACACCCTGGCGGTGGCATTGATTGCCGATGGCATCTCGCAGCAGGAAGCAATTGATATCCCCCGGGGCCAGGCCTATTCCCTGGGCCTGCTGCACGAGCTTGGCAAGCAAGTGCTGATTTCCGAGCTACCGGATCTGTTCAGCGAATTCATGGCCGCTGAAGGTAATGAGAAAAGAGAGTTTTTCAGTTTCTTCAACGAAGCCGGATCCATCATTGCCAAACGCTGGCGCCTGCCGGAGGTGTTTCGGGCCTGCATTAAACATGTTCGTTCACGCAACCTTGACTTTAAACCCTTTAATCGGGAAGTGCGACTGGTGCAGTGCGCCCATCGCCTGGCCCAGGCATGGGGTTATGACACCCCGGGAGAGACCAGCACATACCAGGAGGCTGAGGTGCTCAATTATTTTTACCCCGATATGAATCCGGATGAGGTCCTGCCCCCTGTGCGGGAAACTCTTATTAATGACCCGGAACTGAGTGCTTAGCGACAGGAGCGAATACCTATGTCTATCAGCCGACTACTGCTTGTGGATGACGAGGCCAACAATCGTAACGCCATCCGCCGGCTGTTCGAAGACTATGACCTGGAATTCACCGATGCGGAACATGGTGAAGAGGCACTTGAACGCCTGGCTCAACAGCGCTTCGATCTGATGCTGTTGGATATCAAGATGCCGGTGATGGACGGCTTCGAGTTCCTGACACGCTACTCCGACCTCGATCTTAAACCCAAGCCCCCGGTTTGTGTTATGACCGCGTTCAGTGATTCCACTACCCGTCGCAAGGCAATCTATCTTGGAGCTACCGATTTTATCAACAAGCCCATCGACCCGGTGGAACTGGAGACGCGGGTGGCATCCCTTTTGCGCATCAGCAGCTATCAGCAGGATCTGCTGGCCTTCAACCATAATCTGGAGCAGATGGTGGAGGCCCGTACCCGGCAACTGAAAGACGCGCACCTCAAACTGCAGGAGAGCGAGAAACAACGCACCCGCGCCTATCGGGAAATGATCAGTCGCATCACCCGGCTCACGGGTTTTAATCATTCAGAGCAGCAACTGAGCCCCCACCAACTGGCACTGTGCACCGCGGCCCTGGCCTGGCTCTGGGGCCTGCCCAAAGAAGACACTGAAAACCTTACCCTGTCGGCACAACTATACAACATCGGGTTACTGGCTCCGCCGGAGAAGCTGCGGGAGATGCCACCGGAGGCTCTGACCCGGGATGAGTTGCGGGTGCTCACGTCCTATACCCAGATTGGCAGTGGCTTGTTTCAGGACTCGGAAATCCCGCTGTTGCAACAGGCTTACCGCATCTGTCTGAATTGCGAGGAGCACTTCGATGGCAGCGGCATGCCCAGCGGGCTGAGCGGCGAGACCATTCCCATCGAAGCCCGGCTGCTGACCACGGCCCGCTTCATCCTGAACTGTATCCGGCATCAACCGGAGCCGTCTATGGATTATCTGCGCAGCTCGTTGCAGGAACATGCCGGCACCCTGCTGGACCCCAATATAGTGGAGATGCTGATGCAATCGGACGACACTCTGGACAATCTCATCAACGACCTGTGAAGCCCCATGAAAAACGATTCTGTGGACCAACTGGTTCTAATGGCACAAATGATGGCGGAGCACGATGACCCCCGCTTGTATGGCAAGTTCAACAGCCACCGACCGATCATATTCATCGTGCTGGCCGGTCTGCTGGTGGCCGTCATTTCATTGTTCTCCGCATTTCAATGGGAATCTCATGTAACGGACAGCCTGACTGATACCAGCGAACGGACCTATGAAACCGAGATTCAGCGCAATCTAACCAAGATGATCCAAAGCGCCAGCGCGGTGGCCGGCTTCGTCGAAGGTTCCGATTATGTGACCCAGCAGGAGTTTGTTCAGTTTTCCAATCGGCTGTTCCACTCCGACGAAGTCATCGACATGCTCGCGTTACTGAACTATCGAGAGGAACAACGGATGTTCCCGGGCAATCAGGCTGTACTGGAAGAGATTCAGCAATATCTTCGCGACAGGTTTAAAGGGTACCCGCCGGGGCAACGGGAGTCCGGTGAGTTTCGGGTGCTGAACACAACCGCTTCTGAACTGCCTCGGCTGCTGTTCCTACTGGCTCCTGAGTTTCCTACCGAGGACAGAAATTTGCTGGTGGTTGCGGAAATGCCGGTCAAGAAATTACTGACCCATATTGACCGCCAATCCATTGTGAGTCTCCAGGTCTCGGACAATATCGGCAATCAAAGCAACCTGACATTGATGAGCGCACCGGACACTGGGGATGTCAATACGCAGACTCTGGAAATCGCCAACCTTTCCATTTCTCTACGCTACCTTAGCGATACGCCCACGCTACAAAGTGCCGGCTATCTCAAATGGATACTGGTGGTCTCCACGCTGATATTCACCGCCTCCCTGGTTGCCCAGTATATCTACACCCGGCGCTCCATCCGGCAACTGGCCAATCTGGCGGTTCACCGGGCCAACGACCTCACTGCCATCAACAGTGAACTGACCGACGAAATTCTCAGCCGCATCGAATTTCAGGCGGAACTGATGGAAAAGAATCAGGAAATCCATCAAATGAATGAAAAGCTGGAAGAGGCCCAAAACCAGTTGATCCAGCAGGAAAAACTGGCGTCCCTGGGTCAACTGGCGGCGGGTGTGGCCCATGAGATCAACAACCCGGTGGGTTATATTAATTCCAACCTCAGCATGCTGAACAAATATGCGGATCGCGCCATGAAACTCATCGCCTACCTGGTGGAGCAGATTCAGCACACACAGAATCCGGACCTGATCGACGCAATGGAACAGGGTAAAACCCAACAAAAATACAGTACGGTTGAACGCAACATGCTGGAAGTGATTAAAGAGTCCCAGGAGGGGCTGACCCGGGTCAAACAAATCGTGCAGGATCTGAAGGACTTCTCCCGTATTGACGAGGCCGAGTGGCAGTGGGCCGATCTGCACGAGGGCATTGACAGCACACTGAATATTGCCTGGAACGAAATCAAATACAATGCCACGGTTGTGAAGGAGTATGGGGAAATTCCCGATGTGGAATGTGTGCCTTCCCAGATCAATCAGGTCATCATGAACCTGCTGGTGAATTCAGCCCATGCCATGAAGTCCTCGGGCACCATTACCATTCGTACCGCCTGTCAGGACGACAATGTGCGAATCGAAGTGGAGGACGACGGCTGCGGTATCCCCCCGGAAATCATGGGGCGTATTTTTGATCCGTTCTTTACCACCAAAGAGGTGGGCAAAGGTACCGGCCTGGGGCTGTCACTTTCCTACGGCATCATCAAGAAACATAACGGTGAGCTGCTGGCGGAATCCACGCTAGGCGTGGGCACTTGTTTCACCATTATCCTGCCCATCAATCATTCACAACCGGATCATCAGGCGGCCTGATTATGATTGCAGCAGAATCCGAGCACTCAGTACCGGTGACCGCCACTTTACTGCTGGTGGATGATGAGGCTCACGTGCTGGCCAGCCTCACCCGGCTGTTCGAGGATGATGGTGAGTTTCAAATCATCGCCAAGACCTCAGCGGTGGATGCTCTATCGCTACTGAAGCAGACGCCGGTGGATCTGATTATTTCGGATATGCGCATGCCGGAGATGGATGGAGCCACGTTTCTGCACCAGGCGAGCCAGCTCTGGCCGCAAACCCCCAGGGTACTGCTGACGGGATACGCCGATATCGAGTCCACCATTCGTGCCGTCAACGAGGGCGGCATCGCCCGGTACGTGGCCAAGCCCTGGGATGACGAGCGTCTGTTACAAACAGTGAACGAGCTGCTGGAAGTCAAGCGGCTGCGGGAACAAAACGCCAGATTATTGCATATCAAGGAGCAACAACGGGCGGAACTGCAGCGGCTGACGGAAAACCAGGAATCGATAATCCAGCGACGCACCGCGGAACTGGAACAAACCGCTTCCCAACTGGAAGTGGCCTACCAGGAACTCCATGACGCCTATTTCCAATCGATACCTTTACTGTCCCACCTGGTGGAGATGAATGAACGCTTCAAAAAAAATCATTCCAACCGGGTGGCCAGTATCGCCAGGCTGATTGCCGAATCCATGGAGCTGGATAAAGCCCAGGTCAGGCAGATATTCATTGGCGCGTTGTTGCATGATATCGGCAAGATCGCCCTGGAGCAGACTATTCGGGCAAAGCCCGTGGACAAGATGTCAGCGTTGGAATCCAAACGCTACCGCCAACACCCCATGCTGGGGGAAAGCGCCCTGTTATCCTTCGATCCCCTGCGGGAGGCGGCGCAGATTGTTCGCAGTCATCATGAACGGTTTGACGGTAAAGGCTTTCCGGATCGTTTGTCCGGAGAAGGCATTCCCCTGGGCGCTCGCATTGTGGCGCTGGCCAACGACTACGACAACCTGTTACTTCCAAACAATTTCCTGGGTAAAGCGCTGGTGGAACTGCAGGCCCATGAATTTGTCATCAACGAATCCTGCAAACGCTACGACCCCCAGGTGGTGCGGGCGTTCGACCAGGTGATCGACGAGGTCCATCGGCTGCTGGCCAATGACAAGGAGACCACCCTGCCCCTGGCCAAAGTGGAACCCGGCATGATACTGAGTCAGGACCTGATCAATCAGCATGGTATGGTGATGCTGGTGGCCGGCCGCAAGCTGTCCGAGGCCCATATAAAAAAGTTGAAGCAGTTTGAAGAGGCTTTCAACAGCCGCTTGATGGTTTCAGTCAAGCAAACCACCGGCTGAGGCAACAAGGGTCGTTCTCCATGGCGGAATTCGATAACGAGACACAACGGCTTACCCTGAAAGTGGTTTTCTACGGCCCGGCCCTGAGTGGCAAAACCACCAACCTTACCCGGCTGCATGATCTGTTGGGAACGGATCTGAAGGGGGAGATGATGGTGCTGGAAACCCAGAACGACCGCACCTTGTTTTTTGATCTGTTGCCCCTGGGCCTGCGCGCGCCATCCGGCCTGCTGATCAAGCTAAAACTGTTTACCGTGCCGGGCCAGACCGTCCACGACAGCACCCGCAAGGCAGTGCTGTCCCGGGCCGATGGGGTGGTATTTGTCGCGGATTCGCAAACCAGTCAGATCGCCAATAATGCGGAGTCCTTCCATAACCTGGAACTGAACGCCACCCGTCTGGGTCTGGACTTCGCAAGCCTGCCCATGGTGGTGCAATTCAATAAGCGGGACCTGCAGGACATCGTCCCCAAAGCGGAGTTGGAGCAACTCTGGTCCGGCGCGCCCTGGCCGCTTACCTTCGCCAGTGCCCTCCAGGGAGAGGGGGTCATTGACAGCTTCGCCGCGCTGTTGGGTCAGCTATACGACCACCTGGATCCGGACTACGCACTACTCCTGGAACATCAACTGGATCGCCAGGGCTTCTGCGACGGTTTACTGGGTCCTGTTGTCAGCGATACGCCGGGGAACTGAGCCATGGATCTTGACATTAATACTGAATTCAGTGCCGAAGAGCTGTGTCGCAATCTGGACCTGAACGCGCTCGGCAACGCCTTATGCTCGCTGCTGGACGCACCCCTCGCCCTGCGTACCTGCAACGGCACTCTGCTGTATGGCGAACCGGAGCTGATGGCGGCCCAACGCCAACCCCTGACCCTGGACTTCGAACCCATCGCCTGGCTGGAGTGCGGCCGCACGGACCCCCGGCTGGCAGACGCCGCCGCACTACTGCAGACCCTGCTGCGTAATCGGGCCCGCTATCAGATGGCGGCGGATATGTACAAATCGGTGACCATCGCCGACTTTGAAGCGCTGCAACAGAGCAACGCGGAACTGGCCGCCGCCAATGAACGGTACCGGACCCTGGCGGCCTCCCTGGAGCAGAAGGTAGAGGAGCAGGTGCGAACCATCGAAGCGGGACAGCGCCGTTTATTCGAAAGCGCCAAGCTTGCGGCGGTTGGACAGCTGGCCGCTGGTGTGGCCCACGAAATCAATAACCCCATCGGTTTTATCAACAGCAATTGCAGCGCCCAGGCTCGCTATCAGAAAAAACTACAGAGCTTTTTTTCAGACTATATGGAGCAGCTTCCCCCCGCAGTCCAGGCCGCGTTTAACGAACGCAAGCTGGATCGGGTGCTAAACAACTGGGGGGAAGTCATCGAGGAATCCGTGGCAGGTTGCCACCGGGTCAGAGACATTGTGCAGGCGTTACGGGTTTTTGCCAGTATTGATCAGGAAGCCTGGTCGGCCATCGATCTCAATGCCATGCTGGATAACGTGTTGAATATTATTCGCTGCCGCTTCGACCACGCCCACTGCATCAGCCTGAACCCCAGCGCAGTGCCCTTCATCCACGGTCAGCCCGGTTATATCGCCGAGGCCTGCTACAGCCTGCTCAGTAATGCCCTGGAGGCAGTGCAGGAGGCCCCGGAGCCGACCATTGAGATACACTTTGAAGCCGGCCCGGACAGCGTCAGCATCCTGATTTCCGATAACGGCCCGGGGATCGCCCCCCAGGATCTGGAGCGGGCCTTCGATCCGTTTTTCACCACCAAGGAGGTGGGTGCCGGCACCGGCCTCGGACTCTCCAGCTGTCGCGACATTGCCCATGCCCATAACGGCACAGTGCACCTGCGCAACCGCCAGCCCCGGGGCGTGGAAGCGCGCCTGACCCTACCGTTGGGAGACCACCCCCATGAGTAAATACATGGACCTGTTCGGCGGCGGCAAACCAAATACGCAAGGTGCCGCCACCACGCCGCTGCGCCCCCAAAGCCGGACCTACCGCATCCTGCTGGTGGATGACGAACCCAATGTCATTAAATCCCTGACCCGGGTCTTCGAAGAGGAAAACTATCAGATTGTTGCCGCCGCCGACGGCAAGCAGGCGCTGGAGATTCTAAACCGGGAACCGGTGCAGCTGATCATTTCCGATTTCAAGATGCCGGGAATGGATGGGGCGGAATTACTGTCCCGGGTGAAAAACGCCTGGCCGGACACCATCCGCATCATGCTCACCGGGCAGGCCGATACCGCAGCGGTCATGGGCGCCATCAACCAGGGGGCGGTGTATAAGTTCATTCTCAAGCCCTGGAACGACGATGACCTGAGGATCACAGTGTCGCTGGCCCTGGAGCAGTACGATCTGGTGCAACGTAACCGGGCGCTGGAACAGGAGAACCGCAAAAAACAGCAACAGATCAGCAAACTGTCCAACCTGGCGGTGAGCAACCGCAGCCAGATTGCCAATCTGCTGCGTAAAAAGAACCTGCTGACCGAAGCCGAGATGCAGGAACTGCAAACCATTTGCCGCAGCAAAAAGGTTTCCCCGGTGCGGGTTATCATCGATCGCGAATGGGTCACTGAGAAACAAATTCACAGCCTGCTGCGGGACGAACTGCAACTGCAGGAGATCCAGCTGGACGAGGTGCAGATTCCCCGGGCGGTCACCGAACTGATTCCCGGCAGTTTTTGCCGCAATCAGATGGTGCTGCCCATCGATTTGCAGGGCTCCCAGTTGCGGCTGGTCATGGCCGACCCCCTGGACACCGGCCTGCTGGACGATCTCAAATTCATTTCCGGGTTACAGATCGAGCCCCTCATTGCGCCCCTGTCCGCCCTGCGCAAAAAAATTGAGGAGTTTTATGGCGAAAGCAGTCAGGCCACCCGCTTCGACAACCTGGAAACTCTGATCGATGACCTGGACCCCTACGAAAAAATCGAAGTGGTGATGGAGGAGGAAGATGACATCGCCCTGGACGATCTGTTGCGGGCCACCGAGGAGCCACCCGCCATCCGCCTGGTGAACTCCATTGTGATCGAGGCCATCCGCATGGGGGCCAGCGATATTCATATTCATCCCCAGGCCAAACATGTAATGGTGCGCTATCGCATCGATGGCATTCTGCAGAACAAAATCGCCATTCCCCTGAATCTGCACCGGCCGCTGGTGTCCCGCATCAAGGTGATGGCTGAGCTGGACATTTCCGAACGCCGCCGGCCCCAGGACGGCCGGATCACCGTCAAGACCCCCATGCGCATTGTGGACCTGCGAATTTCCTGCCTGCCCACCATCAACGGTGAGAAAGTGGTGTTGCGCATCCTGGACAAGAACGGCGCCATCCGCAAGATCGAGGAACAGGGCTTCTCCCCGGAGGAGCTGAGAAAAGTGCTGCACATGGTCAATCAACCGCAGGGCATCCTGTTGGTGACCGGCCCCACCGGCAGCGGCAAAACCACCACACTGTATACGCTACTGCAACACACCGCCACCCCGGAGAAAAACTACCTCACCATTGAGGATCCGGTGGAATTCTATATGGATCAGGCCGGTCAGGTGAGTGTCATGGAACGGATTCAGCTGGACTTTGCCTCGATCCTGCGGGCCATACTGCGCCAGGATCCGGACGTGATTCTGCTGGGGGAAATCCGCGACATGGAAACCGCGGAAGTGGCTTTCCACGCCGCCATGACCGGCCATATGGTGTACTCCACCCTGCACACCAATTCCGCCATGGCCACGGTGGCGCGGCTGCTGGATATCGGCCTGAAACCTTACGTGGTGGCCAGCGGGCTGAGCGGGGTGATTGCCCAACGCCTGCTACGCCGGCTCTGTATTCACTGCCGGGAACCCGGCACCCCGGACCCCGCCAAACTGCAGGCCCTGGGTGACCCTTATCCGGGCCTTACCAGCACCCAGCAGGCCCGGGGCTGCCCCCGCTGCGGCAATTCCGGCTACAGTGGCCGGGTTCCCATTTACGAAGTGCTGGTGGCGGATGACCGGCTGCGGGACGCCATCGCCAGCATGGCCCGGGACAACAACCTCAGTCTGCAGGATAAGTACACCTTTACCGGCGATTCGCTGTTCGACAGTGCCTATCGCCGGGTGGCCGCGGGGGAGACTTCGGTGGACGAGGTGCTGCGGGTGATGGGCCCGCGTCAGATAGCCGCCTAACGTACCACCAAATGCAAACCTGAACGCAAAAAAGCCGGACGGCAGTGCCGACCGGCTTCCCAATTCCGCTGATAAATCAATTACTTGATTTTAGCTTCCTTGAACATGACATGCTTGCGAATCACGGGATCAAACTTCTTGATCTCCATCTTTTCGGGCATGTTGCGCTTGTTTTTAGTGGTGGTGTAGAAATAGCCAGTACCGGCGCTGGACACCAAACGGATTTTATCACGCATGATCCTGACTCCTTACACTCGTTCGCCACGGGCACGCAGATCCGCCAATACGGTATCAATGCCCTTTTTATCGATGATACGCATACCCTTGGAGGATACCCGCAGCCGGACAAAGCGCTTCTCGCTCTCAACCCAAAAGCGATGATGGTGCAGGTTGGGCTCAAAACGGCGCTTGGTTTTGTTGTTCGCGTGTGACACATTGTTTCCGGTAATCGGGCGCTTGCCGGTTACCTGACAAACCTTAGCCATGATCGTTCTCCACAGTGGTCATATCGCTGACTCGACACAACCTGACAGTCTATTCGGTTACCCTGACCTGGTCCGTTGCCCTGACCCAGGCGGTGAGTCTTCACGGTTACGCGGTAAAGCGGTAACGCGGTTACTCTTGAAGGGGGGCTGCTTTATACCAAAGCCCCCTGGCAAAATCAACCGATCTCTGGAATCGGCCCCGGGGCCGGCTTACAGCAGGCCCCGCTCCGCCATGGACACCACCTCGCCGTCCCCCACGATAAAGTGGTCCAGCACCCGCACATCCACCAGCTCCAGAGCCGACTGCAGGCGCCCGGTAATATGATGATCCGCCGAACTGGGCTCGGCCACCCCGGAGGGATGATTATGGGCGAAGATCACCGCCGCCGCATTCAGGGCCAGTACCTTTTTCACCACCTCCCGGGGGTAGACCGAGGCGCCGTCAATGGTGCCGGTAAACAGCTCCTCAAAGCGGATCAGCCGGTTCTGGTTATCCAGAAACAGGCAGGCAAACACCTCGTGGGGGTAGGCCCGCAGCCGGGCCTTGAGAAAGCGCCGGGTCAGGGCCGGACTGGTAAACGCCTCGCCCCGGTCCAGAGTGGACTCCAGATAGCGCCGGCCCAGCTCCAGGCAGGCCTGGAGTTGCGCCCATTTCGCCACCCCCATGCCATGAATTTCGCTGAACTGGCGGGGGGACGCCTCCAGCACCCCACGCAGGCCGTCAAAGTGGGCCAGGATATCCCGCGCCAGTTCCACGGCGCTCTTGCCCTGGACGCCGGTGCGCAGAAAAATTGCCAGTAATTCGCTGTCAGTGAGGGCGTCACCACCCCGGGCCAGCAGTTTTTCCCGGGGCCGTTCGTCCACGGGCCAGTCGGTGATTGCCATAGTTCCGGTTCCGCTTTTTCCCATACAGACCCGGACCCGGCAAAGGATTGTCGGCTTTTTCCGGGGCCCCACCGGCCGCCCCGCAACCCCGTACCCGCCTGGCCATACCCACCCGGCCACATCCACATAGTGCCCGCCGCACCGGCGTCCCCCGCACTCACAGCCGAGACCGGAGCTTGTGCGCCGCCCCCGCTCCTTTTACCATGACTGCAGGGACTGATAAGTTGCTGGAATCACTGGACTATACTTAATGAACAATACGGGATGAACTATGCTGGAACTGGCCAACCGCCGCATCGTCCTGGGCGTGACGGGCGGCATCGCCGCCTACAAAAGTGCGGAACTGATCCGTCGCCTGAGTGCCCTGGGAGCGGAGGTGCGGGTGGTGATGACCGCCGCGGCCCAGGAGTTTATCACCCCCCTGACCCTGCAGGCCCTGTCCGGCAACCCGGTGTACACCTCCCTGCTGGACCCGGCGGCGGAGGCCGCCATGGGGCATATTGAACTGGCCCGCTGGGGGGATCTGCTGCTGGTGGCCCCCGCCAGCGCGGACTTTCTGGCCCGCCTGGCCCACGGCCATGGCAACGATCTGCTCACTACCCTGTGCCTGGCCGCCCGCTGCCCCCTGGCGGTGGCGCCGGCCATGAACCAGGCCATGTGGGCGGCGGCGGCCAATCAGGACAATGTGCAGAAACTGAAACAACGGGGAGTCCACCTGTTGGGCCCTGCCGAGGGTGAACAGGCCTGTGGCGACATTGGCCCCGGGCGGATGCTGGAGCCGGAGGAGCTTGCCCGGCGGGTAAGCGAACTGTTCCCCAGCCAACGGCTCAGTGGCCGCCGGGTGGTGATTACCGCCGGCCCCACCCGGGAGGCCATCGACCCGGTGCGCTATATCAGCAATCACAGCTCCGGCAAGATGGGTTTTGCCCTGGCCGCCGCCGCCCGCGATGCCGGGGCCCAGGTGACCCTGATCAGCGGCCCGGTGCACCTGGCCACCCCGGATCGGGTCACCCGGGTGGACGTGGTCAGTGCCCGGGAAATGTACGAGGCAGCGCTGGCCCGGGTCCAACAGACCGATATTTTTATTGCAACCGCTGCCGTGGCGGATTACCGGGTGAAAAATTCACAGACCCACAAAATCAAAAAGCAGGATAATAAAGGCCAACCTCCCGTACTGGAGCTGGAGGAAAATCCGGACATTGTGGCGGCGGTGGCCGCCTCCGACCCGCATCCGTTCACGGTGGGCTTCGCCGCCGAAACCCGGGAAGTGGAGCACTACGCCCGACAGAAAATTCAGCGCAAGGGACTGGATCTGGTGGTGGCCAACGATGTCAGTCAATCCCATATTGGCTTCAACAGTGATCATAACGCGGTGACGGCAATCTGGGCCGACGGCGAAACACAGCTGGCGGAAGCCAGCAAAACCCAAATCGCCAGGGACCTGATTGTACTGATCGGTGAACACTACCAGCGGCGACAAAAACCCAATGGAGCCTAAGCAATGTCGGCCACAGCTGCTAGGATAAATTAAGGGCCTGGTACCCAGGCTCACCCCTTATCAAATTATAAAACAGGTCACTCCATGGTTAAAAAAGCAAAGGGGGGCGCAGCCCAGCCATCCCCGGCGGCGGGGGATTCCAAGCCCGCCACCAGCACCATGAAATCCGGTCTGCTGACCCTGATGCTGCCGGCCATTCTGGGCTCCGCTCTGGTAGTGGCCGCCTGTGGTGCTCTGTTGTTGTTTCTGGTGCTGCAGCCCGGTGCCCAGCAACAGATCCGACTACTGGGTGAGGCCCAGGCCCGGCACTTTGTGGGGGAACTGGAACAGTTGGCACGCCACTATGAAGCCAGCGTGCAACAGGCCGCCGACACCGAGCTGGCCACCACCGCTGTCTCCGCCGATACTGAGCAGCGCCAACAGGCCCAGCAGCAACTGTTGCAATGGTTCCCCGCCGCCACCACGGTGCGCCTGTATCCGGAGGGTCGCGCCCGCAAGGATGCCGCTGCCCTGCCCCCCATCAGTTTTGCGCAACTGGATATGGTGGCCAAGGCGGAACGCAATGACAGTGCCGCCCCCGAGGTGCAATTGCATGAGTCCGGCAGCTATCTGACCCTGGTCAAAGCGGTGCAGAAAGACGACGCCACCCTGGGCACCCTGCTGGTGAGCCTGGAACTGGCGCCCCTGCGCCAGAGCATGCCGGAACTGGACCCGGCCCTGGGCTATGTGGAACTGGTGCAGACTTTTGCCAACCAGCCGCGAGTGCTCTACAGCAGCGGCAATCCGAACTTCAAGCAGGGGGCGGGCTACGAGATCAGTGGCCAGGTGCCCCATTGGAGCGCCATCTTTTACCCCGCCCCCGCCACCAATATCATCGCCAGTCGCAGCCACCAGATCTGGATTCTGGTGGCCTCCTCGGTGCTGCTGGTGCTGCTTTTTTCCGCCGCCAGCTATTTTCTGCTGAGCCGGGCACTGCAACACAACGCCATGGTGTTGGCGGCGTTCTTTCAGGCCCGCACCCAGAATGAAAAACCCAAACGCAACTTTACCCTGGGCATTTTTGCCTCCCTGGCCCAGACCCTGGGCCGGCTGTTTGATGACTTCGAGGCCCGGCAGGCACGTCTGCTGGAAAAGGCCAGAGCCAGCGGCGGCGCCCCGGCGGAGCCGCCACCCCCGGACTACGACCCCAGCTATCGCAACAACGATGTGCTGGATTTGGACCTGCACGACGACGAAGGCGACCTGCTCAGTACCGCCGCGGCAATCGACGACAACCCCCTGGAACTGACAGACATCGCCACCGCGGAGCCGGAACTGACCCAGATCGATGTCACAGTCTCGCCGCAGATATTCCGCGCCTACGACATTCGGGGCATCGTTGGCGACACCCTGGATCATGACGTGGCCTACGCCCTGGGGGCCGCCATTGCCAGCGACGCCCGCGATGCCGGCCAGGAGGCGGTACTGCTGGGCCGTGATGGCCGCCATTCCAGTCAGGAACTGGCGGAAGCCGTGGCGGAGGGCATTCAGTCCACCGGCTGTGATGTGATCGATCTGGGTATGATCCCCACCCCCGTACTGTACTACGCCACCAAAACCCAACGCACCCAGAGCGGGGTGATGATCACCGGCAGCCACAATCCCCCGGAATACAACGGCCTTAAGATCGTGATTAACGATGTGACCCTGTCCGGTGAAGGGATTCAGGCCCTGCGCAAGCGGCTGGACAGTGGCAAACTGCTAAAGGGTCAGGGCCGTTACGAAGCCCTGGATATCACTCCGGAATTTCTGGAGCGGATCTGCAGCGACGTGGTGCTGGCCAAGCCCATGAATGTGGTGGTGGACACCGGCAACGGCGCCGCCGGCCCCCTCACCTGCCAGTTGCTGGACGCCCTGGGCTGCATGGTCACCCCCCTGTATACGGAGGTGGACGGGGACTTCCCCAATCACCACCCGGATCCCAGCGACCCCGCCAACCTGGAGGACCTGATCCGCACGGTCCAGGCGGAAGGCGCGGAGCTGGGGCTGGCCCTGGATGGCGACGGCGATCGCCTGGGCCTGGTCACCGGCAGCGGCAAGATCATCTGGCCCGACCGCCTGCTGATGCTGTACGCCCGGGATCTGCTGGCCCGCAACCCGGGGGCCGATGTACTTTACGACGTCAAATGCACCCGGGACGTGGCAGAGCTGGTGAGCAGCCTGGGGGGCCGGGCGATTATGTGCCCCACCGGGCATTCCCTGATGACCGCCAAAATGAAAGACAGCGGCGCGGTGGTGGGCGGCGAGTTGTCCGGTCACATCTTCTTCAACGACCGCTGGTTCGGCTTTGACGACGGCCTCTACAGCGCCGCCCGGCTGCTGGAAATTCTGTCCATGGAGCCGTTCGACGCCGACCAGGTGTTCACCGAATTCCCGGAAAAGGTCAGCACGCCGGAACTGCACATCCAGGTCAGCGAGGCCAATAAATTCAAAATTATGGAAAAACTGGAATCCCAGGGCAATTTTGCGGGCGGCAATCTGGTCAAAGTCGATGGAGTCAGGGTAGACTTCCCAGACAGCTGGGGTCTGGTCCGCGCTTCCAATACCACACCAGTGCTGGTGGCCCGTTTCGAAGGGGACACCGAGGCCGCACTGGATACGGTCAAGGCTGTGTTTCGCGAACAACTGTTGGCGGTCGAGCCCAAGCTGGATATTCCTTTTTAAAGACCAATACCAAGACAACCAACGGATGCCGGGCGCCGCCCGCCCGGCGCAGACAGCATGACCCTTAGCAAAGACCAAGCACTGAACATCGCCCAGGTACTGTCGGAGGCCCTGCCCTATATCCAGCGCTTCACCGGCAAAACCATCGTCATTAAGTTCGGCGGCAATGCCATGGAGACTGACGAACTCACCAACAGCTTCGCCCGCGATGTGGTGATGATGAAGCTGGTGGGCATGAACCCGGTGGTGGTTCACGGCGGCGGCCCTCAGATCGCCGAGCTGTTGAAAAAAATCGGCAAGCAGAGCGAGTTTGTGGAGGGCATGCGGGTCACCGACGCGGAAACCATGGACGTGGTGGAAATGGTACTCGGCGGGTTGGTGAATAAAGACATCGTCACCCTGATCAACAATAACGGCGGTAAAGCCATCGGCCTCACCGGCAAGGATGGTCAGATGATCCGGGCCCGCAAGTTGACCATCAGCCGCAGCGCGCCGGGCATGAACGCCCCCGAGATCATCGACATCGGTCATGTGGGTGAAGTGGCGGCGGTGGACACCGATGTCATCAACATGCTGGTGAACAGCGATTTCATTCCGGTGATCGCCCCCATCGGGGTGGGGGATGACGGTGACTCCTATAACATTAACGCCGACCTGGTGGCCGGCAAGGTGGCGGAGGCGTTGCGGGCGGAAAAACTGATGCTGCTCACCAACATCTCCGGACTGCTGGACAAACAGGGGCAGGTACTCACCGGCCTCTCCCCCAGGGAAGTGGATGCTTTGATTGAGGATGGCACCGTATACGGAGGTATGCTGCCGAAAATTCAATGTGCCCTGGACGCAGTGAAGGCAGGCGTCACCAGCTCCCATATCATTGACGGCCGGGTTCCCCATGCCGTGTTGCTGGAGATTTTCACCGACGCCGGAGTGGGCACTCTGATCACCAGCGAGAACCTCTGATGACCGTCAGCGAGCGCAAAGTCTCCCGCAAGGAGCAGATTCTGCAAGCTCTGGCCCACATGCTGGAAGCCTCCCCCGGAGGCCGCATCACCACCGCAGCCCTGGCCAAAGAGGTGGGCGTATCGGAAGCGGCGCTGTACCGCCACTTTCCCAGCAAGGCCAAAATGTTCGAGGGCCTGATCGAGTTTATCGAAAACTCCCTGTTTTCCCGCATTAACCTGATTCTGAAGGAGGAGCCGGACAGTGCCCTGCAGTGTGGCCAGATCCTGCATCTGCTGCTGGGCTTTGCGGAGAAAAACCCGGGCATCACCCGTATCCTGACTGGCGATGCCATCACCGGGGAGACCGACCGCCTGCGGCAGCGGGTGGTGCAGCTGTTCGACCGCATTGAGACCCAACTGAAACAGATACTGCGGGAAGCGGAACTGAAAGAGGGGCGGCGCACCCGGCTTACGGCCACCCAGGCCGCCAATATGATTCTGGCACTGGCGGAAGGCCGCATCTGTCAGTACGTGCGTTCCGGGTTTACCCGCCCCCCACTGGCGGGTTGGGACGAGCAATGGCAACTGCTGGCGGAATCTTTGTACCGCACCCCCTGAATCAGGGATTTTCCGCCGCCTGCTGCTGCTCCATCAGATAGCGCAGACGCTCAATATCCTCCTGGTATTCCGTTCTGATCTCGGTTTTTTCGCCTTCCTTTTCTTCGATGGATTCCTCCGCCTCCCGGATCTGACGGGCGAAGCTCTGCATCTTTGAGATCAGATAATCCGGCACCGGTTGTCCGGCCCGCTCCCGCTCGGCAGCCTGACCCTGGGCAATTTCGTATTCCTTCTGCAACTTCTGAATATTGCCCTGAGTGATCTTGATGTAGGCATCAATGGCTTCCAGCTTGCGGTCCCGGGCCCGCTCCGCATCCCGTGGACTGCTGAAGATGGCCAGCAATTGACGATCCCGTTCTGCCCGTTCCGCCTGTCGCTGGCGCTCCCGCTCTTCCTCGGCCTTGGCTGCCAGCTCTTCCGGGGTTAACGCCCGGGGCACCACTTCCACCACCATGCCGCGCTCATTCAGCACTTCATAGCCCCGTCCCACCACCTCCGGTGGCAGCGTCTGGGTAATCACCTTGCGGCCATCCTCGTTCTCATAGCGGTAGTAGTTCGCCGCCCACAACGGCTGGCACAGCATCAGGCCGATCCACAAAGCGGCTGTTGTTACTGGTTTCCACTGCACGTCAGGTTGTTTCTCCCATATTGTCCATGGCTGGAATCCGGTATGATCGGCGGCCAACCGAGCCTGGACTCTGTGAGCCGCGATGGAATTCACTCCGTTTTATCTTCAGCAACTGCTGTTGCTGCTGGCGTCGCTGCTGGCCAACACCCTTTCCGCTCTGGCCGGGGGCGGCGCCGGGCTGTTACAGCTGCCCATATTACTGTTTTTGGGGCTGGCGTTTCCCAGCGCCCTGGTCACCCATAAAATTGCCAGCGTGGCCCTGGGGGTGGGGGCCACCGTGCGCCACGCCCGGGAAAACCGGCTAAATCAACGGTTTGCTCTTTTCATTCTAGCCTGTGGTCTGCCCGGTGTGACCACCGGCGCCCTGCTGATCCTGAAAATTGACGATCAGGTCTCGGAGCTGGCCCTGGGCATTCTCACCCTGGGGCTGGGCCTGTACTCCATTGTCCGCCGCGATCTGGGCCAGACCGAACAGGCGCAGCATCGTTCCCGTCGCGGTTTACTGCTGGGGGGACTGGTACTGTATATCATCGGCACCCTGAACGGCAGCTTAACCTCGGGCACCGGCCTGTTTGTCACCCTCTGGCTGGTGCACTGGTTCGGGCTGGACTACAAGACCGCCGTGGCCTATACCTTAATACTGGTGGGGTTATTCTGGAACGGCTTTGGTGCCTTCACCCTAGCCCTGCAGGCACCGGTACAGTGGAGCTGGTTGCCGGCGCTGTTACTGGGATCGCTGCTGGGAGGCTATGCCGGGGCACATCTGTCCATTATAAAGGGAAATCAGTGGGTTAAGCGATGTTTTGAAGTGTTGACGCTGGCGGTGGGCGGTAAACTCATCAGTCAAAGCCTGTTTTGACACGGGGAAAACCTAATTCTCTTTTATTTCATTGCCAATGAAATGAAGATCTGTATTTTTTGTGATCAAGGTCTATATTCAAGGGTGGCAGGAATAATAATGACTGTGCCCTGAGGGGCAGGTATCGAGGTGGTTTATGCAGCGTCCCTTTAAGCTTCTCTGTGTTGACGACGACCTGGGTTTTCGTCGCTACCTCAGCAAATCCCTGGATGACAGTTTCGAAATCAAGTTCTTCGCCCTGGGCTTTGAGTGCCTGGCAAAAAACCAGAGTTGGGACTACGACCTGATTCTGATTGACGCCACCCTGCCGGATATGGTGTCCGAACAACTGGTGGAAAAACTCAAGGCCATGCCGGAACTGGCGGAGATTCCGGTGATCATCATTTCTTACAAGGATTCCCCGAAAGAGCGCGCCCGCTTTGCCCGCTGTGGCTGCGACCATTTTCTCAGCAAGGTGGCCAGCCCCCAGGACATCAAAGCGCTACTGGCCAACGCCATTATTAAGGCGGCCTGACCGCCAACCCACTGGGCCCGGCCGGCTCAGTGCGAAAGTTGCAGCGGACTGCGGGGGGACGTAAACAGGGTTTCAAAACACCGGTGGCAGGCTTCCTTATCCTGGCGCTTGCGCTCCATCAGCCAGGACAGCATTAACAGCGTGGCCTGCTCCAGGGCTTCGTCAGGCTGCTCCGATCGCAGCAGCTGGTTGAGATTCTGTTCCAGCACGCAGCGATCGTGAAAATCCCCCAGTAGCACCCCCAGCTGTTTCAGATCATCGATCAAAGCTTTGTCTTTGGGGCGCGGCTTTTTCACCAGCATCTGAGCCTGGTACAGGTAATATTTGGTCCACTTACGGCATTGATGATACAGCTCATCGTCGTCCCGGGATTCCGCCTCAAAGGCCAGCTTGCGGGCGCGGCTGTAAGTAAACTCCATGCCCTCCTGACAATCCGGAGCTTGCTTGCCGGGCAGCTGCTGCTGCCACAGATCCAGAATTTCCTCCAGAGCCGGCGTCGGCGCCATGGGCGTGCGGGTGTCCCGCTGGTGCGCCTCCAGGTGCTCCGCGAAATAGCAGAGCAGGGGCTGCAGATCCCGATCCTCTCCTGCCCGGTATTCCTCCACCAGCTGACCCAGGGTCTGGTATTGCACCAGGGCATCCCGCTGGCCGGAATAAGACTTGGCCAGGGCCTTGACGGCCTGCTCCACCGTTTTCACCGCCTTCTTGCTGGCCACCGGCCGGTAAAGTTGCAACAATGCCCGCAAGCGTTTGCTGGTGACCCGTAGCTTGTGTACCAATTTGGGGGAAAGCGCCGGCGCGGTTTCCGCGGCACTGGCCTCGGATCGCTCCCTGGCCACCGCTTTTAACAGCTTTTTTACCCGCTTTTTGGCAACTTTAAAGACCGGGTCCGATGCTTTGCTGGATTTTGACATGGTCTTATTGTACCCCAGGAGGGCGAAAAGTCAGTCCGCTGATGGCGTTAAAATTCAGTGACAATTCAGGCCACGCCATACTGTTCGCGATAGGCTTTCACCCGGGGCAGATGCGGCGCCAGTTCGGTACTGGCGTGCTGCTCCATGTAGTCAATCAGGTCATTGAGGCTGATGATACTGATCACGGGAATGCCAAAAGCCTGCTCCACCTCCTGAATGGCGGAGAGGGAGCCGTTGCCCCGCTCCTGCCGGTCCAGCGCCACCACCACGCCGGCAGGTTCAGCCGCCGTTCCCGCCAGCAGCGCCATCACTTCGCGGATGGCGGTGCCGGCGGTGATCACATCGTCAATGATCAACACCCGTCCCTGCAGGGGCGCCCCCACCAGGTTGCCCCCCTCGCCATGATCCTTGGCTTCTTTGCGGTTGAAGCACCACGGCAGGTCCCGGCCGTGCTGTTCCGCCAGCGCCACCGCCGTGGCGGAAGCAATAGGGATGCCTTTGTAGGCGGGCCCGAACAACACATCGAACACCACCCCCGAGTCGATAATGGCGTCGGCATAAAACCGGCCCAGTTGCGACAGGGCCAGACCGCTGTTGAACAGGCCGGCGTTAAAGAAATAAGGGCTGCTGCGGCCGGACTTCAGGGTGAACTCACCAAACCGCAACACCTGCCGCTCCAGGGCAAACTCAATAAAGCGGCGCTGATAGGGCTTCAGCATGGCTTACCACCCCAGGGCACGCTGCTGCGCCTGAAACAACTCCTGAATGCCCTTCTCCGCCAGGTCCATCATGGCATCCATTTCCGAGCGCTGAAACGGCTCTTTCTCGGCGGTGCCCTGCACTTCCACCATGCCGCCGTGCTGGGTCATCACCACGTTCATATCGGTTTCGGCGGCGGAGTCCTCCGGATAATCCAGATCCAGCACCGGGGTACCCTGATAAACCCCCACAGACACTGAGGCAATCAGCCGCTGCAGCGGGTCGTCCTTGATCATATTGGCATTGAGCATATGGGTCAGGGCATCCACCAGGGCCACGCAGCCGCCGGTAATGGAGGCGGTGCGGGTGCCACCGTCCGCCTGGATCACGTCGCAGTCCACGTAGATGGTGTTTTCGCCCATTTTTTTCAGGTCCACCGCCGCCCGCAGGGAGCGGGCGATCAGGCGCTGGATTTCCAGAGTGCGGCCACCCTGTTTACCCCGGGCCGCCTCCCGGCCGTTGCGGGTACCGGTGGCCCGGGGCAGCATGCCGTACTCGGCGGTGACCCAGCCCCGGCCCTGGCCTTTCATAAACCGGGGCACCCCCTCTTCCACGCTGGCGGTACAAATCACCTTGGTGTTGCCGAATTCCACCAGCACGGAGCCCTCCGCGTGACAGGTGAATTGCCGGGTGATGATCACATCACGCATCTGGTCCGGTTGCCGTCCGCTCGGTCGCATGGGGAACTCCTTGTGCCTGTTCTGGGGTTGCTGAGCGCGCACAGTATACTCAAAAACCGGCCCGGTTTTGGAACATTCTGCGGCCATATTAGGCCCCCCAGTGGAACTCGGTTAGAATACGGCGCCACACCCGGGGAAATTCGTCGTCAAGGAGCCTCCATGATTCGCAGCATGACCGCCTTCAGCCGTAAGGAACTCACGGCCCCCTGGGGCACCCTGGCCTGGGAACTGCGTTCAGTGAATCACCGTTACCTGGAGGTGAGTCCGCGGCTGCCGGACACCCTGCGGGATCTGGAAAATCCGGCCCGGGAGGCTCTGCGCAAGGCCCTGAGCCGGGGCAAGGTGGAATGCACCCTGAAACTGAAAGCCGAACAGGTCACCCCCGCCAGCCTGGAAGTGAATGAACCTTTTGTCCGCCAGTTGCTGGAGGCGGCCCACCGCCTGGGGGCGCTCACCGGCGAATCCGGGACCCTGCCGGTGGCCACGCTGCTGAACTGGCCCGGGGTGGTGAAAACCCCGGCGACCGACCCCTCGGAAATCCAGCAGGCGGCCCTGAGCCTGCTGCAACAGACCCTGCGGGACTTTATCGCCAACCGGGAACGGGAAGGCGCCGAATTGGCGCAATCCATTCGTGAGCGGCTGCGGGGGATCGAGCAGCAGGTGGCGGTGGTCCGTGAACACCTGCCGGATATTCTGCAGGCCCAGCGGGACAAACTGCAGGCCCGGCTGGCGGAGGTCACTGCCAATGTGGATCAGGACCGGCTGGAACAGGAAATCGTGTATCTGGCGCAGAAAACCGATGTGGACGAGGAACTGGAGCGGCTCCTCACCCACGTGGGCGAAGTGCGCCGGACCCTGGATCAGGGGGGCGCCGTGGGCCGGCGGCTGGACTTTCTGATGCAGGAACTGAACCGTGAGGCCAACACCCTGGGCTCCAAGTCCATCAATGCGCTTACCACCCAGGCAGCCGTGGAACTGAAAGTGTTGATCGAACAAATGCGTGAACAGATTCAGAATATTGAGTGATGCCTATGACCCCTGACAATAGCCCTCTTCAGCAAGAGGATCTGGATTATCTCGATCATATTCTGGATAAGTACGCCACCGACACGTCCATTCTCAACGTGTCTGAACTGGACGGCTTTCTCACCGCGCTGGTGTCCGGCCCCAATATGGTCATGCCCAGCCAATGGTTACCGGCCATTTGGGACAGCGAATCCGATAGCGAGGAGGTGGCCTGGGAAAGCGAGGCCGAGGCCGGTCGCTTTATCGGGCTGGTGATGCAGCATATGAACCAGTGCATCGATACCCTGATGGAAGCGCCGGAAGAATACGCGGCCATTCTGGCGCAGGTGGAGGACGACGATGGTAATGTGCGGATCATTCCCGACGACTGGTGCCTGGGGTACATCCGTGGGGTGGCGTTGGGCGGCGGCTGGGATCAGTTACCGGAACCCTATGAAGAGCATCTGATGGCCATCGCCATGCATGCGGACCTGGAGTTTCAGGACGAACTGGACGCCCTGTCCGAAGAGGCCCGCACCCTGCTGCAGGAACGCATTGATCCCGCGGCTCGCGCCCTGCACGGCTATTGGCTGCAGCAGCGTATGGGGGAAATGCCGGACATGGTGGACTCCACACCGGTACATCGCGCCACCCCCAAAGTGGGGCGCAATGACCCCTGCCCCTGTGGCAGCGGCAAGAAATTCAAGAAGTGTTGTCTGCACTGAATGCCCGGCGTGTAAGCAAAGATACAATGGCAGCTTTTCGTTGGTGGGAACCCTGACAATACCGATCGCTGCACCCATAAATCGCCCCATAACGCCCCCTTCTCCCTGTGGCCCCTGTCTTGCTACCCAATACCCCACAGCATATTCACAGTGGCATAGGGGGTCTGCATCATGGAATCACCGCACTTCAAACTGAACATCAATGGCGATCGATTCTTTTACTTCGAATTCTTCGGCAAACAGGGTGACCTGCTGCTGATGAGCGGCGAATACAAATCCAAAGCCGATGCCCTCCAGTCCATCAAGGACGTACAGGTGGGGTCTCTGATGAGCCCGCAGATCGCCGCCGGCAAAACCCCGGATGGGGGTAATTTCTTTGTGATCAAAGGGCAGCAGGGCGACATCCTGGCCAAGAGCGTACTGTTTGATTCGGAAATGGTGTTCAACAACGCCCTGCACCAGGTGAAAGACAGCGCCTGTATCGCCAAGACCCTGGACGCCACCTGATTTTTCCTGCCGGCACAGGGCGCCACACTCTGGTGCATCCCAGAGGCTTGGGAAGCCCCCCAGCCTATTAGAATCAATGGCTTAGCAAGCCAGGGAACAGAACTTGCTTTAGTCTGCGCATGCTCTGTTGGCGCGGTGCTTACCCATGAACGTTCTTGAACAGTTACCGGAAGGTTTGGCGGGCTGGCCCCTGGCGGCTTTGGTCAGCCTGGGCTCGCTGTTGATCATGTGGTTTATCAAGCGCCTGTTACTGGCCCGGTTGCGGCGCCTGGCTGACCGTTCCGACTACTACTACGACAGTCTGCTGGTGAGCGCCCTGCAGTTCCCGCTCAGCCTGTTGATCCTGTTGCTTAACCTGATTCTGCTGCGCTATCTGCTGGCCCGGTTTGATGCCGACAGCGACCAGCTGGCGGAGTGGATTCCCACCCTGGCCAAAATCCTGGTCATCTCGGCTATCGTGTTGTTCGCGGACCGTTTTCTCAGCGGCACCCTGCATCGTCAGACCAGTCGCTCCGAAGCCCTGGTGAGCAGCCGCAGCATCCTGCAGGGCATCACCCGGGGGGTGGTGTTCGGTATTGGCGCCCTGATTCTGCTAAGTACCCTGGGGATTTCCATCACTCCGCTGATCGCCTCTCTGGGAATAACCTCCCTGGCGGTGGCGCTGGCCCTGCAGCCCACCCTGGAGAACTTTTTCTCCGGCGTGCAACTGGTGATGGACAAACCCATTCGGGTGGGGGATTTCATTGAACTGGATTCTGGTGAGCAGGGTTTTGTGGAAAAGATCGGCTGGCGCTCCACCTGGATTCGCATGCTGCCCAATAACATGGTGATCATGCCCAACAGTGTGTTGTCCCAATCGAAAATCATCAATTACTACTACCCGCAGAAAGAGATGTCGATGCCGGTGGAAGTGGGTGTACATTACGATTCGGACCTGGAGCACGTTGAGCGGGTGACCGTGGAAGTGGCCCGGGAAATACTGGTTTCCCATAAATGGGGCGTGGACGATTACGACACTTTTATTGTCTATCACACCTTTGACAGCTCCAGCATCAATTTCACGGTGATGCTCAGGGCCCAGGAGTACTTCAATCAGTTTTTTATCCGCTCCGCCTTTATCAAAGCCCTGCACAAACGTTATAAGGAAGAGGGCATTGTCATTCCCTATCCCATCCGGGCCCTTAATACGGACCAGGAACGGCCGCAGTTTCAACACCAGGAGCTGACGCGCACCGCTGGAGACTGACCCAACAGCCAACGGCATTAGGCTCCGGTCATAACCTCCAGGCATTAAGCCCCCGCCTCAGGGCACAGAAAATTATCACAGAGTCAGTGGCAGGTGACCCCGGTCATGGCAAATTACCGCCGGTGATTCATACTGAGGACGTAAAGGTATGGTTGACGAGGTTAAGGTGGAGAATCCCGTGCAGAAGTTAAAGCAGGCAAAAGATCCCGAGATTGAGGTCATGGAACAGGTGGCTGAAGAGATTCAGCAGGAAACCGAGAAAAAATACGATAAAAAGGTAATCACCAAACAGGACATATTCCGCCACGGCTATTACCCCTACAACCAGAAAATGACCCGGCGCGACTACGAAGCCAATAAGCAGGCGCTGCAGGTGGAATTGTTGAAATTCCAGAACTGGGTCAAAACCACAAAACAGCGGGTGGTGATCGTGTTCGAGGGCCGGGATGCGGCCGGCAAGGGCGGCACCATCAAGCGCATCATGGAACATATGAATCCCCGGGGCGCGCGGGTGGTGGCGCTGGAAAAGCCAACGGAAACGGAAGCAGGCCAATGGTATTTCCAGCGTTACGTGCAGCATTTGCCCACCGCCGGCGAAATCGTGCTGTTCGACCGCTCCTGGTACAACCGGGCCGGTGTGGAACGGGTCATGGGCTTTTGCAGTGAGCAGGAGTATCTGGAATTTATGCGGCAAACACCGGAGCTGGAGCGGATGCTGGTGCGCAGCGGCATCCTGCTGGTGAAGTTCTGGTTTTCCGTGAGCCGGGAGGAACAGTTCCGCCGTTTCCAGCAACGGCGTCAGGACCCCCTGAAACAGTGGAAACTGAGCCCCATCGACCTGGCATCCCTGGACAAGTGGAGCGAGTACACCAAGGCCAAGGAGGCCATGTTCTTTTATACGGATACCGCCGACGCCCCCTGGACGGTGATCAAATCCGATGACAAGAAGCGGGCCCGCATCAATGCCATGCGCTATCTGCTGGCACGGGCGGATTACCCCGACAAAGACCCACAGGTGGCGGTGGAGCCGGACCCCCTGATAGTGGGCAGCGCCAGGGACATCCATGAGCAGGATGAACAGGTGCTGACCCGCGACGATTCGACCAACTGAGGAGTAAGCCAGTCATGTCCAAAAGCCAGACTCAACACGCCCGGGAGGTGGTTGACGCCTTCAAACAAAAGCTCAGCAAAAGCGGGGTTGAGCATGTGGGGCAGAAACATTTCGACGAATTGCAGCTGTTGATTGAATCCGCCATTGATTCCGCGGTGTTTCTGGAGCTGGAACGGGTGGCGGATCAGGTCAGCAGCCTGGCCCACCAGATCCGGCACAACGCGGAAACCTTCGATTCCTGAACCTTTCCAGGTAAAAAACCCGGCGTGAAAGCCGGGTTTTTTTGTCCAAGGTCGAGCGTCAGAACTCTTCCCACTCATCATCCACACTGGCACTGGGGGCCGGTGCCAGCGGTGATCGCAGCTTCGCCGCCGGTGCCGCCGGCTTGCTTGCGGCGGCGCGGGCCGTGGCGGGCGGCGCCACCGCGGTTTGTCCCAGAGCCACCGAGGCGCTGTGATCCAGAGTGAAGAAGCCCACCAGATCCATCAGTGACCGGGCCTGTTCGGCCATGGTCTCACCAGCGGCACTGGCCTGTTCCACCAGCGCGGCGTTCTGTTGCGTCATCTCATCCATTTCACTGATGGCCTGATTGATCTGCACGATGCTGGAACTTTGCTCCTGGGCGGCGGTACTGATATCACTGATCATGTTGGTCACATCGCGGACCGCCTGCACAATCTCCGCCAGGGTGGTGCCGGACTGGTTGACCAGCTCCGTACCCGCCTCCACTTTATTCACCGAGTCACGGATCAAATCCTTGATTTCTTTCGCGGCACCGGCGGATCGTTGCGCCAGGTTGCGCACTTCACCGGCCACCACCGCAAAACCACGACCCTGCTCGCCGGCACGGGCCGCCTCCACCGCGGCATTCAACGCCAGCAGATTGGTCTGGAAGGCAATTTCATCGATCACACCAATAATGTCAGCGATCCGCTTGCTGGCACTGTTGATGTCCTCCATGGCCACCACCGCCCGCTTGACCACATTGCCACCGGCTTCGGCGGTGTCCACCGCATTTTTGGATAATTGATTGGCGTGCTGGGCGTTGTCGCTGGTTTGCTGCACCGCGCCGGTCATCTGTTCCATGCTGGAGGCGGTTTCCTCCAGCGAGGATGCCTGTTCCTCAGTGCGCTGACTCAGGTCGGAGTTACCCTGAGCAATTTCATTGGCGCCAGTGGTGACCGACGCGGAAGACTCGATGATATTGGCAATCACACTTTCCAGCTTGCTCACCGTGGCATTGACATCTTCCTGCAGGCGTTTAAACAGCCCCTGATATTCCGCGGTAATGGTCTGGGTCAGATCTCCTCTGGCCAGGGCCGACATTACCCGCGCAATATCGTGCAACCCATCATTAGTAGTGGCCATCACTTGATTCAAGCCGGAGGCGAGATTGGCGTAGAAACCGAACTTGCCATCCAGATTCAGACTGCGGCTGAAATCACCCTGGGCGGCGGCCTCGACGATCTCATTGACTTCGTTTTCGATAAGCACTTCCTGGGTACGATCCAGCCATTCCACTACGGTACCCAACCGTTCGCCGTTGGCGTCCAGTACCGGATTGGCGATCAGCCGGAAGTGGCGCCCACCGACGTTGATCTGGGTTTCGTGGCGGGATTTCAGCTCCCGGATCATGCGCTGCTGGTGGCCAGGATTTTTATGGAACACGTCCATATTGGCGCCTACCAACTTATCGGCTTTAAAGTTGGGCAGGTCCTTGCGGACATCGCTCTCGGCATTGCTCATCATGGCGGTAAGAGCCTGATTAACGTATACAATGCGGTTGTCGGAATCGGCGATCATCGTATTGGTGGAACTGTTGTCCAGCGCAATGCGGACTCGCTGATTTTCCTGCGCCACCGCCAATTGCTGCTCCTCCTGCGCCAGTCGATCGGTGAGATCCTCCCACTCCACGATGGTGCCAGAGCGCTCGCCGGCGGAGTTAAACAACGGTGTGGCGGTGAGCTTAAAGGTCAGATTTTCAATCTTGATCCGGGCCCGATATACCTCTTGCAACTCACTCACCAACTTGCGCTGATGCGCCGGGTTCTGATGGAACACGTCCATGTTGGTGCCCATCAGCTGGTCCAGCTTGAAGCTGGGCAATTCTGATTCCAGGGTTTCCTGGCGACGCTTCAGCATGCGCTGCACTGCCTGATTGAGGAAGATAATATTGTTGCTCTCATCCGCAATCATCACCGAGGTATCACAGGCCATCAGTGCATCGGCAACGCGTTTGTTTTCTTCCGCTGTTACCTTCGCCTCCGCCGCAGTCGCAGCCATTTCCTCGGCGGCCTGACGCTCGCGATCGCGGGTTTCCTTGAGGGTGGCCTGCAAGGATTCTACACCCTCCATCAACTTCGCAATTTCGTCACTGCCTCTGATGTCAATCTGGTTATCCAGGTTGCCCCGCTTGATTTCCGCCAGGTATCCCGTCGTCTGCTGCATACCCTGCAACAACCCACGCACCACCAGCACCGTCACCAGCAGTGCCAGCGCAGTAATGACGGCCAACAGGATAGCGGTGTTACGCTGCTCCGCTCTCAGATTGTCCAGGCGCTGCTCCAACAGGCCCTGCAGCGCGGGGACCACATCCAGTTGTAACCCAAAGCCGGCGTCCACCACCTCGGTGCCCAAGGCAAACATGGTCCGGCTGTTCAATGCTGAGCGACCGGTTTCAATGACCTGCTGTACCTCCGCCATAAACCGCTGGTTGGCATCACGGATTTCCTTGATGTCCCCGTCCAGCGCACCTTCCACGCTGGCACTGGCTTTTTGCGCCGATCGCAGCGCCTCCTCCACCTTGTCCACCGCCAGGGGCTTCAGTGCGAGCAGGCGGTTACGTACCCCCGTGAGTGTCGGCTGTTCCGCCACCGCGGCTGCCGCCACACCCCGCATCTGCGCGGAGTACTCAATGGCTCGCGGCCGAGTAAAAGAAATCAACTGCATCAGATAAAAGCTGTCCACTTCCGGATCCAGAGTCAGATTGGATTGATCGGAAAAGAACTCGATATAACTCATGATCTGTTCAATGAAGTCGCTGTGGGCGGCAAAACCCTCCGCCGGGGGCAGGGTAGCCGGGGTTTGGCGCACCTGATCCCAGCGCACGCGAAGCTGTTGCAGGCGCTCGCCCATGGGGACACTGTCGCTGTATTGTTGCTCCAGCGCCGCCAACGCCGCAAACGCCTGCTCCACACTGGCGGCGGCCTGTTGCAGGGGCTGCCGCGCTTCTGTCACGCCCTGCGCCACCTGAATCCCATTGCCACGATGTCGTTGCGCCGCCTTCAACAAAGCAAACGCTGGGGCGTAGAACTCAGTACCATAACGCTCTTTCAAGGAGAACGTTTTCTGTTGATTCCATTCCGTGAAAACAACATTGGCGAAAAAAATTACCACCACGGCAAACAGGGCCATTACCAGCCCCATTTTTGCTTTCACGCTCAGATGTGTCATCCAGTTCATTGCTCTATTGACTCCCGCCACGAAATCCATGGGACTCCCTGTGTGCCTGTCCCAGTGCATATTTAGTTATAGCACTGGATTTCCGCTTCGCTATGGGCTTTGGATATTAAGGTCTACAGTGGGGTACACAGAGGCGGATTCAGCGCCAGAGCGTCTGCGGTGCTGCGGAAAAAAACCGGAATGAACCACTATGAAAACATTGACTTACCGCCGCCTGACAGCAGCGGCGGCAAGCCCTTAGCCTAACCGTTAAACCGCGCCCCAAACCTCCCGTTTGGCACTGGTGGTACAGTTCAAGACGCTATCCATATCCACCTGGGGATACCTGGGCCGGTAACTGGCCAGCTCCGTGGATAGCGTCACCAGCTTGTCCGCCGGCTTCTGCCCCTTAAAATCAGACTTCTCCATGGCCAGCTCTTCCATGGCCTCATTCCAGGGCACCCCCTGAACCAGGGGAATCAACACCCAATGGACACCGTCCAGCGTCAGTTGCAAGGGATCCTTCAGATTGACGATGAACAACATGCCCTGCATGTCCGCGGCGAAATCCGCTCCGTACTTGTCCAGCAGCAGCGGCAGGTCCGCCACCCGGTCCAGGGCTGCCACAAACATATGGATTTTCTCATCCGCCAGCAGCACGGCCCCGCGAATGACCGCCTCCGGCGGTTTGGCATGGCCTTTGTCATCCGCCACGCCGCCTTCGATCAATACCAGGTCGCCCCGATAGCCCCACAGATTCGCGTCACTGGATTGCTCCAGAAAGTTCACTGAGAACAGCAGGTTGTTCTCTTTATATTGTTGCAACAGCATGGTGGTCTCCTTTGGTTTCGGTATGCATCCGTCATGGCAAGAGCCGTGCCCGGGAGACGTCGGGCCAGGATTGAGTGAAAACAAGCACTTAGTTTTTTTCAGCTTGGTGGCTTTACTCCCGGCTGTCGCAAATACGACAATGGCCGGGCTGCATTGACCTGATACCGGCGGTACCGGTATGTTGCTGACAAGCCAATCATTATTGAGGGGAAATCCAGTATGTACGTGGCCATGAACCGATTTCGCATTGCCCGGGGCCGGGAACAGGACTTTATCGAGATCTGGAAAAATCGCGACACCCACCTAAATGAAGTCCCCGGCTTCAAGGAATTCCATCTACTACAGGGGGCCAGCGACGACCAGTGCACCCTGTTCGCCTCCCATTCCATCTGGGAGTCAGAGGAGGCTTTTGTGGCCTGGACCAAATCCGAGGCGTTCCGCAAAGCCCATGCCCAGGCGGGGGATTCCAAAGGCATTTACCTGGGGCCTCCCCAGTTCGAGGGGTTTCAGGCGGTATTATAAGGGCCGGCGCTGACCCGCCGCGCCGAACCAGGTATACTCCGGCGCCGGATGGCCGCCGTAGCTGATTCGGTGGCAAAATCACAGCCAAATCCATACCAGGCTGGTGCCCTGCCTGGCAGCGCAGTGGTTTTGCAGCGGCCTGCTAAACTGATAGGCAAGAAACCCTGGTTCTGGTCTGGCTCTAATATAGGTACCCCATGCAAGGCACCCTGTTTGTCGTTTCCGCACCCTCCGGCGCAGGCAAAACCAGCCTGGTCCACGCCCTGGTGGATTCCACCCCGGATCTGCATGTCTCCGTTTCCCATACCACCCGCCCCCAGCGACCGGGAGAGGAAGACGGGGTCAATTATCATTTTGTGCAGCCACAACAGTTCACCGCCATGCTGAACGACAACGCCTTTCTGGAGCACGCGGAGGTGTTTGGCAACCTGTATGGCACCAGCAAGCAGGCAGTGGCGGCGCAGCTTGAGAGTGGGCGGGATGTGATTCTGGAGATCGACTGGCAGGGGGCCGAACAGATCCGGCGGCAGGCGCCCGAAGCCGTCAGCATTTTTATCCTGCCGCCGTCCCGGGCGATATTGCAACAGCGCCTGGAGGGGCGGGGCCAGGATTCAGAGGCGGTGATCCAGGGGCGCATGGCGCAGGCGGCGGAACAGATCTCCCACCATGTGGAGTTCGACTATCTGGTGGTCAATGACGATTTCCAGGTGGCGCTGCAACAACTGCAGGCCGTGGTGATCAGCCAGCGGCTGCGCCATGAGAAACAGGCCCAGCGTTACCAGGATCTACTGACCAGCCTCTTGTCTTAGCAATGCGGTGGCGTGTACACTAAAAGGCTCAGCCAATTTTATTTGAGGTAAGCCATGGCCCGCGTGACCGTCGAAGACTGTCTCGAGAAAATCGACAATCGCTTCAACCTTGTACTGGTGGCCAGCAAGCGCGCCCGCCAGGTCGCCACCGGGGGCAAAGACCCTTACGTGGAATGGGAAAACGACAAACCCACCGTGGTGGCGCTGCGGGAAATCGCCGAAGGCTACGTGGACCAGTCCATTCTCACCCGCAAGCCGGAACCCAAGCAGTTCCGCGACACCTCATCTTTTCACAGCGCCTTTAACCACCAGCATATCGAGGAGTAAGCTGGTCGTTATCTGCTGTTCTCATTACCGCTCAATCCCATTACACTAAATCCTCGGAGGAGGGATTGGGCGATTGCAAACCGTCGAAACACTTATAGAAAAGCTGGATTACCTGCCGCTGGAGCAGCGCCAGGACGTACGCCGCGCCTATCATTTCGCCGAGCAGGCCCACGAGGGCCAGTACCGCCGCAGCGGGGACCCGTACATCATGCACCCTCTGGCCGTGAGCAAAATCCTGGCTGATATGCACATGGACGCCCAGAGCCTGGAAGCGGCCCTGCTTCACGATGTGATCGAAGACACCCATGTCTCCAAGCAGGATGTCACCGATGCCTTCGGCAAGGTGGTGGCGGACCTGGTGGACGGCGTTTCCAAGATCGGCGCCATCAAATTTGAATCCAAGGCCGAAGCCCAGGCGGAAAACTTCCGCAAAATGATGTTGGCCATGACCAAGGACATCCGTGTGATCCTGGTGAAGCTGGCGGACCGGCTGCACAACATGCGCACCCTGGGCGTGCTGCACCCGGCCAAGCGCCGGCGCATCGCCCTGGAAACCCTGGAAATCTACGCCCCCATTGCCAACCGCCTGGGGATGAACAACATCCGGGTGGAGCTGGAGGACCTCTGCTTCACCCACATGTACCCCATGCGGGCCGCCCGCATCAAAAAAGCCAGTAAAACCTCCCGTGGTCACCGCAAGGATATGATCTCCCGGCTGCAGCAGGCCATTGAAAACCGCCTGGAACGGGACGGCCTCAGGGGCCGGGTCAGCGGTCGGGAGAAGCATCTGTACAGCATCTACCGCAAAATGAAAACCCAGCGCAAACCCTTCAACGAGATCATGGATGTGTTCGGGTTTCGCATCATCGTCGACTCCGTGGATATGTGCTATCGGGTACTGGGGGCCATCCATAACCTGTACAAACCGGTGCCCGGCCGGTTCAAGGATTACATCGCCATTCCCAAAGCCAATGGCTATCAGTCCCTGCACACCACCCTGATCGGCATGAACGGCGTGCCCATTGAAATCCAGATCCGTACCGAGGAAATGGACGCCATGGCCAACAACGGCATCGCCGCCCACTGGCTGTACAAGTCCGACCCGGATCCCGCCGGCGGGGCCCAGAACCGGGCCAAGGAATGGTTGCGGGGCCTGCTGGAAATGCAACAACGGGCCGGTAATTCCCAGGATTTTCTGGAGACCGTGAAGATCGACCTGTTTCCGGACGAGGTCTATGTGTTCACCCCCAAGGGGGATATCCTGGAGCTGCCCACCGGCGCCACCCCCGTGGACTTCGCCTACGCGGTGCACACCGACGTGGGCAACAGCTGCGTGGCGGCCCGGTTGGACCACCGTCTGGTGCCTCTGTCCACCCCCATCCAGAGCGGCCAGACCATCAGAATTATTACCGCCCCCGGCGCCTGCCCCAACCCGGCCTGGCTCAGCTTTGTCACCACCGCCAAGGCCCGGGCCAACATCCGCCACTTTCTGAAAAACCAGCGTCGCTCCGAATCCGTGGCCCTGGGGGGACGGCTGCTGGACAAGGCCCTGTCCGCCTTTGATCTGGCCCTGGAGGCCATTCCCCAGGAGCGTATCGACACCGCCCTGGCTGAAGCCGGCTTTCGCACCCTGGACGATTTGCTGGAAGACATCGGCCTGGGTAACCAGATGGCTCAAATTGCCGCCCGCCGCATGCTGCCCCCCGAGGGTGAAACCACCGACGCCGACCGGGGCAAACCCAAGCCACTGGTGATCCGCGGCACCGAGGGTATGGTGATCGCCCTGGCCAAATGCTGTCGCCCCATTCCCGGGGACTCCGTGATGGGTCACTTAAGCTCCGGTCGCGGCATGGTGATTCACCGGGACAACTGCAAGAACATTATTGCCGAGCTGAAGGAGAACCCGGAAAAGTGCCTGTCGGTGGAATGGGCCCAGGATTTCGAGGGCGAATATGCGGTGGATCTGCGGGTGCAAATGGAAAACGAGCGGGGCGCCCTGGCCAGTCTGGCGTCCCTGATTTCCCAGGCCGACGCCAATATTGAAACCATCAATATCAAGGAAAAGGATGCCCACCTGTCGGTGGTGAGCCTGCGCATTTCCATTCGCGACCGTAAACATCTGGCCCGCACCCTGCGCCGCATGCGAACTTTGAAAGCCGTACATCGTATCGTACGGGTACGCAATTAGAGCCTCTACCAGAACCCTGCCAACACTCAATTGTTTGGAGACCCTCATGAGCCAACGTCAAATCATCGCCACGGATAAAGCCCCCCAGGCTATTGGCACCTACTCCCAAGGGGTTAAATGCGGCGGCACCGTGTACCTGTCCGGGCAGATTCCCCTGGACCCGGCCACCATGGAACTGGTGGGCGGAAATATGGAAGCCAGTATTGTGCGGGTGTTCGAAAACCTGAAGGCGGTGGCGGAAGCGGTCGGCGGCGGCATGCAGGATATAGCCAAGCTGAACATTTACCTCATCGACCTGGCCCACTTTGGCTTGGTTAATGAAGTGATGGCGCGCTACTTCAGCGAGCCCTATCCGGCCCGGGCGGCGGTGGCGGTGGCGGCCCTGCCCAAGGGCGCCCAGGTGGAGATGGACGCCATTATGGAACTGTAGCCCCTAACATCAAGGCGCGTGGACACTTCAAACCGGGCCTGACAACAGATAAGCGCGATACCGCACCACATTTAGAACAGTGCTGAGTAGGAGCCGTTGGAGCCGCAGAGGCTTCCAAGGACGTCAGCGGCCATGGACGGCCGCTGTCGAGCGCACAGGGACGTGCTTGTAGCGTGCCTTGAAAGCCTCTGCGGCTTCAACGGCGGGATTCAAGTGCCGCAACTTGTTCCACGAATCACCACGCTTATCTGTTGTCAGGCCCGGTTTTACACCCAGATCCAAGCCCATCCCCAAATCGCCCCCAACTCCAGTACAATAGCAGCCAATAACATTTGCAACGCCCAACCCACTCGCCCACAAGTGAAGAACCATGGCCGCCAAAAAACCTCTCGTCCTCGTGGACGGCTCCTCTTACCTGTATCGCGCCTTCCACGCCCTGCCGCCACTGACCACGTCCAAGGGCCAGCCCACCGGCGCCATCAAAGGCGTGCTCAACATGCTGATCCGGTTGCGCAAGGATTACGAACCAGAGCACATGGCCGTGGTGTTCGACGCCAAAGGCAAAACCTTCCGGGATGACCTGTACGCAGACTACAAAGCCAATCGTCCGCCCATGCCCGATGATTTGCGGGCCCAGATTGAGCCCCTGCATAACGCCATCCGGCTGATGGGCTTGCCATTGTTGATCATTGACGGGGTGGAGGCGGACGATGTCATCGGCACCCTGTGCCGGCAGGCTGGTGAGCAGGGCATCGATACCATTGTTTCCACCGGCGACAAGGACATGGCGCAACTGGTAAACGATCATGTCACCCTGATCAACACCATGACCGACAGTAAGATGGATTACGACGGTGTCGTGGAGAAGTTCGGCATCACCCCGGAACAAATCATCGATTACCTGGCTCTGGTGGGGGACAGCGTGGACAATATTCCCGGGGTGCCCAAGTGCGGCCCCAAAACCGCGGTGAAATGGCTAAAGGAATACAACAGCCTGGATCAGCTGATGGCGCACGCCGACGAGGTTAAAGGCAAGATCGGCGACAATCTGCGGGCCAGCCTGGAGCAACTGCCCCTGTCCCGGCAGCTGGCCACCATTAAAATGGACGTGGAACTGGAGCAACAACCCACGGATTTGAGTATTCAGGAACCGGACAACGCTGCCCTGCTGGAATTGTATAAAGACCTGGAATTCAAAGGCTGGATCGCCGAGCTGTCCGGCGAAGTGGAAGCGGAAGTGGGCAGCGCCGACACCGACTACGAATGCGTCACCGACAAAAAAACGTTTCATCAGTGGCTGGACACCCTCAAGCAAAGCGACGCCTTCGCCTTCGATACCGAAACCACCAGCCTCAACTACATGGTGGCGGAACTGGTGGGGGTGTCGTTGGCGGTGGCGCCGGGCAAGGCCGCTTATGTGCCGGTGGCCCACGATTATCCCGGCGCACCGGAGCAGCTGCCCCGGGACTGGGTGCTGGAACAATTGAAACCCTTGCTGGAAGCCGATCAACCGCAAAAAATCGGCCAGAACCTGAAGTACGATAAAAGCGTGCTGGCGCACTATGCTATCGATCTGCAGGGTATCGGCTATGACACCATGCTGGAATCCTATGTACTGGATTCCACCGCCACCCGCCACGACATGGACAATCTGGCACTGAAATATCTGGGCCACAAAACCATCGGCTTTGAAGAGATTGCCGGTAAGGGCGCCAAGCAACTCACCTTCAACCATATCGCCTTGGAACAGGCCAGCGATTACGCGGCTGAGGACGCCGATATCACCCTGCGCCTGCATCAGGTGTTGTGGCCACGGCTGGAACAGGAAGGCGAGTTGAGCAAAGTGTTCACAGACATCGAGATGCCGCTGCTGCCGGTGTTGTCACGGATGGAACGCACGGGCGCGTTGCTGGACGCGGATATGCTGCGCCAGCACAGCAAACAGCTGGCGAAGCGCATGCACGAACTGGAACAGGAGGCCCACGACATTGCCGGTGAAACTTTCAACCTGGGCTCCACCAAACAACTGGGGCACATCCTGTTTGAAAAACTGGGGCTGCCGGTGATCCAGAAAACCCCCAAGGGCGCCCCATCCACCGCCGAACCGGTGCTGCAGGAACTGGCGCTGGACTACCCCCTGCCCAAAGTGCTGATGGAATACCGGGGCCTGTCCAAACTCAAATCCACCTACACCGACAAACTGCCGGAACTGATCAATCCGGACACCGGCCGGGTGCATACCTCCTATCATCAGGCGGTGGCCGCCACTGGCCGGCTGTCCTCCTCCGACCCCAACCTGCAGAATATTCCCATCCGTAACGAAGAGGGCCGCAAGATCCGCAAGGCCTTCGTGGCGCAGGATGGCTGCAAGCTGGTGGCGGCGGACTACTCGCAAATTGAACTGCGCATCATGGCCCACCTTTCCAATGATGGGAACCTGTTACGGGCGTTCAATGAGGGGCTGGATATTCACCAGGCCACCGCCGCCGAAATCATGGGGGTGGCACTGGATCAGGTGACCGGGGAAATGCGGCGTAACGCCAAGGCGGTGAACTTCGGTTTGATCTATGGCATGTCCGCCTTTGGCCTGGCCAAACAGCTGGGCATCGGCCGCAACGAAGCCCAGGAATACATCGATAACTACTTTCACCGCTACCCCGGCGTACACGAGTATATGGAAAACATCCGCGAGCAGGCCCGCAGCCAGGGCTACGTGGAAACCCTGTTCGGCCGCCGGCTGCACCTGCCTGAGATTCAGTCCCGCAACGTACCCCGCCGGCAGGCGGCGGAGCGCACCGCCATCAATGCCCCGATGCAGGGCACGGCGGCGGACATCATCAAGCGCGCCATGATCGAAATGGACGCCTGGCTGATCAAAAAACAACTGGGTGCGCGGATGATTATGCAGGTACATGATGAATTAATATTCGAAGTGCCGGAAAAAGAATTGGACACCGTCACGAAAGCGATCACAAAACGCATGCAAGGGGCGGCGGAACTGAAAGTTCCCTTGCTTGTGGACATCGGGGTGGGCGATAATTGGGACCAAGCTCATTAGTTTGGGCGGGTCCCCCCAATGCCCGCCTCATAATCCCCTGATGAGCTTGAATAATAACCATAACGCGTGGGGATTCCGCCTTAGACCAACGGGTCACTAAATTCTTAAAATTTTTTTGAATTCAGTGAAACTTTTCCCGACTCAGTTCGTCTTACTTACTGAAGCTAAGGCAGCAATCCCCAGCCGATTCTATATCGGCTACAGCAAACCGGCTTTCCCCCAAGAGCCGGAACCCTGAGCCGGTAGCTTGCCCCAAGGCTACCGGCTTTTTTTTATTCCTTTTCACCACCCTCGGCAGCACTGAACCAGTCCGCCAACCGACTGCGGGCCGCGTCCACACCGGTTTTATTGAGTGCGGAAAACAGCTGCACCGAGACCGGCACGGTCACATCCGCCACCGCCTTGCGCACCGCAAACAACTGCTGGTTGGCGGCATTGCGCTTCAGCTTGTCGCTTTTGCTGAGCAGAATATGCACTGGCATTGCATAATGCTCGACCCACTCCAGCATCATCCGGTCAAACTCCTTCAGTGGATGACGCACATCCATCACCAGAAACAATCCCACCAAGCACTGCCGCTGCTCCAGATAGGCGCCCATCTGGGCCTGCCATTCCCGCTTCAGATGCTCCGGCACCTGGGCATAGCCGTAGCCCGGCAGATCCACCAGCCGCCACTCCGGCGTGACCGCAAAGAAATTGATCAGTTGGGTACGCCCCGGCGTTTTACTGGTGCGGGCCAGGCCACTGTGATCCACCAGGGCATTTAGGGCACTGGATTTGCCGGCGTTGGAGCGACCGGCAAAGGCGATTTCCACGCCGGCCTCCGGTGGGCACTGATCCAGGCTGGGGGCACTGGTGAGAAACCGCGTCTGGCGCAGGATCGGGGTAAAGTCATCCGGGGACATGGGCATCGGCATCCATCAAAGCAACTGCAGCTGGCCGCATTTTCCCCAAAATCCAACATCACTGTAAAGGTCATTACCCCTTGGCTTCAGTTTGTTATATAATCCCCGGGTTTTTTTCACATGGCTATCGAGAGAGGGGTTCCCGTACTGCGGAAACCTTGCCGTATCAAAGGTATAGAAGGGGTTTTTTAATGAAGAAACTGATGTTGGCCGCCGCCATAGTCACCCTGGGCCTGGCGGGTATCGCACAGGCGGAGGAAGCTCCCGCCAAATACAATATGTACTGCATGGCCTGTCACGGCACCGGTGCCGCTGGCGCCCCCAAAACCGGTGACAAGGCCGCCTGGGAACCCCGCATCGAAGCTGCCGGCGGCATTGATGCCCTGGTGGAAAGCTCCAAGAAAGGCAAGAACGCCATGCCCCCCATGGGTCTGTGCAACGATTGCAGTGACGCCGAGTTGAAGGCAATCATCGTATACATGGCCAAGTAAGCAGCAACTCTTTCCCAAGCACACAGAAGGCAAAATAAGTAGGATCGCATTATGAAACTGGTATCCAACGTGCTGGTGGCCGCCATCCTGGCCACCGGAGCGGTAAACTGGGCACAGGCCGCCGGCGACCCCCAGGCGGGCAAAGAAAAATCCGCCACCTGCGCCGCCTGCCACGGCCCCAACGGCAACAGCACCATTCCCAACTTCCCCAAGCTGGCAGGCCAGGTTGAAAAATACACCCTCAAGCAGCTGCAGGATATGAAAAGCGGTGCCCGTCAGGTGCCCCAGATGACGGCCATTGTGGCCGGACTGTCGGATCAGGACATGGCGGATCTGGCCGCTTACTACGCGGAGCAGGAGGTGACCACGGGTACCGCCGATCCCGAACTGGCGGAAAAGGGCGCCAAACTCTGGCGCGCCGGTAACGCCGAAGCCGGTGTTACCGCCTGTGCCGGGTGCCACGGCGCCGCCGGTAAAGGTATGCCGGAAGCCGCCTTCCCGGCGCTGGCGGGTCAACACGCCGCCTATACCCAGGCTCAGCTGGAAGCCTTCCGCGCCGCCGGCCGGGGCGATCATGAAGGCCCCTATCGCAACAACGACGGGGACGCCATGATGATGCGCTCCACCGCTGCCCGTCTGACTGATGACGACATCCAGGCTCTGGCGAGCTTTATCAACGGTTTGTACGACTGATCCCCGATCGGTATCCATAAAAAAACCCGGCACACCATAGCCGGGTTTTTTTCTTTCCACTGGCTTATTTCCGGGCTCTGATCACTCGTCCCAATGCTGGAAATTGGGTACCTGCACGCTGTCATCATCAAACACCGCCTGCTCCGCCTGGGTGTGACAGGCATTACAGTTGCTCAGCGAGCCCACCTCCGGATTATCCCTCACCATAGCCGCCGTCAGCTCATGGTGCTTGCGCTTGATGTAAGGAACCTGGGTGATCCGCAGCGGCGGCTCTATACTCTGCACCGAGCGGGTGATCTTGCGGGCCCGCTTGTAATAGGAATTTTCCGCGCTGTTCTCAATCACATAAGCCTGAATTTCCGCCAGGGTATCCTCCCCCAATTCCGCGTTTTCGCCAAAATGATCCTCCAGAGCCACCGGATCCAGCAATTTCTGCCAGGACATTGCCAGCAGCAGCCCCGGCGGATAAGCGAAATGACAGGCCCCGCACTCCTCGGCATAGGTTTCGTTGTCCACCGGCCGGAACTCTTTCATCCGGTCCAGGGTAAACAGCCACTGGCTGAAGCTTTCCTCCGCCATCGCCGATCCCGCCAGTAATGGCAGTCCCGCCAGCACTAGTGTGAATAATGGTTTCTTCATGGTCTGTCTCCGGTTACTGGGATTTCAGGTAGCTGAGGATGGCCCGCTTTTCCTCAGCGGTGCATTCCCGACCCCAAGTCCACTTGCAGTTGCGGCGGAACCATTTGGCCACTTTCTTCGGGTCTTCATAGCGGCTGGGGGTCACTGACTTGGCCATGGGCTCGATCAGTTTGTGGGTGCGCTGATGTTCCCCCGCCTGGGTCAGATCCGTTCCGTGACAGGTGGTGCAGGCACGGGAATCGCCTTTGGCGCCGAGCACTTCCTTGATCCAGAGCTGGCGACCCTGCTCTGCGGTGGGAGTCTGCTCACTCTGCGCCGACGCGGCAGCCAGCCCCAACAGAACCAGCAATACCAGGGAATACTGATGCATGGTGTAGCCTCCTTATCGGGTGATCCTGATTACCAGGTGATCTTAATGGCGGTGCCCATGGCCACCCCGCCCAGAATGCCGGGACCGGCATGACCGGCCTCAGGGGCCTCGGACACCGCCGCCACCATGGCCAGGGTACCCAGCAGGCCCAGCATCATGTGCAGGTTATCGGGATCGGTGAAGCCATCCTCGAAATGGAAATCATCCCAGTGATAGATGAAGCCGGTGGTGGCGGCCCCCGCCGCCAGTGCCGTGGCACTCACCGCGAAATATTCGTGGGCACTGTCCTCCTCCTTGGGGGACACCGCCGCCAGGGCCACCAGCGCCAGGGCTCCCAGACCCAGATACTGATGGGCCTTGCTGCCGGTAAGCCAGTGCGGCTGATACTGTTCGTTATCTTTGGTAAACATCCCGTCATTGCTGCCCGAACGGCCCGCGGCCGTGGGTCCGGTGGCCAGGGTTATCGGCGGCGTCGACCGCCCGGCAACCTGATATATCGGGGCTTCCGGTTGCGGCAGATTCAGGTTCAGCGATCCGGCAATACAGGGGTTGCTCAGCAACGTGGTTCCCAGAATCAATACAGGCAGCGCTTTGGTCATGAAATGGATCCTCTTAAGACTCAGGTGAGCGGATGTCCGGGGCTGGGGGACGGGGCTTGTATCCGGTGATCATGGCGCGGACCAGATTCTCATGGTGCTGCACACTGGCACTGAGCACCCCCAGCAGGTGCAGGCCAATACAGCCGAGCATCAGATATACCACCCAGCGATGCAGGTCCAGCAGCCGGTACGCCATGGCATCCGTGATCCAGGGATTCAGCCCCAGCAATGGCCCCTCGAATTCCAGGGCGGCGGTCAGCAGCAGACCACTGAGTGCCATAAAACCCAGTAATCCCAACAACAGAAACACCATGGCGGCACCCAGGGGGTTGTGGCCCAGGTAATGCTCGGGCTGGCCCCGGCGCAGGGAATGCCAATAACGCACTATGGCCCGGGGCCCATAGGCAAAGCGGGAAAAGCGGGCGAACTCGGTCCCCACCAGGCCCCAGATCAGACGCACCATCAGCACCAGGGTCAGGCCATAACCCACCAGCACATGGGTTTCGTTGCTGCCCCATTCCGCGGTGTAATAGGCCGCCACGAACAGACCCAGGGTGCTCCAGTGAAACAGCCGCACCACCGGATCCCACACTTTTATCGCGTTTTTTCCCTGCGGGCCGGGCCTGACCATGGGCGCACTCCGGTTCGAGCCGATGACGGATTCTGCCCGATCCCGGGATCGGGTATGGGGCCAGTGTAGAGAAGCCGGCTTAAGGCAACCTTAAGACCCGAATACCTGGGCAGCGGATGCCCTAATGGTTATGATGGAATTCAGTTTCCATTCAGGAGGAACCCGCTAGTCTGGAAACAGTCAGAAGTCTCAGGTCTTTTTCAGAATCAGGATTACACGATGAAAAACCAATCCCTGCTAACCCCCGTTTTGCGCTGGTCCCTGGCGGCCACTCTGGCGCTGGTGACCACGCTGGCCCAGGCCGAGACCTTTCGCGAAGGGGTGGATTACGAAGTGCTGCCGCAACCGGGTAAGATCGAGCAACCGGGCAAAATTGAGGTGCGGGAGTTTTTCTCCTTCAGCTGCCCCCATTGTTTCCGTCTGGAAAGCTTCACCCGGGAGTGGAAACAGCAGCAGGCGAACGATGTCAATTTCGTGCTGACGCCGGCGGCCCTGCGCAAAGACTGGGAACCCCTGGCCCATGCCTACTACGTGGCGGAAGCCATGGGCAAGCTGGACCAGATCAAACCGGATCTGTTTCAGGCCATTCATGTGAAAAACCAAAAGCTGTTTTCGCAATCGGACCTGGCCCGGTTTTTCACCGGCTACGGCATCAGCGAAGAGGAGTTCAACAAACTTTACAACTCCTTCAGCGTGCGGGTTAAGGTGCGCCAGGCGACGGCCCTGGCCAAGGCCTATCGCCTGCGGGGGGTACCGGCGCTGGTGGTGAACGGCAAGTACCAGGTGAAAAGTAATACCGGCAAGACCTTCGCGGACATGCTGGAGGTGGTGGATTTTCTGGTGGAAAAGGAACGCGGCGCCGGGATAGTTGACATGCCCCAGGCACAGCGGGGCGCCGGCATGGGTCGGTAACCGGCGCCCGAATCCGGAATCCCGTCATAGAACCGCCACCGATTAGTGCCTACAATTACTCACAGGCAACCCTCCCATTCATTGAGCTACCTCCCAGAGTGATCCGCTGTGAATTTTGATATCAACTCTGCCCGCGAGGCCCGCCTCGACACGCCACCGCCACCGACGGTGTTACGGCTGCTCAGCTACAACATCCAGGCGGCCATCGGCACCAGTTCCTATCACCACTATGTCACCCGCAGCTGGCGCCACCTGCTGCCGGACTGGCGCGGATTGCAGCGTCTGGGTTACATCGCCCAGGTGCTGAACCATTACGATCTGGTGTGCCTGCAGGAGGTGGACGGAGGCAGTCTGCGCAGCGGCTTTGTCAACCAGGTGGAGTACCTGGCGGAGCAGGCCCGGTTCGACTACTGGTATCAGCAACTGAATCGAGACCTGGGCCGGTTTGGCCAATACAGTAACGGGGTACTGTCCCGGTTTGTGCCTTACGAAATTGAGGACCACAAACTGCCGGGGCTCAAGGGCCGGGGCGCCATTGTCGCCAAATACGGCAATGAACGGGACACTCTGGTGCTGGTGGGTCTGCACCTGGCCCTCAGTGAGCGGGCCCGTTTCCGCCAGCTGGGTTACATCCGCGAATTGATCCAGCACCATGAACACGTGGTGGTGATGGGGGATATGAACTGCCGCAGCGACCAGATCATTGATACCCCCCTGCGGGACACTCACTTGAAGCAGGTGAGCGGGGATCATCACACCTATCCCAGCTGGAACCCCACCCGCAATATCGACCACATCCTGGTTTCCCCCAGCCTGAAAATCAATCAGGTGAAAGTGCTGGACTACGACTATTCCGACCACCGCCCCATTGCCATGGAAGTGGCCCTGCCGGAGGGACTGGCGGCGGCACTGCAGCCGGCAGCCAAGCAAGTCTAACGAAAAAAATTAGGCGTTTTCACGAGCTTTTCTATACTTAGTTGAAAACCCACAACGAGATGCCGCTCCTCTCATGTCCGACGCCAGCAATCTGAACTGGAAAGAGAAATACCTCTCCGCCCTGGAACAGTTTGATGTCAATCAGAAACAGGATCAGCAACGGCTGGACCTGTTGCGGCGGGGTCTGGTGCGGGTCAGCCTGGCGGCGGATGGTCTGGACCCGGCGTTGGACGAACAGCTGGCGGCTCTGCGTACCGGCCTGCGTCAGGGTTATGATGTGCGCTCCCTGGAACCCACCATAGCCAACCTGGAACAGGCGGTGGTGGCCCTGGATGACCGGCGCAAGGACGACCAGGCCGCCCTGCAGGAGGCCATCGACGCCCAACTGGCCCATTATCTGGAACTGAGCCTGCCCCGGGCCAGCAAAAGCACCATCAAGAGTCTGCGCAAGGCACTGCCGGATCTGCTGGCGGGTAACGGTGTGCCCAGTGAGGTGATTACCGGTCTCAACACCGCCCACCGCCAAGTGACCGAGCACCTGCTGGAACGTATCGGCGAGCTGGGACAACGTCGGGAAGGACTGCTGGCCCGGCTGTTCGGTGGGGATAAAAACGCCAGTGACGCCCCCGGGGAATCCGACGCGGCGGCGACGGTCCAGGCAGCACCGCTGGAGAACCCCACGGCGCAGCAGGCCCCGGACGCGGGGCCCGCGGCATCCCCCCCGGAGGCGCCGGCAGCCGCCAGTCCGGCACCCATCGAAACAGCCGCCCAGGAACGGGAGCAGGATCTGCTGCAGCGGGTCACCCAGGTGCTGCATAACCTGCTGGGCAACCTGGATGTACCGGAGGATTGTGCCAGCCGCAAGACGCAACTGACCGCCCGCATCGATGCTTCCTACAGCCTGGACGAACTGCCGGAAATCCTGGACGAAACCGCGCAACTGGTGGCCTCCACCCGCATGGTGGCACAGCGGGAATTCGAAGGTTTTCTGGTGGCCCTGCACCAGCGCCTCAATGAAATCCAGTCATTCCTCACCAGTGCCCGGGAGGGCGAGGCCCAGTCCCAGCGCAACCAGCAACAGCTGGACAAAGACGTGCGCCAGGAACTGGCGGACATGCGCGCCAACGTGGCCGCCAGCAATGATCTGGGGCAGTTGAAGCTGGATATCGAGAGCATGGTCAGCCGTATCGTGTCGGCGGTGGATCAATTCCACAGCCAGGAAAAACAGCGGCGGGATGACGTTTACGAGCGGGTGGAGGCCCTGGGCCAGCGCATGGCGTCCATGGAAAGCGAGGCCATGGAGCTGAAGAACAGCCTGGAAGCCCAGCGCCTGCAGGCGCTGCGGGATGCCCTCACCGATCTCCCCAACCGCGCCGCCTTCGACGAATACATCGGTTCCGAGTACTCACGCTGGCGCCGCCACCACCGGCCGCTGTCCATCGGCGTGATCGATGTGGATCACTTTAAGCAGATCAACGATACCCTGGGCCATCTGCGGGGGGACAAGGTACTGCGCCTGGTGGCCCGGGAAATCAATCGGCGCATGCGGCAGAAGGATTTCGTGGCCCGCTACGGCGGCGAGGAGTTCGTGGTGGTGATGCCGGAGACCGCCCTGGAATCCGCCTACGTGGCCATGGATAAAGTGCGGGCCGCGGTGGCAGAGTGTCCGTTCAATTTCAATCAGCAACGCATTCCGGTCACGGTGTCGGTGGGGGTGGCCAGTTTCACCGAGGGTGACTCCATTGAGGCCTGCTTCGACCGCGCCGACAAGGCCCTGTATCAGGCCAAGCACGGGGGCCGCAATCGCACCGAGCGGGGCTGAAATCAGTTCAGCAGCTTACGCAGGCGGGACAGCAGCACTTCCTCATCCAGGGGTTTGGTAATCAGATCGGTGACCCCAGACGCCAGAATTTCCTCATCCTCGCCTTTGATGGCGTGCGCGGTAAGGGCAATGATGGGCAGATGCTGAAAGCGGGCCTGGGCCCGCAGCCGGCGGGTGGCCTCCTTGCCGTCGATACCCGGCAGGGAGATATCCATCAGAATCACATCGAACTCCTCGTCCTCCACCCGGGCCAGACAGTCCTCGGCACAATTGACCCCGGTGACGGCGTAATGCTCGTCCTCCAGAATCCAGGTCACCAGCTTCATATTGTCGGGATTATCTTCCACTACCAGTACTTTACCGCTCATTACCGCCGCACCGTTGAACTGTTTCGCATGGTACAAGTGTAGTCGGTTTTGCCGCCCCTGCCGGTGACAGTGGCCGCTTAAACCTGCTCTGAGGGTGCCTAAACCTCACCGTATTGCGCGGCATTGCCCAGCCAGCGCTGGATCAGCCGATCACCCAGGGCGCGGTTATCCTGTAACAGGGCTTCGGCCAGGCGTTTGCTGTCTTCCAGCAGCCCCTGATCCCGCAGCAGATCCGCGATGCGGAAACTCATGGCCCCGGTCTGGCGGGTTCCCAGTACCTCGCCGGGGCCCCGCAGCTGCAGGTCCCGCTCGGCAATCACAAAGCCGTCATTGGTCTGACGCAGAATGTCCAGTCGTTCCCGTCCCAGCGCCGACAGGGGCTTTTGGTACAATAACAGGCACACACTGGCGGTGGCGCCACGACCCACCCGGCCCCGTAGCTGATGTAACTGGGCCAGCCCCAGACGCTCGGGGTTTTCGATGATCATAACGCTGGCGTTGGGCACATTAACCCCCACTTCGATCACCGTGGTGGCCACCAGCAGTTGCAGCTCCCCGCGCTTGAAGCGGTCCATCATGTCGGCTTTCTCTGCCGCCTTGAGGCGGCCATGCACCAGCCCCACCCGCACCCGGGGCAGCCACTCCTGTAACTGACGGGCAGTGTCCTCCGCCGCCTGGCATTGCAGGGCCTCGGACTCCTCAATCAGGGTGCAGACCCAGTACACCTGCCGCCCCTCCTCACAGGCATGACGCACCCGTTCCACCACTTCCTGGCGGCGGCTGTTGTCCACCACCACCGTTTGCACCGGGGTGCGCCCGGGGGGCAGCTCATCGATCACCGAGGTGTCCAGATCGGCGTAGGCACTCATGGCCAGGGTACGGGGGATGGGAGTGGCGGTCATGATCAACTGATGGGGCACCAGCCCCTGGTCCACGCCCTTTTGCTTCAGCGCCAGCCGCTGGTGGACCCCGAACCGGTGCTGCTCATCCACGATCACCAGGGCCAGGCCGCGATAGCGCACGTCATCCTGAAACAGGGCATGGGTACCCACCACCATTTGCGCGGTGCCGGTGGCGATCAGTCCCAGCTGCAGGTCGCGCTTTTTGCCCTTCAGTTTGCCCGCCAGCCAGGCCACTTGCAGCCCCAGGGGTTCCAGCCACTCCACAAAGGCATGGTAGTGTTGCTCCGCCAGAATTTCGGTGGGTGCCATCATCGCCACCTGGTAGCCCGCATCAATGGCCAGCAGCGCCGCCCGGGCCGCCACCAGGGTTTTGCCGGCGCCCACGTCCCCCTGCACCAGCCGCAACATGGGCCGGTCACGGCACAAATCGCCGCTGATTTCCCGGTGTACCCGCTGCTGGGCGGCGGTGGGCTGGAATGGCAGGCCCGCCAGCAGTTGCTGCTCCAGGGTTGCAGTGGCGGGCAGGGCCACCGCCCGCTGACTCTGCACCCGTTGCCGCAACCGCAGCAGACTCAGATGATGGGCAGTGAGCTCCTCCAGGGCCAGTCGCTGCTGGGCCCGGTGGGTGCCGTCCAACAGGGCCTGCACCGGGGCGTCCGGCGGCGGCCGGTGCACGTAGCGCAGGGCATCGGCCAGGGAAGGCCAATCCGTTCCCGCCAGTGCCTGGGACGGCAGCAATTCCGCCACCGGTTGGGCCCGGCCCAGCAGTTTCAGCACCTGATCGCTGAGTTTGCGCAGGGTGAGCACCGAGATGCCCTCGGTGGCGGGGTATACCGGGGTGAGTGCGGCATCCACCGGCACCGTTTCCGAGTCCAGAACCCGATACTCCGGATGGGCCATCTCCCGCCCCAGGCCGGTGAACCGCACCTCGCCGTAACAGCGGACAATGGCGCCGGGGGTGAAATGATTTTTCTGGCTGGTGGAGAAGTGAAAGAAACGCAGGTGTAGCTGGCCGGTGCCATCCTCAATGCGGCAGAGCAGACTGCGGCGCTTGCGAATCACCACATCCGCCATCAGTACCCGCCCCTGAATCAGCACTTCGCTGCCTTCCCGGGTGGCGCCGATGGGCACCAGCCGGGTGCGATCCTGATAGCGGTAAGGCAGATGAAACAGCACATCCTGCAGGCTGTGAATCCCCAGCCGGGCGAGTTTTTGCGCCTGGGCCGCCCCCACCCCCTTGAGCTCGGTCACCGGGGTGCTGGCGAAAAAGTCCGGGGCGACCGCAGACCCGGCCATTACAGGGTCGCGGCGCCCTGGAGGGAACAACTGGTGATGGCCTGGGCCAGAGCGTCAATGGCTTTGGGCCGGGAAAAACGCTGGCGCCAGGCCAGAGACACCCGCCGGTAGGGGGTCTTGCCGGCGAACGGCCGCTCCACCAGAGTGTCGGTGTCGTAGATGTGTTTGTCCGAGGAGGAGCTGGGCAGAATGGTCAGCCCCAGCCCGGATGCCACCATATGCCGCAACGTCTCCAGGGACGTGCCCTGGGGCAGACTGGTTTCATCGCTGCCTTTCAAAATACCCGGACAGGCATTCAACACCTGATCCCGAAAGCAGTGCCCCTCACCCAATAGCAGGATATTTTCCTTTTCCAGTTGCTTGCGGGTGATCTTTTCCTGCCGGGCCAGGGGATGCTCCGCCGGAATCAAAACCTCAAAAGGTTCGTCATACAGATCCAGCAACTCCACATCCGGTTCTTCAAACGGCAGGGAAATAATAATGGCGTCCAGTTCGCCACTGCGCAGTTTCTGTCGCAACACGCCGGTGTAGTTCTCCTCCAGGATCAGCGGCATCTCCGGCGCAATGGGTTTGATATGGCGGATCAGATGGGGAAACAGATAAGGCCCGACGGTAAAAATGGCGCCCACCCGCAACGGCAGGTTCAGTTGCCCCTTACCCTGCTGGGCCAGCTGTTTGACCAGTTCCGCCTCTTCCAGCACCTTGCGCGCCTGGGCCACAATGCGTTCGCCGATCAGGGTCACCCGCATATCGGAACGGTTACGCTCAAATATGGTCACGTCCAGTTCATCCTCGAGCTTTTTAATGGCCACGCTTAAAGTGGGCTGGCTGACGAAACAGCGCTCGGCGGCGCGCCGGAAATGCCGTTCATGGGCCAGGGTGACGATATACTTCAGTTCCGTCAGAGTCATGGTGTCGGGTCTTCCCCTACTGGTCACTGGGATCACAAAACGATAGCATAAGGCCATTGCATACAGAAGGTTTTAATAGTTTAGCTATCAGGGAGCGAGCCCATGGCGACGATTCTGCTGGCCGGTTGCGGTGCCATTGGCACGGCTCTGGGACAACAGCTGCAAGCGGCCGGACACCAGGTGTACGGTCTGCGGCGATCGGCGGTGGCATTGCCGTTTCCGTGCCTGCAGGGGGATCTGCATCAGCCCCTGCCCGCCGATCTGTTGCCGGCCGGGATTCATTACGTGGTGCATACCGGCACCCCCGCCGAACGCAGTGACGCCGGCTATGAGGCCGGCTACCCACGGGCGCTGCGCCATCTGCTGGACGCACTTCAGGAGCATCCCCTCAGGCGGTTGGTGTTTGTGTCCAGCACGGCGGTTTATCACCAGACCGATGGCAGCTGGGTGGACGAGGACAGCCCCACCCGCCCCCAGCGCTTTAACGGCCGGCGGGTGCTGGAAGCAGAGACCCTGCTGCGGGATGCCGGGGTGCCCGGCACCAGCGTGCGCTTCGGCGGCATCTATGGGCCGGGCCGCACCTGGCTGATGCGGCGGGTCAGGGCGGGCGCCGAGGTCCAGGCCAGCCCGCCCAAATACACCAACCGTATCCATCAGGATGATTGCGTGGGGTTGCTGGCATTTCTGATTCAGCGCGTGGAACAGGGGTTTCAGCCACCACCGATACTGGTGGGCGTGGATGACGCACCGGCGCCGGAGCAGGAAGTCTGTCAATGGCTGGCCCAACAGCTGAACACCCCACCGCCACGGCGGGTGCAGGCGGCGGACAGCGCCCCCCGCAACAAGCGCTGTCGCAACCAACGCCTGCACCAGCTTGGCTACCGGCTGCGTTATCCCAGTTATCGGGAAGGTTACTCGGCCCTGCTGGCGGAGTCAGGGGCGGCATGGTAAAACAGCGGCAGTTTGCATACACTGGGCGCGTTTTCCCATCACTATGGAGTTTTCAATGAAGCGGCAGCGGGTGATAGTTACACTGGCTTTGATCACTGCCCTGTTTACCCTGGGCGGTTGCGGTATCAACAATATTCCCAGCCTGGATGAGCAGGTGAAAGCCAACTGGGCCCAGGTGGAAAACCAGTATCAACGCCGCTCGGATCTGGTACCCAATCTGGTGGCCACAGTGAAAGGATTTGCGGAACAGGAGCGGGAAACCCTGCAGGCGGTGGTGGAAGCCCGTTCCAAGGTCAATTCCATGCAGGTGGACCAGTCCATTATCAATGATCCCGAGGCGCTGCAAAAATTCGAAGCGGCGCAAAGCCAGCTCACCAGCGCCCTGAGCCGGCTGATGGTGGTGGTGGAACGCTATCCGGAGTTGAAGTCGAATCAGAACTTTTTGACCTTACAGTCCCAACTGGAGGGCACGGAAAACCGCATTGCGGTGGCCCGGCGCGACTTTATTCAGTCGGTACAGGCTTACAACACCGAGATACGCACGTTTCCCGGGCGTATCTGGCACAGTATTCTGTACAGTGATATGCCCATCCGGGAGACCTATGAAGCCACCACAACCGGTGCCGAGCAGGCACCCCAGGTGGAATTCTGATGCTGCGGCTGGCGCTGTTCTTGCCGTTGTTTCTGGTGGGGCTTGCCAACCTGCAGGCGGCGCCGTCCTTTCCCAAACTCAGCGGCCAGGTAGTGGATACCGCCAACCTGTTGAGCGGCGCGGTGGAACAACGAATCAGCGCCCAACTCAAAGCCCACGAAAACGCCACCGGCAATCAGGTGGTGGTGGTGACCCTGCCACAACTGCAGGGATATGACATTGCAGACTACGGTTATCAACTGGGCCGGCATTGGGGCATTGGCCAGCAGGAAAAAGACAATGGTGTGCTGTTGATCGTAGCGAAAGCAGAACGCAAGCTGCGCATTGAAGTGGGCTACGGCCTGGAAGGAAAACTCACCGACGCCATCGCCAACAATATTATTCAGACAGTGATTCGACCGGCCTTCAAGCGGGGGCAGTTTGAACAGGGTATCGAGGCCGGCGCCACCGCCATCGTGGCGGCCCTGGGTGGTCAGTACAAGATGCGCGAGAGCCGGGAGCGTCGTAACTCACCGGCCTGGATACCCCTGATCATTTTTATCATCATCATTGTGATAAACACCCTGGGGGGCGGCATGCGCCGTCTGGGCGGTGGCCGGCGTTACGGCAGCTATTACGGTGGCGGCTTCGGCGGCGGCAGCTTTGGCGGCGGTGGCGGCTTCTCCGGCGGTGGTGGCAGTTTCGGAGGCGGCGGCGCCTCGGGGGGATGGTAATGACATTATTGAACGACGCGGAACTGGAAACCATTGCCAACAGCATTGCCGAAGTGGAGCGCACCACCGATGCGGAGCTGGTGATGGTGCTGGCACGACAGGCCGATAATTATCTGTACATTCCCACCCTCTACGCGGCGCTGGTGGCCCTGCTGGCGCCACTGGTGCTGAAACTCACGCCGCTCTGGCTGACCGCGGAAGACTTGCTGCTGATGCAGTGGATTAACTTTATTGTGCTGGCCATCGTGTTTCGGCTTCCCGCAGTCACCATGGCACTGGTGCCCAAACACATCAAGTACTGGCGGGCCGCCAACCTGGCCCGACGCCAGTTTCTGGAACAGAATCTACACCATACCAAAGGTGAAACCGGGGTACTGATTTTTATTGCCGAAGCGGAGCACTATGTGGAAATAATCGCGGACCGTGGCATCAGCCAACACGTGAGCAATCCCCAGTGGCAGGGCATCGTCAACGAGTTGATCGACCATATCAAGCAACGCCAGACCCTGCAGGGCATGATCGGCTGTATCAATGCCTGCGGTGCCCTGCTGCAGCAATACGCCCCCGCCACTGAACAGAAAAATGAATTACCCAATCACCTGGTGGTGCTTGAATAGACCATATCCAGGGCCCGGGCCCTGGTTACCCTATCGCCTTGCCACCTTGTAATAGCTACACGACCCTGTAAAACCTGCGTGATTTTCCCTGCCAATCGCGATCCAAACCGCCTCCCTAACCCCCTGATCCATCTGCATTAATTTTACAGTTCCAGGCTGGCACGGGATTTGTTTTCTGAAATTAAAGGAAGCAATTGAAGCGGAGACAGGAGTTAAACGATGTTTTTACACACAGAGAAAACCCCGGGACTCGCACACCTTTCCTATGTGGTGGGCGACAGCGGTCACGCCTGCGTTATTGATCCGCAACTGGATTGTCAGCGCTATATTGAGATCGCCAACGAACACCAGTGCAAGATTGTTCATATTCTGGAAACCCATCGCAACGAGGATTTTATCTCCGGCGCCCATGCGCTGGCACAACTGACCGGCGCCACGGTCTGGCATGGCCCTCATTCCGATGCGCACATTTCCTACGCCAAAACGGTTTATGAAGACGACTGTTTCAACATCGGCAAACTGCGGTTGTGTGTACTGGAAACCCCGGGTCACACGTTTGACAGCGTCTGTTACTCCCTGTTCGACACCAACTTCAGCGAGGATACGCCGGTGGGCGTGTTTACCGGGGATACGCTGTTCATTGGTGACGTAGGCCGCACCGACTTCTATCCGGGACGGGATGAACACATGGCGGGACTGCTGTATCGCAGTCTGCAAAAACTCGTGCAACTGGGGGATCAGGTGCAGGTGTTCCCGGCTCACGGCGCCGGCTCAGTCTGTGGCAGCGGCATGGCGGATCGGGAGTTCTCCACCATCGGCTATGAACGCCGCTTCAACCCGCCCATCAGCGCGGGCGATGAGCAGGCCTTTATCGCCCGCAAGACGGCAGAAACCCACTACCAGGCGCCCTACTTTCAGATGATGGAAAACGCCAACGTGGAAGGGGTGGCTCTGAACCTGTCACGCCTGCAATGTCAGCCCCTCAGCAACGGCAATCTGAGCCGCTGGCTGGATCGCACCAAAGCCACCGGCGTCATTCTGGATGTGCGGGATCTGAATACGGTGAAAGCCCGTTACATTCAGAAGAGCCTGTGTCTGCACGGCCCCCTGATTAGCGCCTATGCCGGCTGGTTTCTGGCGCACAAGCCTTCCATTATGCTGGTGGCGGCGGACTACCAACAGGCCCTGGATGCCCACCGCCAGCTGATGCGGATGGGTATCGATACGGTACAGGGATACACCACCGATGTGCCCATGCAGGTGACCAGCGACGACCGGACCATTGAGCAGATCGATACGGTCGCCGCCGACAGCGTCCGCCAGCGTCTGGCACAATGGGACCACTGGACACTGTTGGATGTGCGCAAGGCGGAGGAAGTGGAGGCCATGCCCATGCCCGGCTCCACCCATATTTACCTGGGCCATCTGGCGGAGCGCTACCCCGAGTTGCCGCCGGACCGGCATTACACTGTGATGTGCGGCAGCGGCAAACGGGCCACCGCCGGGGCCAGCTTTCTTAAAGCCAAAGGCTACAAAAACGTGGACGTTTTCACCGGCTCCATGATGGCCTGGCAGGCATTGAATCAATAGTTGAACTTGCACCAGGCCCGGCGTCACCGGCAAAACCCCGGTTTCACCTCTATACTTACCGGAGGAGCCCACCAAAGGGAGTTGATTTGGGGTGACACACCGGTTGATCCAGGTCACGGTTCTGGTGTTGGCCTGCCACGGTATCGCACTGACCGGACAAGCCACGCCAGGCGCCGCCAACACGCCAAACGCCACAAAAGAGCAAGGCAGTATTGCCCTGTTGGCCAAAAGCGTCAGCGACCTGAACTTCGTGGCCGCCTGGCGCGGCTGCCAGGAATATGCCAGCCGCCGTCAGTATCAGTGTTTGCTGCTGGGGCCGGAAGGTTCCGCCAGTCCCCGGGCACAATTGCAAGCCCTGGATGCGGCTGTGACCACCCACGACATCGACGCCCTGGCGGTTTCCGTTACCCATTCCGCACTGTTGGCCCATCGTCTGAAGTCTCTCAGCGTTCCGGTGTTTACCTTTGATTCACCCCTGAGTGCCCCCTACCAGGGCCTGTCACTGGCCTATGTGGGTATGGACAACCGGCAAATGGGGCGGGAGCTGGGGTATCTTGCCCGCCAATTGCACCCCAAGGGGGGCACCCTGTGCCTGATGAGTGCCGAGAACGATACCAATCTGAACCTGCGCATGGCGGGTGTGCGGGAGGTACTCAACCGTGGCTGGACCGAACTGGCGCGTTGCCCATGGGACAGTGGGGACTCGGTGAACCGCGCCCTGCGCCAGCTGCAGACCACCTTAACCCAGCTCCAACCAGACGTCTTCATCGCCGTTGGCCACTGGCCGGTACTGGAGCCCCATCGCCTCCAGGCCATGCTCACTGCTCTGGAGACAAACGGCGCAAGCCACCACACCTCCCTGTTGTTTGCCACGGGGCATCTCAGCGAGGCCCAACTCAGCCTGCTGAACGAGGGCCTGGTGGATGGCTACGTGGCAGTGGATTTCTATCAGATCGGACGCGCCGTGGCCCAACAGATGATTGCGTATCTGGCCGGCGAAAACCCAGCGGCCCCCACTCCCGTCCCCAGCAGGACTTACACCCGGGACCGCCCATGAAAACAACGGGTATCGCGCAGCGGATCACCAGCTTCAGTATCAGCATCGTGATTCTTGGGCTGTTGATTACGTTGTCCGTCACCGGCTATGTGCTCTATCAGCAAAGCTACAGCCAGAGCCACGAACACGCCCACCGTCAGATGGACGCCATGGTCAAGAGTTTAACCGAACCCCTGTGGTCACTGGACCAGTCCGCGATTCAGGCACTGGGTGAACAATTTGCCAACGACCCCAATCTGTACCGGTTAGAGGTTTACTACCCGGAAGACAGCGCACCGCTGTTTACGCTGCAACGGCCTTCCCACAACCCCCATCTGATGCAACTGGAACAGGAAATCCACTATCGGGATCAACACATTGGTCGGATCAATATCAGCCTGGCGCCGGAGGATAACCGGGCAGCAATACAGCGTTATCTGCTGTACGCAGCCACCCTGGCACTGACCCTGGCTGCCCTGATGTCACTGGCGCTCCGCTACAGCGTGCACCGGGAACTCAAACAGCCTTTGGAGACTCTGGGGGCCTGGGCCGAACAGATTGCCCGAGGTCACTATGATAAATCGGCGGAGGATATTAAAGAGAATGAGCTGCAGAAACTGGCACTGCAATTCAGTTACATGGCACATATGATCCAGGAACGGGAGGAAGAGCTGCAGAAACTGTCCAGCGCCACCGAACAAAGTCCGGCCTGCATTATGATCACCGGCGCCAACGAGCGGATTGACTATGCCAACTCGGCCTTCGAAAAAGTCATGGGCTATGGACGCGCGGAAATCATCGGTTACCCCATACGGGCGCTTTACACGGAGTCCGATAAAGAAGTGTGGAACCGGGCCCGGCAACAGGGCCGCTGGCAGGGTGAAATCAACGCCACCCGTAAAAACGGCAAGCAAATGGTGCAGTGGCTGATTGTGAAAGCGCAGTATCACAACGATGGCCGGCTCAAATATTTTATCTGTGCCTTCACCGACATCACTCAGGCTAAACTGCAGCAGCAGCGACTGGAATATCTGGCCCACTACGACCCCCTCACCAATTTACCCAATCGCGAGCTGCTGAAAGCACGCTTCGATCAGGCCACCACCAGCCCCCAAGCCCAGAGTGGACGGCTGGTGGTGGCATTCGTGGACCTGGACAATTTCAAACAGATCAACGATGAATGCGGCCACGATACCGGCGACAAGGTGCTGGTGGAAATGGCAGACCGTCTGCTATCCAACATCCGCGAGGGGGAAACCGCTGCCCGTTTGGGCGGCGACGAATTCATTTTGCTGTTAAGCAATATCAAGAATGAGGAACATTGTGAACTGGTGCTGAAGGCGGTCCAGCTCACATTGGCGCAACCCTGCACCATCGAAGGCCGCAGCTTTTCCATTCGCAGCACCATTGGCGCCAGTTTCTGCCCCCTGGATCATGGGGACCTGGACACCATGATTCGCCAGGCCGATCAAACCATGTACCGCGCCAAGCTGGCGGGACGGAATCGGATTGGCATTTATAATCCGGACCACGATGTACAGTTCACCATTCAGCATGAATCACTCCGGCGCCTGAAACAGGCCATGTTACAGAACGAGCTGGAGCTTTATTACCAGCCGCAGGTCAACATGGTCAGCGGCCAGGTGGTGGGGGCCGAAGCCCTGATCCGTTGGCGCCACCCCGAACGGGGCATACTGCCCCCCGGCGAATTCCTTGAGGCCGCCTACGGTACGGAAATGGAATTACTCTTGGGAAAATGGGTGATGGATGCCGCGCTTCAGCAGCTGGCCCTGTTACAAAAGGCCGGCCTTGAAATTACGATAAGCATTAATATCTCGCCACGGCATTTGCAATCACCACACTTCCTGTCGGAACTCAATGAATTGCTGCGCAAGCATAGAAAGGCGGATGCCTCGTTCCTGCAACTGGAGGTACTGGAGAGCACTTCCCTCTCCAATGCCAATCACGTGAACCAGGTATTGAACCTTTGCCAAAAGCAATACGGTATTACCGCGGCACTGGATGATTTTGGAACCGGTTACTCTTCGCTGACCCATCTCAAAGATTTACCCATAAAGAAAATAAAAATTGATCGTTCTTTTGTGCGGGATATGATTAGCGACTCCAACGATCATGCCATCGTTCAGGCCATTATCAATCTCTCTGACACCTTCTCTGTGGACGTCATTGCCGAGGGTGTGGAAACCGTGGAACAGGGCAGCCTGCTGATCGGCATGGGCTGTTCCATTGCCCAGGGTTATTGTATCAGCAAGCCCATGCCCGCTGCGGAACTTATAGACTGGGTCAACGGTTACCGGCCCATAGCGGAATGGATGCCGCCTGCTCCAGTCCACCGCAATGTTTACTGACCGATACCAGACTCCACCGCCCAGGCCTTTATCAGCTCACCGTCGGGGGCCAGCAAATAGCCTTTACTGACCGCATCGTTCACCGACTCGTGTACCGCGGATACATAACTCTGTGGATCCGGATATAACTGGGCCAGAGTCTGCTGATCAAACAACCGGGTGGTGCCATAGGTCTGACACAGGATTTCGCTCTCGCCCTGCCCTTCACCGGACAAGGTGGCAATGGGCACATCCACATAAGGGGTACGGATGCCGCCCAGCACATTGCCGAATTGATCCCTCGCCAATCCGCCAGCCACCGGGTCCTGCATAAAACGCTCCGCCGGTCGCGGGGGTACTCCGGTACGAATCCAGTTGTTCAATAAAGTGTTGGGGGCCGGAATTCACGGGATTAGGGCATTTTACCACGATGGGCACGGCATAGCGTGTCTCCACCACCGCCGCCACGGCTGGATTGTCCCCTTTATCGGTGAGGCCAACGTTACCCACGTAGCGGTCGGCGTGGGCGGTGCCGGCCACCTCCCAGGTGCGAATCATGTCGCTATCGGGCTGGCTGTCCGCATCGGCGCCCAGCACGGCCAGGTCGCTCTCGGTCTGGAAGATCAATACCGGCACGTCGATATCATCCCTTACGTAAACCGTTTCCCGCTCGCTGAAATCCCGCTCGCGCTGTTCCGGCTGCAGCGTCATTGAACCGTGCACCCGGCTGTGAACATAATAGCCATCGAATACTTTCTCTTGCAGCGCCAGGGCGTTGATGTAAGTCAGCAGATGATCCGCTGACTGGGATTCGCCGGAGGCAATGGCCCGCTCCAACTGGAGTTCACCCAGCGGGTTAAAATGGCCCGGCTGAGTCACCGCTTTGGCCGCCTGATTAAAAATGTCGTAGGCGTATTTGTCTCCGGGATGAAACAGCGTACCGTAACGCTTGGGGTTCAATTTTTTCAGGCGCAGCGAAATCGAGATGACATTGACGCCGCCTCCTTCTATTCCACCCTTTTGCGCTGACACCCCAACCCAGGCATAACCGCTGCGCATCAACTCGGTATGAGCCATTATCCATTCAGATGAAGCTTCGGTACCCCCACTGACGTTGAGCCACTCAATGATGACAGTACCATTAAACTTCGCCGGATCTGTGGGCCGATACACAACGATCCGGGTGCGGAAATCGGCTTCGTCCTCCACCGTCACGTCCCACTTGCCATCACTGCTGCGGGGCTCTGGAGTGGTATAACTTTTGGCAGTGCCCTGGATGAAATACTCTGCCTTTTCGTAGCCAAAGGGGGCGAGTTTAATCAGGGTGGAACCCACCAGCCAGGGAATACCGGGCACATAACCTTCATCAGGCACTTCCACGTCCTGCCAGCAGCCGGTGGCAAACAGCAGGGTCAGGAGTGTCGCTGTCGGCAACAGAAGTCTTCTTATATCAGTCTTGAAAAGATGGGTTATTATTCCTGTCATAAAACTTTCCCGATTATATTTCTTATCCCACAATCATGATCACCGGCCTGCTGGAGATTGACATGATTATCAGCCAGCTGGCCTAGACGATCGGCTAGGTACAGACTAATACAAAGACAGAATGGCTGGCAATCAAAACCGCTGTGACCATTCACTCCCGGTGGCCGGAGTACCTGTTTACTCCCAAATCTGGCCGCGACACCCGGGAACCCGATGAGTCCGCACCCGGCATTCTGTTGACTTGCCCGACCGTTGAAACTATGTGAGCATAAGGCCACCGTATGGCCCATATCCCCGCACCGATTTACTCCAACACCCAGATAAATTTAGTGAAATGAGTGGAAAACCCGCCAACAAACCCACCCAACCCCAAGCGGCGCAAGCCGGGCCGCCAGCGTCAGGCGCCTGCCGGGTAGCAAGCAGTTAAAGGGAAAGCCATGACCGACTATCGAGACGAAGCAGTGGCGCCGGCCACCAATATAGAGGAGTTCCGTAAAGTGGTGGAAAGCCGCCGTTCGGTGCGCCGGTTCACCGATGAGCCGGTGCCGGACGCAGTGGTGGAGGACTGCCTGGATCTGGCCATGCTGGCGCCCAATTCCTCCAACCTGCAGCCCTGGGAATTCTATGTGGTGCGGGAGCCAGAAGTGCGCCAGCGGCTGGCGGAGGCCTGCCTGGGCCAGAACGCGGCCCGTACCGCCCAGGTGCTGATTCCCATCATTGCCCGCCCGGATACCTGGAAGCAGAACAGCCTGCGCAATCTGGACTATTGGCCGGAGGAGACCATGCCCCAGATCGTGCGCAACTACTATTCGAAAGTGGCCCTGCTGCACTATAACCCGGGCCCACTGGGCAGTTTCGGCCTGGCCAAAAAGGCCCTGGGGTTGCTGGCGGGTCTGGCGCGGCCGGTACCCCGGGGGCCCTACGGAGTCAGCGAAATGAAAATCTGGGCCGTGAAATCCACCGCCCTGGCGGCCGAAAACATGATGCTGGCATTTCGCGCCCATGGCTATGATACCTGCCCCATGGAAGGCTTTGACGAGCACCGGGTGCGCAGGATCCTGCAGCTGCCCCGCCACGCCATGGTCACCATGATTCTGGCGGTGGGCAAGCGGGCGGAGGACGGTGTCTATCACCGCCGCTATCGGTTCCCCCGGGAACAGTTTATCCACCGCGTTTAACCCCCTACCTCCCCGGCCCGCAACGCCCTTACCTCCCGCTCGACCAACGTCTAAGTCGACCAACGTCTAATACCCAACCAGCGGCCGCTGGTTTAAAACGAGAAGGTACAACGACAAAAAGACAGTTCTCGGAGGGTTCCTTATATGGCGTTTAAAAGCAAAGAAGACGCAACCGCCTACTGGGCTGCCAACATCAAGCTGATGATGTGGCTGCTGGTGGTGTGGTTTGTGGTCTCATTCGGTTGTGGTGTGATCCTGGTGGATGTCCTTAATCAGATTCAAATCGGCGGTTACAAACTGGGTTTCTGGTTTGCGCAACAGGGCTCCATCTATACCTTCGTCGTATTGATTTTTATCTACGCGAAGAAGATGGGTGATCTGGACCGTAAATTCGGCGTCGAAGAGAAGTGAGGTAGCACACCATGGATTTGCAGACTTTAACCTACATCGTGGTGGGCATCACCTTTGCGCTCTATATCGGTATCGCCATCTGGGCCCGGGCCGGTTCCACCAAAGAGTTTTACGTGGCCGGTGGCGGCGTCAACCCGGTGGCCAACGGTATGGCTACCGCCGCGGACTGGATGTCCGCCGCCTCGTTCATCTCCATGGCGGGGATGATTGCCTTCCTGGGTTACGGTGGCTCGGTGTTCCTGATGGGCTGGACCGGTGGCTTTGTCTTACTGGCCATGCTGCTGGCGCCGTACCTGCGTAAATTCGGCAAGTTCACGGTGCCGGAATTTATCGGTGACCGCTACTACTCCAAGGCCGCCCGCATCGTGGCGGTAATCTGTCTGATCATTGCCTCGGTCACCTATGTTATCGGCCAGATGAAAGGCATTGGGGTGGCGTTTTCCCGCTTTCTGGAAGTGGACTACGGCACCGGTCTGCTGGTGGGGATGGGCATCGTATTCGTGTACGCGGTCATGGGGGGCATGAAGGGCATCACTTACACTCAGATTGCCCAGTACTGCGTGTTGATCTTTGCCTACACCATCCCGGCTATTTTTATCTCTCTGAATCTCACCGGCAACCCCATCCCCCAACTGGGTCTGGGTTCCACCCTGAGCGGCACGGACACTTTCCTGCTGGACCGGCTGGATCAGGTGGTGACGGAACTGGGATTCCATGAATACACCACCCAGGCCAGGCTGAGTCAGCTCAACATGTTTGTGTACACCATGTCGCTGATGATCGGTACCGCCGGCCTGCCCCATGTGATCATCCGCTTTTTCACCGTACCCAAGGTGGCCGATGCCCGCACCTCCGCCGGCTGGGCCCTGGTATTTATCGCCATCCTTTACACCACTGCTCCGGCCGTGGCGGCCATGGCGCGCCTCAACTTTATGAATACCATCGAACCGGCTCCCGGACAGTACCTGAGCTATGACGAGCGACCCCAGTGGTTTAAGAACTGGGAGACCACCGGTCTGTTGGAATTTCAGGATAAGAATGCCGACGGCAGGATTCAATACAGTGCCGACAAAGCGGTGAATGAAATGGTGACCGTGGATCGCGATATCATGGTGCTGGCCAACCCGGAAATCGCCCGCCTGCCCAACTGGGTGATCGCCCTGGTGGCGGCCGGGGGACTGGCGGCGGCCCTATCCACGGCGGCCGGACTGTTACTGGCCATCGCCTCGGCCATTTCCCACGATCTCTGCAAAGGGGTCTTTATGCCGGACATTTCGGAAAAGTCGGAGCTAATGGCCAGCCGCATCGCCATGGCCGGCGCCATCGCCGTGGCGGGATATCTGGGCTTCAACCCACCGGACTTTGCCGCGGGGACGGTGGCACTGGCCTTCGGCCTGGCAGCCTCTTCCATATTCCCGGTGTTGATGATGGGTATCTTCAACAAACGGATCAATAAGGAAGGGGCTATCGCCGGTATGATCGCGGGTATCACCGTGACCCTGCTCTACGTATTCCAGCACAAGGGGATCATGTTTGTGGAAAGCACCGCGTTCCTGGGTGACCTTTCCCCCCACTGGTTCCTGGGCATTGAGCCCAATGCCTTCGGCGCCGTGGGTGCGGTGGTGAACTTCGTGGTGGCCTTCGCGGTTTCCCGGGTGACCCAAGCGCCGCCCCAGGACGTGCAGGACATGGTGGAAAGTATCCGCATGCCGGCCGGCGCCGGCGAAGCCCAGGCTCACTGAGTGCACGTCCGCTGACGGCCAGTCACGGCAAAACCGGGCCCGGTCACCCGCCGGGCCCTACCCCAGCCTCCAACACCAAAAGTGACGGAGGCTTTTTTATCTCTGCTACAATGGCCGGCAGCCCCGCGCCACCAGCCTTATCATCGGGAAACCAACCACACCATGCTAAAGAACAAACACATTATCATTGCCATGATCGTGGCCCCCATTCTGGCGGTGATCGCATATCTTGCCACCGACGCGCTGGTGGGGGAAAAACCCCAGGCCGCGGCCGCCGGCGAATCCTACTCTCTGGTGACCCTGCCCAATTGCCGCTACCCCAGCGGCCATTGCACCCTGAAGAACGCGGAGTTCAAGCTGGATATCCGGTTGCAGCCCGCGGCTCAATCGGGGCCCTGGCGGCTGCTGGTGGATTCGCCCCATGCCTTGCAGGGTATCAAGGTGGCACTGGGGCCGGCGACCGCGGAAGCAACCCCGCAACCCCTGCAGGCCGTGGCGGACAATCCACGACAGTGGGCCCTGACACTGCCCCGGCCTCCGGAACAGGATGACCTCCTGAGACTGGTGGCCAGCGCCGGCGATGCGCTTTATTACGGCGAGACCACTTTGGCCTTTATGGACTACGAAACCAGTTTCGGCGAGGATTTCCGCTCTCAATAAGAGCAGCGCTGTCGAATTTTTTTGCGATCGCGCCCACTACCACAGTCGCTCCGCGCTCTAACACGTTGTCATCACGCAAGGTTTTCTCCCTGGCCCGCTATCTGCAATGCAGTTGGGGAGAAACCCGGCGGCAGGCAACGCCTGCGCTAACGAAGTTTGGTTTGGAGCTGAAGGGGTACCGGGCTGTGACGCCACAGTTTAAATTGTTTTTATTGGGGGCCGCCGCGGTGTTGGCGCTGCTGAATACAGTGGATTGGCGACGCCAACCCCAGCCACAGGTGGACGCCGTGGCCTGGGAAATGACGGCGCCGGATGGTCGTTAGCTTTTCATCCGGTAGCCGGTTTTGAAAATCCACCACACGGTGCCCAGACACAACACCAGGAACAGCAAGGTCATACCCAAACTGACCGCCACGTTGACGTCGGCCACACCGTAAAAACTCCAGCGAAAGCCGCTGATCAGATACACCACTGGATTGAACAGGGTGACCGTCTGCCAGAACGGGGGCAGCATATCGATGGAGTAAAAACTGCCGCCGAGAAACGCCAGCGGCGTCACCACCATTAATGGAATCAACTGCAGCTTTTCAAAACTGTCGGCCCAGATGCCGATGATAAAACCGAACAGGCTGAAGGTCACCGAGGTGAGCGCCAGAAACCCCAGCATCCACACCGGATGCAGGATGTGATAGTCCACAAACCAGCGGGCAGTAATCAGAATCAGTACCCCCACGATCAGGGATTTGGTGGCTGCCGCGCCCACATAACCCAGTACAATCTCCACGAAGGACACCGGCGCGGATAACACTTCATAAATGGTGCCGGAAAACCTGGGAAAATAAATACCAAAGGATGCATTGGAAATACTTTGGGTCAGCAGGGTAAACATCACCAGGCCGGGAATAATAAAAGCGCCGTAATCAATGCCGTTGATGGCCACCATCCGGGAGCCAATGGCAGATCCGAAAACAATAAAATACAGCGAGGTGGACAGCACCGGCGAGCCGATACTCTGCAACAGCGTGCGCCAGGTGCGAGCCATTTCAAATTTATAGATGGCGCGAATTGCGTAGATGTTCATCGGGCTCGATTATCCGTTTCATGGACCAGGTTCACAAAAATTTCTTCCAGCGAGCTTTCCCGGGAATGCAGATCGCTGAAGTCGATCCCCTGCTGGTTCAACTTGCGCAGCAGTTCGCCGATACCGGTGCGGCCCCGGCTGGCGTCGAAGGTGAAAGTAAGGGTGTCACCGCCATCGGACAGTTCCAGGGGGTAACCGGTCAGCGCCTCGGGAATAGACTCCAGAGGATTCTGCAGATAAAGGGTCAGACGTTTCTTGCCCAGGGTCTGCATCAATGCCTTTTTCTCTTCCACCACCACAATCTCGCCCTTGTTGATGACGCCAATACGATCGGCCATTTCCTCGGCCTCCTCGATATAGTGCGTAGTGAGAATAATGGTCACCCCCCGGCTGCGCAGCTCCCGCACCATATTCCACATATCCCGGCGCAGCTCCACATCCACCCCGGCGGTGGGTTCATCCAGAAACAGAATATCCGGCTCATGGGCCAGGGCCTTGGCGATCAATACCCGCCGCTTCATGCCGCCGGATAACTCCATTATGCGCTGATTGCGCTTGTCCCACAGGGAGAGATCCCGCAGCACCTTCTCAATGTGGGCATCATTGCGGGGCTTGCCAAACAAACCGCGGCTGAAGGCTACGGTGTTCCACACACTTTCAAAGGCGTCGGTGGACAATTCCTGGGGCACCAGCCCGATGATGGAACGGGCGGCACGAAACTCCCTCACTACATCGTGGCCCGCCGCCAGCACCTCACCACTGCTGGGATTGACAATACCGCAAATGATGCTGATGAGCGTGGTCTTACCGGCGCCGTTGGGGCCCAGCAGCGCAAAAATCTCGCCCCGTTGAATTTCCAGGTGAATATTGTTCAGAGCCTGGAACCCCCCTTCATACACTTTCGACAAATTGCGGATGGCAATAACCGGATGCACGGGATCTCCCTGTTGTTAGCGTGGCAGCTGCCGCCGGGAAGTCCACAGCCTAACAGAGCCACCGCCAAACCAACAGGTGCATAACTGCCAGTTACAGCTGTGGTAATCTATTGCTCAGGCTCAGCTAGAGATTGCAACGGGGGAGTCATGGGCAACACCAACTGGAAGCGGGAAGACGTGCGCTTTTCCAGCGCCGAAAGCTTTTGTGCCGGCTGGCTGTATCAACCACAGCATGGCAAGGCCCCGGGGCCGGCGCTGATCATGGGACATGGCCTGGGGGCGGTGAAGGAAATGGGTCTGGCGCCCTACGCCGAGGCGTTCGCCGCCGCCGGATATGTGGTACTGGTATTCGATTATCGCCACTTTGGCGAAAGCGGTGGCGAGCCCCGGCAACTGCTGGACATCCAACACCAACTGACCGACTGGCGGGCCGCCCTGGCTTACGTCCGGTCGCTGGCGCCGGTGAACCCGGATCAGGTGGCCATTTTTGGCAGCTCTTTCGGTGGCGGCCATGTGATGACCATTGCCGCCGAAGACCGGCAGGTTGCCGCGGCCATTGCCCAGTGCCCCTTCACCAGTGGTATCGCCTCGGCCCGGACCCTGGGTCTGGCCGGCCTGCTCAAAGTGACCGCTCTGTCCCTGGCGGACCAGGCCGGCAGCTGGCTGGGCCGGGAGCCGCGGCTGATTCCCCTGGCCGGGCCGCCCCGGTCCGCCGCGCTGATGAACGCCGCCGATGCCCAGTCAGGCTATCAGGCCCTGCTGCCCCGAGATAACCCACCGCCGGATCAGGTAGCGGCCCGGGTGGGTCTGGCCATCAGCCGCTATCTTCCCGGTCGCCGGGCCAGACACGTGCAGTGTCCGATTCTGTTTTTGATCTGTGAACCGGACTCCGTGGCACCGGCCGGCCCCACTCTGCGCTACGCCCGCCAGGCACCCAACGGGCAGATCATTCAGTACCCCATTGGTCACTTCGATATTTATCACGGCGAGAACCGGGACCGGGCCATCAGCGACAGCCTGACGTTTTTGCAGGTTCATCTACCGGTCACCAAAGTGCAACGGGAACAGCCAACCAAAGTCTAATCCCGCTTGCGCCCAGAATCCGCTAGCATGGGGAAAACAACCGAGGTTGAACAGGCCATGGTGAACGACCCCAACCATCCGGAAATCCAGGCGGTGGCGGATTTTTTACGCCAGTGCCTGCCCTTTAACGAGATTCCCGAGGCAGCACTGCAACAAACCGCCCGCCAGATCCAGATCCGGTATGTGCGCAGCGGTCAGCGCTTCAATGCCCGGGACCGTGAATATGCCCTGCGGATTCTGCGCAGCGGCGCGGTGGAGATCCGCAGCAGTCAGGGGCAGTTGCTGGATAAGCTGGGGGAGGGGGAAAGTTTCAATATTCACGGTCTGGACCTGGGGGAACAAGGGGTTTACGCCCAGGCTATTGAGGACAGCCTTATTTATCATCTGCCCCGGGCCCAATATGAACAGTTGCGGGCGGATTTGAGAGATTTCGACCGCCACTTTCACAGCCAGCGCAGCCGGCGTCTGCGGCGGGCCGCCCGCTACCAGCCCAACACCAATATGATGATGCTGCCCATTGAGGGCCTGATCAGCCGCAACCCGCTGGCTCTGAGTCCGGAAGTCAATGTCCAGCAGGCGGCCGGGGCCATGTCGGACCGGCGGGTCTCTTCGGTACTCATTACCGAGGCCGGCAAACTGCTGGGCATTGTCACCGACCGGGATCTGCGCAGCCGGGCCATGGCCCGGGGCCTGGCCCTGACCACCCCGGTGGCGGAGATCATGACCGCAGATCCCCGCACCATCGATATCAACGCCTCCCTGTTCGATGCCATTCTGCTGATGACCCAGCAGGGCATTCATCATCTGCCGGTGCTGGACGGCGGCCAGGTGGCGGGCATCATCACCTCCTCTGATCTGATGCTGGCGCGACGGGATGACCCGGTTTATCTGGTGCAACACCTGTCCCGGCAGCAGAACAACACGGGTATGCGCGCCATTATCGACACCCTGCCCAGCCTGCAGGTGGAAGTGATCAAAGGCGGGATGCGCGCCCATCAGATCAGCCGGGTGCTCACCGCCATCAGCGATACCGTGGCCTGCCGCCTGATTGAGCTGGCCCAGGCGGAACTGGGGCCGGCACCGGTGCCGTTCTGCTGGTTGGGATTTGGTTCCCAGGCCCGGGGTGAGCAACTGATTGGCGCGGATCAGGACAACGGCCTGCTGATCGACGATCGCGCCACGGAACAGGACCTGGAATGGTTCGCGGAACTGGCCCAACGGGTGTGCGCCGGGCTGGATGCCTGCGGCTATCCCTTCTGCAACGGCAAGGTGATGGCCACCACCGACGAATGGCGCCAGCGGCTGCAGGGCTGGCGCCGGACCGTGGACAGCTGGACCCGCACCCCCACCCCGGACGCGGTGATGCGAGTGTCGATTTTTTTTGATTTACGTGCGGTGTATGGCGACGCCGGGCTGTGTGCGAAGCTGCAACAGCACATGCTGCAACGGGCCGGGCAGAACACGATTTTTCTGGCGGCCCTGGCGGCCAACGTATTGGAACAAACCCCGCCCCTGGGGATCTTCCGCCGCTTTGTGGTGGAGCGCAATGGCGAGCACCGGGATGAATTCGATATCAAGAAGCGGGGGGTAATGCCGATTGTGGATCTGGTGCGGATTCATGCCCTGGCCCGTGGCGTGGCGGCGGTGAACACCCGTCAGCGGCTGCAGGCGTTGATGCAGAAGAAGGCCCTCACCATTGCCGACGGCCGTAATCTGCAGGATGCCTTTGACACCATTCAGCAGCTGCGGGTGGAAAACCAGAGCCAGCAGATTGCCGCTGCCCAGGGTGCCAGCAATTATCTCAATCCCAAGGATCTGCCGGAGCTGGAACGCAAACATCTGAAGGATGCTTTCACCGTGGTGCACGACGCTCAGGAATCGCTACGCAATCACTATCGGCAGGGCCTGGGATGAGTTCGGCGTTGACCCTGCCGCTGCAGCGGGCCTGGTGGCGGCGCAAGGCCCGCCACCCGCTGCTGGCGCAACGGCTGGCGGAGCCGCTGCCGCACTTGGGTTTCAGTCAGACCCGCTATGTGGTTATTGATCTGGAGACCACCGCTCTGGAACCGGACGCCGGCGAGATTGCCAGTATCGGCTGGGTGGTGATCGAGCAGGCCGCCGTGCAATTATCCCAGGCCCGGCACTTTCATGTGGCGGTGCAAAACGAGGTGGGCCGGAGCGCGGTGTTCCATCAGCTCACGGATTCCGACCTGGAACAGGGAGTGGCTCTAAGCCGGGCCCTGGAAGCGCTACTGGAGGCCATCGAACACAGTGTGCTGGTATTTCACAATGCACAACTTGATATGGGGTTTCTCAACCAGGCGATGAAAACCCTGTGGGGCGCCCCCCTGCTGATGCCGGTGCGGGACACCATGGCGGTGGAACGCAAACGTTTGCTGCAACGCTCCGGTGCCATTCGCGCCGGGGATCTGCGCCTGTTTCAATGCCGGCGCCGCTATGGCCTGCCGGACGTCACCCTGCACGATGCCCTGGGTGACGCCCTGGCCACAGCGGAACTGTGGCTGGCCATGAATACCCCCTGACCCAGCGCCTGCTGGCGCTATCCCGACAGTCTCAGGCCGCGACTTTTTTCTTTGCCGGTTTGGACTGGGGCTGACGGGCCGGATAGAAGCGGTAGTCCCCGGCTTTCACCCGCAGGGTTTCCAGCCAGAACTTCCAGGTGGACTTGGGCCATACGGTAAAGTTGCGGCCATGCTCATCCTGATACCAGCTCTGGCACCCGGTGCCCCATACGGAACTTTTGATGCGTCGCTGCAGATTGTCATTGAACTTGTGCTGCACGCTGGGTTTCACATCCATGTAAGCGGCGTTCTTTTTCCGCAACAGCTTCATGCTTTCCAGAATGTAGTGCACCTGCGACTCGATCATAAAGATGATGGAGTTGTGGCCCAGGCCGGAATTGGGGCCCACCAGTTGCCACAGGTTGGGATAACCGGCGGTGGCAGTGCCATAGTAGGATTCCGCGTGATCCTGCCAGTCTTCCCGCAGATCACGGCCGCCCAGGCCTTTCACCTCGAAGTTCTTCATATACACCCGGGGATCGACGATAAAACCGGTGCCCAGAATAATGCAGTCGGCGGGCCGTTCTTTGCCATCGGCGGTAATCACACTGTGTTCCCGCACTTCTTTGATCCCTTCGGTCACCAGCTCCACATTGTCGCGGTTGAACATGGGATAATACTTGTTGGAAATCAGCACCCGCTTACAGCCGATCACATAATCCGGCGTCAGCTTTTTCGCCACCTCCGGATCCTTCACCTGCAACCGGATAAAGGCCTTGGCCAGATTACTGAGGGCCCTGGCCAGCATGGGATTGAAAATGGGCCAGACCCGGGTTTCGTTGGACCAGTACAGGCGATAACGGTGCAGTAGCCGGGCACCGGGCACCTTGTCGAACACCGCCTTCTCCAGCTGCAGATACTTGCGCTCGTCCCGGGGAATCACCCAGGCGGCGGAACGTTGCATCACATACAACTGCTTCACCTGGGGCGCGATTTCCGGACAGTACTGAATGGCGCTGCCCCCGGTGCCGATGGACACCACGTTCTTGCCCGTGAGGTCGTAGTCGTGATCCCAGCGGGCGGAGTGAAATACCTTGCCCTTGAACGTATCCAGCCCTTTGATATTGGGCACCTGCGGCACATGCAGCGGCCCCGACGCCAGCACCACATGGCGGCAGCGGTATTGATCACCACTGGCGGTGCCCACGGTCCAGGTACCGGAATCCTCATCAAACAGCGCCGAGTTCACCTCCTCGCCGAAGCGACAATAGGGGCGAACGCCGTATTGTTCAGTGGTGTCCAGGATATACTGCTGGATCTCATCCCAGGGGGCGTAACGCTTGCTCCAGTCGGTCTTGGGCGCGAAGGAAAAGGAATACATGTGGGACTGTACGTCACAGGCACAACCGGGATAACTGTTGTCGCGCCAGGTGCCTCCCACCTCATCGCCTTTTTCCAGGATCACGAAATTGTCATTGCCGGCTTCCAGCAGCTTGATGGCCATGCAAAGGCCACCGAACCCGGCGCCGATGATCACCACATCCACCTCGCGGGTACCGGGATTGATTGGGGGCTGGCTAGTCATAGAACACCTCTGTTGTCTTGTTATCTGGCCGTGGTTCAAACTGTCACAGTGGCCATGGTAGGCAGCGACGCCCGGTGTGAACAGGTTGTGAAGCACCAGCGATTGATAGTTTCGGCCAAAACCTGCGAGTCCTGGCCAGTTATTTGACGCAAATCAATGAAAAGGTTGCTCAATAAATAGCCTAATTAAGACTGTCTACTTCTGGAACTGACCATGAGCAAACGGCCCATACTGGGATTTATCTATACTCTGCAGGCGCTGGAGGCCAATGGGGCCGACCTGGGCCCCCTGCAACAGCGTTATGGCATCCACGTGAACAGTCTGTCACCGGATGGCCACATCGACCGGGCCCTGGAGCTGCGCATTTACTGTGATCTGTTGCCCCAGGTGCGGGACCCACTGGTGGGCCTGCGGATCGGCCAGACCATGAGCCTGGCGGGCTACGGCCCGCTGATCATGCTGCTGCTCACCTGCGACAATGCCTGGGAAGCGTTTCGGCTGGGGATTCAATACCAGGCGCTCACCTATCTGTTCGGTGAGTTGCAATTCGAACCGGGGGAGCGGGACAGCGTGCTGTCGTTGCGCCCGGCGAAATTGCCCACCCTCTGCCGCCGGTTTCTAATCGATCGCGACCTGTCCGGCACCTATCAACTGATCCGCGACCTGCAGACCAGCATTGGCGTGAACCTGCAGCCCAGCTATATACGCCTGCCCTACCCCAAGCCCGCCGACACCGCCCCCTACCAGGCCCGCTATCAATGCCCGGTGGAATTCGGCAGTGACCTGGCCCAGATAGGTATAGCCACCGCCTATCTGGCCACCCCCTTTCCCGCCGCCAATGGGATGGCCCACAGCCTGTACCGCAAACAGTGCGACAGTCTGCTGCTGACCCTGAGCCGCAACGGCGCCAGCCTGGCCCAGGACACCCGCGACTATCTGCAGTTGTTCGTGGAACAGTTCCCGTCCATCCAGGAGGTGGCGGCCACCTTCGGCATGGCCGAGCGCAGTTACCGCCGCCGGTTAAAAGCGGAAGGTCAATCCTATCGTGGACTGCTGGATGAGGTGCGTTACCACAAAGCCCGCACGCTGTTGCGGGAATCCAGCCTGCCGGTGGAAACCATTGCCCAGCAACTGGGCTATACCGAGGCGGCCGCCTTTATTCACGCCTTCCAGCGCTGGGCGGGACAGACCCCCGCCCGGTTTCGCTCGGAACACCGTTAGTCCGGTTTTTTGCCGGTGCCACGCTTGCCGACTACGCTTAATAGGATATCAATACTTTCATGGAGGAAAGACAATGATGCGCTGTCTGTTACTGGCACTACTGCTGATCACCCCCCTGGCCCAGGCCCAGCTCTCCCAGGAAGAGTTGCAAACCATGCTGGCGGATCGCATCGAGGGCCTGAAATTCCTCACCAAAAACGGCATGCTGCTGCAGGCCATCCGGGAACAAAACCGGGCGCAACGTTCACTGGATGACATCAAGGCCATCGACGCCGAGTGGCGGGCCGGCACCTCACCACTGATCGAAGAACTGCAGGCCAACAAAGCCGGTAAGTTTCTCAAGAACATCATTATCCAGCAGGCGGATGTCTACAGCGAAGCATTCCTCACCGACGCCCAGGGTGCCAACGTGGCCACCTATCCCGCTACCAGCGATTACTGGCAGGGGGATGAGGAAAAATTCACCGCCCCGTTCAACGATGGCAAAGGCCAGATTTTCATAGGCCCGGTGGAATACGATGAAAGCTCCGATTCCAACGCGGTGCAGATCTCCGTACCCATGGATTACAACGACAACACCATCGGCGTGCTGGTGATCGGGGTTAAGGTTTCGGTACTGGAAGCGGAAAAACTGCAATCCGCTGAGTAATTCCTAATCAACCAAGGAAAAAGCGTGACATAGTTCTCATTTTTTCCCGAACTAATTTAATTGGGCAAGTCACTGGACTTTGGGACACTGACCTCAGCAGTCAAGCCGACCCCGAATCCCCAGGAGCAGCCCCATGAACTGGTTTTCCAGCAAACGCAGCAGCAACCCACAACCGGAATCCCGGTCGACAGCGGTGACGGTGGAATCCATCCGCCGCAAACTGTCAGGCTACCAGGCCACCGAGGGCAAAGCCCGGTTTACCGGACCCTCCCTGGCGCAGATGCAAAACTGGTTTGAATACGAACAGGTGAAGATTGATCCGGAATCCTCCGGTTACCATCGGGTGCCGTTCCACTGCTAGAGGTTTTGCTGACTGCCGGCATATTGGGGATGGCGGAATTATTGGCGGACTTAAGTGCCCTGACCAGCTCATGACCGCCGCTTATTACCCTGGTGCCGGCACGGGGATTCGGTTACTGTCACTGACATGCACATTCCCACAGGACACCGCTGTTTTGCCACGGTGTTCCTCTTTACCATGGTGTTCCTCTGCTGCTGGCTGTTGCTGACACCCTCGGCTGTAGTGGCCGGCGCCAGCCGCTGTCATGGCACCACCGCCGACGGCAGCCTGGACTATGGGGTCAGGCTGCCCCGCTCTGGACCCAACTTTTCCAGCTATAGCGACCTGGCCTGGCTCGCCGGGCGCACTTACGTTCATTCGGAGGTGAGGGCCATCGTCCTGGCCGCCTACCAGGCCCTGCGGCACAGCCAGCCTGGTAAGGTCTACGTGTTGGGGGAAACCGGGTGGAAACACGGGGGCCGCTTCCGGCCCCATAAGACCCATCAGAATGGTCTCTCCGTGGATTTTATGACCCCGGTGGTGGACGCCAATGGCCAGTCGGTGCCCCTGCCCACCTCTGTTTTCAACCGCTTCGGTTACGCTATTGAATTTGATGCCGACAGCAGGGCACTGGGGCTGACCATCGACTACGCGGCCCTGGGCGCCCATCTGGTGGCACTGGACCGGGCGGCCCAGGCCAGGGGCCATGGTCTGTGGCGGGTTATCTTCGATCCGCAACTGCAGGCAGGCCTGCTGCAAACCGAATACGGTCCCTACATCCAGCGCCATATCACCCTCTCCAAGCGCCGCGCCTGGGTCCGCCACGATGAGCACTATCATGTGGATTTCGCCATCCCCTGCCCTACCGGGGCCGGCCGCTGACCGGCCTGGCGCCTGCCACCGGACTATTTGCAGTTGACTTGCGGGCTCCTTTACCATACACAGTATTCAGTACGCCTTAACTGAGCTCCCTACTCGGTTATTGACGCGGCCCCGGGGCCGGATCGACGTCCACCGAAAAGTCTCGATTCAGCGCACCGTTAACCCATGCCGGGGAGGCACTCAGCCATTCCCGAGCTGCATCAACCTGATACTCAGGGCTCACCATGGATAGATTCCCACAAATGCCACCGGCCGCCGATCTGGCCGGGGCTCCCGGTCAAGTCCAGTTCTGGTGAGGCCATGACTTCCAGAGATGCCCTGCAACAAGCGGTAATGGATGCTCTGGCACCACCGAGCCTGGTGATCAACGGCGACGACCAGGTCATTTTTGCCCACGGCGACCTGCGGCCAATGCTGACGGCGGAGGCTCCAGAACCCCCTTATCCCCTGGCCGGCGTTCTGGCGGTGGAATTGCAGGCACCGCTGCGGGACCTGCTGGCATGTTGTCGCCGCCAGCAACCGGCGGAACTGCACTGGACCCCCGCGCAGCAACCGCAACAACGGTACCAAATCAGCGCCCGGCCCGCCGCCACCCTGGGGGAAGCCAGCGTGGTGCTGAGCGTTACCCCGGTGGCCGGAGAACCGCTGGCGGCGGCCGACACCGACACGCCGCAACAGACAACGAACCTCTCCGCACCCGAGGCCCCCCGGCAACCGGTGCTGGATCAGGAGCTGCGCCAGATCAACGAAGCCCTGAACCGCAACAGCCGGCGCCTGGAGCTGGCCTGGGAGGCGGTGCATGGCGGGGTACTGGAGCACCGGATTCCCATTGACGCCCGCACCTACATCAGCGACCGCTGGGCCCAGGTGCTGGGCTACCAGCGCCATGAGCTGCCGCCGCTGAATCAACTGCTGGAGTGGCTGGCCGCCCGCACTCACGAACAGGATCAACCCGCCCTGGCGCGCAATTTTCGGCGCATCATGGAACATGGGGAGCCGCGGTTCGTGATGGAACTGCGCCTGCGTCATCGGGAGGGTCACTGGATCTGGGTGCGGAAGATTGCCGAAGTCCTGCAGCGGGACCCCCAGGGCCGCCCCAACCATCTGCTGCGGATGATGATTGATATCAGCGACTTTAAAGAGACTGAAGCCTCGCTGAAAGAAAGTGAATTGCGGTTTCGGGAAATGGCCGATGGCCTGCCATTAATGGTCTGGGTTCACGACGAACACGGCAATCAGGAACTGGTAAATCAGGCCTTCTGTGATTTCTTCGAACTCCACCGGGAAGAGGCCAGCGGCGACCGCTGGCAAATGCTGGTGCATCCGGAGGACGCCGAAGTCTACACCCGGGAATTCAACGCCAGCATCGCCCAACAGCGGGCCTTTGCCGGTGAGGCCAGAGTCCGCCACGCCGATGGCAGCTGGCGCTGGCTGAAATCCTGGAGCCGGCCGCGGTTGGGCCCCAATGGTGAGTTCAGGGGTCTGGTGGGCACCAGTGTGGACATTACCGAGCAGCGCCGAATGTTGCTGGAGCTGCGGGACAGCGAGGAACGCTTCCGCACCCTGGCGGATAACATTTCCCAACTGGCCTGGATGGCCCACGGCACCGGCTACATCTTCTGGTTTAACAAGCGCTGGTATGACTACACCGGGACCGGCCCCGAACAGATGCAGGGCTGGGGCCGGCGCTCGGTACATCATCCGGAATACGAAGCGCAGGTGGTGGCCAAATTCCGCGACCATATGAACAAAGGCGAAGTCTGGGAAGACACTTTTCCCCTGCGGGGTCAGGATGGTCAGTATCGCTGGTTTCTGTCCCGGGCCATTCCCATCCACGACCCTACCGGTGCGGTGGTGCGCTGGTTCGGCACCAACACCGATGTCACCGAGCTGCGTGAAGTGGAGGAAAAGTTGCGGGAAGCGGATCGCCAGAAGGACGAATTCATTGCCATGCTGGGCCATGAGCTGCGCAACCCGCTGGCCAGCATCCGCACCGCCTCCGAACTGCTGGGCGCGCTGACCCGGGATCATCCCCAGGCCCGCAAAACCAATCAGCTGCTGGAACGCCAGACCGCCCATATGGCCAGATTGCTGGATGGTCTGCTGGATATCTCCCGCATCATCCGTGGCAAGATCCGGTTGCAGCGGGAAGTGTTGGATCTGCACGGCCTGTGCCGGGATGTCATGGCGGACTTCGCCGAGGGCTTGGGGCAGCGCCGGCTGCGGATCACAGCGGACCTGAAACCCGGCTCCACCTGGGTCCGCGGCGATCGGGTGCGGCTGGCCCAGGTGATCAGCAACCTGTTGTCCAATTCCGTAAAATACACCGACGACGGCGGCCATATTGAACTCAGTATCGAGCGCCAGGATCAACGGGCCCGGATTCGGGTGCGGGACAACGGCATGGGGGTGGAAGCGGATCTACTGCCCCATGTGTTTGAGATCTTCCGGCAGTCGCATCAGAGTATTGACCGTACCCAGGGCGGTTTGGGCCTGGGACTGGCGCTGGTGAAAACCCTCACCGAACTGCACGGTGGTAGCGTCCACGCCCACAGCGATGGCCCGGACCGGGGCGCTGAATTTGTGATTGAGCTGCCCGCCGTGGAGCCCCCCCCCCTGCCACAGGCGGTCGCGCCCGCCGTCGCGAACCGCGACCAGGGCCGGCGCGTGGTGTTGATCGAGGATAACCTGGATTCCGCTGAAGTCCTGCGTCAGTTGCTGGAGCTTTCCGGCCATCAGGTGACCGTCACCAACCGGGGGGAGGAGGGGCTGGCGGTCACCCGCGCCCTGCAGCCGGATGTGGTGATCAGCGATCTGGGCCTGCCGGGGGGCATGAATGGTTTCGACGTGGCCCGGGCCGTGCGTTCAGACGCCACGCTGCGCCAGGTCCAACTGGTGGCGTTGTCCGGCTATGGCCGGCCGGAGGATAAAAAACGCAGCGCGGAGGTGGGTTTCGATGTCCACCTGACCAAACCCGTGGATTTTAAAACCCTGGAACAAATACTGATGAGCGCCCCTGTGAACCGCGGCGCCGGCCAGTCACTGTAACCGATGTTACTGCAACAGATTCTCCAGTGCCCCGCGCAGGGTGGGGTCAAGGAACCGGTAGCCGGCCTGCTCCAGCACCCTGGGCTGTACCCGGGTGCTGGTGAGCAGCAGATGCTCCCCCATCTCCCCGAACACCAGTTTTACCACCGCCGCCGGCAAGGGTATCAACGTTGGCCGGTGCAATACCTTCCCCAGGGTTTTAGTGAAGGCACGGTTACTCACCGGATTGGGCGCCACCAGGTTCACGGGGCCACTCACCCCAGGGTGCTCCAGCAGAAACCGGATGCCTTCCACCTCGTCCCGCAGACTGATCCAACTCATATACTGGCGGCCATCAGCAATGATGCCACCCAGGCCCAGCCGGAATGGCAACAGCATCTGCTGCAACGCTCCACCCTCAGTACTCAGCACGATCCCGGTGCGGATGAACAGGGTGCGAATCCCCGCTGCCACCGCTGGCGCCGCCGCCTGCTCCCAATCCCTGGCCACCTCCGCCAGAAAACCCTCCCCGACTGCGCTGGATTCAGTCACCGCCTGATCACCGGTGTCGCCGTAATAACCCAGGGCGGAAGCGGAAATAAACACCTGAGGCGGATGGCGCATGGCCGCCATTTTTTCCGCCAGCAACCGGGTCGCCATGATCCGGGACTGCTTGATTTCCCGTTTACGTTCGTCATTCCAGCGCTTATCCGCAATCCCGGCACCTGCCAGATTGATCACGGCATCCACAGGGATATCGGGGTCAAAATGAATCTGCTGGGCGGGCGGCCACCAGTGAAAGAGAGCCGAGGATTGGGGACTGCGGGCCAGACCGTAGACATTGTGGCCGGCGGCGGTCAGGGCCCGGGTCAGGGCGGTGCCGATAAGGCCGGTGGCACCGGAAATCACAATGTTCATAATCGGGTTTCCGTTGCTGCAGGAGATTGAAGGTTAGCGCCTCGGACCTGGCCATGACAAGCACCCGCCGCCCCGGTATAGGCTTTGTCTTACTGCAGTACGTGGGCGGTGCTGGTGAATTGACTGCTGCCGGTATCGATCAGCTTGAATTTATTCCACGCCAGCCGGATCACATCACCATCCACCAGCCGCTCCCGTTCCCGCACCGGACTTTCATTGACGAAGGTACCGTTCTTGCTGCCCTGATCAACGATAAAAAATTCCAGCGTTCCCTCCAGATACTCACTGGGCACCACCTCGATCATCGCATGATGACCACTGACCGAGATATCGTCGATCATAATATCATTATCCGGATGCCGGCCGATGCTGAGCCGGCCCGGTTGCAGATCGAACTTACTCACCACCACGTCATCCACCAGTTGCGCTAAAAGTGCCATGCTGTTCACTCCTGTTGCTGTGATTCTGTCGTAAAACGATCACCGACACGTTGTCCTGGGCGTTATGCCGCAGGCTTTCCCTGACCAGGGCGGCGGCGATCTCCCGCGCCGATTTACCACTGCGCATCCAGTAGTCGATCACCGGCGCCGGCAGGGCGTTGTATAAACCATCGGAGCACAGCAGCCAGGATTCCCCCGGCTGGATCCGATGTTTGGCAAAACTGAACTGCACCTGGGGATGTGGCCCCACCGCCCGGGTCAGCATATTGCGAAACGGAGCCCGTTCCGCCTCCCGCGCGGTCAGCGATCCTTTGTCCAGCAGCTCCTGCACCAGACTGTGATCCCGGGTCAGTGGCTGCAGCCCGTCCCCGCTGGCACAGTAACAGCGGGAATCGCCGGCATGGACTAACCAGAAGCCGTCCCCCAGCACCAGCATCGCCAGCAGGGTGGTGCCCAGCTTTGGATACTGGGGATGATTCAGCCGCTCCTGACGCACCGCGGTATTGGCCAGGTTGCCGGCTTCCGCCAGGATCAGTCGCAGGTTGTCGTTGCTGAAATCCGTGGTGGTCTCCAGGGCCGACAGCAGACAGCGGGTGAAGTAACTCACCGCCACCCGACTGGCCAGGTCGCCGCCGTCATAGCCGCCCATGCCATCGGCCACCAGGGCCAGAAAACCCTGTTCCCCGGGCAGGGCCTGCCAGTGAATGCTGTCCTCGTTGCGCTGGCGGGCGCAGCCGATGTCAGTGATGCCGTAAATATCCATCAGCCGGCCTTCCTGCGGGTGCTTTCCCGCGCCAGCAGACCCCGTACGGCCTGGGCCATTTCCCCGGCGCTGGCATAACGTTTGGCGGCGTCTTTCTGCAGTGCTTTGTTCACCACCCGCACCACCGCCGCGGACAGTTCCGGGCGCCGCTCCCGCACGCTCACGTACTTCTTGTTGAGAATCTGATACGCCAGATTGGCGATGCTGTCACCGGTGAACGGCAGGGTGGCGGTGAGCAATTGATAAAAGGTCACCCCCAGGCTGTAGATATCGCTGGCCCCGGTGACCTTTTCCCCCTTCAACTGCTCCGGTGACATATACACCGGGCTCCCCAGCATATCACCGGTCTTGGTTTTGGAGTCATCAACAATGCGGGCAATGCCAAAATCCGCCACCTTCACCTGGCCGCTGGCCTGATCGTAGATAATGTTGCCCGGTTTGATATCCCGATGCACCACCTGCTGGCGGTGGGCATAGTCCAGAGCGTCCGCCACCGCCGCCACCACTTCGAACACCTGCTCCAGGGGCAGCAGGCTGGCCTGGGAGACACAATGGTCCAGCGACCGGCCTTCCACATAGTCCATGGCGATAAAGGCCAGATCGGCTTCCTCCCCCAGGTCGTACACGGTGACGATATGGGGATGACTGAGCCGGCCGGCGGCTTCCGCCTCGCGGAAGAAGCGTTCCTTGATCAGGTTCAAATCAGCGGTATCGAACTCCCGGTAACTGAGAGTTTTGATCGCCACCCGACGGGCGATTTTCGGATCCAGCCCCAGGTATACCACCCCCATGGCGCCACGCCCCAGCTCCCGTTCGATCTGGTACCGCCCCAGCACCGGTTTGCTGAATTCCTGATGCGGCAGCACCAGGCTGTGGGTGGCGCTGAAATCGCTGCTGACGGTGGCCGGCTCCGCAATCTGCTGCAGGGCCCGGGCCCGCTTCTGCGCATCCTTGTATCCGGGTTTGCGGGCCACCAGTTGCTGATAGGTTTGGGCCGCCTCGCGGTATTGCCGGCGACGCTCCTGCTGCACGCCGATGTCGTACCACAGGGCCAGTACCGCCTGGGAGGGATGGCAGGGCCGCAGCGCCACCCGTGCTTCATCCAGCCGCCCCTGCTGATACCATTGCTGAGCCAGTTGATAACTGACGTTATGATGTTCCCAGCCCAGCCGGCGCCAGCGGCGCTGTTGCTGGCGCCACAACATCATTAGCCCACTGGCGGCAACAAACCAGGCGAGCACCAGCGGCAGCGGCAGGACCTGCTGATAGGAAAGCTGCCAGGCCACCTGGGCCACACCCAGGCCGAACCCCACCAGGGCGGTAATCATCAGGGCCAGGGCCACCCGCAGTCGGGGTTGCAGCCACAGCAGATAGATCAGCGCCAACAGCACCAGCGCGCCCTGCAGCCACTGACTCCAGGCCGGTTGTACCTGGGTCTTACCCTGCTGCAAGGCCGCCAGGGCCGTGCCCAGGGTGTGCAGCGTCCTCAGGTCATCCCCCAGCAACCAGATGCTTTCCGACGGCGGTTGGGACAGGGCCTGCGCCAGGCTGTAGTGGGCAAAGTGCTCCGGTGGGGCGGGGGGGACCCAGACCCTGCCGGTGACGCTGAAGGGTAGCCGCAGATGGGCCATCTCCAGCCAGTAGCGGTGCTGATACACCAACGATGGCTCCTCCGCCACCGCCACCGCCCGGGCCACTTGATGCAGATACAGCGCCAGGGCCAGATCCGGATGCCATTGGGACTCCTGCTGCCACAGCAATTGCCGGGGCCAACCGGGCGGGGTCGCATCCAGGGCCCGGTAAGCCGGGCTCTGCAAACGGGGATTCACCGGCCACGCCGGCACCTGCAGCCGGGTGCTTCCATCAAGCCAACGTTGCAGAGGGCGCGCCAGGGTTGGCGGCAGCCGCTGCCGCCAGGTGTCGGTCCGGTCCGGGCGCGACACCAGCGGATAGGCCTGTTCCGGAAACGCCGCCACTCCCCCGGCCGTGAGCCCCAGTAACAATTCGCCCCGCAACATCCGTTGCTGCAGTGTCTGCTGCCGGGCCTGCCGCTGCCGCCATGCCGTCAGCTCTGGATCGGCGGAGGCCGGCAGGGCCTGCAGCAGGGCCTCCGCCGGCAGCCGGCGCTCGCGCCAGGCATCCGTCAGCACCAGGGCCACCTGGGTTTGCGGTTGCAATAACAGGGGCAGTGCCGGCGACTGCAACGGATCCTCCCGCAATGCATTCAGGGTGTCGGTATCCAGTTCAATCAGGGCAATATCTGTGGGCAGGTAAGCCGCCGGCACCAGTTTCATGGCCAACTGGAAGAACGGCTGCTGCAGGCGGTCGCTCCACTGGGTCGGGAACCCACCCCCCAGTACCAGCAATCCGCCGAGAAGTACCAGGCCACGCAGGCTGATCAGGCTAGTAAGCCATCGAAGAATTAGAGGCATACCTGAAACTATAGTCATTAAATGACCAGGCTTCGGCGGATCAGCTGAGTAAAATGTGTGCCAAGCCGCAAATACCCCTTAATCCTTTTAGGGAGCCTCCGCCGTGGATTCAGTGCTTCTCACTGATCCACAGCCGGATCACCCCCGCCACGGCGGTGACCCCGGCGCGGGTGGTGGCGGTGACTTTAACCTCCAGATCGCCGGGCCGCCAGGCGCCCGGCGCCACCTCGGCAATGCCGGTCATATCGCTGTCGGCCTTTGCCAGATACTCCACATCCATTCCCTTGGGTATCCACCGCAGATGGGCGGGAATCGATGCTTCCGCGCACACTCCCATGGCCATCTCCAGCAGATTGCACACCGCAATCGCATGCACCGTGCCGATATGGTTCTGTACCGCCCGCCGCTTGCGCATGGTGACCCGGGCATAATTGGGGCGCAGTTCCTGCACCCGGGCGCCAATGCTGTTGAAGTAGGGTGCTTTGTGGGAAACCACTTTGCTGAACAGTTGTTTGCCGCCGGGCAGGGCACTGACACGGCGCCAGGTTTTCAGTACCGGGCTGGGTTCGGACTGGGCATCGGACATAGGCTGTTTCCTCATGCATGATCAGTGGCTGGTCTATACTGCATTAACGGTCACCGGTTTTCGTTGTCACTCCCCATGCTGCAATCCCTGCTATCAAGGTTGCCGGCCGTCATTCCGGCCCAGCTTCGGCTGCTTGGCTGCGTCCTGCTGGCGCTGGCCGGAACCGCCGTGGCCGAGCAACCGGTGGTGGTCAGCCACGACGGCTTCGACCAGCGCCTGACCACGCAGCTGCAGTGGCTGCCCCGGGCGACGGGCATCGACACCCTGGACCAGGCCCGGGCCGCCCGCGCCGCCGGCGAGTTCAGTCCGGTGCCCATGGAAAATCTGCAGTTGGGCTATCAGGATGAAGCACTCTGGCTGCACTTCCGCCTGCAGAATCAACTGCTGCACCACACCGCCGCCAACCGGGATGACCGCTTCTACCTGTCCGTGGACTACCCGCTGCTGGATAACGTGGAATTCTACCTGGTACAGGGCGACCGGGTTCGTACCATGGTGACCGGCGACTTGTATCACTTCACCCAGCGCTATTTTAATCTTAATAACTTTGTGTTTCCCATTGCCCTGGCGCCCGGAGCCAGTGGCGATATTTACATCCGGGTGTTTTCCTCCAGCTCCCTGGTGCTGCCGGTACGACTGCAAACCGAGCGTGCCTTTGTGGACAATCAGTTTGCCCTCAATACCCTCAATGGTCTGTATTTGGGAATTACGCTGGGGCTGGGCATCTACAACCTGTTTCTGTGGGTGGGGGTGCGCAAGGCGGTGTATGGGGTGTATGTGTTGCTGGTGACCAATATCTGCCTGTTTAACAGCACCATCATGGGCTTCACCTACCGGCTCTGGCCGGACTTCAACAGCCTGCAGCAATACAGTATCTATATCTTCAGTTTCAGCTCCGGGGTGTTGGTGATTCTGTTCGGGGTGAAATACCTCAACACCCGCACCACCCAGCCCCGCCTACACCGGTTGCTGATGTTGCAGATGTGGGTGTATCTGGCGTGCATTCCCGCCCTGTTTGCCGTGCCGGTGGCGGTGGCGGCCAAACTCACGGTGGTCACCACCATCTTCGGCAGCCTCACCATGATCCTGGTGGCCATCCGCAGCGTGCTCGCGGGCTATCACCCCGCCATTTACTACCTGCTGGGGCAGGGGGCCGTGCTGTTGTCCGTGCTGTTCGTGGCGCTGGCATCGCAGAACGTGATACCCAACTATTACCTGGCGCCCCAGGTGATGAAGTGGTGCTCGGCATTTGAGTTGATTGTGTTCTCCCTGGGGCTGGCGGAAATGATGAACACCGAGCGCCGTCTGCGGGAGCAGGCCCAGGCGGAATCCCAGCAATCCCAGAAACAGCTGTTGCAAACCCAATTGCAGCTCAACGAGGAACTGGACCAGCTGGTGCGTCAACGCACCCGGGAACTGGAGGCGGTCAATCAGCAACTGCGGGACTTGAACATCCGCGACGACCTCACCGGACTGCACAACCGCCGCTACCTGAACGAAACCCTCAGTCGCGAATGTCAGCAGGCGTATCGGCAGCGGGAACCCCTGTCGCTGCTGATGCTGGATATTGATTTCTTCAAGCAGCTCAATGACACCTACGGCCATTAGTTCGGCGATCATTGCCTGGCTCAGGCCGGACGGCTGCTGGAAAAAGAAGTGCATCGCGCCGGAGATACCGTGGTGCGGTACGGGGGCGAGGAATTTGTCGTGGTGTTGCCGGGCACCGACCTGGAGGGCGCTTTGATAGTGGCCGAGAATATTCGTCGCGGCTTTGCCGAACTGGAGATCAACCAGGGGGGGATCAGCGCCCATCTTACGGTCAGTATCGGGGTTGCCAGCACTATTCCCGACCACCGGCATTACGATGAGATTCTGCCGCGGGCGGCGGACGATATGCTCTATCAGGCCAAGAAAAATGGCCGCAACCGGGTGGAAGCCACCCCACCCCCGGCACCGGATGCCGTACTCAAGCCCATCGCTTAAAACAGCTCGGTGGAGGAGGCCTCCGGATTGGGAGCGTAGCTGTTGGACATCTCGTGGTCGAGAATATCCTTTTCCAGCCGGGTCAGGCTTTCCATCAACTGTTCCGATGCCGACTCCATCTGTTCCAGCGCTTGATAGGCGCCCTGGGAGTCCTGCTCGCGGATTCGGCGCAGGGCCTCGACCCCACTGTCATGCACGGTGCGGTGAGGCTCCTCCAGCGCCTTGAATGACGCCAGGCGGCTGAAATGCTGGTGCCCCTCACCCCGGTCATACCAGTGACCCAGGCGACACTGGTGATGACTGTCGAAATCCTCCGGCCCGCGCTCATTAAGCCCCCAGTAGCTGCGATAGATCTCCGCCTTCCATACCACATGATCCAGCTTGACGGTCTGGATGAAGCCGTCCTCCGCCGACACCGCGATGGCCCATGACATGGTATTGGCCAGTTGCACAAAGTCCTCGATGGTACTTAGCAGGCGCCCGGTGGTGCCGGCCAGTTTCTGGCTGGTTTCACTGGCATTGTGGATAGTACCAGCCACCTGTTGCGTCTGCTGGGCAATGGTGGACACCAGTCGGGTGATTTCCGTGGAAGCCTCGGAGGATTTGCGGGCCAGATTACGAACTTCATCCGCCACCACCGCAAAACCGCGGCCGTGTTCACCGGCCCGGGCCGCCTCGATGGCGGCGTTCAGGGCCAGCAGGTTGGTCTGATCGGAGATCTCATTGATCTGGGTGATGAACTTGTCGATGCGCAAGCCCACATCCGCCAGGGTCTGCACCTCCTGAATGGCCTCCTGGTTCTGGCCATCAATCCGCAACAGGGAGTCGGCCACCCCTTGTAACACGTATTTGATCTGACCGTAGTTGGTCTGGGATTCATTCAGCTTGGCCCGCTGGTCACGCATGTTTTCCGAGCCACTGGCCACGGTATGGCGGATATTGTCCAGGGTGGAGGCAGTGGCAAACCAGAGGTCCCGGATACGCAATTGTTCTTCCAGCAGGGATTCGGAATACTGACGCTGACGATCCGCCACATCCTTGACCTTGTTCAACACCTGCATCTCCCGTTGCAGGCGGTGATTTTCCCGCTCCAGCTCAACAATCCGTTGCTGCAACTGCGTTTTGCCCAGCCGGGTTGCCAGCCAATGTTTCCATCCACTCATGTTCGCATTCCAGTTCACACTACCCAGTTTGTTAGTAGCACCTTGTCAGATGGCTTATTGCTATCAGTATAGATAGACGCTGCCAGTGGTCCGCTTTTTGTAGCAATTAACGTGGCTGATAAGGGGCTACCACATACTGTGAGAGTGGGTATTGCTGAACATTTAGTATTCATCTGTCTGTCATAGTCCATTGCTTACCATAGCCACCCATTACTCGAACCTTCTCAATCCTTTTTAGACCATTTATTGACCAACAGGGGACATCCATGACACATCGATTTATAAAAACCGCCCTGGCCGGTGCCGTGGCAGCGGCATCTGTCGCCATTTCCAGCAACGCACTGGCCACCGGTGGCCACGACTTCAGGGATTGGCTCGCGGACTTTCATGTCAAACCCAAGCAGGGCCGGTTCTTCGAGCGGGTTGCCACGTTTCCCGTGTATGAAAATCTCGATGCCGCGAAGGGCGACGAACTGGCGGACGAAACCGCTGCCGAAATCAGCGCCGCCAGTATGGATGGCAATGTGGTCTACTACAGCGACAGCCCCCTCAACCGGGTGGGCCTGATCGACATCAGCAATCCGTCCCAGCCCCAGGCCGCCGGCACTGTCGATCTGGACGGCGAGCCCACCTCGGTGGCCGTTAATGGCCACTACCTGCTGGTGGGGGTCAACACCTCCAACAGCTTCACCAACCCCAGCGGCAAACTCTCGGTGTACTCCATTGCCAATCCGCGTCAGCCCCAATGGCTGGCCGACCTGGACATGGCAGGTCAGCCGGATGCCATTGCGGTCAGCCCCGATGGCCGCTACGCGGCGGTAGTCATTGAAAATGAGCGCGACGAAGACTTTGACGACGGCCTGATTCCGCAATTGCCGGCAGGCAGCCTGCAGGTGGTAACCATGCGCGGCGCCGTGACCCGGTGGAAAGTGCGTCAGGTGGACCTCACCGGCCTGGCGGCCACCGCCCCCAGTGATCCCGAACCGGAGTACGTGGCCATCAGTCGCTTTAATATCGCCGCCGTCACCATGCAGGAGAACAACCACATCGCCCTGGTGGATCTGCGCCGGGCTATGGTCATCAATGATTTCAGCGCCGGCACCGTGGATCTGTTCAACGTGGATACGGTGGAGGACGACGTGATCAATCCGGTGGACACCCTGCTGGACAAGCGCCGGGAACCGGACGCCATCACCTGGGTGAACAACTGGTGGCTGGCCACTGCCAACGAAGGGGATTATGAGGATGCCAGCGGCGAAGAGGGCGGCAGCCGCGGTTTCACCCTTTTCAGTCCGTTCGGCAAAGTACTGTATGAGTCCGGCGCCAGTCTGGAACACACTTTGATCCGCGCCGGCCATTACCCGGAAAGCCGCTCCGAAAACAAAGGCATCGAGCCGGAATCGGTGCTGGCGGAACGCTTTGGCCGGGAGGACTACCTGTTTGTGGGCAGCGAACGGGGTAATGTGGTGGCGGTCTATGAAACCAGCCCCCTGCGCAAACCGGAGCTGCGTCAGTTGTTGCCCACCACCATCGGTCCCGAGGGCATCCTGGCCATTCCTCAGCGCAACCTGCTGGTGATCTCCAGTGAGGAAGACGACGCCGATGAAGGGTTTCGATCCACCGTGAGCATTTATCAGTATGGCGCCAAGTCTGCAGAATACCCGCAGATCCAGTCCGATCCCAACCAACTGATTCCCTGGGGCGCGCTCAGCGGCATGGTGGGCGACCTCAAGGATCCCAAAACCATTTACGCCGTGCCGGACAGCTATTATGCGCAATCCCGTATTTTCCGGGCGGAAGTGAACCGCAAGGGGCCGGCCATTATCAAACAGGCCATCGTCCTGCAGAAAGACGGCGCCACCGTGGATTACGATCTGGAGGGCATTGCCCAGCGCCAGGACGGCGGTTTCTGGCTGGTGTCCGAGGGCAACAGCGGTAGCCGCCCCAATCTGCTGATCAAAACCAAAGCCGACGGCACCGTGCTGAAAGAAATCGGTTTGCCGGCGGCAGTGGTGGCGAAACAGATCAGCAATGGCTTTGAGGGCGTGGCGGTCATCGGCAGCGGCGATCAGGAGCAGGTGCTGGTGGCCTTCCAGCGGGAATGGGAAGGGGACCCGGAGAATCAGGTCCGGATCGGTGTTTACACGCCCGCCACCGACAGCTGGGGCTTTTTCTATTATCCCCTGGAGCCCGCCACCCAGGGCTGGATCGGCCTTAGCGAACTGACCGCCATCGACGACACCACCTTCGCGGTGATTGAGCGGGACAACCAGCAGGGCCCCAATGCCAAGGTAAAACGGCTGTATAAATTCTCCATCGCCGGCCTGCATCCGGCCGCCGAAGGGGAAGCGTTCCCGTTGCTAACCAAGACGCTGGTTAAAGATCTGTTGCCGGCCCTGAACGCCACCAACGGCTGGACCCCGGACAAGGTGGAAGGCACGGCGCTGACCCGCAATGGCAAGGTCTATGTGGTGACGGACAACGACGGCGTGGACGACGCCTCCGGCGAAACCCGGTTCCTGGACCTGGACCGGCTGTTCCGCTGATAGCCAAACCGGTTTGGGCCCGCTGGCGCGGGCTCAAACGGGCTTGAGGCTATACCCCGGTTTGGGGAAATGCACATGCACGGTGCCGAGCTCCGTGGTTTCCCGGGCAATGACCCAGCGGCTCACCGAACTCCCCACCAACCGGCCCCGGGTGGCATCCCGCGCGTAATCCGCCGGGCTGATGGTCACCTCCCGACCCAGCAGGTCATCCTGCTGTTCTTCCTCCGCCAGCGGCCGGGGCTCATGGTCGCGGGCAATGGTTAATGCCTGCTGCGGATTAATCGCCGTGGGCTGGCCGTGGCCGAAGCCTTGGATCCGGTCCATCCAGGCCATTACCCTGGGATAGGGATCCACGGTGTTTTTCTCGCCGGCATCGCGCACCATCCATAGACTGTGGTAAGCGGCAAAGTCCGCAATATTCGGCTCGGCGCCGAATAAGAAGTCCTGCTGCAGACGGGTTTCCATGTCCTGCAGATGTTGTCGCAAAATAGTCGGCGCCTGTCCCGGTTTGACGATGCGCACCGCCGCCGTGCGCCCCATCTTGATGCGATCAGCAAAGAACGACACCAGTTCCAGCAGGGACAGGGTTTTCAGGACTTTTTTATGCAGCGACCAGGACGCGGAAGCGAACACGCAGGCAAAGAAGACATCCATTTCCACCGCGGCGATAAACTGTTTCACTTCGTCGCTGCAATTTTGTGGCGCCAGTTCCGGCTTGCCCGCGCGCACTGCAATTTCGGTGGCGATGGTGGCGGTATCACAGAAAATATCCGCTCCCGCCTGGGCCACCGGAATCTTGCGGTAACCCCCGGCCAGGGCTTGCAACACCGGGCGCGGCGGCATCTCCCGGGTAATGGCCGAGTGCCAGGGCAGATTACAGTAACCCAGTAAGGCCCGCACTTTTTCCGAAAAAGGTGACAGGGCATAGTGGTGTAGTATCAGGTCGGACACAGAGGGCACCTCAGGTTCAGGACTGCCGCCGCAGTCACGGGCGTGAACGCACATCAATCTGGACGGCAAAAACCGCTAACAGAATAACACAATAGCAAATAAGTGAGGCCATGCCATCCTTCTGCCCCACCACCGGCCTGTGCTAGGCTGTGCCTACAGAATAATGATCCCGACACAGGGGGCTGGATTGCCAAACCCTCCCGGGCGCAAAGGCCTGCGCTTTTCCATTCGTCTCACGGTGGTCGCCGTATTCGCCATCGCCACTACACTGACGGCGCTGGTGGCCATTGGCCTGCAATATTATTTCAGTCGCGACCTGGCCATTGATACCGCCCGGCAGCGATACCAGGACAGCGCCGAAAGCACCCGCCGGTTTATCACCCATCTGGATGACAAAGCCCAGCAGCTTACCCGGTTGCTGGCGCAAAATCCCAGCCTGAGCCAGGGTGATGCGCCGGCGCCGGACAATCTGCGCCGGTTCAGCAATATCATGGAAGATAACCCGCTCTTGTATGCCATCTATCTGGGCTTCGATAACGGCGACTTCTACGAGGTGGTGAATCTTAACAGCAGCCTCATTGCCCGCCGCCAACTGCGGGCCACTCCACAAGACCGCTGGCTGGTGATCCGGGTGAGCGGTGGCGGCGGTGACCGGCAGCGACATTACGATTACTATGATGCAGACCATCAGCTGCGCCGCTCCCACGCTGAGCCCAGCGATTATGAACCCCGTGTTCGCCCCTGGTATACCCAGGCCAATCAGACGCAAGTCTACAAAACCCCGCCCTATCTGTTTCAGCACCTGCAGGCCCCCGGGCAGTCCTACTCGCTGCAGTTGCCAGGTGGCCATGCCGTGCTGGCGGTGGATATCACCCTGGATGCCGTCAATGAATTTCTGGCTTCCCAAAGCCATCATCAGGGATCGGAGCTGCTACTGTTTCAGAGCGACGGCCAATTGATTGCCGCCAACACCCGGGCCCGGGCACTGGCCCGGATTCCCGGCGCCGCACCGGTGCCACTGTCACGCAAACAGCGACAGTATCTGCAGTCTCTGGGGCGGATTCGGGTTTCCAACGAGTTGGACTGGCCGCCACTGGATTACGCGGTGGCAGGCGAACCCCAGGGTTATAGCGTGGATTTGTTACGGCTGCTGGCCCGCCAGACCGGCCTGCAACTGGAGTTCGTGAACGGCTATAGCTGGAGCCAACTGGTGGCGCTGTTTCGCAACGGCGAACTGGACCTGCTGCAACCGGTGTTTGCCAATCAGACCCTGGACCAATTTGGCCTGCGCAGCCAGCCGTTTCTGCGGCTGCCCTATGCCATCGCCACCCGGGCCGGCCATCCCCCGCTCAGGCAGCTCGACCAACTGGCGGGCAACACTCTGGCAATCCCACAAAGCTGGTCCATTATCCAGACCCTCGGTGACCGCTATCCGGCAATACAAATTCTCCAGGTGGCAGACCCGAAAGCCGCACTGGAGGCGGTACTCGAGGGTCGCGCCGACGGCGCCCTGGATAGCGCGGCCGTGCTGCGTTACACCGCGGAACACTACTATCTGGAGCCATTGGAATTCCACGACCTCATTACCGGGCCCGACCCACTACCGGACCGGCTGCATTTCCTGGTGCATCCCAGCCGGGCGCCGCTGGTGCCCATTTTGAATCAGGCGCTGGATCACCTGCAGTCGAACCAGATTGCCGCGCTCCACCACAAATGGCTGGGCTCCGATGGGGGGAAGACTCCAGCTCCGCCCCAGTCCACGGTGCCCTACAGCGAGCTGTTGGAACCCAGCTTACAACCGGACCGGATGCAGGAATTGATGATCGGTGGTCAGCGCTACTTTGTCTATCTGGCTACCCTGAATACTGGCCCTGCCGACGAGCGCTTTGCGGCGTTAATACCCGCCGCTCAGCTGCTGGCCCCCAGCCTGCGACGGATTCAGTGGTCGATTCTGATCACCGGGCTGTGCATGCTGGTGGTATTACCGTTTATCTGGCTGTTTGCCGCCCCCATCGTGCGCCCGATCAAACGGCTGGCGGTGGAGAGTGAACGCATCAAACAGCGGCGTTATGATGAGGTCAGCTTCCACGACAGCCATATCGTGGAAGTGTTTGAACTGTCCCGCTCCATCAGTGATATGGCCCGGACCATCAAACAACACGAGGCGGATCAGCGGGCATTGATGGAATCCCTGATTCAACTCATCGCCCAAGCCATCGATGAAAAATCACCGTACACCGCCGGCCATTGCGCCCGGGTGCCGGAGCTGGCCCTGATGCTGGTGGATGCCGCCGAGCAGAGTCAGTCGCCGCCGTTTGATCGGTTTCGATTTGCATCGCAAGAGGAATACCGTGCCTTCCGTATTGGCGCCTGGCTCCATGACTGCGGCAAAATCACCACCCCCGAACACATTGTTGACAAAGGCAGCAAGCTGGAAACCATCTATAACCGCATTCATGAAATCCGTACCCGGTTTGAAGTGCTGTGGCGGGATGCGGAGATTGATTATCTGCGGGCACTGCTGGAGTCGCCGCAGCAGGAACCGGCGTGGCGCCGGCAGCTGGAACAAAAACGCACGCAACTGCAACAGGACTTCGAGTTTATTGCCAACCTGAATCAGGGGGCTGAGGTTGTCGCCGCTGAGCAGCAACAACGTCTGCTTGAAATTGCCATGCTCACCTGGCAGCGGCACTTCGATGACCGGCTGGGATTATCCCCGGCGGAGCAGCAACGAGTGCCCGCGGGCACTGTCAACCTGCCGGTGGAGGAGCGGTTGCTGGCCGATAAACCGGAACATCGGGTTCCCCATCCCCAGCCCAAAGAGTTTGCCCCCCATTTGGGGATCAATATGGCGGTGCCGGAACAGCTTTATAATCTGGGGGAGGTGTATAATCTATCGGTTTCCCGGGGCACGCTGACCCCCGAGGACCGTTTCAAAATTCAGGAACATATGATCAGCACCATTCGCATGCTGGACGCCCTGCCGTTCCCGGCCGAGCTGGCCAATGTGCCCCGTTACGCCGCCACCCACCATGAAACCCTCACCGGTAGCGGTTACCCCCGGGGGCTGGATGCCGCTGACCTGTCCATTCCCGAGCGGATTATGGCAGTAGCGGATATTTTCGAGGCCCTCACCGCCGCCGACCGCCCCTACAAAACCGCCAAACCCCTCAGTGAAGCCATCGCCATTCTGCATCAGCGGGTGGTGGCCGGTGAGCTGGACGCCGATGTGTTCCAATTGTTTTTGCGCAGTGGCGTGTATCTGGACTACGCGCGTCGCTTTCTGCAGCCGGAGCAGATTGATGCGGTAGCGGTGGAACACTACCTGGATACCACCGCCAGCTAATCCGATAGCCTAAGGCACAGTGGAAAACACATTGGCTTCGGGCTGGTGCGCTATTTCGGGGGCGCCGCAGAAACGCTGCACCAGTTCCCGCTTCATACCGGCACCAAACTCACTGTGCCACAACCATTCATAATAATCGCGGCCGATCTGATCCGGCGGCACCGGTTCCCGCAACCAGTTGGCCCGCATCCGGTGCTGCCGTAGATAGTGATCCATGGCCTCCTGCACTGCCGGCTGCCGCCAGCCGGTCTCCACAAATTCTGACCGCGCCTGACATACAGTCTGTGCACTGGCAAGGCCAGCCCACAGGCAACAACCCAGAATAAAACTGCAACCGACTAGGTTTTTCATAGTGACCTCTCCCGGCACCGCGCCTTTGAACGGGGATTTTCTCTAATGATTTATAACAGGAGCGCTTTATACCGCCAAGTCTCAGGGGCCGCCAAAGAATAGGCAGTTCGTCACAATTTCTGTGCTGGTGTGCGGGAAATTTTTGTGCGAGATTTTAGTTTGAACAAGTTGGGGCACCCGGGACTAAGGAGACTTCGGTGCAAGAGCGATGGTGGCTGCGCACTGTCTTCCGCCACTGGGATGACAGAGAGCCGCTGGCAATGGCGCCGGCAGAGCGCGGTCCGGTGGAGGCCCGGCGCATACAGGATCTGGCCAACCGTATGCGTACCGGGGTGCTGTTTTATCCCCTGGTCTGGGCGCTGGTGGGCGCCGGGATTCTGGTCACCGATCCCAGCCGGGAAAAATGGCTCTGGACACTGATGCTGCTGGTGCTGCAAATGCTGCTTACCGCAGGGCGGCTCTGGCTGATCGGACTGACCAAACACCAGGTTATCGGCGCCAGACCCAATCCGGCGCGGTGGCTGGAACTGGGGGTCTTTATCAGCGGATTCAGCTGGTCCCTGATTCTGCTTTCCTCCCTGTTGGATACGCCACTGGCACAACATTATCCCCTGATCATGACCGCCACCATGGGCCTGTGTTCGGGGGTTCTCGTAAATCTGGCCATCAGTGAGCGTTCGGTGGTTTGGTTTCTGCTGGCACTGTTCTCACTGCCCTGCGGGGTGCTGGTGGTGGGCCCGGTGACCCAGCCGCCGGGGTTGGCATTGGTGTTTCTGGTGTATGCCATGGCCATGTATCTGCTCACCGGGTTGCCGCGCAATGAATACGAACAGTCGGTACTGGCGAATCTAAGGCTGCAGCAACAGGCCCGTGAGCTGACCGAGCTGAGCCACAACGATGCCCTCACCGGACTGCGCAACCGGCGCTATTTCGAAACCACCCTGGCGGCTGAATATCAAAGGGGCTCCCGCCATCAATACCCACTCTCCCTGCTGATCGTGGACATTGACTTCTTCAAACGGGTCAACGATGCGCATGGCCATCTGGTGGGGGATCTGTGCCTGCGCCACGTGGCACTGGAAATCCGCGGCCAGTTCCTGCGCTCACAGGACACCGTGGCACGACTGGGAGGTGAGGAGTTTGTCATCGTTCTGCCGGGTCTGGACCGGGTGGAGGGCGCGCGGTTGGCCAATAACCTGTTGAATCATATTCGCAGCCGCCCTTTTGTGCACGATGGTATCTGTGAGGCACTCACCGTGAGCATCGGTGGCGCCTGCACCACGGCTTTACCCCGGGGTAATCCCGCGGAGCTGCTGAACCAGGCGGATCAGGCCCTGTACCAGGCCAAGCGCGGCGGCCGCAACCAGGTGGTGTGGAGCGCCTACTGACGGGAACCTCCCCGGCGTGTTGCACCCGGTGCTCGACACCCGGTGCTCGACACCCGGTGGCTTTCCAGGTGCGGCTTTCGCTACAATGGTGGCGTCATCCAATCATTCCGGAGTCCACATGACCGCTTCATTGCGCCAGTCCCTCTGTGCTTTGCTTGTAGGTATCCTGTTACTGGGCGGTTGCAGCCAGTTAAACAACGCGGTGAAAGAACCTGACCTCAGTCTCAGCGACATTCGTATCAGTGATATCAACTTCGATGCCGTCACCCTCGGAGTCACCATGACCGTGGACAACCCCAATGCCTTCGCCCTGGCGCTGGCGGGTTACGAGTATCGGGCACGGTTTAACGGCCGGGAACTGGCCCGGGGCAGCACCGACCAGGGCTTTCGGGTCCCGGCGCGGGGCACGCAAAAAATCGAAGTGCCGGTGCAGTTGACCTATAAAGAGGTAATGGGGCTGTTGAATCCGGTGGGCGATTCCGGCACCGTCAGTTATGAGATTGACAGCAAAGTGCGACTGGACGCGCCGGTGTTGAATCTGTTCAGTCTGAACAGCAGTAAATCCGGCGAAATCACTCTGCCCCGCCTGCCCAAAATTGCTTTCGGCGATTTAAAGGTGAAAAATCTGAGTTTCAGCGAAGTGAGTGTGGAGCTGGAAATGGCAATCACCAATCCCAACAGCTTCGGGGTGGACGTGAAAGATCTGGATTACCGTTTCAATGTAGGCGGGGAGCAGTGGTTCGCGGGCCAGCTGGACCAATCCGTAAGCCTGGGAGAAAACCAGACCACACGCCTGCGCATCCCGGTAAAACTCAGCCTCAGCAAGCTCGGCAGCGGCGCCCTCAATGCCATCACCAGCGGGCGCTTCGACGACTATTCCCTGGAGGGCAGCATGCGCCTGGACAGCTCCCTGCCGGCATTGCGCAACCTGAACATTCCCATTCGCTATCAACCCTGATGGGAACGCTGAACCGGGTGGCGGCGGCTGCATGAACAATAACGACATTTTGCGCCAGCTGCGCAAGCTGTTGGCGCTTAACGAACACCGGCTGGCAGAACTTTATGCCCTTGCCGGCCCCGCCATGCCGGCGGACGCTTTGCGCAACCGGTTACGCCAGCCCAATGAACCCGGCTTCCAGCCCTGTGAAGACAGCACCCTGTTGCAACTGTTGGCGGCCATAATCATCCAGCAGCGGGGCCCGGGGCCCAACCCTCCGCCTGCCGCTGAATCACTGACCAACAATCTGATTCTGAAAAAGCTGAGGGTTGCCTACCAATTGCAGGATGCGGATTTTTACGCCATCTTTGCAGCAGAGGGTGAGCCCCTCCCCAAGCAACAGCTGAAGGCCCTGTTTCGCAAACCGGGTCACAAAAACTTTATGCCCTGCCCGGACCGGTTATTGCGGGTGTTTCTTAAAGGGCTGATCCGCAGGATGCGCAGCGGGGAAGGATCTGATCCCAACTCCACCAGCCACTGATAACAAGAAGGCGCCCATATGTTTTCCGTGTGGACTCTGGCCCTGTTTGCCCTGGCCTATACCTGCCTGCTGTTTGCCATCGCCTGGTACGGTGATCGCCGCTCCGCCCGCTCGCAGCAGGCCCTGAACAATCCCTGGCTGTACAGCCTGACTTTGGCGGTCTACTGTACCTCCTGGACCTTTTTCGGCGCCGTGGGCCAGGCTGCCAACAACGGTTGGGAGTTTCTGCCCATTTACCTGGGGCCCATGCTGATTTTTATTTTTGCCACCCCCATGCTGTTCAAGATTCTGGCCATTGGCAAGCAGCAGGGCATCACCTCCATCGCCGACTTTATCGCCTCCCGCTATGGTAAATCCCAGCCCCTGGCCATTCTCATCACCCTGGTGGCCATTGCCGGCACCATACCCTATATCACGCTGCAGCTGCGTGCCGTCACCATGGCGTTTGATACCCTGTCCAACGACCTGCACAGTGCCTGGCTGGTGGACAGCGCCCTGGCGGTGGCCCTGTTGATGGCATTGTTTGCGGTGCTGTTTGGCACCCGGCATATTGACGCCAGTGAACACCAGAACGGCCTGATGCTGGCCATCGGTTTTGAAAGCCTGGTGAAGCTGTTTGCGTTTGTGCTGGTGGGTGTCTTCGTGGTCTGGCAGGTATTCGGCGGCATCGACAGTATGCTGGCCAAAGTCACCACTGAAAAGGTGCTGCAGCAGCGGTTCTCCACCGATTTTTTCGATCAGGGTTTCTTTACCCAAACGCTACTGGCCATGGCCGCCATCATTTGTCTGCCGCGCCAGTTTCACACCACCGTGGTGGAAAACCGTCGCAGTCATGATTTGCGTCGCGCCCGCTGGATATTTCCCGGATATCTGTTGTTGTTCACGTTGTTTGTAACCCCCATTGCCATGGCCGGGCTGCTCTATCTGCCAGACCAAATCCTGCAGGCGGATCAGTATATTCTTACCGTGCCCATGCACTTTGACGCCCAGGCTCTGGCACTACTGAGTTTTCTCGGCGGAGTTTCCGCCGCCACCGGCATGGTGATTGTTTCCAGCGTGGCCCTCAGTATCATGATCTGCAACGAGTTGGTGATCCCCATTTATCTGAACCGCGCCCGCCGCAGCGGCGAGCTGCCCCGGCAGCTCACCCCCCTGGTGCGTAGGATTCGGCGTATTTCCATCTTCGTGATTTTGGTGCTGGCTTATCTGCTCAATGATCTGTTTGCGCGCTTCGGTGCCCTGGCCAGCATCGGTTTGTTGTCGTTCGCCGCCGTCGCCCAGTTCGCCCCCGCCCTGCTGGGGGGACTGTACTGGAAACAGGGACACAAACGCGGCGCCGCCCTGGGCATCCTCGCCGGTTTCGGAGTCTGGTTTTTCTGTCTGTTGCTGCCCGTGTTGTTACCGGATGCCATGGCCGACACGCTGCAGCAGCAGGGGTTGTTGGGGCTGGGACTGTTACGACCTTATGCCCTGTTCGGTCTCAGTGGGCTGGATCCCCTGAGCCACGGGGTATTCTGGAGTTTGAGCGCCAACATTCTCTGTTACGTCTACTTTTCCAAAACCGCGCGCCAGGAACCCATCGACCGCAGTCAGGCCATCTTGTTTGTGGATGTGCCCACGCACTATGAAAGTCTGCTGGGCCGCTATCACGCCACCCACATCCGGGTACAGGATCTGCAGGAGATTGCCGCCCGCTGCCTGGGCCGCAGCAGCAGTGAAATGGCTTTTGCTCAGTATGCCGCGGTGCAGCGCCAGGAACTGGACCCCAAACTGCCCGCCACCGTGGATCTGTTCCGGTTTACTGAAAAAATGCTGGCCAGGGTCATGGGGGCGAGCTCCGCCCGTATTCTGCTGGGCTCCATGCTGAGCCGGCATCAGGAGGATACCGATGACACCGTAGCCATGATCGACGAGGCGGCGGAACTGATCCAGTTCAATCATCAGTTACTGCAAACCACCATTGAAACCATTTCCCATGGTATCTGCGTGGTGGACAAAGACCTTAATATCGTGGCCTGGAATCGCACCTACATTACCTTGTTCGAATACCCGGAAGGCCTGATCCAGTTGGGCCGGCCCATCGCCGATGTGTACCGGTTCAATGCCCGACGGGGGTTTTATCCGGGCGCGGATGCCGAGGATCAGGTACAACGCCGGGTCAATCTGCTACGTCAGGGCGGACCCCACCGTTTCGAGCGGGAGCTGCCCAATGGCGTGATCGTGGAAGTGCGTGGCAATCCCATGCCCGGGGGCGGGTTCGTCACCACCTTCCTGGATATTACGGAAAGCAAAATGGATGAGCGGGCCCTGCGGGAAATCAACGAAAGCCTGGAAATGATGGTGGCGGACCGGACCCGGGAGTTATCCCAGCTCAACAGTGCGTTACATAAAGCCAATGAAGGCAAGACCCGGTTTTTGGCCGCCGCCGGCCACGATCTGATGCAGCCGCTGAATGCCGCCCACCTGTTCACTTCGTCCCTGCAACAGCGTCTGCAACTGAAAAACCGGCAACTGCAATGTCAGGAAGAACTGGAAATACTACAACACGTGGATAATTCCCTGCACGTGGCGGAACATCTGATCAATACCCTGCTGGACATCAGCCGCCTGGATACCGGTACCATCAAGCCGGAGCTGCGAGCGTTCAACCTGCATGCCCTGATCACCAGTCTGGCCTCGGAATTCAGTGTGATCGCCACGGAAAAAGGCCTGCAATTACGCTGGGTGGACTGCCATGGGTGGGTCCGCAGCGACGACAAACTGCTGCGCCGGGTGCTGCAGAATCTGTTGCTCAATGCGGTGCGTTACACTCCCAGGGGGCGCGTGTTGCTGGGTTGTCGCCGGCAGCAGGAATACATTGAAATTCAGATCTGGGATACGGGGGTGGGGATTCCGGAAGATCAGCTGGAACATATCTTCAAGGAGTTTCACCGCATCAAGCACCGCGGTGGCGAGGTGGATGCCAAGGGCTTGGGGCTGGGGCTGGCCATCGCCCAACGTATCAGCCAGTTGCTTCACCATCCGCTTCAGGTTCGCTCTGAAGTGGGAAAAGGCACTTTGTTTGCGATTCAGGTACCTGTGATTACGCCACCGATTACGCCACCGATCGCAGCACCGGTCACCGCCGTCCCGGAGGCGGCGCCGCGCCCGCAACGCAGCGAAGTGGATGGCCTCAATGTGCTTTGCGTGGATAATGAACCCATGATTCTCAGCGGCATTGAATCCCTGTTAAAACAGTGGCACTGCCAGGTCACTACCGCCTCATCCCTGGACAGTGCGCTGCAGGCGGCCCACGCCATGACCGGCGCACCGGATGCTTTACTGGTGGACTATCAACTGGACGAAGAATCGGGTTTCGAGGTCATTGATGCGCTGGATGACTGCTGGGAGGATGTGGTACCCGCCATCCTCATGACCGCCAATCATTCCCCCCAGGTACGCCGCCAGGCTCAAGAGCGCGGCTTCTATTTTCTGCAAAAGCCGGTGACGCCGGAAGGGCTGCAGGACGTGCTGAAACAACTGCGGGATTGATCCGGGCCAGGGTTATTCAGCGCCGGGAAAGCTGTCCACATCCAGGTTTTGCAGCCGGATCACCGCCTGGGTCCGGTTGCGCACCCCCAGTTTTCTGAAAATGGCTGTCATATGCGCTTTTACCGTGGCTTCGGACACATTCAGCTCGTAGGCGATCTGTTTGTTCAGTTGGCCTTCGGCCAGCATGCCCAGCACCCGAAACTGCTGTGGTGTCAGGGAGGCTATGCTGTTCGCCAGATCATGATCCTGCTCATTAAGCAGGGGATTGTGCTGGGGCAGCACATTGGGGGGCAACCAGCGGCTACCGCCACACACCTGTTCAATGGCTTCCACCATCACCTCCATGGAGGCGGACTTGGGGATGAAACCATCGGCGCCAAACTCCACTGCCTTATGAATAACGGGGGCCTCCTCCGCCGCCGATACCACGATCAGAGGAATCTGGCGGTAGCGCTGGCGCAGATAAATGAGGCCGGAAAAGCCGTGCGCCCCGGGCATATTCAGATCCAGTAGCAGTAATTCGAAAGCCTCGCCGGATTCGGTGAGTCGTTCCAGTTGGTCAATGGTGGCCGCTTCCACCACCCGGGCCTGAGGGAAAGCCTGAGTTACCGCCTGGGCGAGGGCGATGCGGAACAGCGGATGATCGTCCGCCACCAGGACGTTGCCATGCAATGTCATTGTTATTGTAAACCGTTGCCTGTGTGCTTTTTATTGTGGGTGCTGCGGCAGGCAAGGTCAAACCCGTATCAGGTCACTAAAAAATGCCGCCGGCCGGTTCCGGGCCGGTCCGGCGGCAGGACCATTAACGGTTCACCCGGGTGTCCACCAGTTGTGGTACCACGGCAGGGTCCGCCAGCGTCGACACATCACCCAACTGGTCAAACTCATTGGCTGCTATCTTGCGCAGTATCCGGCGCATGATTTTGCCGGAACGGGTCTTGGGCAGGCCGGGGGCGAACTGAATCCAGTCCGGCGACACCACCGGCCCGATCTCCTTGCGCACCCAGTCCCGCAGTTCCTTCAGCAGGGCAGCGTCCGCCTCCACCCCCTGATTGACAGTGACATACACGTAAATGCCCTGGCCCTTGATATCGTGCGGACAGCCCACCACCGCCGCTTCCGCCACCTTTTCGTGGGCCACCAGGGCACTTTCGATTTCTGCGGTACCCAGGCGATGGCCGGATACGTTAATTACGTCATCCACCCGGCCGGTGATCCAGTAATCACCATCCTCATCGCGGCGGGCGCCATCACCGGTGCAGTACTTGCCCGGGAAAGTCGTGAAGTAGGTTTGTACGAAACGTTCGTGATCCCCCCACAACGTCCGCATCTGCCCCGGCCAGCTGTCGGTGATCACCAGATTGCCTTCCGCGGCACCGGTCAGCACCCGGCCTTCGTTATCCACCAGTTGCGGACAGATGCCGTAAAACGGTTGGGTGGCGGCACCGGGCTTGCGCACCGGGCTCCCCGGCAGCGTGGTAATCATCACCCCACCGGTTTCCGTCTGCCACCAGGTATCAATCACCTGACTATGGCCGCCGCCAATCACGTCGTGGTACCACTGCCAGGCCGCCGGATTGATGGGCTCGCCGGCGGTGGCCACAATACGCAGGGATGCCCGGCTGGACTGCAGCACCGGCGCCTCGCCCTTGGCCATGAACGCACGAATGGCCGTGGGGGCGGTGTACAGGGTGGCCACCTTGTGATCGTCGATCACCTGCCCCAGGCGGGTTTCATCGGGATAATTGGGCAGGCCCTCGCACATGACGGAAACGGCGCCGTTGGCCAGGGGGCCGTAGATCACATAGGTATGGCCGGTGATCCAGCCGATGTCCGCGGTACACCAGTACACCTCCCCTGGCCGGTAATCGAATACCTGCTCATGGGTGAAAGCGGCATACACCATATAGCCCCCGGTACTGTGCAATACCCCCTTGGGTTTGCCGGTGGAACCGGAGGTGTAGAGAATAAACAGTGGATCCTCCGCGTTCATTGCCACCGGGGGACAGTCCGCGGCGGCTGCCCGGGTGACCTCCTGATAATCCACATCCCGCTGATCGTGCCACTGCACTTCACCCTGGGTGTGGCGCACTACCAGCACGTGCTCAACGGTTTTGATACTGGGATGAGCCAGGGCCGCATCCACATTATGCTTCAGGGGAATGGGGCGCCCGCCCCGCAACCCTTCGTCGGCGGTGATCACCAGTTTTGCGCCACAATCCTCAATCCGCCCCGCCAGGGCCTCCGGGGAAAACCCGCCGAACACCACCGAATGAATGGCTCCCAACCGGGCACAGGCGAGCATGGCAAACACCGCCTCGGGAATCATGGGCATATAAATCATCACCCGATCGCCTTTATTCACCCCCAGCGACTGCATGGCGTTGGCCAGGCGGCAGACTTCATCGTGCAGTTCCTGATAGGTGATCACCCGGGCCGGGCCGGGGGAGTCCGGTTCCCAGATAATGGCGGGCTGTTGGGCCCGCTGGGGCAGGTGCCGGTCAATGCAGTTGGCGCTGGCATTGAGGGTGCCGTCATCAAACCAGCGGATATGCACATCCGCGGGATCAAAAGACACATCCTTGACCCGGGAGAAGGGCTTGATCCAGTCGATCCGTTGCGCCACCTCACGCCAGAATGCTTCGGATTGCTGCACGCTCTGGTCGTACTGATTCAGATACTGTTGGTGCCTGCTCAGATTGTTCTGTGTTGCCGGGTTCATAGCCTACCTCACTGCCCAGTCCATCCATTCAATACGGGTTAGTCTGCGGCGGGCCGGACACAGCGGGAATTAGACTTTGGTCGAGACTTCGACCTTTGGCTAATAGGCCCGGTGACGCTTTTGTTACAGCCTTGGTTTCCGAGAAGTATAAATAACAAACGGGAAGCACAGGTGAGACAACGATGAAACCATTACCCTTGAGCGCCGCATTGATTGCTGCCGGATTCACTGTCACTCCGGCTCTGGCCGCGGACGTCAATGAGCGGATTGAGAAACTGGAGCGGGAAATCAGGGCCCTGAAAGCACAGACCTCGCAGAGCACTGCCGCTGCCGGCAGCAGCACTGTCACAGTGGGCGGTTATATAAAGCTGGACGCGCAAATCACAGACTACGGTGATGGCCGCGGCCCGCTGGGCGCGGGGGAGGATTTCCTGATCCCCGCCACCATTCCCACCGGTGGCGAGGCCGGTGATCCCAAAACCCATTTCTCCGCCCGTGAATCCCGGCTCTGGATCAAGGGTCAGACCCAAACCAGCGCCGGGTTGATTAAAGGTCATATGGAAATGGATTTTCAGTTGAGCGGCCAGGGTGATGAGCGGGTCAGCAATTCTTATTCACCCCGTCTGCGCCACGCTTTTTTCACCTGGGACAAGTGGCTGTTCGGCCAGACCTGGTCCACCTTTTTTAATGTCAGCGCCCTGCCGGATCTGTTGGATTTCGTGGGCCCCGTGGGCACCATTTTTATCCGCCAGCCCCAGATCCGTTACAGCAGCGGTGGCTGGCAACTGGCGCTGGAAAATCCGGAAAGCACTTTTTATACCGGCGCCGGCAACGCGACTTACGACGAAAACAAAGTGCCCGATATGATTGCCCGTTACAATTTCGGCAGTGATCAGGTCAGCTACAGCGTGGCCCTGATGGCCCGGGAAATTGCCTATGATCGCGATATCGACAATGCCGATGCCGACAACAACATCGCCACCGGTATCGACAACGAGAGCGAACTGGGGTACGCCGTGAGTCTGGCTGGTAAGATTGCCGTGGGTGATAACGGCGATGACCTGCGCTTTATGCTGAACGCCGGTAATGCCCTGGGCCGCTATCTGGGCCTGAACGCCTTCCGCACCGCAGTGATCGAAGCCGACGGCGACATTGAACTGGTGGATCAGTGGGGATTGTTCGTGGCCTACCGCCACCTCTGGAATGAACAGTGGCGCTCCAGCTTCTCCCTGGCCGCGGCCCAGGCGGATAATCCCGACAGTGCCGGCGCCAGTGTCGCCAAACAGTATGAAACCTTCCATGCCAACCTGATCTACAAGCCCACTCAGGCCCTGGATCTGGGGGCCGAAGTGATCTACGGCAGCAAAGAGCTGGAAGACGGCACCGACGGCGACCTGACCCGGCTGCAGTTCTCCGCCAAGTATGGCTTTTGAGGACTGAAGCGCAGCGTAACTGAAGAGGACGGCAACTAAAAAACCGGCCTGCATTGCATGGCCGGTTTTTTAGCAGCTTGTTGAAAATAACCTAAAAATAGAAATCACATTCGACATTGAATGCCGACAATTCTGGATAGAAATAATGGTTTTCATAAATA
>NZXG01000007.1 GCA_002701845.1 Pseudomonadales bacterium
AAACGCGGAGATTGGAATTTAAGTTTTGAGACGCTAACAACGACTCAACGTACGATTCATCTTAAGGGAATTCATCAAGTTGATGGCAATCGACCGTTACAGAATTTAACTTATTCAAATGCTAAAGGGGTGACAACCCAGGCCGTAGCAATGGCAAAGGTTTTCTCCAAGAGGGGAACCAGCATTGCCGTTGCCCAAACGATTCCCGATGCCTGGAGTATTGCTCGTAAGGTGGCAGCAGAGCTTGACCCTTATGTGCAAGTCCATGATGACATAAAGCTGGTTCAGCGTTTCTTGGCGGCAGAAATCAGCGAAGACTTTGAGCTGATCGATATGCTGTCAAAAGGCGTCGTGGTTCATCATGCTGGCTTGCCCGCGGAAGCACTGTCTTTAATCGAATGGCTCACCGAGGCAGGCCGTGTTCGTGTTATGTGCGCGACAACGACGATTGCACAGGGGCTCAATTTTCCCGTTTCTTCTGTGTTCCTTGCGACAAGAAAACTGCCTTACGGCAATGAGATGTCGCATAGAGCATTCTGGAACTTGGCTGGGCGTGCTGGTCGAATTGGTCACGATAGTGTTGGTGTTGTCGGTATCGCAGCCGGATCGCAGCCAAATGAGATTCGCCAGTATGTTAGTGATGCAACGGCGGCACTGGTATCTCGACTTGAGGAGATGCTGAATGAATTGCAGGCCTCCGGTAACTTGGCAAACCTCTCAATCGTTATTCAAGAAGAGCAATGGGCAGACTTTCGAAGCTATATCGCTCATCTGTGGAATGAGAAACGCAACCTCGATGCGGTAATTGGAGAAGCAGAGCAATTACTGCGGAACACCTATGGATTTGGCTCGCTTCGAGCAAAGGCAGATCAAGCTTCACAGGAAAAAGCCGATGCCTTGCTTGAAGCTACCAAGGGGTATGTGCGTAGACTTGCTGAGCATCCGGAAAACGCTTCTCTTGCAGACGTAACCGGCTTTTCTCCGGAGGGTGTTCGCTCAACGTTGTTAGACTTGAATAACCTTGAGAACAAACTAACGCTTGCCGATTGGGAGCCGTCGAGCCTGTTCGGCGATAAAGCTCAATCCGTGCTGCCTGCCCTTATGGGAATCATGATGCGTGTCCCTCAACTACAGGATGGATTGCGTGATATCAGCAAGGGCGAAGGCAATAGTTATCGCAAGCTAGCGGATATTACCCAAGCTTGGGTTACTGGTAGCTCGATAGAATCTATCGCTAAAACCTACTTCGAGGGCGACACGCTGACCGATCAAATCTCGAAGGCTTGCAGGGCGGTATACCGAGATTTGGCGAACAGTGGTGCTTGGGGGCTTTCGGCTCTGAGCAAGATGCCTACATCAGGGCTCGACTTCGAGAATATGACGGATGAGGAAAGGCGCAGGTTAAATAATCTGCCGGCTATGCTTTATCATGGTGTTCAAACTGAAGAAGCTGTATTAATGCGCATGAATAGTGTGCCAAGAAGCATCGCCGAGCGTGCGGCAGAAGATTTTAGAGCGCAAGCGGACGGTGGAGCCAATGTTGCATTATCCCCCCGTAAAGCAGGCGAGTATCTGAAATCTCTCAGAACAGAAGATTGGGCAAGGTTGAAGCCAGAAGGTTCTGTGTTATCTGGGGAAGACTACCTGAAAGTCTGGAAGCGGTTGTCCGGTGAGGTGTAGCGTTTTTGAGTCTCAGCTATTGATCTTGAAGGAAATCACTTCCTTCCATCTTGACTGCGTTTTCATAACAAACGTCTATGCCAAACCTGAGTAAAACCGTTACCTGTGACAGGCTCTTCCAGCTTATGGCTGATGGTGTGTACAGTGGCTGCCTTGCCATTGTCTGTGGTAGACCATTGGATAAAGCCGACCTCGAGTATTTGTCAGAGTCTGCACAAAAGCACTTTCACGCTGTTGAGCTAGTAGAAGCGCAGGTCGTAGGCTCGAATGATGAGCTATGGGGCAGCGAAAACTTATTATTCGTTTTGGGATTGGATCAAGAGAGCAGCAGAAGCCCTCAATCTTATGCGATAAGAACGGCACTTGATGTGCGAAGAAACAAAGGCCTTTGCTCAATTCTCTTTCATGATGAGAAAGGGTTTTCGAAGCACTATCAGGATGCTGCGAGCCCATTCTATGAATCCCCCCGGGTTTGTCGGAGGCTAACTTTCTTGAGAGAATTAGCCAATGAACAAACGACCTGGTTATTCCCCCGAAGTACGAGAACGCGCGGTTCGCATGGTCTTGACCGGCGAGCATGAACATAAATCACGATGGGCAGCGATTACCTCAGTGGCCTCCAAAATTGGCTGCACCCCTGAGACCTTAAGATCCTGGGTCAACAAAATGGAAGTGGATCAAGGTAGCCGCCCAGGTACGACCAGCAGTGAAACTGCCCGCCTCAAAGAACTGGAACGCGAGAATCGCGAGCTTAAGCGCGCCAATGAGATTCTGCGCAAAGCCGCTGCTTTTTTCGCCCAGGCGGAGCTCGACCGCAAACAGAAGTGATGGTGGCCTTCATCGATCAACTACGCGAGGTCTACGGTGTCGAGTCAATCTGCGACGTTCTGCCGATTGCACCGTCGACTTACTATCGCTGCAAACAAATACAAACCCATCCCGATCAGCGCTGCGCACGGGCTCAACGCGATGATCGTCTGAAACCGGAAATTACTCGGGTTTATGATGAGAATCACCGTGCCTATGGTGCCCGCAAGGTCTGGAAACAGCTCAATCGTGAGGATATTCAGGTAGCCCGATGCACCGTAGAGCGTCTGATGAAACAACTACAACTGGTGGGGGTTCGGCGCGGTAAACGCTGCGTGACTACAGTGCCAGGGGATCTGGCACACAGGCCGCAGGATCTGGTGAAGCGCCAGTTTACGGCGGAACGCCCCAACCAGCTGTGGGTCGCGGACATCACCTACGTGGCGACGTGGTCAGGCTTTGTTTATGTGGCATTCGTCGTTGACGTTTACTCGCGTTACATTGTTGGCTGGCGCGTGCTGAAAAGCCTGCATACCGACATTGTGCTGGATGCTCTCGAACAAGCGTTATGGGCACGAGGCAAGCCACGGGGCGTTACTCATCACAGTGACCGGGGGAGCCAGTATCTGTCGATTCGTTATACGGAACGGCTCAGTGAGGCGGGCTTCAAAGCCTCGGTCGGCAGCGTGGGTGACTCCTACGACAACGCACTGGCCGAAACCATTAACGGGCTTTACAAGGCCGAAGTGATTCACCGATACGGTCCCTGGAAGGGGTTGGATGACGTTGAACGTGCAACACTAACCTGGGTTGACTGGTTCAATCACCGACGCATTCTGGAACCTATCGGCGATAGACCACCCGCTGAATATGAAAACCTGTATTATCAACAAGTCGAGTCTGCCGCGGCATGACTCAAACTAAAACCCCTCCGACAAACCCGGGGGGATTCACTATTTGTTCTGTGATAGCGTAAAGCTGACTGAAATAAGCGATTTGATACCCTAAGCTACTGCGAGTTCACGCTGAGGCGCTGGTCACCATGTGCCCCCTGATTTAGGCGGACAATTTTGGTCCCATATGGGACCAAAGTTTGGCCATGGCGGACAATCTATGGTCGCAACAACACACACGGGGTAGAACCGGGGTATAATGGTGGGCCCGGACAGACTTGAACTGTCGACCTGCCGATTATGAGTCGGATGCTCTAACCAACTGAGCTACGGGCCCTTTGAGGAGTGGGCGCCATTATACGAAGATCGGAAAATGGCGCCAATGACTAAGTTTCAGGTTTCGCTGTCCAGGAAGCTGCGCAGGTGTTCCGAGCGGCTGGGGTGCCGCAGTTTGCGCAGGGCTTTGGCTTCGATCTGACGAATCCGTTCCCGGGTGACATCGAACTGTTTGCCCACTTCTTCCAGGGTGTGGTCGGTGTTCATGTCGATGCCGAAGCGCATGCTCAGGACTTTGGCCTCACGGGCGGTGAGCCCGGCCAGGACTTCCCGGGTGGCTTCCATCAGGCCCTCGATGGTGGCGGAATCCACCGGCGAGTCGATGGTGGCGTCCTCGATGAAATCCCCCAGATGGGAGTCTTCGTCGTCACCGATGGGGGTTTCCATGGAGATGGGCTCTTTGGCGATCTTGAGCACTTTACGCACTTTGTCTTCCGGCATTTCCAGGCGCACGCCCAGTTCTTCCGGGGTGGGTTCGCGGCCCATTTCCTGCAACATCTGGCGGGAGACCCGGTTCAGCTTGTTGATGGTTTCAATCATGTGCACCGGAATCCGGATGGTGCGGGCCTGGTCCGCGATGGAGCGGGTGATGGCCTGGCGGATCCACCAGGTGGCGTAGGTGGAGAACTTGTAGCCGCGGCGGTATTCGAACTTGTCCACCGCCTTCATCAGGCCGATGTTGCCTTCCTGAATCAGGTCCAGGAACTGCAGGCCTCGGTTGGTGTATTTCTTGGCGATGGAGATTACCAGTCGCAGGTTGGCTTCCACCATTTCCTTTTTCGCCCGCCGGGCCTTGGCCTCGCCAATGGACATACGGCGGTTTACTTCCTTGATCTCGGGAATGGTGAGTCCGATCTGTTCTTCGATCTGCACCATGCGGCGCTGGGCCCGCAGGACTTCCGGCCGCACGTTGGCCAGGCCGTCGGAGTAGGGCTTGCCGGCCTTGATGTGTTTGTCGATCCAGTCCAGCTTCACTTCGTTGCCGGGGAAGCTCTTGATGAACTCCCGGCGCGGCATTTTCGCCAGCCGGATGCAGTTGTTCATAATGGTGCGCTCGGCGGCACGGATCTGCACCAGGGTGTCGCGGATCTCGTTTTCCACCTGTTCGAACAGGCGGGGCACCAGTTTGAAGGTGACGAAGTGATCCGCCAGCTTGTTCAGTGCGGTTTCCGCGCGCTTGGATTCCCGCCCGTGTTTGGCGATGGCGGCCTCGGACTTTTTATACAGAGACTCCAGCAACCCGAACCGTTCCCGCGCCAGCTCGGGATCGATCTCGTTATCGTTGCTGTTGTCGTCATCGTCATCGTCGTCATCATCCTCATCGTCGTCCTTATCGTCTTTGTTTTTGGGCTCGGGGGGACGGTTGTCGATGGGGGTGGGGGAGGCGATTTCGTCGTCCTCGGAAATAAAGCCGGAGATGACTTCCGACAGCCGGCCTTCCTCATTGTCGGTGACACGGCGGTACTCGCCCAGAACGGTATCGATGCAGCCGGGCCAGTAGGCCAGGGCGTGCATGACTTCGCGGATACCTTCTTCGATGCGCTTGGCGATCACGATCTCGCCTTCCCGGGTCAGCAGTTCCACGGTGCCCATTTCCCGCATGTACATGCGCACGGGGTCGGTGGTGCGACCGGGCTCGCTTTCCACGGAGGCCAGGGCAGCGGCGGCCTCTTCGGCGGCGTCTTCGTCGGTGCTGGTGGTGTTGTCGTTGAGCAACAGTTCATCGGTTTCCGGTGCAATTTCATGCACGGGAATACCCATGTCATTGATCATGCCAATGATGTCTTCGATCTGATCCGGATCGGTGATGTCTGCCGGCAGGTGGTCGTTCACCTCGGCGTAGGTCAGGAACCCTTGCTCCTTACCTTTGGTAATCAGTTGTTTTAGCTGGGACTTTTGCTGTTCGGTACTGGAGGTCATGAAATGCCCATTCCGTCAGGTGCGCGAAGAACGCGGCATTATACAGGGTACGGGGTGCCGTTGCCACTGGCAGCCCGCGGTGAGTGTGCGGCGGTAGCTGGGGCTAATTTGATCACATTTTTGCCTCCTCTGAAGCCGACAGTACGTGCCCGGCAAATGGGCACTGGATACCAAAATGTCTGCTCATGTTTTAGACAGTTCTCGCTGTAAGTGTAGTAGTTCCTGGAAGCGTGCCTTGTCTTTGACGCCATCGGCGATGATTTGATCCAGATCCTGCTCCACTTTTTGCAGGCGCAGTCGCCGCAGAGCGTCGCTGAGTTCCGGGCTCTGTTCCTCATGGGGCAACAGAAACTCCCGGGCCGCCAGTTGGAAAATCACATCTCCCTGGTCCTGTGTCTGCCAGTGGCCCAGGATCGCCGCCGTGGAGGCATCGGGTTTTCTTTGAATGAAATCAATAAGTTCCAGCAAGAGCTCCATGCGCGGCAGCTGCAGCGCCCGGAGTTCTTCCGGAAATTCCAGGGTGGCCGCCAGGCGGGGCGCGTTCAGCACCATGCGGATGGTGGCATCCACCAGGGACAGACCGTCCGGCCGTTCGCCACCGCTGCGGGCGGGCCGGCCCCGCGGCGCGTGGCGGGGTGCGGCACCCGCCGTTGGCCCCCGCTGTGAGGTCTCCCCGGCACCTGGCTCGGGCGTGGCCGCCATTTCGGCCTCATACAGATATGAGGGCGGTGAGCCGGATTGCAAGTCCGCTGCCGGCACTGGCTGTGGGGCGGGCGGTGATTTATCGGCGGGCCTCAGCTGGAGGTCATCCAGTTCGGTAATCTCTTTCAGCCGTTTCAACATCAGTTGTTGCAGCACGCCCCCGGGCATTTGTTCCAGATAAGGGGTGGCCAGGCTGGCCAGGCGGGCGCGGCCGTCCAGGGTGCGGGTGTCCACGTCCGTGGATAACTGTTGATAAAAGAATTCCGACAGGGTGCTGGCTTCGTCCAGCAGGCCTTCAAAATAGGCCTTGCCGTTCTGCTGCACCAGGCTGTCCGGGTCCTCGCCCTCCGGCAATAACAGGAATTTGATCTGGCGGCCGTCGCGGGCACAGGGCAGGGCGTTTTCCAGGGCCCGCCAGGCGGCGCGGCGGCCGGCGTCGTCGCCATCGAAACAGAACACCAGCTCTTCGCTGTGGCGGAACAGTTTTTCGATATGATCGCGGCTGGTGGCGGTGCCCAGGGTGGCCACGGCATAGGGAATGTCGAACTGGGCCAGGGCGATCACGTCCATGTAGCCTTCCACGATGACAAAGCGCCGAATCCGGTTGCTGGCCTGGCGGGCTTCGTACAGGCCGTACAGTTCGCGGCCTTTATGGAATACCGGGGTTTCCGGTGAGTTCAGGTATTTGGGCTTGTCGTCCCCCAGCACCCGGCCGCCAAAGGCGATGACCCGGCCCCGACTGTCACGGATCGGGAACATAATGCGGTCGCGGAAGCGGTCGTAACGCCGGCCCTGTTCGTTTTCGATCAGCAGCCCGGTTTTGATCAGGCGCTTGCTGTCGGCGTCGCTCTGGCCCAGTTCCTGTAGCAGGTTATCCCAGCCCGGTGGGGCATAGCCCAGGCGGAAGCGTTTGGCGGTTTGACCGGTAAGGCCACGCTGTTGCAGGTAGCGCACCGGCCGGTCTTTGGTGGTGGTGGCCCGCAGCTGACGCTCGTAATAGGCGGTGGCCGCCTCCAGCATACTGTACAGCGGCTGGTAGTCATCCCGCGGGGCGCCGGCGCTTTCCTCTCTGGGGACTTCCAGCCCCAGGTTGCGGGCCAGGGTTTCGATCGCCTCCACGAACCCCAGCCGGGTGTATTCCATCAGGAAGCCGATGGCGTTGCCGCTGGCGCCACAGCCAAAGCAATAGTAGAACTGTTTGTCGGGGCTGACGGTAAAGGAGGGGGTTTTCTCCTGGTGGAAGGGGCAGCAGGCCATATAGTTCTTGCCGCTGCGTTTCAGATGGACATAGCTGTCCACCAGCTCCACCAGATCGGTTCTGGCGAGAACATCATCGATAAAGGTTTCGGGGATGCGGCCGGCCATGGGGCGGGTGTTTACCCCAGCCGGGCTTTAACCTTTTTACTGACGGCGCCCATGTCGGCGCGGCCCTGCACCTGGGGCTTCACCACCGCCATCACCTGACCCATGTCTTTCATGCCCTGGGCGCCGGTTTCGCTGATGGCCGCCTCGATCACCGCGTCGATGTCGGCGTCACTCATTGCGGCGGGGAGAAATTCCTGCAATACGGCAATCTCCGCCAGCTCTTTTTCCGCCAGATCCTCGCGGCCCCCGGCGCTGAATTGCTCGGCGGAATCCTTACGCTGCTTCACCATTTTATCCAGTACCGCCAGCACCCGGGTATCGTCCAGTTCCACTCGTTCGTCCACTTCAATCTGCTTGAGGGCCGAGGTGGCCAGACGCAGGGCCGCCAGACGTTCTTTGTCTTTGGCCCGCATGGCATTTTTGACGGCATCATTCAGTTTGGCTTTGATCTCTGACATGGTTGGGTTCCGCAGTTGGGTTTCGGCGCCGAGTAGGCCGTTCAGGGGCACCCCGGCTTAATTTCAGGCACGCTACAAGCACATCCCTGTGCGCTCGACAGCGGCCGTCCTTGGCCGCTGACGTCCTGAAATTAAGCCGGGGTGCCCCTTCACTAAATCCAGCTTCGCCGGACTGTTCACAAACAAAACAACGCCGGATCGGGGCAGGCCCGCCGGCGTCTGGCGTAAGGTATTTGCCGCGTTTTTAAGGTTTAGAACAAGCGCTTGCGGCGAATCTGCTCACGGGCCACTTTCTTGGCGTGACGCTTCACCGCCGCGGCGTGCTTGCGCTTACGAACCTGAGTGGGCTTCTCGTAGAATTCCCGACGACGCACTTCCGCCAGTACACCGGCCTTCTCACAGGAACGCTTGAAACGACGCAGGGCAACGTCGAACGGCTCGTTTTCTTTCACCTTTACATTGGGCATTAACAAATCACCTTACTGATCAACTTATCTGTTGCGGTTTTAATAGGGTTTCCGGCCTGCTGGCCTTCAGGGGTGCTGCATTTTAGAGGCATTGCCCGGCAAATGCAAAGCCCGGCCGCCGGCTGCCCCGGGATTTTAGCCGTCAGCGTCGATTTAGGGGCCCGCAGGGGGTAAACTGCGCGCAAAATCCGAGCTTTAGCGACCAAAGCAAACCCAGTTAGGTGAAATTGTGCGTATTTTGGGCATCGAGACATCCTGTGATGAAACCGGCGTGGCGCTCTACGACAGTGAGCGGGGCATGCTGGCGGATGCCCTGTTCAGTCAGATTGATCTGCACGCGGAATACGGTGGCGTGGTGCCGGAGCTGGCCTCCCGGGATCATGTGCGGCGGCTGGTGCCTTTGATCCGCCAGGTGCTGGAGCAGGCCGGCTGCACCCGGGAGCAGGTGGATGCCGTGGCCTATACCGCCGGCCCCGGATTGGTGGGGGCGCTCATGGTGGGCGCCGCGGTGGCCCGGGGGTTGGCCTATGCCTGGGGCGTGCCGGCGGTGGCGGTGCACCATATGGAGGGGCATCTGTTGGCGCCACTGCTGGAGCAGCCGGCCCCCAGCGCGCCTTTTGTGGCGCTGCTGGTGAGCGGTGGCCACACCCAGTTGGTGCAGGTGGCGGCCATCGGCCAGTATGAGATCCTGGGGGAGTCCCTGGACGATGCCGCCGGCGAGGCCTTTGATAAAACCGCCAAGATGCTGGGGCTCAGTTACCCTGGTGGTCCAGCGCTGGCGCGGGCGGCGGAGTCGGGCGATCCAGACCGGTTTCATTTTCCCCGGCCCATGGTGGACCGACCGGGGCTGGATTTTAGTTTCAGTGGCCTGAAGACCTTTACCCTTACCACCCGGGATCAGTGCGCCGCCAAGGCCGGGGGGCTGACGGCTCAGGATGTGGCGGATATTGCCTGGGCGTTTCAGGATGCGGTGGCCGACACTCTGGTGTTGAAGTGCCGGCGCGCCCTGCGTCAGACCGGCAGCGATCAGTTGGTGGTGGCCGGCGGGGTCAGCGCCAATCAGGTGTTGCGGGAGCGGCTGGCGGCCATGGCTCAAAAAGAGGGCGCCCAGGTGTTTTACCCGGCGCTGCGTTACTGCACCGACAATGGCGCCATGATCGCCTTCGCCGGTTATCATCGCCTGCGGCTGGCACAGGCGGGGGCCGGTAACGGAAAGAATGGTGGGGAGAGTGATGGCAAACTGCCGGAGTTGCAGCTGCCGGTACGCGCGCGCTGGCCGCTGACGGAACTCTATGCCTGACCCCGGCTGTTTATTCCAGTGGTGGGGTCCGGCGGAAACCCTGTTCCCGCCCCCGTAGCAGCAGAATCAGGTTGTGCCGGTGGCGCCACAGCAGAATCAGGCTGAGGATCAGCACCGGGTAGAACACCTCACCGTGCGTGAGAAGAATACCGAATGGCGTCAGAAAGAACGTGACAATGGAAGCCAGAGAGCTGAACCGGGTGCTGACAAAGACCAACACCCAAAGGGCTCCCAGTACCAGCGCCGTGGGCCAGTGCAATATGGCCAGTACGCCAAACGCGGTGGCCACGCCTTTGCCGCCGCGAAAATCGAAATACACCGGATACAGATGGCCGAGGAAGGCGCAGAAACCGCAGAGCGCGGCGATGGGCTCCGGCATGCCCAGATGGCGGGCGATCAGGATAGGCACCATGCCTTTGCCCACGTCCCCCACCAGGGTGAGCATGGCGGCGAACTTGTTGCCCACCCGTAGCACATTGGTGGCGCCGGGATTCTGGGAGCCGGTGGTGCGGGGATCGGGAAAACCGCAGAGCCGGCAGGCCAGGATGGCGGCGGAGACCGAACCCAGCAGGTAGGAAAAAATCCACAATACAATGGCGAGCAGGCTGTCCAGAAAGCAGTCTCCTTGTTTGCCGGTTGCGCTGCTAACCGGTCTCACAGGCGGCGAAATGGCTGTCATTGTTCCATTTAAGATCAGGGCGCTCAAGTTGTCAGTGGGCAGCGGCCTTGCTAGATTGCCAGCACTGAGCGCAGCGGGGGTGGGCCATGGATATCGTCTTTATACGGGACCTCAAAATCAAAACAGTGATCGGGGTGTTCGATTGGGAACGCAAAATTCAGCAGACCCTGATCCTGGATCTGGAGCTGGCGACGGACAACCGCCGGGCGGCGGCCAATGATGCCATTGATGATGCGCTGAATTACAAGGCCGTGACGGACCGGGTGACGGAGTTCGTGGCCACCAGTGAGTTTCAATTGGTGGAGACCCTGGCGGAGCGGGTAGCGGCGTTGGTGATGAGCGAGTTTGCCGTGCCCTGGTTGCGACTGCGGGTGGCCAAACCCGGTGCGATTCCCCAGGCCAGGGATGTGGGCGTGCTGATCGAGCGGGGGGAGCACACCTGATGGCGAGGGTGTACCTCAGCCTGGGCAGTAATATTCAGCGTCGGCAGCATCTGGGGGCCGGGCTGGAGGCTTTGCGTAGCCGCTTTGGCGCTCTGGACCTGTCGCCGGTTTATGAAAGCGAGGCGATCGGTTTTGATGGCGACCCGTTTTACAATCTGGTGGCGGGGCTGGAAGCCGATCTGAGTGTGGGGGCCTTGCAACGCTGGATTCGTGAAGTGGAGGCGGCCCACGGCCGGGCTCCCAATGCCCCCAAATTCAGCTCCCGAACCCTGGATATCGATATTCTCACTTACGATGACTGGGTGGGGCAGTATGAGGGGGTGCAACTGCCCCGGCCGGATATTCTTACCAATGCCTACGTGTTGTTGCCCCTGGCAGACGTGGCCGGTGACCAGCGCCACCCCATCACCGGTCTCACCTACGCCCGGCTCTGGGCCGATTACGATAAAAGTCGGCAGCGCCTGTGGCCGGTGACCCTGGATTGGTAACCCCTTGATTGGAAAACCGGCACCATCTCAACGCAGACTGGCTCCCCCATCCACCGCAATCACCTGGCCGGTGATATAAGGCGCCTCCCGGGCCAGGAAATACAGGGTGCGGGCAATATCCAGTTCCGAACCCATGCGCTGCAGGGGAATCTCCTCCAGGGTGGTCTGCTTGTTTTCCTCCGTCATGTCGTAACCTTCCGGCCACAGCATGGCCCCCGGGGCGATGCCATTAACCCGAACCTCCGGCGCCAGGGTTTTGGCCAGGGAGCGGGTCAGAGTCAGCAGACCACTCTTGGCCATTTGGTAAGGAATAAAATCCGGGTGGGGATGTTGCAACATGGCGTCGATGATATTGACCACATTGCCCTGACTTGCTTTCAGCAGTGGCAGCAAATGCTGGGTCAGGAAAAACGGCGCCTGAGCGTTACTGGCGAACAGGTCCTGCCATTGCTCCAGGCTGGTATTGCCCAGCTCGGTGGGATAATAGGAGGAGGCGTTGTTCACCAGCAGATCCAGCCGGTGCCGCCAGCCGCGGGCCTGCTCAGCCAGTTGCACCCAGGCCTGCGGGTCGCCCAGATCAGCATGCAGGGCGATACAGGAGTGGGGTCTGGTCTGCTCCAATTCATCCCGCAGGGCCTTGGCTTCGGCGCCGGAGTGGCGGTAGTGAACAATGACGTCGTAGCCTTTATCGTGCAGGTAGCGCGCCAGGAAGGCGCCGATGCGTTTGGCGGAGCCGGTGATCAGGGCGACTTGGGTTTCACTCATCAGGAATCCTTTACATAACTGTGTTTAATGTGGGCGATGGCCTGGATGCGCCGCTTGCGCAACTCGATCCCCAGGGTTTCGCCTTTATAGCCCAGGTTAACCAACTCACGGGCCGCCACTGCGGTCGCGGCCCGGGCGCAATCCCGCAGATAATCCGCCTGGGGATAGGGCCGATCCTCCAGCCCGGTCCGGCCCCGGGCATCCGCCTCGCAGGCCAGCAGGAACAAGCGCAAAGTCTCCGGCCGGCGAAAGTGGTCCAGAGATTCCAGCAGTCGCATGACGGTGGCGGGCCGCAACTCCAGCGCCCGATGGCTGTGAGTGTGGTAGCGCCCCACCAGCCCGGCCAGACGTTTTACCGGGTTGGGCACCCGCAACCGCTCGCACACCTGTTGGCTCAGGTGTTCGCTGATATCCTCATGGCCGTGATGTTTGGGCCAGTGATGCTCCGGCGTCAGGCCTTTGCCCAGATCATGACAGATCAGGGCAAACAGAACCGCGGTGCGCTCCGCGTCAGTAATGTGGGTGATCTCTGCCGCGGTCGGTTGCATCAGATCAACCGCCGCCCGCAGGGTCAGCATCACGTGCACGCCGGTATCCACTTCCGGGTGATGGGCCGGAGGTTGCGGCACGCCGAACAAACGGTCCAGCTCCGGCAGAATGTGTTGCAGGCCGCCGCATTCCCGGAGGGTTTCAAAGTAGCGCCAGGGTGCCGCCTCCTGCAGGGCTTTTTCGGTTTCCGTCCACACCCGCTCCGGGGTGAGATGTTGCAACTCGCCGCGATCACCGATGGTTTGCATCAGCTGCAAAGTTTCCGGGGCCACCTGAAAACCCAGCGGGTCGAAGCGCGCCACGAAGCGGGCCACCCGCAGTACCCGCAACGGATCTTCCACGAATGCCGGCGACACATGCCGGAGAATGCGTTGTTCCAGATCCCGGGCGCCGCCATAGGGGTCCACCAGCTCCCCCGCTGCGTTTTCCGCCATGGCATTGATGGTGAGATCCCGGCGCGCCAGATCCTGTTCCAGGCTGACATCCTCGCCAAAGTGACAGGCGAAGCCGGTGTAGCCGGCTCCGGTTTTGCGTTCGGTGCGGGCGAGAGCGTATTCCTCATGGGTCTGTGGGTGTAGAAAAACCGGGAAATCTTTGCCCACGGCCTGATAGCCCTGCTGAAATAATTGCTCCGGCGTGGCGCCCACCACCACCCAGTCCCGGTCCTTCACCGGAAGCTGCAGCATTTTATCGCGCACCGCGCCGCCCACCAGATAAATATCCATGCTCAGTTTAGTGTTCCGCGAGTTGTGGGGTTACGAGTTCCTGAATTTTGAATTGTGAACTGCATTGAAAAAAGCCGTTGACGGTGAATTCCCTGAACCCCTATAGTGTACAGCATTCTGCTTTAGCTGAGTGTGAATCAATAACATCATGACGACGACAACCGCTGCTATTCATTACTCCATCGCCGAACCGGTGTTCGCTGGCGCGAAACACCCGGTGATGGCGTGCGTCCGCTTCTGGCGGATGGTGGATGGCTGCGGCGGGGAGCGGATGAACTGAGTTAAACTGCTTCCGGAAAACAAAAGCCGCAGCGTTCACCGAACCTGCGGTTTTCTTGTGTCAGCATTTTCAGTCACAGACGCCGCCCCGGTTCGCGGAGTGACGCTGCTTCCACCGGCCGCTGAAGAGGAGACAACCGGCCATGTCTGTGCCTGCTGCATATCTGGCAGTGATTATCGTTTGGTCCACCACCCTGGGGGTGCAATGGAGTTCACAGGGTCTTTCACCGTTGGCGGGGGCTGCCAGCCGTATGTGTCTGGCGGCGGCTATCGGCTGGGTGGTGGTGCGGCTGCTGAAAGTGTCGGTACCCTGGCACCGACAGGCTTTAAAGACCTATGCCGTGTCCAACATCGGTTTGTTCCTGGGTTTAATGAGTCTGTATCTGGCTGCCACCCGTCTGCCCAGTGGCATGATCTCGGTGGTGTTCGCGTTATCGCCGGTGGCCTCGGCGTTGATGGCCCGCTATTTGTTGGATGAGCCACCATTTTCCCTGGCCCGCTGGTTGGGCGTGGCCCTGGGGCTGAGTGGGCTGTTGGTGATCTTTGGAGAAGACGTGGCGTTGTCCCGGCACAGTTATCCAGGGTTCGTACTGGTGGGTGTGGGGATGCTGTGTTTCTCTCTCAGTGGCGTTTTGATCAAGCGGCAAAACTGCACGCTGCAGCCGCTCGCGCAGACCGTGGGTTCATTGACCCTGGCGGCGCCACTCTATCTGCTGGCGGGATTGGTGCTGGGCCTGCAGGTGGATTCGCCGCCGCCGCGCACTATTGCGGCCATATTGTATCTGACGATATTCGGTTCTTTCGTTGGGTTCATTTGTTATTTTTATATCCTCAAACATCTGGCAGCCAGTTCAGTGGCCCTGGTCACTATGGTTACACCGGTGCTGGCAATCAGTCTGGGGGTCTGGTTCAACAGTGAGCCGCTGACACCCAACCTGGTACTTGGAGCGGGAATGATAGTGGGTTGTCTGTTACTGTTTTACTGGGGTGACAGCCTATTGCGACGCTGTGTTGGAGTGGGCCGTGGGGGACCACCGCCAGCTTGACCCGGAGCTTTCTGTCAGGTTGGATATGGTCCCGTGGGCTATGGACCCCGGGCCGCTGGCGAATCGAATGGGCACCAAGCCAACGTCAGGGCAACGCCAAGGCAAAAACAGGAACCAAACAAAATGAGTTTTTATGAAGATCGGATTTTTCCTTTTTTTATGGAGCTGGCCACCCGCACCTTTCGCCGGGAAATTGCCGACTTGCTGCAAACGGCGGATGGACGGGTGCTGGAGATTGGCGCCGGTACCGGCGCCAATCTGAGCTATTACTCAGACCGGGTTACTGAGGTAGTGGCGATAGAGCCGGTGGCGGCCATGCTGGAAAAAGCCCGCACCGCGCTGCGGCATGCGCCCCACGATATTCCGGTGTCATTGCAGGTGGCCGATGCCCGCAAGCTGCCGTTCGCTGATGCCAGCTTTGACTCCGTGGTGGCCTGTCTGGTGTTCTGTACCATTCCCGACCCGGAACAGGCGGTGGCGGAAATGTATCGGGTACTAAAGCCTGGTGGCAAACTGATTTTTTACGAGCATGTGGCCTCTTCCCGGCCGGGAGTACGGGTTTGGCAACATCGCATCAATCCGGTGTGGCGCAAGCTGGCCTGCGGTTGCGAGATCAACCGGGACACCCGGACGCTGTTTGAACAGGCGGGATTTCACTATCGTCAGATCAAGGATTTTGAACATCCCAAGGTACCCAGCCTGATGGCGCCCATCATTGCCGGCGTTGCGTTGCGCTGAGTTCGGATTCAGTTTTTTGATGCGCCAAACCGGATGCGTTTTTGCTGACTCTTAACCTGACTGACTTAATCTTGGGCCGGTCTGAAGGGCTTCTAATTTGCTTGCGTTTTCATGTTGCAGGAGTATATTTCCAGGATATTAATTGGCCGCAACGGCGTACTGTTTGGGAATGATTTCGGGGTGATTTTGCTTTGACCCCGAGGCTAAGGGAACCACAATGAGGACGGTTAATCCGTATATCCGCGAGCTTATGACCAAGGTGGATACCGCCTGGTGGCGGATGGATTCCAACGATAATCTGATGGTCATTAATGGGCTCTTGTTTTTTGATGAGCCCATGCCCCGGGAGACATTTAAAGAGTTGCTGGAGCAACGGCTGGTGGCAAAACACAGCCGCTTTCGGCAGCGCCCCTGCAGTCAGCATGGCATCTACTACTGGGAAGAGGTGCCCGAGCTGGACATGGATTACCATCTCACGGACCTGCCCCTGACCCTGGCACCGGATGCTGATCCCGAGGCCGCACTGCGCAGTGCGGTGAGTCAACTGGTGCTACTGCCGCTGGATCCCGAACGCCCCCTATGGCGATTTTATTTCCTGCCTCATTATCAAAACGGTAGCGCGGTGCTGGTGCGGATACATCACAGCTATGCCGATGGTATCGCCCTGATTTCCGTATTGGATGCCATCGCCGATCATTCCGTATTGCAGACCTCTCCGGCGGCCCGTTTCAAATGGCCGGTGCGCAAGCCCCGTTCCGATGCTTTATTGCATAAATTGAGTTTCTGGCTTGGCAGCGGCGTGTTTTACACCGGTTTCGCCGGAGCCTGGCTGTTTGAGGCCATGCGAGTGATCCTTTGTCGACCCGACACCAAAACCGTTTACAAGCGGGATCTGTCGCCGCAAAAGCAGGTGGGCTGGGCACCGTCGCTGCCGGTGCGGGAGGTGAAACAGGTGGGTAAAGCCCTGGGCTGTACATTGAACGATGTCATTCTGGGTTGTGTGGCGGGAAGCCTGCGCCGGTATCTTGAACGTATCGGGGAACCGGTGGCCGGAGTGCATGTGCGGGCCACGGTGCCGGTGAATCTGCGGCCACTGGAGCAGGGGCTGGAGCTGGGTAACCGGTTTGGCCTGGTGTACCTGGAGTTGCCGGTGGGGGAACCTACGGTCAAACGTCGGATTGAAGCAGTGCGCCGCAACATGAAAAAACTCCGCAGCGGCGTGCAGGCACAAATGAGTTACAACGTACTGGCGATTCTGGGTTACTTTCCCCTGGCCCTGCAAAGCTGGGCCATGCGGTTCTTTTCCAGTAAGGCCTCGGCGGTGATAACCAATGTGCCGGGGCCCACCCAGCCGGTGGTGCTCATGGGCCGAACGCTCAGCAAGCCCATGTTCTGGGTGCCGCAATCCGGAGGCATCGGTATCGGTGTCAGTATTCTGACTTACAACAACAAAGTGGAGTTCGGCTTTGTTGCCGACGCCGCACTGGTGCCCGATCCCAAGGCAATGATTGACGACTATATGGCTGAGTTTCGCGCCATTCAGGCGGAGGTAATGGCCACCACCACCCCATCGGCTGTATTGACTGAAGCCTGAAATCATTGCCGGAATTCCAATAATCCAATCAGTTTCAGGTGCTCACGATGGCATATTTTGTGACAGGTGCGACCGGTTTTATTGGCCGTTTTCTGGTGGCCAACCTGCTTAAGCGTCAGGGGACCGTATTTGTTCTCTGTCGGGAAGGTTCCCAGGAAAAAGTAACCGGTCTGCGCAAGCGGTTGGGGGATCTGGAAGGCCGTGTGGTGCCCATTCATGGTGATTTAAAAAAACCGGGTCTGGGTCTCAGTGATGAGGACCTGGCCCGGTTAAAGGGGTCGGTCCAGCATTTCTTTCATCTGGCGGCGGTGTATGACCTGGCGGCCAGTGAATCGGAGCAGGCCACTGCCAACGTCAGTGGTACCCGGCACGCTCTGGAAGCCGCCCAGGCCATGGCGGCGGGCTGTTTCCACCACACCAGTTCCATCGCTGCCGCCGGCATGTATCCGGGGATCTTCCGGGAAGACATGTTTGAAGAGGCGGAGAACCTGAACGATCCTTACCTGCTGACCAAACATCAGTCGGAGGCCCTGGTGCGCCAGGAGTGCGAGATACCCTATCGAATATATCGCCCGGGAATGGTGGTGGGACACTCCCGCACCGGTGAAATGGATAAGATCGATGGCCCCTATTACTTTTTTACCCTGATCAAAAAACTGCGCCAGTTGCTGCCCCCCTGGATGCCGGTGGTGGGGATTGAAGGCGGGCGCTTTAACCTGGTACCGGTGGATTTCGTGGCGGACGCCATGGATCATATTGCCCATCAGGACGGTCTGGATGGCAGGTGTTTCCACCTCACCGACGATAAGCATTATAAAATCGGTGAAGTGCTGAATATTTTTGCTCAAGCGGGTCATGCACCGCAAATGACCATGCGGGTGGATACCCGAATGTTCAGTTTCATGCCGCCTTTCCTGCGGAAAACCCTGAGCACGCTGCCGCCGGTGCGACGGATCACCGGCCACCTGCTGGCGGATCTGGGAATCCCCCGGGCGGTACTGAAATTCACCGCCTATCGCACCCGCTTCGATAATCGTGATGCCAAAGCTGCACTGGAAGGCTCGTCAATCCAATGCCCTAAACTGGATACCTACGCGTGGCGACTGTGGGACTACTGGGAGCGCAACCTGGATCCTGATTTGTTTATCGACCGTTCGCTGGAAGGCCGTGTGGGTGGTAAAGTGGCAGTGGTGACCGGAGCCTCCTCGGGGATTGGCAAGGCCACCGCCATCAAGCTGGCGGAAGCGGGCGCCATTGTGGTGGTGGCCGCCCGCAAACCCACCAAACTGGAAAAAGCCCGCAAGGAAATCGAGGCCCAGAGCAAAGGGCAGGTGCATGCCTACACCGTGGACATCGCCAATATGGAGGACTGTGACCGGTTTGCCCGGGAGGTACTGGCGGACTTTGGGCGGGTGGACCTGCTGATCAATAACGCGGGCCGCTCCATAAACCATTCCTATGACCGGTTCCACGACTTTGAGCGCACCATGCAGTTGAATTACTTCGGTTCGCTACGCCTGATCATGAATTTCCTGCCGGGGATGGAACAGAACCGCAACGGCCACGTTATTAATATTTCCTCCATTGGCGCTCTCACCATGCCCGCCCGCTTCAGCGCCTATGTGGCCTCGAAGTCGGCGCTGGATGCGTTCTCGCGTTGCGCGGCATCGGAGTTTTCCGACTGTAACGTGTATTTCACCACCATCAATATGCCACTGGTGCGTACACCGATGATTGCGCCTACCAAAATTTATGAAAACGTGCCCACCATCAGCCCGGAAGAGGCGGCGGATATGGTGGTGGAAGCAGTGATTCACCGCAGTAAGCGCATCGCCACCAAGCTGGGTATTTTCGGTCAGGTGGTGCACGCGGTGGCACCCAAGGTGGCGGAGATCGTAATCAATACCGGATACCGGATGTTCCCGGACTCCGCCGCGGCCCGGGGTCGCAAGGGTGAGGAAGCCCCGGTGGTGTCACCGGAACAGGTGGCTTTTGCCTATCTGATGCGGGGCGTGCACTGGTAAGCCCGCGGCGAGCCTGATCCTTAGCGGGGCAGTCGGGGCAGTTTGTCCCTGCTGCTCAGGCGGAACGCACCGTGGTCGAAGGCCAGTGCCTGACCCTGATCGCTGCTCACCCGAAAGTGGAACGACCCGCTGACCCATTCACCGTCGTCGCTCTCGATGATCACTTCTCCGGATTCCATACGGTCCGCCTGCAGGTCACCGGAGTTGATCCGGGCCCGGGCCAGGGGATAACTGCCCGGGCCTTTATAGTCGGCAATCTCCATACGGATCTCGGTATCGCCGTGGACGGAGATCAGCTGCATGGTGTCGGAAAACAGGGATGAGCGCTTCTGCCACCAGGCCTGTTCCGGGATTGCCATCAGATCCTTGTCTTCCCAGTTCTCGTTGAAGTAAATGTCGCTGCGGTCGGTGCGCAGGTCCGCCACGGTCAAATGCCGCAGTTTTTCCTTTTCCTGTTGCAGCTGGCGGGCAAACTGCCGGCCCCGGGTCTGGTCCGCGGCGTCCGGGATCGACATGGCCGGTTGCTGATAGCGAATCTTCTCGGGGCCGGACCCGGGGCCGACAGCCGCCTCGGTTTCGCCGGTGGTGGCTGCCACCTCCGTGGTGTCCCCCGTCGCTTTGGCCGCAGGGACAAACGGTCTGGCCACCGGTTTGATGGCGGGTTTGGTGTTGGCCGGTTGCGCTTTGGGCTTCTCTGCGGCCGGACCGCCGGCGGCCGGGGTGACACTGGCCAACGCCAGGGTCGCGGTGCGGGCCGGTGCCGTGGCTTTTTTGGGCACCGATGCCGGCTTGGAACCGGACGGGGGGGCGGCGGTCCGGGCATCGGTTGCCGCCGACGGGCGGTTTCCGGGTGGAGAGCTGTGCTGGGGTTTAGAGTTCGTCGCGGGCTTGACGCTGGCCTTCGCCACCGTGGTCAGCGCCACTTTCTGATCCCGTCGATAGCGACAGGGGGTTTCAGTGCCGGCGTTGGAGCAGATGCCCTCGCCGTGGGCCTGGTTATGTTGGAATGTGCCACGATAACGCTGGCCCATACTGGAAACCAATACGCCCTGGCCGTGGCGCATGCCTTCCACAAATTCGCCTTCGTAATAGCCCCCTGTGCTGTAGTCGATGCGGCCTTTGCCATCCTGGTTGCCGGCATTCCACTGGCCGGAATACACATCCCCGTTGGGGTAAAAGTAACGTCCTTTGCCGTGGGGCTTGCCATCGGCAAAGGCGCCTTCGTAGGTGCCCCCGGAAATAAAAGTCAGAGTACCGTAACCATGGGGCTTGCCATCGCGCCAGGTACCCTGGTACCAGGTGCCGTCCAGATACGTCTGTTTGCCCTGGCCATGGGGTACGCCGTGCTGAAACTCACCCTGATATACCGATCCGGAGGCGTAGCGGCGGGTGCCTTCACCCTGGGGCTGGTCCTGGTGCCACTGGCCCTCGTATTCATCGCCATTGGCATATTTCATCACCCCCTGGCCCTGGCGCCGTCCATGCTGGAACCGTCCCCAGTAGCGGGAACCATTGGCATAGGTCAGAGTCCCATAACCGTGAGGCTGGTCGTTGGCCCATTCGCCCTCGTAGCGGGCCCCGTCGGGCCAGACGTGTTGTTTGCTTTCGGTACGGTATTGGGTGCTGTCCAGGTAATCCTGCTGATCAACCGGTTCCGCCTGAACGTTACTGAAGGTTGCCAATAGCAACCCGTAACCCATTGCTGCAAATAGTGATTTTGATCTCATAACTGCCCCATGGAGCGGACGCCGTGGCTCCGCCAACGCTGTAGCTTTTGTGCTCAGTCCCTTTTTTCCAAATAATTCCAAAATAATGAAGTGGTTTCAATGAGGGAACTGTAACCGCGCCTATAATGAATAGTCCGGCGCCACCAGTAAGAGGGATGGAGTATGTGGTTTGTTGTGCTCGTTGCGTGGAACGTACTGAAGATCGGCCTGAGTTCTGGCGCCGAGCCAGACCCAAAACACGGCTCCCGGCGGCGTTTGTGTGACGGCTATCGGCGGCGACGGCGGCAGGTCAAGAGTTTCTGGATCGTGGCCGGGCTGGTGGTAATGATCGAACCCGTACTGCCGGTACTGGTGGGTGTGACTCTGTTCACCACCTTCCTGTCGTTCATGTACCTGGATGAGGCGGGGCCCAATTCCTGACCGGCCGGACGGCAGATTTTGTTTCTCTTGTAAGCACTTGCTTACTCTGTAAGCCCCATTGAAATGAGCCTGGTTATAAGCTGCTGCCGAGGCGACCGGATAAGTTCTAATCTATCGCAGGCGTAATTCTCATCCTTTGTCATAATTTCCCAGTGGGCGGTCCGCCAGGCCGTCCCCGGCAGTGCTGTCGCCCCCCGCGATGTCTTATTTGCTGATGGAGTTGTAAGTGTCCGCAATCGTTCGAGTCTTCAATCGTCTGCTCGCCCCGCTGTGTCTGCTGCTGATCGCCACTTTGGCCGCCAGTGCCGGCGCCGCCGGTGGCGGCTGGGTCATCGAGCGGGAGGATCGTGGCGACAGCCCGCTGCTGAAAGACCGCAAAGCCATTGCCCAGAGCCCGGAGGCGCGGGAGCGGCAGGTACTGGCGGCGGCCTATACCCGGGCGCTGCAGGAAGAACAGGCGAAAATCCGCGAACACTGGCCCGAACCGGAAGTCACCAGCCCCACCCGCTGGGTGGTGTATGCGGACGACTATCAGGTGAAGCGGGTGGTGGATTTTGAGCACAATCAGGTGGAGGTGAGCATGGATGGCATGCACCAGGGTGGCCGCCTTGATTTTGCCGCCATGAGTCAGGCTGTGAGCCGCCACCTGCAACAGACCCTGGGCACCAGTATCCAGGACGCGTTGAACCAGGATCCTCTGCAGCAGGCGCTGGCGGCGGCCCACACCGAACTCAATCCCGCGGCGGTGGACGCCGGTCCGTCGCAGGCTCTGGTGCTGAGTGAGTTGTTTGATAACCGCAAACCCAGCCAGCGTCAATTGCGCCAGGTGACCGCGCAGCTGATGCGCAAGGCCGCCATTCGTTATCAGGCCGTGAACGCCAGTATTGCGGTGCCGGTGAATACCGGTCGCAAGCTGACCTATGTGGTGCCGCTACCGGATCACCGGCTGCGGCGTAAAGTGCAGGAGTATCAGCCGGAGGTGAAACGCAATGCGGAGCGGTTTGCGTTGTCCGCGGATGTTATGTTGGCCATCATCCACACCGAGAGTCACTTCAACCCGCTGGCCCGCTCCCATATCCCGGCCTTTGGCCTGATGCAAATCGTGCCGTCCACCGCCGGCCGTGATGCCACCCGCAAATTGTTTAACAAAGCCAGCCTGCTCAGTCCGAAGTATCTTTATGATCCCGGCAAAAATATTGAGGTGGGGGCCGCATATCTGAGCGTGCTGTACTACGACTATCTGAAAGACATTAAAAACCCGGAAAGCCGGTTGTATTACACCCTGGCGGCCTATAATGCCGGCGCTTCCAGCGTGGCCCGGGCCTTTGTGGCCAGGCCCAGCTTCACCGACGCCGTTGCGGTGATTAACCGGATGACGCCGCAGCAGGTGTTGGAGCGTCTGATCAAACAGGCGCCGCAGCGGGAAACCCGCCAATACGTGCAGAAAGTCCTGAAACGGAGGGCGCATTACGCGAATCTGTGATGGCGTTGCGAGGATTTTGGGCAGGGACGCTGGCGCTGACGCTGCTGGGTTGCGGAGACAACGCTACGGCGCCACTGCAGGCTCAGATCAGTCGCCTGGAACAGCAGCAGCAGGCCCAGGCGCAACGGCTGCAGGCGTTGGAGCGAGTGCCGCAACTGGCGTTCCGGTTGACCGAGAATCAGCTTACCGTGGAAGAGCGGATGCTGCGGCCGGTGCTGACCAGTCGCGCCCGTTTGCAGGCGGAAGGCCGGCAACTGCCACATACGTTCTATGTGGATATGCTGTTGCAGGTGGAAGTGCCCGGCGAGCAGTTCATTGCCACCAGCCGCCAGATATTTCCGGTATTTGAAGGCCAGAGCGCCATTGAGATGATGCAGCCGCTACCGGTGCATGGCCTGACGCCGGACCAGATTAAAGTGGTGATGCAGCCCATGAACTGGTATGGCAGTCACCGGATTACCGAGGATCAGGTGAGCTATCAGCCGTAGGCGACGCCGCCGGATCAGCGGGCTGCTGCAATACAATTTCATCCACCAGGGGCCGGAACGAGGCCACTACCCCCAGCTCCACCATGGTCCAGTAGTGGCCACTGATCACCCGGTCCACGTACATGGTTTCCGGCGACAGTTGAAATGAGCCCAGGTATTTGATGGCATCCCGCTTGATCCTTTCCATCACCTTCCGGTGCAGATCCGAGCGTCCGAAATCGAACGGCTGATAATCCCGGAACGGCCCCATCACCACGTTCAGCCACTCCCGGTAGAATTCCGGGTCCGGTTGTTTGCCCTCGGGCTGGCGCACGCCGATGGCCAGCAGGTGTTGGTCAATTTCCTCCACCCGGCCGGCGATGGCATCCGCCACCAGTTGTCGCAACTGCACAATGGTCTCCGCGGACAGTTGTTTCACCGCGCCAAAGTCATAGATCACGATCTTGCCATCGGGACGGAATGCAAAGTTACCGGGATGGGGGTCAGAGTGAACCGCCCTGAATTCATAAATCTGGCGGCCGAAGGCTTCAAACAGACGGTAGCCGATCAGGTTGATGGTGTCCTGGCTGTAGGCGGGGGCCTTCACCTGCTGCAGTGAATCACCGGGCACATAGGTCAGGGTAAGTACGGTCTCGGCGGATACGGATTCGATCAACTCCGGCATCAATACATAGGGGTGATCCCGATAGTACTCGTTGAACAGCTTAATGTTCTCCGCCTCGTGCTGGTAATCCAGCTCCTCGTAGAGCATACGCCGGATTTCCTCGAACAGGCGGTCCACCGCTTCCGGGTTCACCTTCAGCAGGCCGGCCAGTTTCAGCGCCCGCTTCAGGTGACGCAAATCCGAATCACAGGATTCACGTACCCCGGGGTACTGGATTTTCACCACGCACTCCTGGCCCTCATGGGTGCGCGCCCGATGCACCTGGCCGATGGAAGCCGCGGCAAACGGCACTTCCTCGAACTCGGCAAACAGCGCCTCCGGCGTGTCTCCCAGCGCTTTGATCAGCTGCTGGCGAATCAGGGGATAGGGCATGGGCGGCGATTCTTTTTGCAGGACTTCCAGAGCGCTGGAGACCTCCGCCGGCAACATGTCTTTTATCTGCGAGGCCACTTGTCCCACTTTCATCACCGCGCCTTTCATTTCCCCCAGGGTCTGGGCGATCTGGCGGCCGATATCCGCATACAGTTGCTCCTGGCTTTGAGCCTGGGCGTCATCATCCCGGAACAGGCCTTTCACTTTGTGGCTGGCCACGTTCCTGGCGATGGTGGCGGACATGCCTGCCAGTTTCAAAAACCGCTTGCCGGGCGTGGTGGCCTTGAAACGCTTGTCTTCCGGATCCTGTGCCAAGGGTTATAAATCCTCTGAGTGACAATGAAGTGGGGTCAGACTTTCAGTTTAGTGATTTAGCAAGCAGCGGGCGTGAAAAAAATCAGAGTGTTTAGATGTGCGGAAGGCACCAGAACGTTGAGAATGTAAGCCACAAAGCAGGGGCCTGTAAATAGCTCCCGCAACGCCCGGCCGCGACGCCGGGAATAATGTGCATTGCAATCCGTTTGTTATAATCCCCCGCGCTGGACGGAGTGGGTTCGGTAGCAGGGGGCCCTGGATCATTGATGCCGCCATAAGCTGTCCATTAAAGTCAAACAAAACAAGCACTTCCCAGTGGTTGCAGAAGCCGGTTCCTGGGCAGCGCCCGGCCTACGGCCACAGGCACTAAAAAGGTCGAAATATCATGACAGTCGAAACATCATGAGCATCCGCAGCTTTTTTAAGAGAATGCTGGTTTCCCGCGAAACCGAGTCCATTATTGACCGCATTCCCAAGCCGGTGGGGTCCTTTGATTATGATCCCTGGGGTTACAACACTGACGCGGTAAAGATCGCCGCCTCGGTGTTGCGGCCCCTGTACGAGGATTATTTCCGGGTGGAGGCCCACGGTCTGGAGCAGGTGCCGGCCCGGGGCCGGTTACTGGTGATTGCCAACCATAGCGGACAACTGCCGTTTGATGGCAGCCTGGTGGCCTATGCCATGACCACCAACCCCCATCACCCTCGGGCGGTGCGGGTGATGGTGGAGCGCTGGTTCCCAACGCTACCCTATGTGGGTAATCTGTTCAATGAGCTGGGCGGTGTGCTGGGGGACCCGGAGAACTGCAGTAAAATGTTGCGCAACGAGGAAGCCATTGTGGTGTTTCCCGAAGGCGTGCGTGGCTCCGGTAAAACCTGGGACAAGCGCTATCAGTTACAGCGATTCGGGTTGGGGTTTATGCATCTGCGATCAGTGAACAGACGCCGGTGCTGCCGGTGGGGATCGTGGGATGCGAGGAGACCATGCCCACGCCATTTCATTTGAAACGGCTGGCGCGATTGCTGGGAATGCCCTATCTGCCGGTGACCACACCGCTACCCCTGCCCGCCAAAGTGCGGCTCTATTTCGGCAAACCCATGCATTTCAGCGGTCCCATTCTTGGGGAAGAGGATGTGGCGGAGAAGGTGGAGCAGGTTAAAACGGAAATTGACCGGCTCATTCAGCAGGGATTGCAGGCGAGAAGCGGGTGGTTCCGATGAGTAGCAAACAGAAACCTGAGGTGCTGGTCACCGGCGCCGGAGGCTCCCTGGCGCAGTATGTGATCAACGACCTGAAACGGGACTATCACGTGGTGTTGGTGGATTTTCGCCGGCGGGTGCAACTGGAAGAAGGCATGTCCAGTTACCGGGTGGAGTACAACAAGCGTGGCTTCGAGGACATATTTCGCAAACACAAGATCGAGGCGGTGATTCATCTGGGACGCATGGGGCTCTACGAGTCCACCCACCGTAACCGCTACAACCACAACGTACTGGGCACCCAGCGGCTGCTGGATTTGTGCCACAAATACGGAGTGGGGCGGGTGTTGGTGCTCTCCACTTATTATGTGTATGGCGCCAGCCCCTACAATCCGGCGCTGTTGACCGAGGAGGCGCCACTGAAGGCATCGGAACTGACCATGGACCTGGTGGACTCGGTGGAACTGGAAAACCTGGCCAATATCTATCTGTGGAAATACCCGGAACTCAATATCACCATTTTGCGGCCCTGCAATATCGCCGGTCCCGGCGTATTGAATTCCCTCAGCCTGCTATTGTCGGCCCGCTGGGCGCCGGTGCTGGTGGGCTTCTCCCCCATGATGCAGTTTATTCATGTGGAGGATATGGCGCGGGCGGTGGTGCTGGCGTTTGAGCAGAACAAGCCGGGTATTTACAACGTGGCCACGGATGACTGGGTGAGTTATCAGGAGGCGGTGAGTCAGTGTGGCTGCAGTCGCCTGCCCATCCCGTCGGTACCGGATGGGCTGCCGCGCATGATCAGTAAGCGAATGAACTGGAAGGGCTGGCCTCCGTATCTGGTGACCTATTACAAATTCCCGGTGATCATCGACGGCAGCCTGTTTAACCAGACCTTTGACTTCAAGCCCCGCCGCACCCTGGATGATATATTTGCTTATTATCGGGAGAAGAAGGAAATGGGCATCCTTTGATGCCCATCAGCGCCAGTTGGGATGCCCATCAGCGGGGCCTGGATATCGGCTAGTGAATCCGGTTCCAGGTCATATCCGGAGTGATGTTAAGCCGCTCGTCCATATAGATGTTGGACTCCATGGCCAGCAGACGCACGTAGCGGTCGAAGTACAGCAACTGTTTCAGCAGCAGGGCGAATTCCCTCGGAAAATGGATGCCGTGACGCTTGCCTACCCCCACCAGTTCCATCATCACCTTGTTGACTTCCTGCTCGTTGATGGAGAGCATTTCCCCGGCGTGGAGATCCACCTCCGGCATCACTTTGTCCATGCGGGTGTAGAGGGCTTCGATATCCCGGGCCAGCTGCCCGGTGTCCACCTGCTGATCGGTCATGCCGATCCCCAGCATGGCTTCGGCCATTTCGGCATAATTTTCCTGGCCGATGGCCCAGATGAACTTGGACACTGATTCCCAGGTGCTGGGCTTGATTCGCCCCACAATGCCGAAATCGATAAAGCCGATGCGGCCGTCTTTTAACACCAGCAGGTTGCCGGCGTGCACGTCGGCGTGGAAGGATTCGCAGAACAGCAGGCTGGAAAACCAGGTGTTCATGGCAGTGATCAGCGCCGACTCGGGATCGGCCACGATGTGCTGGATGCTCTCCAGATCGGTAAAGGGCACGCCGTACAGGCGCTCCATGGTCAGCACCCGCATGGTGGAGGCCTGGGGGTAGGTGCGGGGGGCAATGGCCTGGTTGTTGCCGGTTTCCTGCAGAAAGCGGTGGAAATCCTCGATATTGCGGGCCTCCTGATAGAAATCACATTCCGCCAGCATGCCTTTCTGGATTTCGTCCACGATGGCCGAGAGGGAGGCCATACTCAAATTGGGCACAAAGTATTCCAGCACCCGGGCGCCCACATAAAGAAAGTTAAGATCCGTCAGCAGAATGTTTTCCACGCCGGGTTTCTGCACCTTGACCACCACATCCTCGCCGGTAATCAGTTTGGCCGCATAAACCTGGGCGATGGAGGCCGAGGCCAGGGGCACCGGATCGAACTCCGCGAACACGGCTTCCAGTGATTTCCCCAGCTCCTGCTCAATGGTGCGCTTCATGGCGGCAAAGGGGACCGGTGTGGTTCGGTCCAGGCACAGTTGAAATTCCTCCACATAATCATCAGGGAATATAGAGGGTGAACTGGCGATGAACTGACCCAGCTTGATATAAGTGGTGCCCAGGCGCTCGAAGGTTTGCCGCAACAGTTTGGGTGCCGGAGGGCGATCCCCCAGCAGCCATTCAACCCCGGTCTGGGCAAGCACCCGAACCGTTTGACCAATGCGGAAGGCGCCTTTGATGCCGGCGCTGAGCGTCGTCAAATTTGTTGCTTTACTGGCCATTCACAAACACCCTTGTGGCTGGAGTCCTGTTGCCGAAGTGGCGGGCGCTGGTTGCGGCGCCACCGGAAATCCGCGCTGCCCGCCCGGGCGGCGCGGACTCTTATTTTACACGGATTCCAAAGCGGAACGCACCTGGTGTTAACAGGCGTCAAAGGGCGAGGGGCCAGAGATGGACAGATCCCCATTTTTTGCGTAGGCTTAGCGCTCCGTTCGCCGGGTCCAGTGACTTGCCTTATCGGTTGCAAGTGAATGCAGGCAGGGCCGGGCGGGGGCTGGTTCGCAGGCGGGAGCATTCAACGTATGTTCGGGTTTAAGAATCCACTGGCAACTATTGAAAACAATATCGAGGTGCCGCGATCCCTGAAAGGCATCGTCGACGTGGCGGACAATGAATCCAGCGCGGAGATGCTGGGGCTTACCGAGCACGACCGTGAAGTCATCTGGGGCGCGGTGAAGAAGCTGTATCGCACCGGTGCTTATCCCGCGCTGTCCATTTGTATTCGCCGCTATGGCGAGATTCTGCTGAATCGTTCCATTGGCCATGCCAAGGGTAATGGGCCTGACGAGACCGGGGTGCCCAAGATTCCCGCCACCACCGAAACGCCGTTTTGCCTGTTCTCAGCCTCCAAAGCCGTCACCGCCATGATGATTCATCTGCTGGAGGAGCGTAACCAGATCAATCTGATGAATCCGGTGAGCTATTACGTTCCGGAGTTTGGTTCCCACGGCAAAAAGCGGATCACCGTGCAACAGATTCTGTCCCACCGCGCCGGTATCGCCAGCTTCAAGGACATTGATCCGGAAATTCTGTTTCACCACGATCAGGTGATCGAGCTGATCTGCAACGCTGAGCCCACCAATGTCACCGGGCGGGAACTGGCCTACCACGCGCTCACCGGCGGTTATGTGCTGGGGGAACTGGTGCAGCGCATCACCGGCGAAAGTATCCGGGAATTCCTGCGGGTCAATGTGCAGGAGCCCATGGGCATGCGTAACTTCAATTACGGTTGTCCGCCGGAGCGGTTTCCGGAGGTGGCCACCAACTATCTCACCGGGTTACCGGTGGTATTTCCCGCCCGGCAGTTTATCAAACGCATTTTGGGAGCGGAGCTGGCCACAGCCATTGAACTCTCCAATGACCCCCGCTTCTACCAGCAGATCATTCCCGCCGGTAATATGACCGCTACCGCGGAAGAGTGCTCGCGCTTCTTTCAGTGTTTGCTGAACGGCGGCGAATACGAAGGCCAGCGCATTTTCCAGCCGGTCACCATTGAGCGTGCTGTGCGCGAGGTCAACGCCATGGAGCTGGACCGCACCCTGCTGCTCCCCATGCGTTACAGTGCCGGCATGATGCTGGGGAACTACCCCATCGGACTGTTCGGTCCGGCGGCGCCTCATGCCTATGGCCACATCGGTCTTACCAATAATTTCTGTTGGGCGGATCCGGAGCGCAAGCTTGCGGTGGCACTGCTTACCTCGGGAAATCCGGTCCTGGGCAGTCATTTACCCTACATCGGACTGCTGTTGACCACCATCTCCCGGCGTTGTAAGAAGGTGTTCCGACAGTAACCCACTCCCCAGAGGTGAAGTATGGATGTTGTGCGGACACCGGAAAGTCGATTCAAGCGCCTGGCGGACTACCCCTTTACCCCCCACTACACCGAGGTGGGCGATGCTGGCGTGCGCATGCACTATCTGGACGAGGGACCGGAAGCCGCCGATCCGGTGCTGATGCTCCACGGCGAACCCAGTTGGAGCTATTTGTACCGGCACATGATTCCGGTGGTGGCCGCCGCCGGCCACCGGGTGATTGCGCCGGATCTGATTGGTTTTGGCAAATCCGACAAGCCCACCGCCCTCAAGGACTACAGCTATCAATCCCATATGGACTGGATGCAGACTTTCCTGGATCGTCTGCAGCTCAACAATATCACCCTGGTGTGCCAGGACTGGGGTTCGCTGATCGGTTTGCGGCTGGCGGCGGAGAATGAATCGCGGTTTAAGGCCATTGTGGTGGGCAACGGAATGCTGCCAACGGGTGATCAACCGGCGCCGCCGGCGTTTCGCATGTGGTGCAACTTCGCCCGCTACAGTCCCTGGTTTCCCATTGCCCGGATTATCAATACCGGCAGCTTTAAAAAACTCGGGCCGGAAGAGCGGCGGGCCTATAACGCGCCGTTTCCCGGCTCCCGCTACAAGGTGGGGGCGCGGGCCTTTCCTCCACTGGTGCCGGTGACTCCGGACAATCCCGCCAGTGCCGCCAACCGCGCCGCATGGCAGGTGCTGGAACGCTGGCAGAAGCCGTTCCTGACCACGTTTAGCAACGGTGACCCCATCACCCGTGGCGGCGACAAGTATATGCAGGAACGAATTCCGGGGGCCCGGGGTCAGCCCCATCAGACCCTGGTGGGCGGGCATTTCCTGCAGGAGGATTCCCCGGTGCCTTTCGCCCGGGCCATCAATGATCTGCTGGCCCGCATGGGTTAGGGGTGGCGCCAGGTCACTCCAGCATCACCGTGGCCTGCATGCGCTTGGCGGGAATCAGACGCAGGGCGGATGACAGCCTTGGTTCCTGCCCCAGGTGGTGGCGGTAAATGGCCTGGTAGGTGAGGATATTCTTGACGTAGTCGCGGGTTTCGTTGAACGGAATAGCCTCCACCCAGATATCGCCGGGTACCGGCAGGTACTCCGGCTGCCAGGCATCGGCCCGGTGGGGCCCGGCGTTATAGGCGGCGGTGGCCAGGATTTGATTGCCATCAAAGCGGTGCAGTAACTGGCTCATGTAATGGGTTCCCAGCCGCACGTTGACCTCCGGCGTCAGCATGGCGCTGGTGCTGGGGGTGGGAATCCCCAGCTCCCGGGATAGCTGGCGCGCGGTGCGGGGCATAATCTGCATCATGCCCATGGCTCCCACCGGGCTGCGGGCCCGGGCCAGGAAGGCGCTTTCCTGACGAATCAGGGAAAACACCCAATCCTGGGGCACGCCGTTGTCTTGGGCGTACTTGGTGACCACCGGGCCATAGGCGGTGGGAAAGCGGATCTCCAGATCGTTGTAGGCCTCCGACCGGTAGGCGGCACGAATGGCCGGATGATACCAGCCCCAGAGCGTCGCCAGATGCGCCAGTACACTGCGTTCACGTTCGTCGGTGCGGCGAATCAGGTGTTCCCACTCCAGCCGGGCCAGCCGCTCCTCATCCATCAGGAACAGCTCCCGGGCCCGGCGTACTGCCGGCCACTGACTGACCTGCAGTAATTCCTGATCGCTGATACGGGTGCGTTCCATATTCAGATTCAGGGGTTGTTGCAGGCGCTCGCTGGCGAGAAAGCCATAATAATTGCGTTCCCGGGATAGTTCCCGCAGCCGCTGGCGGGGCTGGTGGTTGGCAAATTTGGCGGTCACCACCGAGGGGGGCAGCAGATCCAGGAACTGCTCCTCGTGATACAGGGCACGGGAAAAGCGCTGCTGAAAGCTCAGCATGTCCACATGGTGGGCGTCGATGCGAATACGCGGCAGTTGCTGCAGGTCCAGGGGGCCGAGTTTTTCCTCCGCCCGGGCCAGCCAGTAGCGCCAGGTATTTTCACCGGCTTCTTCATTCTCCAGCAGCGCCAGCCAGATCCGCAAGCGGGGCCAGTCCTGCTCGTAGAGAGCATGGCGCAGCCCCAGGGGAATGATATCTTTGTCAAACCTCCCGTACTGGGCTGCCTGACTGAGCCAGTAGCGGGCGTTGTCCTGGCGCCGGATGCCCAGCACAAAGGCAAATTCGTTGGCCACCCGGGCCCGTTCGGCGGCGCTGAAATCGAAAGCCTGCTGGTATTGGGGCCAGAGCGTCTGAGCCAGTTCCGGCTCCCGCCGGATCAGTCGGGAGAAGGCGGTGACCAGCATGGGCCGGGCCTGCTCGCCCCACCGGCGATAACGCGCCAGGGCACGCAGGCGGCGGGGGGCACGGTACAAGTCCCGCCATTCCCGGGCCATGGGTTGCCATTCCTTGGGTAGATAGCGTTCCAGATAACGGGCCAGCTGCAGCTTGCGATTGTCCATGGCCATGGCGGTGCGTTCCCAGGCCAGGGAGCCATGCATCTCCCCGGTGGTTTTCCATACCTCGAACAGCGGGTCGCAGGCAGCGTCCTGGGAGGCGCCCACCAGCCACATGCGGCGGGCACCGGCGAAGGCCGCCTCCCGTTCCCCGGTTTTGTACAGGGCCCAGTAGTAGTAGCAGTCGTATTCGCTGGAATACTGCCCCAGGCGGTACTCCTGCAGGTAGGTGTCCCAGTCTTTCTCCCGCGTCAGCTGACTGATCCAGCGTCGTCTCAGCCAGCTGCCCATGGGCGCGTCGGGGAACTGGCGAATGAACTCTTCCAGGTCCTCTTTTTCCAGCGTATCAATGTAGCGGGCGTACTCCTTGTATTTGAGATAGGGGTACAGTGGATAGTCACGCAGGGTTTCGGCCTGCCGGGCGAAGCGCTGGCGCTGGCCCTTGCTGAGCAGATTCAGTGTATCGCGGTATTGCTGGCGCTGCGGTTGTAAGCGGGCCTGTTCGCTGGCGTCCAGACTCTGGCCATAAGTGGCGGCGGCCGGGGAGGAGGCCGCAACCATTCCCCACAGCAGTAGGAGCCGCAGTCCGGTGGCGCTGATCAAGACACGCAATATGGTATTCACTATCGGGGTACCCGGTGGTGGTGACTCATGCGGATTGTTTTGCTTCTTAATTTAGTATGGATAGCAGAGAAAGCGATAAATTTCAGGTGGTTAAACCTTTTTTTGCAGAAATTCCCGGATCGGGTACAAAAACCGTCCGACTTGATAAGTTTTTGATCTGCCAGCGTGAAACAGTTTATTGGAGCGGGGTGTTGTGGTCACCGGAATGAACGCTAAACTTAAAGGAGAGCAGCAATAATAACATCACCGGCTTCGGCTCAGGTGAACTGGCATCAGCATGGGGACTATGGAAAAGCGTATCCGAGAAAAACGTGTCATCCAACGGCATCACCTGCGGTACTACCTCAGCGTGTACAACCGAAAAACCGGCAAGCCCATCGGTTATATCGTGAATATTTCCACCGAGGGCCTGCGTCTGGTCAGTCATATTCCGTTGTTGACTCACAGCGTGTTTCAGTTTCGCATCAAGCTGCCCCGGGAAATTGAGGGCGCCCGCAATATCGACTTTGATGCATTGAGCTGTTGGTGTCGACCGGATGTAAGCCCGGATTGTTTTGATACCGGTTTCAAGTTGATTGACCCACCCAAGGAGTTGATGGATTTGATCGAGGGTCTCGCCACCTACTTCAGTTTTAAAATCGATTGATTCACAGTTCCGGGTCCGGTGCCGGCACCAAGGTTGCCCGCTGCGGGGCTTGCTGTCAAAATCATCTGGTGAGAAAGCAGCCAGTGATACTGCCATGTCTAAATTTAAACTGATTGCGTCTGTAGGTGTCCTGCTTCTGTGCTGGGGCCGGTTCGTGCTGGCATTACCGGCGGAGATGGAGGCGGACCGTCTGATTCTGGCGGCGGAGGAAAAGCTGTCCGCGGGCCAGCATGAGGCGGCCCGGGAATATCTGCAGCGGGTGGATCAGCTGGAGGTGACGCCGGAACCCAAATACCATTATCTGGCGGGGCAGCTAGCCCTGCATTACGGTGAACTGGAGGCGGCCAAAGAGCACCTGACCGGTTATGTGGAAAGCGCCGGCCGGGACGGGGAGTTCTATCAGGAGTCTCTGCGGATGCTGACCCGAGTGGAGGAGCAACAGCAGTCCCAGGAGGCCATCGCCCGCTCCCGCCAGCAGTTGCAGCAGATTCAGTCCGGTGGTGGCCTTGGCTCCGGGGGTGGCGCGGATCAGGATGCCAGCGCCGGCGACGTGGCCGGCAAGGCGTATGATCAACGCATTCAGCAACTCTATATTGCGCCTTCGTTGCAGGAATCCCTGGTATTGCACATCAACAGCCTGCTGAGCGCCTATCAATACCTGGAGGGGCCGGTGAAAAACCGCGATCTCTCCCCGCGACTGGAATTTCGGGTATCGGTGCAACCGCCGTCGCAACTGTCGGTGGTGCGCAAAGACATTGATCCGCAAAGTGGCGTGCAGGCCACCCTGGCCAGCACCAGCCTGGATGCCTCCGGGGTCAACCCGTTCGTTCAATACCGCTGCAGCAAGGCCGCGGATCAGTGTGTGGTGCGGCATCCGGTGACCGGTGCCGACTGGCTGGTGATTGCCCGGGATGAAGCCGCGGCCCGGGAACTGAGTAAGGCGCTGACCCGGCTGATCAAAGCCCTACAGCGCTGATCTCAGGGTTGCGAGAGCCGGTTTGCGACGACGACTCTAAAAGGCCAGTCTGACACCGGCGGAAACCGTGGCGAGCCGGGTGTCGTCGTAATCCAGCACCGCGGCATAGTCGATGAACGCCGCGATACCATGGGGAAACTGCGCCGAAGCTCCGGCCTGCGCTTCCATCCAGTTGGTATCCGGGTCATCGGCCTGAATGCTGAACTCATCCCCAGGGCTGAACAGAAAACGGCCCACAATCAGATCCCGGTCATCTTCAAACTCATGGCGCCAGATGGCTTTGGCGTAGGGCACCAACACTCCCCAACTGAAACTTTTGGCGTAAGCCACCTGGCCACCGGCGCTGTATATCAGTGATTCCACCGTTTGTTTGGCAAATGCGGCGGTCCAGGGGCTGTCACCGGATTCCTCGAAGGCATCAATATCCCCGTCCAGGTAGTCCAGGCTGGCCAGGGGACCATAGGTCCAGCCGCCGCTGCGAAAATCATAGCCACCGGTCAGGCTCAGATACAGCATACGGGTATCGGTGGTGCCGCGAGCCAGGCTGGCGCCGGGTAAATGGCGCCGGGTGTCGAACTCGCCTCTGGCGTAGCCCAGGGTGGTGTCCAGAGCAAAATCACGCCGATACCAGCTGCTGTAAACAATCAGATGATCCGATTGGTTGTCGGTCTGGTCGCCGAACTGATTGTACTCCAGCTCACTTTCCGAATGGCCCCAGGCGGCCCCCACCAGCCACTCATCATTGAGCTGCCAGTCAGCCCCCAGGGTGTAGTGGTCGTCACTGAGGTCGTAGCCCACCTCATAATCGGTATCGTCCTGATCGCCCCCGGCCCGGGCGCCACTCAGGAACAGGCCCAGGGCCTGGCTGCGGAACAGCTCGCCACCGGCGTTACCGCCCCTGTAATCGGCCACGCCGGGAAAGATTGCCACCTCACTGCCGCCACCTGCCTGTTGACGGCGTAAACCGGACAGATGATTACGGATACTGTTGACCTGGTTCCTGCTGATCTGCACCAGAGAGGTGTAGAGGGCCGGTTGTTCGTCCGGAGTGATTTGGGCTCGGTCCTGCTCATACTCCACCGGATCGGGAACTTCACTCAGCCGGCAGGCGTTTTCGAAGCTGGCAAAGTCAAAGCCGGCCCCTTCCTGCTGCAAAATTTCCGTACAGAGCGCATCGATATCGGTGGTGAACTGCTCCTGGTTGGTATTGGCGTGGACCGTGCCGCAGGTCAGCAAGCCCGCTCCCAACACCAGACCGCAGTTTTTGAGTTTATGGTTGGGCATCGGGTTACAGACTCAGGGTGATAGTGAAGTAATGGTCCACCAGCAGGGCGATGAACAGGCACATCAGATAGACGATGGAGTAGCCAAAAGTCTTCATGGCGATACCCGGCACCGGGGCGAACTTCAGGCGCACGGCGTAATACAGAAAGACAGCGTTGAGGATCAGGGTGGTCAGCAGATAAATCAGACCACTCATGCCGGTCAGATAGGGCAGCATGGTACATAGCGCCAGCAGGATGGTGTAGTGCAGCACCGAGGTCTTGGTGAACTCGATACCGTGGGTCACCGGCAGCATGGGGATGCCGGCGCGGGCATATTCATCCCGGCGATGGATGGCCAGGGCCCAGAAGTGGGGCGGTGTCCACACAAAAATGATCAGCACCAGCAGCAGGCCGTGGGCGTCGATGCTATTGGTCACCGCGGTCCAGCCCAGTAACGGTGGGATGGCACCGGCCAGGCCGCCGATCACGATATTTTGTGGGGTGGCCCGTTTCAGATACATGGTGTAGATAAAGGCATAACCAACGATGCCAAACAAGGTCAGAAATGCGGTGAGAGGGTTAACGAAAAATGACAGGATTGCCATGGAGGCAATGGACAGCACCGCCGCAAACACGATGGCCCGTTGCGGGCTGATTTTGCCTTTTACCAGCGGTCGGTGTTCGGTGCGCGACATCACGGCGTCGATGCGCTGGTCCACCACGTGGTTGACCGCGGCGGCGGCGCCCATGGCGAAGGCCATGCCGATGGAGCCCAGAATCAGAGTGTCCAGCGGCACCATGCCGGGGGTTGCCATAAACATGCCCACGATGGCGGTGAGCATCAGCAGCATCACCACCCTGGGTTTGGTCAATTCATAATAGTCTCGCCAGCTGACGGATTCCGTCATGCTGGGGCTGAGTGCTCGGCTCATGTTGTCCTCCCTCCTCCGCGATATAGGCTGAGGCTTACAAATATCATTGCCATCATCAAAATTGCCGCTACCCCGTTGTGGGCCACCGCCACCAGCAGGGGCAGTTCGAACACCACATTGCTGACACCAAGGGCCACCTGTAGCAGCAGAATCAACAGCCCGACTCCGGCGGCGCGACGGGTCACTGGGGGGGAATCCGGCCGCAGCCGCAACCAACCCAGTAAGCCGCCCACAAATACCGTTGTGATGACCGCGCCGATTCGATGGGCCACATGAATGGTGATTTTGGCGTCCGGCCCCAGGTGAGTGGCGAACTCATAATCCTCCAGACCATGGCCCCAGAATTGAAACGCATCCTGCAAATTGATGTGTTCCTGCCAGCCCTGCTGGCAGATGGGCAGCTCGGTGCAGATGGTGGCGGCATAATTGGCAGCGGTCCAGCCCCCCAGCGCAATCTGCAGTCCCAGCACCAAAATGGCGACCAGCGCCAGGCGAAATGGCAGACGGCGCGGTTGCGGGGTAGGGGGTGGCGGAACCCTGTGTAAACGCAACGCCAGTATAAACAGCAGGCAGAGCGTAGTGAACCCCCCCAGGAGATGCGCCATCACCACCGTGGGGAACAGCCCCAGGGTCACCGTCCACATGCCTAACAGGCCTTGGAAGATCACCAGGGCCGCCAGGGCCAGGGGCAGTTTGATCGGGGTTGCGGGGTTGCTGCGCCGGGCGCGGAAGCTGAGGTACAGCATCACCAGGATCACCAGCCCCAGGCTGGAGGCAAAATACCGGTGAATCATTTCCGGCCAGGCCTTATGACTTTCCACCGGGCGGTGCGGGTAAGCGCTGTTGGCCCGCTCAATATCTTCCGGGTGTTTGGGGACTGTGAGATGACCATAGCAGCCGGGCCAGTCGGGACACCCCAGACCGGCATCCGCCAAGCGGGTGTAGGCCCCCAGGGCGACAACGCCGCAGGCCAGGAATACCGCAAGAATGGAAAGTCGTTTCAGCCACATGAAGGATTACCCGATTTTGGACAGTTTCAGAACTTTCTGCAGGTCCTTCAGCAGATCGCGACCTTTGAGGATGGACTCCTGCTCGTCGGCGTAGGTGGGATAGTACATAAACACCGCGCCCATGGTGTCCACCAGATAGAGCAGGCCGGTTTGTTGTTGCTTCAGCCCGTCGTTTTCCGTGTCAGTGAACCACTGCTGGAGAGCCTCGGGTTCAGTGTGCGCCACGGTCAGCTCGGAAAACTCCTCTGCGATCAGCGCACGATAGTCCTGGGGCAGGGCGGTGGTGGCAATCAGCATGGTGGCCACCCGGTCCTGATCCGGCCCCAGTGCCTTGTGTACCTGGCGCATCTGATACAGGGTATTGCGACAGGCGGCATCGCACTGGGGCGGGATCACGTAAACCATCCACCAGCGGGCTGCCAGCGCTTCGGAGGCAATGGGCTCGCCCTGGGCGTCGGTGAGCGGCAGGCTGTCAAAGGCCACCGGTGGGGTGATCAGAGTGCCCCGATTGGTGGTGCCCACGGCTTTATAAAGGCCGGTCTTGTGCAGTAGCAGAGCCGCCAGAAAGGGGATGACAAATACCGCCAGGGCCACCAATAACAGCTTGCGGTTGTTTTGTTGCGGGGACGGTTTACTGCCAACACTCATATTCATTCACTGCGTTTTGTTTTTTTCGTATTCACTACGAAATAAATCACCATCAGGGCCGTGGCCAGGGAGAACCATTGTACCGCGTAACCATAGTGCTTCTCCGGGCCCATGAAACGGCTATGCCATTCCCGCACCAGCGGGGAGGAAGGGTCCGGATTCAAACGCAGTACAAACGGCAGCACGGGATAATCAAACAGCTGGCGGGTTTTTTCAAGGTCTATTTTCTGGATCAGAAATGGCCAGGACACGTCCTGGTAGTTGTCTTCTTTCAATACGAAGATATCCGGGCTCGGTTGATGAGCGTGACCGTACAGGGTGAGATCACCCTGTTGCAGGGGCAGTTCGGGAAACACACTGCGATCAGGGCCCTGGGGAATCCAGCCCCGGTTCACCAGCAGAATGTTGCCGTTGGTGAGAAACGGGGTCAGAATCTGGTATCCCGGCTCCATCTGGTAAGTCCGGTTGTCCAGTAAAAACTGATACTGGTTCAGATAGCGGCCCCGGGCATGGAGCGGATAATCCGTCAGATCCCCCTGCAGATCCTGGGGGGATAGCGCAGCCAGGGAACGGCTGGCCTGTTCGCTGCGCTGTGCCAGCCGCTCCACCATATACTCTTTGGCTTCCGCCCGCCGCAATTGCCACAATCCCAGGTTGATCAACAGCACCAGCAACACCAGGGTCACCAGAGAGGGGATAACCCCCGGCGCAAACCGATAGGGTCCAACCTGGACACCGTGACGCCTGGATTGTGGTACGGAATTGCTCATTGTTATACTGCGAAATCTGCCTGACTGATGGATTATGCCATGTTGATGAAGATTGCGGTTGTTGTTGTATTGTTGATCATTGTCGCCAGTCTGTTCGGCGCTTTGCGAGCGTTGGTACGCAATCAGGAAGGGGACAAACAACGAACCGTGAAACTGCTGGCTTTCCGAGTGGGGTTTTCCGCCCTGTTGTTGATATTGCTGGGCGTGGCGTTTGCTTTGGGCTGGATTGAGCCCCACGGTCTGGGGGGCTGAGCCTTATGGCCCAACCCCTCCAGCGGGCAGTTACAACCAATAGACGCTGACGAACAGGAACAGCCAGACCACGTCCACAAAGTGCCAGTACCAGGCTGCCGCCTCGAAGGCAAAATGATTATCCGGAGTTAGATGGCCTTTCAGGGAACGCAAAAACATCACTGTCAGCATGATGGCGCCGATGGTGACGTGCATACCGTGAAATCCGGTCAACATAAAGAAGGTGGAACCGTAAATACCCGCATCAAGAGTCAGGCCCATTTCCTGGTAAGCGTGGATATATTCCTCCACCTGTAACCCCAGGAAGATGAAACCCAGCACCAGGGTGAGGAAAAGATTGATCAGCAGTTTGTTCCGCTGACCGGCCACCAGCGCATGGTGGGCAATGGTCAGGGTAATGGAGCTGGTCACCAGAATAATGGTGTTAATAAACGGCAGGCCCCAGGGCGGCATGGCCTGGGTGGTGGTACCGTCTGGTGTGGTGGTGAGGGGCCACATGGCCTGGAAGTTGGGCCATAGCAGTTCATGGGTCATTTCCTCGGCGCCGGCGCCACCCAACCAGGGCACGGCCAGAATGCGTACATAGAACAGTGCCCCGAAGAAGGCGGCGAAGAACATCACCTCGGAGAAAATAAACCAGACCATGCCCATACGGTAGGAGCGGTCCATCTGCTGACTGTTTTTGTGGGCCAGGCTTTCCTTGATGGTGTCCCGGAACCAGGCAAACATCATCACCACCACCCCGATCAGACCCAGGGCGAGAACGTAGCCGCCCCAGGTGCCCTCATTGGCGGCAATACCAGAACCGGAGTTCTGCTGTATAAAGTTCGCTGCCCCAAACGCCACAAAAAACAATGCGGCGGCAGTAATGAACGGCCATGGGCTTTGCTCAGGCACGTAATAATTATTGGTCTTTTCAGCCATGTTTGATCTCCTCAAACGATCAAATTACTAATAGTTGGCGGCCAGCTCCGGATCTTCTGCGTCGGCCCCGGTGATGTCGTACAGCTGGTAGGACAACGTGATGGTGGTGACGCTCTTTGGCAACTCCGGATCCACGTAAAAAATCAGCGGCAGGTCGGCTTCCTGGCCGCCAGCCAATTCCTGGTTATTGAAGCAAAAGCATTCGGTCTTCTTAAAATAGGGGGAGGCCTGGCCGGGGGAAACCGACGGAATCGCCTGACCTACAATCACTCGCTGGCTGGGGTTGCGCACGTGAAAATCCACCTGACGGATCTCGCCCGGATGCACTTTCACGCTGAACACATTGGGCTTGAAATCCCACACCATGTCCGGATCGGTATCCGCCAGAAACTGAATGGTGACGGTACGCTCCGCGTCCGGCTGTGCCCCGCTGGTATCCGCGGCCTCGCTGGCGGTTTTGCCATTGAGGCCGGTGATATCGCAAATAGCATCGTACATGGGGGGCAGAATGCCCACGGCGAACACGAACATGGCCACCACCGCCACCATTAATTTGGCGACCAGGCGGGCGTTGGATTGCTTGCGTGTTTCCTCAGTCATGTACGAGAGCCTCCCTGACAGCTTATTTCACTACCGGTGGGGTGCTGAAACTGTGGTAGGGAGCCGGCGAGGGCAGAGTCCACTCCAGGCCATCGGCCCCGTCCCATACCTGATCGCTGACCGCTTCGCCTTTCTTGCGGAAGCAGATATCGATCAGAATCCACAGCAGAATCAGTTGGCTGAGGCCAAAGCCAAAGCCGCCGATACTGATCCACCAGTTGAAGTCAGCGAACTGCAGGGAGTAGTCGGAGTAGCGCCGTGGCATCCCCGCCAGCCCCACAAAATGCATGGGGAAGAACAGCAGGTTGACGAAGATCAGCGAGCTCCAGAAATGCAGCTTGGCCAGGCCCACGTTGTACATGCGGCCGGTCCACTTGGGCAGCCAATAGTATACCCCGGCAATGATGGAGAACACCGCCCCGGATACCAGCACGTAGTGGAAGTGCGCCACCACAAAGTAGGTGTCATGGTATTGCTGATCCACCGGCGTTATGGCCAGCATCAGGCCGGAGAAGCCGCCGATGGTGAACAAGATCACAAAGGCGATGGCAAACATCATGGGCACCTCAAAACTGATGGAGCCCCGCCACATGGTGGCCACCCAGTTGAACACCTTCACCCCGGTGGGCACGGCGATCAACATGGTCATGTACATATAGAACAGGTTTCCGGCCAGGGGCAGACCCACAGTGAACATATGGTGCGCCCACACCACAAAGGACAGGAAGGCGATGGATGCGGTGGCGTACACCATGGACGCATAACCGAACAGCGGCTTGCGGGCAAAGGTGGGGATAATGGCGGACACAATGCCGAAGGCCGGCAGAATCATGATGTACACTTCAGGGTGACCGAAGAACCAGAAAATATGCTGGAACAGCACTGGATCACCACCGCCGGCGGCATCAAAGAAACTGGTGCCGAAGTGGCGGTCCGTCAGCATCATGGTGACCGCACCGGCCAGTACCGGCATAACCGCGATCAGCAGGAACGCGGTGATCAGCCAGGTCCAGACAAACAGCGGCATCTTCATCAGGGTCATGCCGGGGGCACGCAGGTTGAAGATGGTGACAATGACGTTCACCGCGCCCATGATGGAGGAAATACCCATCAGGTGCACCGAAAAGATGAAGAAGTCGGTGGAGGCGGGGCCGTATTTGGTGGACAGGGGAGCATAGAAGGTCCAGCCAAAGTTGGGGGCGTCCGCGATACCCAGGAACGACTGAATAATGGCGATGATCAACAACGAGAAAGCAAAAGGCAGAATCCAGAAGCTCCAGTTGTTGAGTCGGGGCAACGCCATATCCGGCGCGCCGATCATCAGCGGCACCATGTAGTTGGCCAATCCCACAAAGGCGGGCATGACCGCGCCGAATACCATGATCAGACCGTGGGTCGTAGTCATCTGGTTGAAGAAGTTGGGATCAACCAGCTGTAGACCCGGATACATCAGTTCCGCCCGGATAATCATGGCCAGGAAGCCACCGGTCAGGAACATGATAAAACTGAACCAGAGGTACATGGCCCCGATATCTTTGTGGTTGGTGGCCAGGATCCAACGCTTAACGCCCTTCATCGGGCCGTGATGTTCACCCATTGTTTTCTCCCCTGTCCTTATTTCGCAACATCGCGAGGTTGTACAACATCAACACCGTCTGACGGGGTGTTGCCCCAGGCGTTGCGCTCGTAGGTAACAATGGCAGCGATCTCCTTCGGCGTCAGCATGGCGCTGAAGCCGGGCATGGCGTTTTTGCCATTGTTCACAATATCAATATGATCCGCCACCGGGCCGGTGGCAATGGCGCTGCCCACCAGGGACGGGAAGGTGGGTGGCAGACCCTGACCATTGGCCTGGTGACAGGCGGAGCAGCGGGCCAGGTAGGCTTTCTCACCCTCGGCCATCAGTTCGTCCTTGGTAAAGGTTTTGTCCAGACTGCTGGCGGCGGCCAGCGCTTCTGCCTGCTGGGCTTCCCGCGCGTCCGCCAGCCACTGTTCAAATTCTTCCGGAGAACGGGCATCCACCACCACTGGCATAAAAGCGTGATCCTTGCCGCACAGCTCGGCGCACTGGCCACGGTAGATACCTTCCTTGCCTTCCGGTACCTGGGTCCAGAGCTCGTTGATAAAGCCCGGTATGGCATCCCGCTTGACCGCAAAATCCGGCACCCACCAGGAATGGATCACGTCGTCGGAGGTGATCAGGAAGCGGACCTTGCGACCGGTGGGAATCACCAGAGGCTTGTCCACATCCTGCTTGTAAAGTTCGTTTTGGGCGGGATACTGGCCGTCGGGGCGATAGCTGTCCTGGGCGGTGTTCTTGGGGAACAGGCCGGAGGCGCGAATCGGGCGCATGATTTCCTCGGAGGGGGTGGATAGTACACTGTAATAGTCCACGCCCGGGCTGCCCTTGCCTTCCCACTCCAGGTACTCGTAGTGCCACTTCCATTGGGAGCCGGTGATTTTCACCGTCAGGGCGGAATCCCGGGTGTCGTTCATTTCGATCAACACCTTGGTGGCGGGAATCGCCATCAGAATCAGGATGATAAACGGGACGATGGTCCATACCACTTCCACCGCGGTGCTTTCGTGGAACTGGGAGGCTTTATAGCCCTTGGATTTACGATGTTTGATCATGGAATAAAACATGGCACCAAACACCACAACCCCAATGGCGACACACCACCACAGCATGGTGCGATGCATATCGAAAACCTGCTGGCTGATTTCAGTGACCCCGGGGGTCATATCAAACTGCAGGTCGGCGAAAGCCCCACTGGTCGTGATCGTGGCCAGAGCACTGCCGATCGCCAAAGACCGTTTTGCTATTGACTGCATTACTTACTCCCTGATTTTTCTTTTTAAATCAGTCCACCGTTAAAGATGGTATACCGGTGAAAAATGTATGCGGTCTGTAACAGACCTTTTCATAGTCCACCCGGGGGTGGGCTACGCTGTGCTGGAATCATTGAATTGCGGTCCGCAGGTCTCAACCCAGGGGTCGCTGTTGACCACAATCATCCAGGGAGGACCCGCAAAATCGCCCATCAGCCCAGGGGTGTACTGTCGCGTGAATTCGTCAAAGTATCGCATTCGCCCAGTGGCGGGTCAGGGTGAATGTGGCCGGCGGCCGATTGACCGCGTGGCTTCACCATCATGCTCTCATCAGCGACGCTCAACGGCAGTGGGCACCGGGTGGTGCTTGCTGTCGACATCGGCAGTAACGTTGGCCGCCCATCATCCCAGGTGGAGTGGGTGGCTCGGCTGAGTCGGTATTCCGCTTCCGCTGAAAGTGGTTTACCGTGCCCCTCTGCTGGCCCCCGTAAACTCTAAGTTCTCTCCTCTGCGATGTCCAGTCATCGTTGAAAAAAAGGTATACTAACCACGGGCTTAAACGTGAAACATTATGTAACCGCCAAACCGGGTAAGTCCGGTGGGATGAGAAGCAGGCATGAGTGCAGAACCGATTTACCGAGTGGTATTCCTCAACCAGAATGAAATCTATGAGATTTACGTTCGGAACGTGTATCAGAGTGACCTGTACGGGTTCCTGGAAATAGAGGGTTTTTTGTTCGGTGAGCGCCGGCAAATGGTGGTGGATCCCGCCGAGGAACGCCTGAAAGCGCAGTTTCAGGGGGTTAACCGCACCTATATACCGTTGCTCGCGGTGATTCGGGTGGATGAGGTAGAGCAGCAGGGAGTGGGCAAGATCACTGAGGTGAAAGGTGGCAACGTGGCCCAGTTTCCCGGCTATCCCTTCGGGCCTGGGGGCGGCAAGCCCGGCTAAAACATAATTCGGTTAGATTAACGTTGCTTTTTCGCCGCCGTTCGTCGGCAAAATGCCCACGTTTGCTGCACGGATGTTGCCTTTGATCATCATTTCACCGTACAAAGGGGCATGTGTAACGTTGACCTGCACGGGGGAAGGAAGTGGGTTGACCCTTACCAGGAACCTAGGTTGATGAGGAAAATTCGGCGTAGCAGCCCAATCAGTTCCCGCTACAGTCTCGATCGGCTGGAGAGCATGGTGCAGCGGGATATTGCGCGGCTGGAAGAACAACTGGCCCGGGTGGAAGCGGATGCGGACAATCCTACCCGCCTGTCCACCGCCCGCACCTATCGGCAGATGATTGAGGACCGCAAACAGTTGCTGGCTAAGATTCAGGCCCAGTCCAGCGAGTTTCTGGGGCAGGTGAGTTAGCAGAATCCGGGTCCGGATCATCCGCAAAACATGCAAACCACAAAAAACCGCCATCTAGGCGGTTTTTTTGTGGCAAATCATGGTGGCTAAGGGCAGATTCGAACTGCCGACCCCATCATTATGAGTGATGTGCTCTAACCAACTGAGCTACTTAGCCTTTTCGAGGGCGCAGATTCTCGCAGCATGCCGGCGCCAAGTCAAGCAAAAGTGCCGGTTAAACATTGAACCGAAAGTGGATAACGTCGCCGTCCTGAACCACGTAATCCTTGCCTTCCAGGCGCCACTTGCCGGCTTCTTTCGCGCCCTGCTCACCGTTGTGCTGCACAAAGTCCTGGTAGGCCACCACCTCCGCCCGGATAAAGCCTTTTTCGAAATCCGTATGGATAACGCCGGCGGCCTGGGGTGCCGTGGCCCCTTTCTTCACGGTCCAGGCCCGCACCTCCTTGACCCCGGCGGTGAAAAAGGTCTGCAGGCCCAGTAACTGGTAGCCGGCGCGAATAACACGGTTCAGGCCCGGTTCCTCCATGCCCAGATCCGCCAGAAACTCGACCTTGTCGGCGTCGTCCAGTTCCACGATTTCCGCTTCGATCTTGGCACAGATAGGCACCACCTGAGCCCCTTCGGAGGCGGCCAGGTCAGTGACCTGATCCAGCAGCGGATTGCCCTCGAAACCATCGTCCGCCACATTGGCAATGTACATGGTGGGCTTGATGGTCAGCAGGTTGAGGGAGCGCACCAGTTTCAATTGATCGCTGTCCAGGGCGGCGGTGCGGGCGGGCCGGCCCTCGTTCAAAACCGGCAGCAGCAACTCCAGCACCTGAAGCCTGGCGGCGGCGTCTTTATCGCCGCCCTTGGCCTGTTTGCCCGCTTTACTGATGGCTTTTTCCACGCTTTCCAGGTCCGCCAGGGCCAGCTCGGTATTAATGATTTCAATGTCCGCCAGCGGATCCACTTTGCCGGATACGTGGACGATATTGCCATCATCAAAGCAGCGCACCACATGGGCGATGGCATCGGTTTCCCGAATGTTGGCCAGAAACTGGTTCCCCAGTCCCTCACCCTTGGAGGCTCCGGCCACCAGCCCGGCGATGTCCACGAATTCCATGGTGGTGGCGATCACCCGTTCCGGTTTGACGATATCCGCCAGCCTGTCCTGGCGGGGGTCCGGTATCGGCACCACCCCGGTATTGGGTTCGATGGTGCAGAATGGAAAATTCTGGGCTTCGATGCCGGCCTGGGTAAGGGCATTGAATAAGGTGGATTTACCCACGTTGGGGAGGCCCACAATGCCGCATTTGATTCCCATAGTATTCGCTCGCTTGGTGACTGGTTAAGAGGCTGCTTTAAAGCTGTGGAGCTGGTTCATGGCCTTGTTGCTTTCACCCTGCAACAAGTCCGGAACCACGTCCAGGGCTTTGGCAATGGCCTGATCGATGGCGTCCCGCTCGGAGGCCGGGGCCCGGCTCAGCACATAGTTGCTGACCTGATTGGCGTGGCCGGGGTGGCCGATGCCAATACGCAGGCGGGCAAAATCCCGCTGATTGCCCAGCTGACTGATGATATCCCGCAGGCCGTTGTGGCCGCCGTGGCCGCCCCCCTGTTTCAGGCGCGCCACGCCCGGAGGCAGATCCAGTTCGTCGTGGGCCACCAGAATACGTTGGGGAGCAATCTTGAAAAAATGGGCAAAGCCGGCGACGGATTTGCCACTGAGATTCATAAAGGTGGTGGGGATCAGCAGCCGCACCACTTGGCCGCCGATGGTGGCCTTGCCGCTGAGGGCGTGGTGTTTGCTGTCGGGGGTCAGGCTGGCCTGATACTGTCGGGCCAGCCTTGCAACCAGCCAGGCGCCGGCGTTGTGGCGGGTGTCTTCGTATTGCGGGCCGGGATTACCCAGGCCCACAATCAGTTCGATACCATCCTTCACTGACCGGCTCCCGGATCACTCGGTATCGTCGCCGGCGCCTTCCGCTTCGTCTTCGTCGTCGGCGCTGCTGCCCTTCGGTGCGTTCACGCTCACCACCGGCTGATCGTGATCTTCACCCAGTTGCAGTTCCTTCAGTTCAACGCCCGCCGGCAACTTGATTTCACTCAGGTGAATGATGGTGCCGATGTCCGCGTCCGCCAGATCCACTTCCAGGTATTCCGGCAGGTCCTTGGCCAGACAGACCACTTCCACTTCTGTCATCTGGTGGTTGATGAGGCCACCATGCTGTTTTACGCCCACGCACTTGTCTTCGTTAATGAAGTGCAGGGGCACCTGCATGTTGATGGTGTGGGTGGTGTCCACCCGCAGAAAGTCAGCGTGCATGGGAAAGCCTTTGGCCGGGTGCCGTTGCAGATCTTTCAATACCACCTGCTGTGCGGTGCCGTCCACGGTCAGGCTTAACACGTGGGAGTAAAAAGCCTCGCTTTCCAATGCTTTCACCAGTTCCTTGAACTCAATGGCGATGGGCTGGGCCGGTTGGTCCGCGCCATAGACGATGGCCGGGACCTTGCTTTCGAGACGACGCAGGCGGCGGCTCGCACCTTTCCCCGAGCCGGCTCGGCTGGTTGCGCTTAGGGTAAAATCACCTGACATGGGTGTTCTCCTGTAATAGACCTGCCGGGTTTCGCGACCAAACGCCGGCAGGGGTTGGTTAAAGCAATGCCACTGTTTATTTGGGGGTGAACATTGCGCTTAGGGATTCTTCATTACTGATGCGTCGGATACATTCCGCCAGCATGGGTGCCAGGCTCAACTGCCGGATCCTGTCACAGGCCTGGCCGGCTTTTGACAACGGAATGGTGTCGGTGACCACCAGTTCATCCATCTTGGAATTAGTGAGATTGTCAATGGCAGGGCCCGACAGCACCGCGTGGGTGGAGTAGGCCACCACGTGCTTGGCCCCGTGCTCCTTTAAGGCTTCGGCGGCTTTGCACAGAGTGCCGGCGGTATCCACCATGTCGTCCACCAGAATACAGCTGCGGCCTTCAACTTCCCCAATGATGTGCATGACCTGGGAAGTGTTGGCCTTGGGGCGACGCTTGTCGATGATGGCCAGATCACAGTCGTTCAGTTGCTTGGCCACCGCCCGGGCCCGCACCACGCCGCCCACGTCCGGCGACACCACCATCATGTCATCCTGGCTCTGCTTCAGGATATCCTCCAGCAGAATCGGAGTACCGTAGACGTTGTCCACGGGAATATCGAAAAAGCCCTGAATCTGGTCCGCGTGCAGGTCCACCGTCAACAGGCGGTCAATACCGACGGTGGTGAACATGTCCGCCACCACCTTGGCGGTGATGGGTACCCGGGCGGAACGCACCCGACGATCCTGGCGGGCATAGCCGAAGTAGGGCACCACCGCGGTAATGCGACCGGCGGAGGCCCGGCGCAGGGCGTCCGCCATCACCAGGATTTCCATAATATGATCGTTGGTGGGGGCGCAGGTGGACTGCACGATAAAGACATCGCCGCCCCGGACATTCTCGTTGATTTCCACGGAAATCTCGCCATCGCTGAAGCGACCCACCTCCGCATCGCCCAGGGGTGCATGGAGGTGGCGGGCCATATTGGCTGCCAGATCCGGGGTTGCGTTGCCGGAGAACAGGATAAGATTGGGCACGCCAGTCACCTTGTTGTTCTATCGAGAAGTCTGTTCAGGAAAATGGCAGGGCCGCCAGGATTCGAACCTGGGAATGACGGGATCAAAACCCGTTGCCTTACCGCTTGGCGACGGCCCTGTAACTTTGACGGATCCGGTGATCAGTCTGGGCGGCGAATATTACCAGATAATCACCCAATGTTTTAGAAGTTTTTTGCGCAAATCAGTCCGGCTGAAAGTCCGGTCTGGACAGCTCCCCAGTGTAAAGAGGGGAATCGTTGCGACCCTTGGCAATTTTCCAGCTGACAGCGCTTTCTGCAATATCAAAGCTGGACATTTTTGCCACCAGAGACTGCCGTTTTTGCTCCGCATCCGCCTGATCCCTGCAGGCCAGGAACAGGCAGGCACCGCTGCCGGTAACTTTAGCCGCCCCTTCCCTGTTCATCAATGTGAGACAGCGATCAATCAGTGGGAAGCGTTCCCGCAGCACCGGTTCGAAGTCATTGTGACCCTCCCCGGCCAGAAAGTCGCGTATTCTGAGCAGCTTTGAATCTCTTGTCAATTGTTTTGCCTGGAAAAGTTCGGCGGTGCTGGCATGGCAGTCCGGGGCGGCAATCAGGTACCAGGGTTGCGGTGGATCCACCGCCTGCAGACGTTCGCCCACCCCTTCCGCCAGGGCCGCGTGACCGTAGATGAATACCGGAACATCGGCCCCCAGAGTCAGGCCCAGGGACTGCAGCTGCTGGCGGTGGAGGCCGGTGCCCCAGAGGTGATTGAGCGCCACCAGGGTGCTGGCGGCGTTGGAGGAGCCGCCCCCCAGCCCGCCCCCCATGGGAATACGCTTGTGCAGGTGGATACGGGCGCCCAGGGTACTGCCGGTATGGGCCTGCAGGCAGCGCGCGGCCCGATAGATGAGGTTGGCTTCCGGCGGCAGATCGGGCAGGGGCGGGGTGACTTCGAGTTGTCCGTCCGTGGTGACCGCCAGTTCCAGCTCGTCACAGAGATCCACAAACTGAAACAGGGTCTGCAGGTTGTGGTAGCCGTCGGCCCGGCGCCCGGTGATATGCAGGAACAGGTTCAGCTTGGCCGGTGACCGCACCCGCAGCGACCTCATCCGGTGGGGTCCCCCGTTTCGTCGTTATTGAGAGGGCTCCATTCCTTGATCACCAGGGTGACTTTGAGATCATCCCGCTGCAGTTTGATCCGTTGCGGCAGCAGGGTGCCCAGCAGGTCGCCGTAACGGTCGAATTCCAGCTGCCAACCATCCTGCCGCAGGCCGCTGAGGGTTCCCAACTCGTTGTATTCCAGGGTGCTTTCACCCCGGGGGGAGGGAATACCCTTGACCCAATAAGGCAGGTGTTCGATGGGAATCACCCAGCCGGTGTGCTCGTAAACCAGTTGTTGGGGGGATGCGGAGATATGGGTGCCATTGCTGTTTTCCAGCCGGGCGCCGTAAGGGTTGCCGCTGATAATGGTGGAGCCCTGCCCCAGGGGGCCGGACAGCAGAATATAGAAGCTGTCGAACGACTGACTCCAGTCCAGATAGGCGCTACCGGCATCGGCGGCGGTGCGCACACCGATCTTGCCCTGGATCTGCCATTCCTGCAGCAACGTGGCGGCGCGCACGTGGTTCACCCAGTCCACCTTGGGAGCCGTGGGGTCCGGTGGTGGCAGCTCTTCGGTGGTCTGCCAAAGTTGGCAGCCGCTGATGCCGGCGACACAAACCAGTATCAGAACCAGGGGGCTTAATCGGCGGTTACGATACACGATGATAAGACGGACCTTGTTCGCTCAGGGGGCGCCGGGGGCGAACCGGCGCATGACGTCCCGCAGTATTTCGCTGTCGGGGTTCTTCTCCAGGGCTTCCCGCCAGATGATCAGGGCCTCTTCCCGCTGGCCGGTGACCCAGAGCACCTCCCCCAGATGGGCGGCGATCTCCTGGTCCTCGAATGCTTCATAGGCCTGGCGCAGGTAATCAAGGGCTGCCTCTTTCTGGCCCAGGCGGTACTTGATCCAGCCCATGCTGTCGATAATGGCGGGATCTTCCGGGTTCAACTCATAGGCCCGTTCAATCAGCTCCCAGGCCTCTTTCAACCGTTGATTGCGGTTGGCGAAGGTATAGCCGAGGGCGTTGAGGGCGGCGCTGTTATCGGGTTGCAGCTCCAGCACCTGACGCAGATCGCTCTCCATACCGTCGAAATCATCCAGCTGTTCCTTCAACATGGCGCGGGTGTAGAGCATGTTGATATTGTCCGGTGTGGCGGCCAGGGCCTGATCCAGCACTGCGATGGCCTCTGCCACCCGGTCCGCGTCTGCCAGCACCTCGCTTTTTGCCAGGGTGAACTTGGCGGCTTCCTTGGGGTAGGAATCCCGGGCCTGGTCCAGGGTGGCCAGGGCGGTCTCAAGCCGGCCCTGTTTCTGTTGCAGCAGTGCCAGTTGGATCTGGGCCAGGGGGTACTGGGGACCCAGGGTAACCTGGCGGAAATATTGGCTGGCCAGATCGTAATTTTCCTCACTGGCGGCGATACGGGCCAGGTAGATGTTGGCCTCATCGGTACGATGGTTCATTTCCAGCAGGCGATGGAACTGGGCCTTGGCCTGTTCGGTTTTCTGGTTCTCCCAGCTCAACAGCGCCAGGGACAGCACCAGGTCACCGTCCAGGGGAAAGTTGCGGGACAGCCGGTAAAACTGCTGCTGGGCGGCATCCAGCTGCCCCTGCTGCATCAGGTAGCGGGCATAGGCCACGCCCAGGCGTTTGTCCTCGGGCCACAGGCTGGTCTGCTGCGCCAGATATTTCATGGCCTCGTCGGTGCGGTTGGAGGCGATCAGGGACTGGGCGCGGGCCAGAATGGCGCTGCCGTAGCTGGGTTCCAGCTCCAGGGCCCGGTTGAAGTCGGTCATGGCCTGGGGATGATTGCCGTTCATGGCTTCCAGGGCGCCTTTGGCGTACCAGAGTCGGGCATCCTCCAGCTCGGTACTGTACTGCCGCAACCTGGCCAGGATTTTCTGCCGGGTCTCCTGATCCGCGCCCCGGGCGGCCTGCAGCAGATATTCAAAATTCATCCGGCCGTCGCTGGCCAGCAACCGGTCCACCTGGGCCATGGCGGCGTCCAATTGATCAAACCGGATCAGCTCGATGGCCGCCAGCTCCCGGGGCACGGGATTGTCCGGCTCGATTTCGGTCCACAGCATGGCGGCATCCAGGGTGGCCTGGTGGGCCCCCAGGTAGCGGGCAATAAAGGCCGCCCGTTCCACCACCTGGGGATCCCGGGTTTCATGGGCCTGTTTCAGGTATTTGCCCAGGGCCACGTCGGCCCGGTTGCGCTTACCGGCAAACTCTGCCAGGAGCAGCTCGAACAGAGTGTCCCGCTCGAAGGCGCGGGTGGGTGGGGTTTCCTCGGCTGCCGCCGTTTCCTCTGCCGGCACCGGCGCGGGCTTCCCGCTGTCGCCACTGAGCAGGGAGCAGGCATTCAGGGTGAGCAGGGACAAAACCGGGATTAGGCAAAGAATTCGTTTATAAATCATATGTCTGCAGGCAGGGCCTAAGTCTCATAATTGCAATAAAAACAGGAATGTGAAGACCATGCAAGAAAATTGTCCACAGACCCCACCTCTATATAACTATAGATTGCCCAGCGCCGGTTGCGTTCCCTGCTGGCGCCAGCTGCTTTTCATACTAGAGGAGCTGCATGGAAGTGCGCAGGGTTGGCGGTGCAGCCAGGGGCTTGTGTTATAATTCCGCCACTTTTTGGAGAGGGTGGTTTTCCCGGCCCGCCTGGCGGCCGGTCCCGATAGCATGGCGTTACTCGCATACGGAATCAATCATCGTACCGCATCTGTGGATTTGCGGGAAAAGCTGGCATTCTCACCGGAGAGGATCATTCAGGCGCTGAACGACGTGCGCGATGAAGCCTGTCTGCGGGAAGTGGCCATCTTGTCCACCTGCAATCGCACCGAACTGTATTGTGCCGCCGGGGTGGAGGATGCCGGGCCGGTGCTGAGCTGGCTGGGCAAGCACCATACCATGCCGGTGGAGCAGATTTCCCGCAGCGTGTACGAGTTCTGGAATGAGGCGGCGGTGCGCCATCTGATGCGGGTGGCCAGCGGTCTGGACTCCATGGTGCTGGGGGAGCCCCAGATTCTGGGGCAATTGAAGAGTGCCTACTCCCTGGCTCAGGAGGCGGGCACCCTGGGTCCGGAACTGGGGCGCCTGTTTCAACATTCGTTTTCCGCCGCCAAGCAGGTGCGTTCCCGCACCGGCATCGGTTCCAACCCGGTGTCCGTGGCCTTCGCCTCGGTGAAACTGGCGAAACGGATTTTTTCCGATCTGGCCAAAACCACAGTATTGCTGGTGGGGGCGGGGGAGACCGTGGAGCTGCTGGCGCGCCATCTGGTGGAGCAGGGGGTGAAAAAAATCATCGTCGCCAATCGCACCCTGTCCCGGGCCAATGCCATTGCCGAAGAGTTCAAGGCCCACGCCATCACCCTCAGTGATATTCCACTGGCGTTGCCCCAGGCAGATATTGTGATTTCCTCCACTGCCAGTCCCCTGCCGATTCTGGGCAAGGGGGCGGTGGAGCACGCCCTCAAACTGCGCAAACATGATCCCATGTTCATGATCGATATTGCGGTGCCCCGGGATATTGAGGAAGAAGTGGGTGAGCTGGCGGATGTCTACCTCTATACGGTGGATGATCTGCAGCAGGTGGTGGAGGAAAACCGCAAGGCGCGACAGGATGCGGCCACCGAGGCGGAGACCCTGGTGGACAGCTGTATGCAGCAGTACATGGAGTCCCTGAAGAGCCTGGATGCGGTGGACGCTATTCGCAACTACCGGGAAAAACTGGAGGCCATGCGGCAGCTGGAGCTGGAAAAGGCGCTGCAGCAGTTGCGGGGCGGCGCGGATCCCGAGGCGGTGGTGCAGCGCATGAGCCGCACTTTGATGAACAAAGTCATGCACGCCCCCACCACCGGGCTGAAACAGGCGGCGGAAAGTGGCCGCAGTGATCAGATTGAGTGGGCGCAGCGATTACTGGGGGTAAGCCCGCCGGACCAGCCGGATTAGCCGGGCTAATTGCTGTCACCAGACAGCAAACCGATCCCACTGAATTTAACGCATTTTTTTCGGCGACTTCGGAGTCGCCTTATCAGGATACCGTTACATGAAAGAATCTTTGCGAAACAAACTGGCCAGCCGCAGTGAGCGTTACGAGGAAGTGGCCATGCTGTTGAGCCAGCCGGATGTGATCGGCGATCAGGACCAGTTCCGCAAACTGTCTCAGGAGTACGCGGAGCTTGAGCCGGTGGTGCAGTGCTACCGGGAGTACGACCAGGTGCGGCGCAATATTGCCGAGGCCGAAGCCTGGCTGGAAGATCCGGAGCTGCGGGAAATGGGGGCCGAGGAATTAAAGGCGAACCAGGCGCGACGGGAAGATCTTGAAGCGGAGCTGCAAAAACTGATGCTGCCGCGGGACCCGTTCGATGGCAGCAATGTGTTTCTGGAAATCCGTGCCGGCACCGGCGGTGACGAGGCGGCCATTTTCGCCGGTGATCTGTTCCGCATGTACAGCCGCTACGCCGAGCGCAACGGTTGGAAGGTGGAAGTGGTGAGCCAGAGCGAGGGTGAGCACGGTGGCTATAAGGAAATCATCTCCCGGGTCACCGGTGACCGGGTCTATTCCCGCCTCAAATTCGAATCCGGCGCCCATCGGGTGCAACGGGTGCCTGCCACGGAATCCCAGGGCCGTATCCACACCTCCGCCTGCACCGTGGCGATTCTGCCGGAAGCGGATGAGGTGACCGATATTGAAGTGCGCAACGAGGATCTGCGCATCGACACCTATCGCTCCTCCGGCGCCGGCGGTCAGCACGTTAATACCACCGATTCCGCCGTCCGTATTACCCATTTGCCCTCCGGGGTGGTGGTGGAGTGCCAGGATGAACGCTCCCAGCACAAGAACAAGGCCAAGGCCATGTCGCTGTTGAAATCCCGACTGCTGCAGCATGCCCAGGATCAGCAGCAGCAGGAAACCAGCAGCACCCGCCGCAATCTGGTGGGCAGTGGGGATCGCTCGGAGCGGATTCGCACCTACAACTATCCTCAGGGCCGGGTCACGGATCACCGCATTAACCTGACCCTGTACCGCCTGGGGGAGGTCATGGAGGGGGATCTGGACGAGGTGATTCAGCCCCTGATTCATGAGTACCAGGCGGACCAGCTGGCGGCGCTTTCCGCGGAGGAATGATGCCCACAGTGAGCGACGCCCTGCACTGGGCAGAGCAACAGCTGGCCCAGGTTGGGCCGGATTCGCCGGCAGCGGCCAAGGTGGACAGCCAGTGGTTGCTGGGCCATGTGCTGGGGCGCAACAGCGCCTGGTTGCGGGCCTGGCCGGATGCCCTGGTGGGCGAGCCCCAATGGCAGCAATTCCAGGCCCTGATCCAGCGGCGGCTTAACGGTGAACCGGTGGCTTATCTGACCGGGCAGCAGGGTTTCTGGACCCTGGAGCTGCAGGTGACGCCGGAGACTCTGGTGCCCCGGCCCGATACCGAGCGGCTGGTGGAGCTGGCGTTACAGAAAGTGGGGCCGGAGCCGGCCCGAGTGCTGGACCTGGGCACTGGCACCGGGGCCATCGCCCTGGCCCTGGCCAGTGAGCGCCCGCGCTGGGAGATCACCGCCACGGATCTGGAGCAGCCCACCCTGGCGGTGGCGCAAGGCAACAGCGAGCGTCTGAATCTGCCCATTACCCTGCTGCAAAGTCACTGGTTTGCCGCCCTGGCGGGTTCGCGGTTTGATCTCATTGTTTCCAATCCCCCTTATATAGCAGCCGACGATCCCCATTTGCTGGGCCCCGGGGTGCGGAGCGAGCCCATGCGGGCTTTGGTGTCCGGCAGTGATGGTCTGGATGCCATCCGGGAGATCGTGCGACAGGCGCCCGGACATCTTGATGCCGGTGGCTGGTTGCTGTTGGAGCATGGCTGGCATCAGGGCGAGGTGGTGCGGGCGCTGCTGTTGGGAAGGGGGTTTACCGGGGTGGCAACGGAGCGGGATCTGGGGGCCAACGAGCGTGTTACCCTGGGCCAGTGGAACCCCGGAAGCCTATGATGCCAGGAGCCGATCATGTTCAGTGACGACGAATTGCTGCGCTACAGCCGTCAGATTATGCTGCAGGAACTGGATATCAGCGGCCAGGAAGCGTTGCACGAGGCCACGGTGCTGGTGGTGGGGCTCGGTGGTCTGGGCTCGCCGGTGGCCCTGTATCTGGCGGCCGCCGGGGTTGGCCGACTGATACTGGTGGACCACGATACGGTGGATCTGACCAACCTGCAGCGGCAGATTGCCCATAACACCGCCAGTATCGGCAGCGCCAAAGTGGCATCCGCCGCTCAGAGCGTCAATGCATTGAACAGCCATTGTCAGGTGGAGACTGTTGCCAGTCCCCTGACCTCGGACAACGGTCCGGCACTGGTGCAGCGTTGTCAGGTGATTGTGGATTGCAGCGACAACTTCAGCGTACGGTTTTTATTGAACCGCCTAAGCCGTCGTCACAGGGTACCCCTGGTGTCCGGCGCCGCCATTCGCTGGGACGGGCAACTCAGTGTGTATGATCCCCGGCGACCGGACAGCCCCTGCTATCACTGCCTGTATCAGGAAACCGGTGAGGAAGAGGAACAACGTTGCGCCACCCTGGGGGTGCTGTCACCCCTGGTGGGTCTGGTGGGCAGTCTGCAGGCGGTGGAAACCATCAAGGTGGTGACCGGTGCCGGCAGTACCCTGGTGGGGCGCCTGCTGTTGGTGGATGCACTGCAGATGCGGTTCCGGGAACTGCGGCTGCGCCGGGATCGAAACTGCCCGGTGTGCGGGGAGTAGACTGCCGTGGTGGCGGGCCAGTCGCAGCCGGGGGGTGATCCCGGTCACAATTGCGGTTAGCATAACGCTATCTGTTAGCGCCAAGCAGCAATTGCAATAAGGAACCGGGAATATGAAAACAAGAGCCGCCGTGGCCTGGGAAGCGGGCAAACCCCTCAGCATCGAAGAAGTGGATCTGCAGGGCCCCAAAGCGGGGGAAGTGATGGTGAAGCTCGCCGCCACCGGCGTCTGCCATACCGACGCCTATACCCTTAGTGGTGCCGATCCGGAAGGTAATTTCCCCGCCATTATGGGTCACGAAGGGGCCGGCGAAGTGGTGGAAGTGGGCCCTGGGGTGTCCAGCGTGGCGGTGGGGGATCACGTGATTCCCCTTTACACACCGGAATGCGGTCAGTGCAAGTTCTGCCTGTCCGGCAAGACCAATCTGTGTCAGGCCATCCGCACCACCCAGGGCCAGGGCCTGATGCCCGATGGCACCTCCCGCTTCAGCCAGAACGGCAAACTGATCCATCATTACATGGGCACCTCCACCTTTTCCGAATACACCGTACTGCCGGAAATCGCCGTGGCCAAAATCAACAAGCAGGCCCCATTGGACAAGGTCTGTTTGCTGGGCTGTGGCATTACCACCGGTATCGGCGCGGTGTTGAATACCGCCAAGGTGGAACCGGGTTCCAGCGTGGCGATTTTCGGCATGGGCGGGATCGGCCTGTCGGTGATCCAGGGAGCGGTAATGGCCAAAGCCGAGCGCATCATTGCCGTGGATATCAACGAAGACAAATTCGAAATGGCGCGCATGCTGGGGGCCACGGATTTCGTTAATCCAAAAAACTACGACAAACCGATTCAGGAGGTGATCGTCGACCTCACCGATGGCGGCGTGGATTACTCCTTCGAATGTATCGGCAACGTAAACGTGATGCGCTCGGCCCTGGAGTGCTGCCATAAAGGCTGGGGCGAGTCGGTGATTATCGGGGTGGCCGGCGCCGGTGAGGAAATCTCCACCCGGCCGTTCCAACTGGTTACCGGCCGGGTCTGGCGGGGCAGTGCCTTTGGCGGCGTTAAAGGTCGTTCACAGCTGCCCGATTATGTGGAGCGCTACCTTAAGGGCGAGATCAAAATCGATGAGATGGTGACCTACACCATGCCACTGGATGATATCAATCGGGCGTTTGACCTGATGCACGATGGCAAGGCCATCCGCTCGGTGGTGTTGTATTAATTGGCGCAGACTCTGGCTCAGATTACGCAGGCGAGGAGAACACCATGAAAATACTGGAAGAGGTTCGCTGTTTCGACGGCCGTCAATTGCGGGTGGAACATCAATCAAAAAGCTGCCACTGCGACATGGTGTTCTCCATTTTTCTGCCGCCCCAGGTGGAGCAGGAAACAGTGCCCGTGGTGTGGTGGCTGTCCGGCCTCACCTGTAATGATCAGAACTTTGTTACCAAGGCCGGCGCCCAACGTGTGGCCGCGGAACTGGGCATGGCGGTAGTGGCGCCGGATACCAGCCCACGGGGGGAACAGGTGCCGGACGATCCGGACGGTGGCTGGGACTTCGGCAAGGGCGCCGGCTTTTATGTGGACGCCACCCAGGCCCCTTACGACAAGCGTTATCACATGTACACCTATGTACTGCGGGAGTTGCCCGCCCTGGTGGCGGCGGAGTTTCCGGTGGACCCTCAGCGGCAAAGTATTATGGGCCACTCCATGGGTGGCCATGGCGCCCTGACCCTGGCGTTGAACCACCCGGAACTGTACCGTTCCGTTTCAGCCTTTGCGCCGATATGCGCGCCCATGCAATGCCCCTGGGGGCAAAAGGCGCTGCCCGGTTATTTGGGGAAAGACCAAAGCCTGTGGCGCAACCATGATGCCGTGGCATTAATAGAAGACAAAGGATTTAACAAACCCATTTTGGTGGAGCAGGGACTGGCGGATAATTTTCTAACACCGCAACTGAAACCGGAACTGCTGGAATCCGCCTGCCGGGATGCCGAGGTGAAGTTGACCGTCAATCGCCGGGAAGGCTATGATCACAGCTATTACTTTATTGCCACATTTATTGGGGATCATCTGCGGTATCATTATCAGGCGTTGAACGGGTAGCGCCGTACTAATAATAGTCTATTCACGACACCGGGGGCTTACCGCCCCTGGTCCTGTCAGTGAAGCCAGCCTGGCTGGTTCCATGAATACCTGTTTTTCAGGCAGCACTCAGAATCTTTCTGTCCTCCTTCTGTTACCGGCTTTTTTCTCGTCTTCTGCTACAGTTTGCAAAGATGCGGTGTTTTAAGTAGTGCCTCGTTTGGTCATGCCACCTTCATACAATTCCAGCAACATCTGCACACATTGCCCGCCTGTGGTTCATTGCAGTGCGTAGTCAGCGTCGGGTTCCAAACGGCATAGATCCCATCGAATAGCCGGTGGGATACAAACCAAGAGAACCGGGAGGTTCCCATGCGCCCCACGCCCCTGTTTCGCCAATGGTTGGTTGCAGTCGTGTTATTGGCTCTCGCGGCCTGTTCCCCCGTTGGTATTGAATCCCCTGAAGCCGACGGTGTCTATCCCGATCCTCCCGCCATTCAACTCAGCTACCAGCAGCTTCCTGAGAATATCCAGGTGCTGCTTAACGGTGAGGACGTCACTGCACTGTTTGTGTTTGCCGCTGACGGCGCGCAGGCAAACGGCGTCGATCTGCGGCCCTGGCTGCGGGATGGGGCCAACTATCTGCAACTGGTGAATCCGGATCTCGGCCCCCGTAAGTTCTATTACGACATCAGTGGGCCCAAGGTGCATATCCTGTCGTTGTCTGAGGCGGAACCAACAACGCTCACCGGTTATCTGTGGGACCCTTCCGGGGTGTCGCAGGCCACCCTGGATGGACTGGCGCTGACGCTGGATCAGGACAGCGGCTTCAGCACTACCATCGTGCCCCAGGATTTTTATGAGTTTCAGGCCGGGGACGAATTGGGGTTGACGTCCACCACCACCTTTGCCCGTCGGGATCTGCCCCTGGAATCGGTTATTACGGCGCGCCTTAATCCTGGCGGTGTGGGTTTTCTGGAACGGCAAATCAGCGCTGCTCTGGCGGCTTTGGATTTCGCGGCAATCATCGGCGGTCTCAACCCGATCTTCGATGAAGACGCGTCGGTGGCCTCGGCCCGGGTGGATGCCACCAATATGACGGTGGGAACGCCGCAGCTGAGCCTGCAGGTAGACCCTGATGCTTCCGATCGTTTGAATCTGCGGGTGACGGTACCGGATCTGCGGGTGGACGTGCGGGCCCGGGGGGAGATCCTGTTTGCGGACTGGTCCGCCAGCGGCAATGTCAGCGCCGACCGGGTGGTGTTTACCGCCGGTGTCCGCATCACCGCCGCCGGTGAGATCACAGTCGCCCTGCAAAACGTGGCCGTTGCCTTGCAGGGCTTTGGTTTTAATATCAATAATTTCCCCGGCGTGCTGGAAAGTCTGTTGGACAGCACGTTGCGGGAGGTGTTGGAGGATTTGGTCCGGGACCAGTTGCGGGATCAGGTACCGCAACAACTGGCGGCGCTGCTGCGGGAGCTGCCCACGGCGGTGACCTTACCGGTGGCGGACACTGAGTTTCAGGTGGCGGTGCTGCCGGAGCAGTTTTTCACCGGCGCTGGTGGGATCAATCTGGCTCTGGGGGGAAGCATCACTGCGTCGGCCGACCCCGCCATTGCGCCCACGCTGGGGTTTCGGTTCCGGGAAGGGGAGGCGCCGGTATTGGATCTGGTCACCGCTGACGGTCAGGCCTATGATCTGGGGGCAATGATCTCCGGCAACCTGCTGAATCAGGCACTGCTGGCGGCCCATGAATCCGGTTTGACCCGCTATACGCTTTACGTCGGTGATGGCGCCGGGTTGCCTCAGGAGGCCGATCCCGGCGCTGAAATCGCGGATGACGATCAGCTTCGGTTACAGGTGGCGCCCATCAGTCCAGCCTATGTGCGTCTCTCCGCCACCGATCCGGCCCCGGCGGAGTTAGCGGTGGATGATTTGCCGGTGCGGTTTGAGTTGAAAGCGGCGGGCTCGGACCAGTGGCAGTTATTGTTTGAGACCCGGGTCAATGCAACGGCCTGGTTTGATATTGGCGTGGCCGATAATGGTTTTCTGACGGTGAGTCTTTACGGGGCGCCGCGGCTGGAAATTCTGGCGGTGGACCAGGGCGGTGCTCTGCAACTGAGCCCCGGGCTGGTGGAGAATCTGATTCAGAGTCTGGTGCCGGAAACCCTGCCCAGACTGTTGCAGGCGGTGGAAACCGTTCCGGTACCGCTGATTGATGGCTTTGCGTTGCGCTTAAAACAGGTTTGGGTGGTGGATTCGGAAACCCACCTGGCACTGGCGGGGGATCTGGTAGAGGACCCATCCGTTACCCAGTAGGCGGGCAGGGTGGGTGACTGGCGCGATATTGCCCTGGGGTTATTCCATACCAGGATTTAAAGGCCTTGAAAAACCGTCCCACATCCTGGTAACCCAGCAGAAAGGCAATGTCCTCATTATTGAATTGCTCCCTGGCCAGGTAGTCCAACGCCAGTTGCTGGCGCAGGTCCGCCAGCAACGGTCGAAAGCCAGTGCCTTCCGCCTCCAGGTGTCGCTGTAAGGTGCGGGGCGTCACCGCCAGCAACTCCGCCAACAGGGATTTGTTGGGTTCGCCATAATAAAGAAGAATTTCCAGCAGGAAGCGGCACCGGCTGGCCCAGTTTTCCGCGCCAATCTCTTTTCTTTTTACCGCCTCCATGGCCTGCAAGTGGGCAAAGCCGGCCGTTCCGGGGCGCTGGGGCAGGGTGTATTGATCCCGCTGCTGGTTGGGATAAACCAGGCGGTTGTGGGATTGCCCGAACCCTGGCGTTACTCCCAATACCTCGGTGTACAGTTGCGGTACGCCTGCAGGGTCAGGAAGTGGGTGACTGAAGTCGATGCATCGTGGCAGCAGCCCGCGCGCCTGGTTCACAATGGCGTGGATGGAGGCCACGAAGCCCTCAATTTGATGCCGGCTGATACCTTGAGGGCTGTTAGGGGTGACCCTAAGAATGATGTGCTGCTGAGTGGTTTCCAGCTCCATACGCATCACTTCCGAGCTGATGCAGGCGTAACGGGCCAGCAGGCGCAGGTAGTCCAGCAGTGGCAATTCCCGCTCGGTGAAAAACAACGCAAGTCGCTGTTGCCGGCGCACGGAGTAGGGGGCGAGCTTCAGCCCCAGGTAGGGCTCGTTGATCCATTGGGCAAGGGTGTCGATGTTACGGGCAATGGTGTCCACGGGTACCCGTTGCCGGGGGTTAAAGGCCGCCAGCTTTTTCACTTCCTCACCAAAGGTTTGCAGCAGGGATTCGTAATCGCCCCGATCCCGTAGATATTGCTCCAGGGCCTGACCGTGGGAGACCAGGGTTTCAACCGAGACGGTGAATTCTTTTTGGTGGTCGCTACTGCCTGTCATGCGCTGCCTTCAGCGAACGTTGACTGAGTATAACGGCCGTTAAGCCAGCCAACTCCGAATCTGTCTCAAAACGCCATAAATCCATGGTGATTGTCCACGCTAAAATCCCCAACTGCAATCTGGCACCGGCACCGGCGCCAGGGGCAGTTTGCTGCAAAAGACGAAATTGTAGAAGCGGGGGGCAACGACAAAATGAAAAACTACCTTCGACCGCGGAGTCACCGCCCCTGGCGGACGAGTGGGGTATTAGTGATTCTGGTAGTGTTGTGGCTGCCGGGATTGCTATCGGCGGGTACCTTATTCTCTGCCGCCACGGCGGGGTATATCTATGGCTTTCCCCTGGTGTTAATGGGGGAGACATTCGAGGGCATGACCGGCCCCCAGCGCTCCTGCCAGCTGGGGGCGGACGTAAACCGTTTCGTCCATGTGCTGGAACCGCCCGGTCCGGATTTCAAGGCGGTGGTGCGACCCAATGTGGATACCCTGTATTCCTCAGCCATGCTGGATCTGTCCCGGGGGCCGGTGCTGTTGGATATGCCTGCGGTGACAGACCGCTATGTGCTGATGGCGCTGCTGGATGCCTGGTCGAACAATTTTGCCGGTGTTGGCACTCAGACCCATGGTGCGACAGCGGGCCATTATGCCATTACCGGCCCCGGTTGGAGTGGCGGTGTGCCCATGGGCTATGAGCGTATTGATGCCCCCACCGATCTGGTGTGGATCGTTGGCCGCACGGAGCTGCGGGATGAGAGCGACGTGTCGGCGGTGAACCGCATTCAGCACCAGTATCAGCTGACGCCCCTGGCCGGGGCCGGGGAAGCGGCTGTGGCAGCAACCTGTGTTCCGGATGGGGAAAAAACACCGCCCATTGACGTTGTAAAGTCACTCAGCGGTCGTGACTATTTTCAACGTTTGGCGGATTTAATGGCGCGTTACCCGCCACCCCCTGAGGATGACTTTATGGTGCAGGCATTACAGCGGCTGGGGATCAGGCCCGGGGCGGAAGGTGACACCCAGCAGCCGGATTGGCGTCAGATCTGGGCCATGAACTATGGACGTTATATGGGCCAGGCCAGCCTCGGTTTTGCCACCGATCTGCTGGGGCTCAACGGCTGGGGACCCAACCCCGAACTGATTCCCCTGGGTGACTACGGCAAGCGTTACTTTATTCGGGCGGTGGTGGCGCAAGTGGGCTTTGGCGCCAACCGGGGCGAGTTTGCGGTTTACCAAAACGCCAGCCGCGATGCCAGGCTGCGCCTGTTGTCCGGTCAGCATCAATACCGGATGACTTTTAAGGCGGATGAACCGCCACCGGTCAATGCGTTCTGGTCCATAACGGTGTACGGCGAGGACGGCTTTCTGCGGGATAATCCGGTGGCCCAGGCCATGGGGTTGCAACGTTATGCCTTGGGCAGTAGCAGTGATCTGGTGAGCGATGAACAGGGCAATGTCAGCTTGTATTTTGCCAGTGTGCCGCCACCGGGGATTCCATTATCCAACTGGCTGCCGGTACCGGAGGGGGTGTTTCAGGCCACCATTCGCTTGTACGATCCGGCACCGTCCATTCTCAGAAATGATTGGCGGGTGCCGGCAATGGAACGGCTGGATTAGTGGGCAATTATCACTGGCAAATGCCGTCTGCACCGGCGCCAGCGAGTGCCGGTTACCAGCGGCTGGCAACCGGCACTTTGCCGGATCAATAAACTTATCCCAGCTTTTTCGCCAGAATCTCATTCACCATTTGTGGATTGGCTTTGCCCTTGGACGCTTTCATGGTCTGACCCACAAAGTAACCGATCAGCTTTTTACGCTTTTTGTCGTCGGCGGCCTGGTACTGCGCCACTTGGTCCGGGCTGCTGGCGATCACTTCATCGACGATGGCTTCAATGGCGCTGGTATCGGTTTCCTGCTTCAGGCCCTGAGATTCAATGATCTGATCCGCGCTGCCGCCGTGGTTCCACAGTTCTTCAAAAATCTGTTTGGCGATCTTGCCGGAGATGGTGTTGTCGGCAATCCGTTTTAGCAGGCCGCCCAATTGCTCAGCGGTCACCGGGCTGGCGTCGATCTCCAGATCGTTTTTATTCAGCGCCCCCAGCAGTTCCACGCTCACCCAGTTGGCGCAGAGTTTGGGTTTGGCCCCGGACACCGCCACCACGGTTTCAAAGTAATCCGCCAGTACCCGATCCGCCGCCAGCACCCGGGCGTCGTAGTCGGACAGCTCCAGCTCAGCCTGAAAGCGCTCGATTTTCTGCGCCGGTAATTCCGGCAGGCTGGCGCGAACCCGGTCCACGGTCTGCTCGGTGACTTCCAGCGGCAACAGATCCGGGTCCGGGAAGTACCGATAATCGTTAGCCTCCTCCTTGGTGCGCATGGCAAAGGTTTTGTCCTTTACCGGGTCGTACAGCACCGTGGCCTGTTCGATGGCGCGGCCGGATTCCAGCTCGTCCATCTGCCATTCAATCTCGGCATTGATGGCTTTTTCCACATTGCGGAAGGAGTTGACGTTCTTGATTTCCCGGCGGGTACCAAATTCCGTTTCACCCTGTGGTCGCAAGGAAACATTGCAGTCACAGCGCATGTTGCCCTTGGACATGTCGCCGTCGGAAATATCCAGATAGCGAATCAGCGAGTGGATGGCCTTGGCGTAAGCCACCGCCTCTTTGGCGGAACGCATATCCGGCTCGGAAACGATTTCCAGCAGCGGCGTGCCGGCCCGGTTGAGGTCGATACCGCTCATGCCGTGGTAATCCTCGTGCAGGGATTTGCCGGCGTCCTCTTCGAGATGAGCGCGGGTGATGCCGATGCGTTTGCTGCTGCCGTCCTCCAGGGTGATTTCCAGATGGCCCATGCCCACAATGGGCAGTTCGAACTGGGAAATCTGATAACCCTTGGGCAGGTCGGGATAGAAATAATTTTTACGGGCGAACACCGAGCGGGGGGCAATCTCTGCTTCGATCCCCAGGCCAAACTTGATGGCTTTCTCCACCGCGCCGGCGTTTAACACCGGCAGCACGCCGGGCATCCCCAGGTCGATAAGAGAGGCCTGAGTGTTGGGCTCGGCGCCAAAGGTGGTGGCGGAGCCGGAAAAAATTTTCGACCGGGTGGCAAGCTGCACATGCACCTCCAACCCGATGACCACTTCCCAGGACATGGCGGGCCTCCTTATGCAAATGCCGCTGGCAGTTGCGCGTGCCAGTCGGTTTCTTGTTGATAACGATGGGCCACGTTCAGCAGCCGGGCCTCGTCGAAATAATTACCGATGATCTGCAGCCCCACCGGGCGGCCCTGGCTCATGCCGGCGGGGATGGAAATTCCCGGCAGCCCGGCCATGTTCACCGAGATGGTGTAGATGTCCGACAGATACATGGACACCGGATCGGCGGCCTTTTCCCCCAGCTTGAAGCCGGCATTGGGGGAAGTGGGCCCCATGATCACATCCACCTGTTGGAACGCCGCGTCGAAATCATTTTTGATCAGCCGGCGGGCTTTCTGGGCCTTCAGGTAATAGGCATCGTAATAGCCGGCGGAGAGGGCGTAGGTGCCGATCAGAATCCGACGTTTCACTTCATCGCCAAACCCTTCGCCCCGGCTGCGCTTGTACAGGTCCTCCAGATCCATCGGATCTGCGCAGCGATAGCCAAAGCGCACCCCGTCATAGCGGGACAGATTGGAGGAGGCCTCCGCCGGCGCCACCACGTAATAGGCGGGTATGGATAAATGGGTATTGGGCAGCTCGATGTCCACCAGAGTGGCCCCCAGTTTTTCGTACTGGGCGATGGCGGCCTGCACCACGGCACCCACTTCGGCATCCAGGCCCTGGTCGAAAAACTCTTTGGGCAGGCCGATGCGCAAGCCATCCAGGGGCCGGTTGAGGTCGGCGGTGAAGTCCGGCACCTCGATATCGGTGCTGGTGGAATCCCGGTGGTCAAATCCCGCCATGGCGTTCAGCAGCAGCGCGGCATCTTCCGCGGTCTGGGTCATGGGCCCGGCCTGATCCAGGGATGAGGCGAAGGCAATCATGCCCCAGCGGGAGACCCGGCCGTAGGTGGGTTTCAATCCGGTAATGCCACACAGGCTGGCGGGCTGACGAATGGAGCCGCCGGTGTCGGTGCCGGTGGCCGCCGGCGCCAGCCGCGCCGCCACCGCCGCGGCGGAACCACCGGAGGAGCCGCCGGGTACGTAGTCGGTGTCCCAGGGGTTGTTGACCGGGCCATAGAAGCTGGTTTCGTTGGAGGAGCCCATGGCGAACTCGTCCATATTGGTTTTGCCCAGGGTCACCACCCCGGCCGCTGCCAGCTGCGCCACCACCGTGGCATCGTAGGGGGCGATGAAGTTATCCAGCATGCGGGAGGCGCAACTGGTTTTCACCCCCTGGGTGCAGAAAATGTCCTTGTGGGCAATGGGAATCCCGGTGAGGGGAGTGGCCTTGCCGGCGGCCCGATGCTGATCGGCGGCCCGGGCCTGGGTCATGGCCTGTTCCTGGGTGACCGTAATGAAGCTGTTCAGCTGTGGATCGTGCTGAGCGATACGCTCCAGGTAATGCCGGGTCAGCTCCTCGCTTGATACCTGGCCGTTGGCCAGGGCCTCGGACAACGCTTTCAAAGTCTGGTTATGCATGAATCGGTTACCTGATCATTCAATCACTTTGGGCACAAGGTACAGGCCGTCTTCCACCGCCGGCGCGATTTGCTGGTAAGCCTCGCGCTGATTGGTTTCAGTGACCTGGTCATCCCGCAGGCGCTGGATCGCATCCGTGGGGTGGGCCATGGGGGCCACCCCTTCGGTGGGGGCCGCCTGCAGCTGCTCGATCAGACCCAGGATGGAGGTCAGCCGCTCGGTAGTGGCGGGGATTTCGTCCTCCGCCAGTTGCAGGCGGGCCAGATGGGCTATTTTCAGCACGTCATCTTTATGCAGTGCCATGGGGGACTCCGGCTGTGATTTCGGGAAAGGGCGTATGGTACCAGAATTTGACCGGGGGTCGATCCCGGCGGCAGTGCGCGATGGGCGCCCACAGCACGGGTGTAAGTGCATAATAGAAGTGGTAAAATCGGATATGGTACCTTGCCGAACCAGGCCGGCACTGCTATTGTTCCGGCAATAGTGCAGCGGACGCCAGTGGCTTTGTGTCGATAAAATGGCCCTATAACGCATTCCAGATTTAATTTAACCGCTCGATGGGTTGTCAATCCTTCTATGTTTAAACGTCTTCGTGGCATGTTCTCCACCGATCTGTCGATCGATTTGGGAACCGCCAACACCCTTATTTACGTGAAAGATCGCGGCATCGTGCTGGATGAGCCTTCGGTGGTGGCCATCCGCCAGCAGAACGGTGCCAAAAGTGTGGCGGCGGTGGGTATGGATGCCAAGCGCATGCTGGGGCGAACCCCCGGCAATATCACCGCCATCCGGCCGCTTAAAGACGGGGTGATCGCCGATTTCCATGTCACTGAAAAGATGCTGCAGCACTTTATTCACAAAGTGCACGAAAACAGCTTTATCACCCCCAGTCCCCGGGTACTGGTGTGTGTACCCTGCAAATCCACCCAGGTGGAGCGCAAGGCCATTAAGGAGTCTGCCCTGGGGGCTGGCGCCCGCGAGGTGTATCTGATTGAAGAGGCCATGGCGGCCGCCATTGGCGCCGGACTGCCGGTGGAGGAAGCCAGCGGCTCCATGGTGGTGGATATTGGCGGGGGCACCACCGAGATCGCCATTATTTCCCTCAACGGGGTGGTCTACGCCGATTCCGTGCGGGTGGGTGGTGATAAATTCGACGATGCCATTGTCACCTATGTGCGCCGCAATTACGGCAGCCTGATTGGCGAAGCCACGGCGGAGCGGATCAAGCAGGAAATCGGCTGCGCCTTTCCCGGCAAGGAATTGCTGGAAATCGATGTGCGCGGCCGTAATCTGGCGGAAGGGGTGCCCCGTTCCTTCACCCTGAACAGCAGCGAAATTCTGGAGGCCTTGCAGGAGCCCTTGTCGCAGATAGTGTCTGCAGTGAAGAGCGCGCTGGAGCAGTCACCGCCGGAACTGGCGTCGGATATCGCCGAGCGGGGCCTGGTGCTGACCGGGGGCGGAGCGCTGTTGCGGGATCTGGAGATCCTGCTGGCGGAGGAAACCGGATTGCCGGTGATCGTGGCCGAGGACCCGCTCACCTGTGTGGCCCGGGGCGGTGGCAAGGCCATGGAAATGATGGATAAGAGCGGCTTTGATATGTTCTCGGTGGACTGAGGGCGGCCGTCAGCTATCGAACGCAGGCAGCGAAGCCGGCCGCTGACATCAGGGCCGGCTTTTTTGTTGTCTGATAATTGTTGGTTTTCTGATAATATGACAGCGGCATTTTGCATGCTCAGAAACGGTTTTTTAATGCGCCTCCGGCCGTTGGCGCCGCCACCGCAGGGAGGGTGACGCGATCAAGCCCATTTTCGGTCAGAATACGGCCTACCGGTATCGTCTGATACTCTGCGTCCTGTTATCTTTTGTGCTGATATTCCTGGATCACCGGTTCAATTTTATGAACCCGGTGCGCTTCAGTCTGTCGGTGGTGACCGCCCCCATTCATTATGTGGCCAATATTCCCCAGCGTCTGCTGTCCTGGTCCGCAGAGGGCATGCGCAGCCGCGAGGATCTGGAGGATGAAAATCTGCGCCTGCAGTCGGAAGTGCTGGTGTTGAAGCGCCGGGTGCAGAAGCTGGCGTCCACGGTGGCGGAAAACACCCGCCTGAAAGAGCTGATGAATGCCTCCGACCTGCTGGACGATCAGGTGCTGATCGCGGAAATCATCGGTGTGGACCCAGACCCCTATCGCCACGAGGCTATCATCGACAAGGGCGCCCGGGACAATGTCTATGTGGGGCAGGCGGTGCTGGATGCCGAGGGACTGATGGGCCAGGTGATCGAGGTGGGGCTGTTGTCCAGCCGGGTGCTACTGATTTCCGATATTTCCCATGGCCTGCCGGTGCATGTAAACCGCAACGGGGTGCGGGCCATTGCGGTGGGCTCCGGCAAGCTGGATCTGCTGAATCTGATTCATGTGCCGGACACCGCCGATATTGCCCGGGGCGACCTGCTGGTGAGTTCCGGCCTGGGGGGGCGTTTCCCCAAGGGTTACCCGGTGGGTGTGGTCACCAAAGTGGAACACGACCCCGGGCGCCCCTTTGCCCTGGTGGAGGCCAAGCCCATGGCCAACCTGGATCGCTCCCGCCATGTGCTCCTGGTGTTTTCCGAGGAAGGCCGGCGCATGTTGCCGTTGGCCACCGGGGGGGAGGCCGCCAGCGTGCCGCCCCCAGCGTCTGCCGCCGCCGCCGCGCCGGAGTCCGAGTCGCCACCGGGGCCGGCAGCGCCACCCGCGGAGGAGGTCACCGATGGAGATTAGAGCCAGCGGCGACCAGTTGGGGCCGGTGATCGTCAGCCTGCTGCTGGCGGCGGTACTGGCGGTGGTGCCGGTGCCGGAGTGGGCCACCGGGGTAAGGCCGGCCTGGGTGCCCCTGGTACTGATTTACTGGGTGATCGCCATGCCGCACCGTATTGGTGTAATGACCGGCTGGAGCGTGGGCCTCTTGCTGGACGCCCTCACCGGGGCGGTACTGGGTCAGAATGCCCTGGGGCTGGCGTTGATTGCTTACATCGCTTATGTATTGCATCTGCGGATCCGGGTGTTTCCCGTCTGGCAGCAGTGTCTGGCTATTCTGGTATTGGTGGGTTTCTACCAACTGGTGAGTATCATGGTCATGCGTGCGGTCCAAATAACACCCTGGACATTCTGGTACTGGGCGTCGGTGCTGGTGTCGGCGCTGGCCTGGCCACTGGTGACCCTGGGGTTGGGTTATCTGCGGGGACGCCGTGTCTTTTGACGGGATTTATCTGGCCTCCCGCTCCCCCCGCCGGCGGGAGCTGTTGCGGCAGATTGGTGTGCGCTTCACTGCGGTGAGCGCCGATGTGGATGAAACCGTGCAGCCGGGTGAGGCCCCCGTCGCCTATGTCAGCCGGCTGGCGCTGTTGAAGGCGCGGACCCTGTGGCAACAGGTGGCGGTTGGGCAGGCGGCCGCCCACCCGGTATTGGGCTCCGATACTACGGTGGTGCTGGACAATCGCATTCTGGGCAAACCCCGGGACCAAACCGAGGCGGCGTCCATGTTGCTGGCGCTGGCGGGCCGCAGTCATCAGGTTATGACGGCGGTGGCGTTGGTGCATGACAGCGGCGTGGAACAGGCCCTGGTGACCACCGAGGTGACATTTGGCCCCATCAGTGCGGAGCAGGCGGCGGCCTATTGGGCCACCGGGGAGCCGGCGGACAAGGCCGGTGGCTACGGCATTCAAGGCCTGGGGGCCGTGTTCGTGGAACAGATCAAAGGCAGTTATACCGCTGTGGTGGGCCTGCCCTTGTTTGAAACAGCCAATCTGTTGCGAAAGGTGGGGGTCCGCCTGTGGCAACAGCCAGAGATGACAGGCAATGAGTGAAGAATTACTGGTGAACGTCACCCCCATGGAAACCCGGGTGGCGGTGGTGGAAAACGGCGTGGTGCAGGAGTTGTTCCTGGAGCGCACCGCCAAGCGTGGCCTGGTGGGCAGTATCTATAAGGGCAAAGTGGCCCGGGTGCTGCCGGGCATGCAGGCGGCGTTTGTGGATATTGGTCTGGAGCGGGCGGCGTTCCTGCACGCCAAGGACATCTGGCAGCCCGACGCTGACAATGGGGCCGACACCCCCGGCATCGCTGACCTGGTGACCGAAGGTCAGCCCCTGGTGGTGCAGATCACCAAGGATATGATCGGCACCAAGGGCGCCCGGCTCACCACCCACCTCTCCATTCCCTCCCGGTTTCTGGTTTACATGCCTTACACGGAGCATATCGGAATCTCCCAGCGGATCGAGGATGAACAGGAACGGGAACGGTTGCGGCAAATGATGGACACTGTGCTACAGGAACGGGATGATATTCCCAAAAAGGGATTCATTCTGCGCACTGCCGCTGAAGGAGCCACGGAGGAGGCGCTGCGCCGGGACGTGGACTTCCTGCGGCGGTTGTGGCGGGCGGTGAATGAAAAAATCGCCCGATCCAATCCGGTAACCCTCATTCACCGGGACCTGGGGCTGGCCATGCGCACCCTGCGGGACGAAGTGCGCCCCGGGGTGGAGAAAGTGCGGATCGATTCCCGGGAAACCTACGGCAAGGTGATTGAGTTCGTGCGGGAATACATTCCTGACGTGGAATCCCTGGTGGAGCACTACCCTGGCGAACGGCCGATTTTTGATCTGTATAGTGTGGAGCAGGAACTGCAAAAGGCCCTGGCCCGGCAGGTACCTCTGAAATCCGGCGGTCACCTGATCATCGACCAGACCGAAGCCATGTCCACCATTGATGTAAACACCGGCGCCTTTGTGGGCCATCGCAATCTGGAAGAGACCATCTTCAAAACCAACCTGGAAGCCACCCAGGCCATCGCCCGTCAGCTGCGACTGCGCAACCTGGGGGGCATTATCATCATCGATTTTATCGATATGGAGGATCCGGAGCATCGGCGCCAGGTGTTGCGGATGTTTGAAAAGGCCCTGGAGCGGGACCACGCCAAAACCAAGATCACCCAGGTGTCCGAGCTGGGGCTGGTGGAAATGACCCGCAAGCGCACCCGGGAAAGTCTGGCCCGGGTCATGTGTGAGGACTGCCCCACCTGTGGTGGCCGGGGCATTGTCAAAACCCCGGAAACCGTGTGTTACGAGATCTTCCGGGAGATCCTGCGCCAGTTCCGTGCCTACGAGGTGGAAGCCTTTCTGGTAATCGCCTCCCAGGCGGTGGTGGACCGGCTGTTGGATGAGGAGTCCGCCAACGTGGCGGATCTGGAGATCTTCATCAAGAAAACCATCCGCTTTCAGGTGGAAACCCTTTACTCCCAGGAGGAGTTTGATGTGGTGCTCATGTAGTCGGAGCACAGCTTGAGCCGGTTACTGAACTGGGCCACCCGCACGCTGCTGTGGCTGGCGGTGGGGCTGGTGGTGCTTTGCGCCGTTTGCGTGGGGCTGGCCCGGGAACTGGTGTATGACATCGGGGAGTTTCAGCCTCAGGTGCTGGCGGCGGTACAGCGCCATACCGGCCTGCAACTGCAAGCCGCCAGCCTGTCCGGCAGCTGGCAGGGGCTGGCCCCCACTCTGGTATTTTACGATGCCTCCCTGCGCCTGAGTGGCTCCCGGGGGGAGCCGGTGCGGGCGCAGCGGGTGGAGTTGGAGCTGCTGCTGTTACGCTCGCTGCTGCAGCTGGCACCACGGGTACGGCTGCAGGTGGAGGGGGCCCGGGCCCGGCTGCACTATCGGGATCAGAACCTGGTGGTGTCCGGCTTCGAGGCTGCCGCCGGAAATCCCAGCGGCACCAGCGCCAAATCGCGTTCGCCGGCGGCCGCCGGTGGCAATGCCCTGGACCAGCTGCTGGCCCAGCCACGGCTGGCGCTGACGGACAGCGAACTGGAAATCGTCGGCTGGCGGCCGCAACCGGTCACATTAAAAGTGCACCGGTTTCAGAGTGAAGCCGGTGACCGGCGCCGTTACGTGCTGGGGGACTTTACCCTCAACGGCCCCAGTGCCATTCGCTTCGCCGCCCGGGGCCGTATCAACGGCACGCTGTTGCGGCCCCATACCCTGGCCGGAGCGCTGTTCCTGGAAGTGGCACCCAGTGACTGGTTCCCCTGGCTGACGGCGCAGCCGGCATGGTTACCCCGGGCGCAGTTCACCAGCCTGCAGGGGGGGGCCCGGGTCTGGGTCAAACTCAAGGCCGGGGCGCCGGAGGAGGTGACCTCCAGTTTTGAACTCAGTGATCTGGCCCTGGCCACCGATAATGACATCAAGCCCCCGGAAATTGTGAAGCTGCAGGGCAATGGCCGCTGGCGACAAACGGACACCGGTGACGGCTGGCGGCTGGATGTGACCGGTTTGCGACTGCAGACCAGTCGCTTTCTGTGGCTGCCGCGGGTGGTGCAGGTGCGCAGTCAGACCCTGGAGCAGGGAGGCACCCGCCTGCGGTTGCGGCTGGATGACGCCGATATCGAACCCTGGGTGAATTACTATCTGGGCACTCAGGCCGAGGACCAGCCTCTGCACCAGGCACTGAGCAAGCTGCGTCCCGAGGGTAAACTGGAGCAGCTGGCGCTGGAGCTGACGCTGCAGCAGCAGGACGTCACCGATTATCGCTTTGCCGCCAGTCTGCTGGGGTTTCAGAATCGCCCCTGGCGGCAATACCCCGGGTTGCATGATCTGGAATTCAAGCTCTGGGGTGAGCGCGGCACCACCCTGATTGCCCTCAACGAAGATTACCTGGAACTGAATTACCCGCATATGTTCCGGGACGTGATTGCCCTGACCGGACTGCGGGGTCATTTCCGGCTGCGCCAGCATCCGGACCACTGGCAATTGCAATCGGATCGGATTCAGGCCGGCAGCCATCATGTGCAGGCCGCCGCTCAACTGGCGTTGACCCTGCCGCGAGACGCCGACCAGTCCCCCTTCCTGCGGCTGCAGGCCACCCTGCGGCAGGGCGATGGCCGTCAGGCCTCGGGCTTTCTGCCGGCGGGGGTGCTGCAGGATGAGCTGTTGCAGTGGCTGGATCAAGCCCTGGTGGGGGGGCGTTTGTTGCGCGGGGATATTGTGATCCACGGACCCTTGTGGCGGGATGCCGCCGAACCCCGGGGTGTCCTGCTGGGATTTACCGTGGCTGACGCGGAGCTGCGGTTTCTGCCGGACTGGGAACGCCCGGTGCGACAGGCACTGGGGGACGTGGTGGTGGATCGGGGTGCGGTGGACGCGCATATTCTCGAGGCGGAATACTATGGTCAGCGGTTGCAGCGGGGCCGGGTCCGGCTGCCCCGTTATGAGCCGGAGCAGCCCCATGTGCTTAGCGTGGAGGTGGCGGCCCGGGGGCCGGCGGACCAGGGTTTCCGGATTCTGACTCAGACCCCATTACGCCGGGAAATCGGTGACTTTATCGATGAGTTCAATGTCAGCGGCGACATGGCGGTGGATTTCAGCCTGGACATTCCCCTGCAACAAGCCTTTCGCCGGCAGACCCGCTCGGTGACCCGGGTCGCCCTGAGTCAGGGCGGCGTCGCCTTACCGGCCCAGGACCTGTTTCTGACCCAGGTGGGGGCCGACATTCGCTTTGATCTGCAGCAGGGCTTGTCCGGCGATGACATCGAAGCCCGTTTTCTCGGGGGCCGGCTGCAGGGCGAACTCCGCACCACCGGCTCCGCCGGCGACCAGACTGTGCAACTGGACTTCACCGGCGATACCCGCGTGAGCGAACTGGCCCAGTGGCGTCCGTTCTGGATCTGGCCGCGGTTAAGCGGCCCCCTGGATTACCAGGCCAGTCTGGAAATCCCGCTTGGGGGCGCCCGCCAGGAGCCGGGCACCAGCGGCCAGCAGGGGGCAAAAACCCGGGTGCCACAGCTCAGGGTGCGTTCGCCATTGACCCGAGTGGTCATCGATCTGCCGGCGCCATTTGGCAAGCCGGCGGGGCAGCCCCGGCCCACGGTATTCAGCCTCAGCCTGGGACACCAACCCACCCGGATTCAACTGCAGCATGGCGAGCTGTTGCAACTGGCATTGGCGATGACCGGCGATGAGGTGCAGCGGGCCGGGCTGAATTTCGGTACTGCCGGGGTGACCCTGCCCGGGGCGGACATTTTCCGTATCAGTGGTGTGTTGCCCCGGTTTGACGATCAGGAGTGGCGGCCCGTGTGGCAGTCGCTGGCGGCGCGGCAGCCGGCGGCGGGGTCGGCCCCCCAGACTTCTGCCGAACCGGCCGCCACCGGCACCGATTCCGCCCCCCGGCGGAACCCGTCGTTGTTGTATCAGTTGGATGACTCCCGCCTGCGGGTGCAACAACTCACCCTGGCGGGGCAAGATTTTGGTGCCACGGAATTGCAGTTGCAGCAGGGGCCGGACCAGTGGCAGGTGCAGTTTGCCAATCAACTGGCCGAAGGCCGGTTGCTGCTGCCCCATTATTTACTGGGAGAGGCCGGGGACTATCCCACCCAGGCCCGTCCGGTCACTGTACTGTTGAACCGGCTCAGCGTGGCCGCCGGATCGCCGGCCGCCGCACCAGGCTCGGAACTGCAGACCACTGAGCCGCCCGCCACGGCGAAACCGGCGGCGCCCTGGCACCCGGCGGGCATTGATCCTGCCACCCTGCCGCCGCTGGATCTGGAAATCACCCGTCTGGAGCTGGGAGACTCTAATCTGGGTCGCTGGACCGTGCAGGCTCGTCCGGTGCCGGAGGGCATGGCGTTGGAATCGTTTCAGGCGCAGGTGGATGGCGCCACCCTGCAGGGCAGCGGCCAATGGTTGCAGGGTGCCGATGACAGCCCGCGCACCGCGGTGTCGGCCCGGCTTAAAGGCGCTAATGCCGCTGACCTGATTGCCGCTGTCGGCGGCACCCCCACCCTGAGCAGCGAACAGCTCACCGGCGAGGCCAGCCTGCACTGGCCCGGTGCGCCCTTCGAATTTTCCCTGTTGCGGGCCCGGGGTGATATCAATGCCCGATTGCAGGAGGGCGTGTTTTTCAACGTCAACAACAATGCCGCCGGTAAAATCTGGGGGGCGTTGAATTTTGAAACCCTGCTACGGCGGCTGCAGTTGAATTTTGATGATATCCGGGAGTCGGAGATGGTCTATGACGAGCTGGCCTCGGACCTGCGACTGGATCAGGGGGTGCTGCGGTTTTCCCGCATCAAGCTGAATTCCCCGGCGCTGAAAATGCAGGGCAAGGGTCAAGTGGATCTGGCCAGTGAACGCATCGATTTGCAACTGGACGTGGCCCTGCCGGTGACCCGCAATCTGGTGTTGCCGGCGGCGGTGATCGGCGGCGTACCGGCGGCGGCCACCGCCTTCGTGGTGGAAAAAATCCTGGGTGACCAGTTTGATAAACTCACCACCATCAAATATCAGTTGCAGGGTCCCATTGATAAGCCCGAGGTGACAGTCAGGGATTCTTTCAGCATCATCCCCAAACAGGTGGGGGAAGCGGTGATGCGCGGGGAGCAGGCGCCGGCGCCCGCCCCGGATTCAACCCCGGCACCGGACACCGGCCGGGATTCCGAGCTGCCATCGGGGCAGCAATCCGGGCCACAACCACGGGAGACGCAGCCATGAGTCAGATTCGGGTGGCGGCCATTCAAATGGTCAGCCGGTTCGATGTGGAGGCCAATCTAAGCAGTGCCGGGGCCCTGTTGCAGCAGGCCGCTGCCGAAGGGGTGCAACTGGCGGTGCTGCCGGAAAACTTTGCGGTGCTGGACAGCGGAAATCTGTGCCAGTGGGGGGAGCAGGAGCGGCAGCAAAAGCTGTTCACCGGCTTCCTGGCGGAGCAGGCACGCCGCCATCGGATGCAGATCGTGGGGGGCACCGTGCCCTTGCGTGAGCGTCCCGACGGCACACCGGTTTCCGGACAACGGGTGCGGGCGGCGTCCCTGCTGCTGGACCAGGATGGCAGTACCCTGGCGCGTTATGACAAGCTGCACCTGTTCGATGCGGCAGTGGGTGACTCCCAGGGCCAGTATCAGGAGTCCAGTATTATTGAGCCTGGCGATCGTTGGGTGACATCGCCGGCGGTCTGTGGCACGCTGGGTCTGACGGTGTGCTACGACCTGCGTTTTCCCGCCCTTTACCAACGGCTGGCGGCCGCCGGCTGTGACCTGATCAGCGTGCCCTCTGCCTTCACCTATCACACCGGCCAGGCCCATTGGGAAGTACTGCTGCGGGCCCGCGCCATTGAAAACCAGGTTTATATCATCGCCCCCAATCAGGGGGGAGAGCATTCCAGCAAGCGGCGCACCTGGGGCCACAGCATGATCGTGGATCCCTGGGGGGAAGTGCTGGCCCAGGGTGAGAGCGGGCCCGGGCTGGTGATCGCCGATCTGGATCTGGCGCGGCTGGCGGAAGTGCGAACCGCCATGCCCGTCGGTCAACATCAGCGTTTCACAACCGCGGAGCTGACATGAGTCAAACCCTGCTGCAACAGGCCCGGGATACCCTTTGGGTCCCTGGGTCACTGGACCCGTCCAACCTCAGCGGCGTGGTGGATTCCATGCTGGGGCGGGGTGCGGACTATGCCGACTTGTTTTTTGAGCGCACCCTGGCGGAGAGCTGGAGCCTGGAGGACGGTATCGTCAAGGACGGCAGTTTCAGTGTCGGCGGTGGTGTGGGAGTGCGGGCCCTGTGCGGCGAGAAAACCGGATTTTCCTACACCGACCGGGCCGACCTGGGCTCCATTCAGCAGGCCGCCACCGCGGCGGCCAGCATTGCCCGGGGCCAGGGGGGGCAGGTGGCGCCTTTGGCCCAGCACAGCACCACCAACCTGTACACCCCGGGTAACCCCCTGGACAGTCTCCCACGGCAGGATAAGGTGGCGCTGTTACAGCGGGCGGATCAATTGGCCCGGCGGCTGGATCCCCGGGTGGTGGATGTGAGTGTCAGTCTGGTGGGCACCTGGAAGACAGTGCTGGTGCTGGCCAGCGACGGCACCCTGGCGGCGGATATCCGGCCTCTGGTGCGTTTCAGTATCTCGGTGGTGTTGGAAAAAAGCGGCCGCAAGGAGCGGGGTAATGGCGGCGGTGGTGGCCGCTTTGGCTACGAACGGTTCACGGAAGCCCTGGTGGCGGAGTATGTGGAAGCCGCGGTGAAAATGGCCCAGACCAATCTGGAGGCCGTGGCCGCCCCCGCCGGCACCATGCCGGTGGTGCTGGGGTCCGGCTGGCCCGGGGTGCTGTTGCACGAAGCGGTGGGCCACGGCCTGGAAGGGGATTTCAACCGCAAAGGCACTTCCACCTACTCCGGACGGGTGGGGGAAAAAGTGTCGTCTTCCCTGTGCACCATCGTCGACGACGGCACTCTGCCGGATCTGCGCGGGTCACTGTCGGTGGACGACGAAGGCACGGCCCCGGGGTACAACACACTGGTGGAAAACGGTGTGTTACGAGGTTACATGCAGGACAAGCACAATGCCCGCCTGATGGGGCAGAGGGTGACCGGCAACGGCCGCCGGGAATCCTACGCCCACCTGCCCATGCCCCGCATGACCAATACCTACCTGCTACCGGGGCAGGATGAGCCGGAAGACATTATCCGCTCGGTGAAGAAAGGGCTCTACGCGGTGAACTTCGGCGGCGGCCAGGTGGATATCACCTCCGGCAAATTCGTGTTTGCCGCCAGTGAGGCCTATTTGATTGAAGATGGCCGGATCACGGCGCCGGTGAAAGGGGCCACTTTGATTGGCAACGGACCGGAAGCCATGGCCAAAGTGTCCATGCTGGGCCACGACCTGGCGTTGGATCGGGGGGTGGGCACCTGCGGCAAGGAAGGTCAATCGGTGCCGGTGGGTGTGGGTCAGCCCACCCTGAAAGTGGACGAGCTGGTGGTGGGCGGGACCGCCTGAGGCCCACTAGGCCGGATCGTTCAGCTCCAGTTCCCGCAGAAACCGGAACAGGGCGCGGGCGTGGCGGGTGCCTGATTGCGCCTCCCGCTCCTTGCGGGCATTGCGTACCAGTTGCCGCAGTTTTTGCTTGTCCACCTGGGGGTGGCGGGCAATCACCGCGCCGATGCTGTCGTTGTCGCCGCCGATCAACTGTTCCCGGGTGTGCTCCAGGGCCTGAAAGGCCTGGGTATTGAGGGAATGAGCGCTGTCAATTTGTGCCAGCCGGGCTTCGATGGCGCTGGTGTCCTGTTCGCGCAGTAATTTACCGATAAACTGTTTGTGCCGGCGCAGCCCTTCGCGGCTTTTAATGCGCCGGCCTTCCTCCAGAGCCAGCTGCAGACGTTCACCAAGCTCAAGGCCCGCCAGCTCGGCAGCATTCATTGCCAGCAGGCGCTCGCCCATTTGCTTCAGTCGCTCCGCCTCGCGCTTGATGGCGGATTTACTGGGAATATCGGACTCGAATGGTGGATCGGATTCGTCGAAGTTGGCCATGACCGGGAAGGTTGTGGTAATACTGAATGTTCGCATCAGCATATCACAAACCGCCACCGTCACCGAGGTATTGATGGACATAGACACCGAGCTTCGCAGTATGCAGACCAGGATCAAGCTGGCCTTGTCCCTGGCGGAACGCCACCAGGCCACGGCGGAAGTGGGCGCCTATCAGGATGAGGGCCTGTCCGTGAGCGTGCGCAATGGTGAAGTGGAAAAGGTGGAATTCACCCGCAATCACGGCTTCGGCGTTACCTTGTATCTGGGGCACAGCAAGGGCAGTGCCTCAACCTCGGACTTCTCCGATGCCGCTATTGAACGGGTGGTGGAGGCCGCCGTGGGCATTGCCCGTTACACCGCACCCGATGAATGTGCCGGTCTGGCGGACGCGGGGATGATGGCCTCGGACATACCGGATCTGGATCTGTATCATCCCTGGGCACTGACGCCGGAGCAGGGCATCGAATTGGCCCGGGAGTGTGAAGCGGCGGGTTTGCGCAACGCCGACATCCGCCATGGTGACGGTGCCAACGTGGGCACCGTCACCTCGGTGCGGGGTTACGGCAACAGTCACGGGCTGGTGCTGGCCCATCCTCAGACCCGGCATGGTATTGGCGGCGCCTTTATTGCGGCCCGGGGGGATGCCATGGAACGGGCTGGCTGGGTACAGTCCCATCGGGTGGCGCAACAACTGCCGGCGGCGGCCGCCGTGGGGCAAAAAGGAGCGGAACGCGCGGCCCGCAAACTGGGTAGTCGGGCGGTGCCTACCGGGGAATTTCCGGTCATGTTCGCGCCGGAGGTGGCCGGCGGTTTGTTGGGTCACTTTATCGCCGCTATTTCCGGCGGCAATCTCTACCGCCATTCCTCCTTTTTGGAAGGCGCCCTGGGGGAAATTCTGTTTCCCTCCTGGCTGAACATCGAAGAGCAACCCCGATTGCCTCAGGGCCCCACCAGCGCCGCCGTGGACGGTGACGGTCTGGCTACCAGTGCGAAAGCAATTGTGGCCGGGGGCCAGCTGCAGCATTATGCGCTCAGCACCTATTCCGCCCGCCGACTGGGAATGAGCAGCACCGCCAATGCCGGTGGTGTACGCAATGTGCGCTGCACCAGCAGTCACAGCCTGGAGGATCTGTTGGCGGAGATGGGAACGGGACTGTTGGTGACGGAGTTAATGGGCCAGGGCGTGAATATTGTCACCGGCGATTACTCCCGGGGCGCCGCCGGTTTTTGGGTGGAGCGGGGCGAAATTCAATTTCCCGTGTCCGAGGTGACAGTGGCGGCCAATCTGCGGAATATGTTTCTAGGCATCCGGGGTGTGGGGACGGATATCGATGAACGGGGCAATATCCAGGTGGGCTCCATTCTGTTGGACCGGATGACGGTCGCTGGCAAATAACCACGCGGGTAAATAGAGCCTGCTCAAATAATCTAAGTCACTGTTTGTAATATGAAATATGAGCTTCGAGG
>NZXG01000008.1 GCA_002701845.1 Pseudomonadales bacterium
ATGGCTTCAAAAGGTAATTTGCGGGTATCTATTTTTTTAGTCATCCGCGCATTATATCAGAGATATTACTAAGCCGGGTTAATAGTAGACCGGAAGTACTAATATTAAACGTGGGATTTCCCCGTCATTTCAATTAGTTAGCTGCAATCTGCGGCAATATCATCGCTTTTTATCAAGTTCGAAGACCTTAACTGGACCGCAGGTATAGTTAACGCCGTTTTGATTAGCCAGAGAGGGAGACATTGTGGCTACACGGGCAAACAGCAGCCGGGAACGAATCCTGAGTACCGCCGAGGCCATCATTTTACAGAAGGGTTTTGCAGGTACGACTATTGAGGAAATCCTCGACAAATCTGCTATCACCAAGGGTGGCTTTTTTTACCATTTCAGCGGAAAAATGGAATTGGCCCGAGCCATTGTCGAGCGCTATATCGAGATGGACAATGCCGTATTTGACGAACTTTCAACTCAGGCAGACAAGCTCAGTGAAGACCCGCTGCAGCAGACACTTATATTTCTGAATTTGTTTACCGATATGGTGGGCGGATTGACCACCGTGCATCCCGGTTGCGTTGTGGCAGTGTTCACCTATGAAGCGCAGATGCTTGACGATGGTATTCAGGATTTAATGCGCGATGGCATGTTGGGTTGGCGGAAGATGATGGCTCAGCGTTTGGAAAAAATACAGGAAAAATACCCGCCCCGTTTAGACACCTCTACCGATGTTCTGGCGGACATGTTCAGTTCTTCATTGGAAGGCGGGATCATACTGGCGAGGCTGTTTGGTGATAATCAGGCGTTGATTAACCAAGTGCAGGCGTATCGTTCGCATTTGAGGTTGTTGTTTGAGCCAACGTAGTTGGTTTGCCTTGGGCACAGCAACCTTACCTAAGGTATATGTTTTAAGATGGACCTAGCTGGTTTTTCTACCAAACTTCTGTGAAGCGAACTCATAATATCGGCAGGCATCCTTTCAGAAGAAAAATTAATAAATACGCTTACGTTATTACTCCCACTTCAAGCTGCTTTACACCAGTCTTAGCGTCAGGCTACACAATTACTACACGGGTAGAATCCGATAATGCCCGGCTACCGAGAACACTTAATCAGAGGCTTCCCGCCAAACCAAATCCAACTCCCTGGCCGCCTTCACATCATCCAGCCGTCGCACGGGTTGGGTATAGGGCGCGCCTTTCACCAGGTCCGGGGTTTCTTCGGCTTCCTTCTGAATTTTGGTGAGGGCGGCAACGAACCCATCCAGCTCATCGGGGGTTTCGGTTTCCGTGGGTTCGATCAGCCAGCACTCGGGCACCAGCAACGGAAAGTAAGTGGTGGGCGCATGGTAGCCGTAGTCCAGCATGCGCTTGGCGAAATCCATGGCGGTAACGCCCAGTTCCTTGGCCTGTTGGCTGAGGGTGAGAATAAATTCGTGGGTGGCGCGGCGGTTGGGATAGGCGGGTTGGAAGCCGGCCTGCTCGGCGACTTTCATCATGTAATTGGCGTTGAGGGTGGAGTATTCGCCCACCCGGTTCATGCCTTCGCGGCCCAGGACGCTGGCGTAGAAAAACGCCCGCAATAGCACGCCGGCGTTGCCCATGTAGGTGGAGAGCCGGCCGATGGTGGCGGGGATATCCTGCTCCGTGAGCCAACGATAACGGTGTTCCCCGTCTACGGTTTCCCGGCCCACGATGGGGGTGGGCAGGTAGGGCAGCAGCCGCTCGCCCACACCCACCGGGCCCGCGCCCGGGCCACCGCCGCCGTGGGGGGTGGCGAAGGTTTTGTGCAGGTTCATGTGCAGCACGTCGAAGCCCATGTCGCCGGGGCGCACCTTGCCCAGAATGGCGTTGAGGTTGGCGCCGTCGTAGTACAGCAGGCCGCCGGCTTCGTGCACCACCTGGGCGATTTCCTTGATCTTCCGCTCGAACACACCGCAGGTGCTGGGGTTGGTCATCATCAGGCCGGCGGTATGGGGGCCGACGGCGGCTTTCAGGGCTTCCACGTCCACGTCGCCGTCTTTATCCACGGGGATTTCCCGCACTTTGTAGCCACACATCACGGCGGTGGCGGGGTTGGTGCCGTGGGCGGCTTCGGGAATCAGAATTTCCGCCCGCTCGTGATCCTGACGCGCTTCGTGATAGGCACGGATCATGGCCACCCCGGCGAATTCACCCTGGGCCCCGGCCATGGGAGTGAGGGACACCCCCTGCATGCCGGTGACGTCCTTCAGCACTTCCTGCAGATCATAGAGGCAGGCCAGATAGCCCTGGCTGTGTTGTTCCGGCGCCAGTGGATGGCGGTTTAAAAAGCCCGGCAGCATGGCGCCGCGATGGGCGCCCCGGGGATTATATTTCATGGTGCAACTGCCCAGAGGGTAGAACTGGGTGTCGATGCTGAAATTTTTTCGCGACAGGTTGGTGTAGTGTCGCACCACCTGCATCTCGCCCACTTCCGGCAGCCGGGGTTTGTTGTTGCGGCGCAGGTGCTGGGGAATACCGGTTTGCCACTCCCTCGGTTGGGGGGACTGGGAGATGGCGCGACGGCCGCTTTGGCTTTTTTCAAATATCAGCATTTTCGGTCACTCACTCAGAATTGGCACGATGTTCGGGGAGCCGGGGCGGGGCAGGGATTCACGACTCTCAGCGGCAGGGATGCCGCTGTGAAGCCCCCAGGGATGGGTTCACGGCGTGTCGTGAATCCCTGCCCCGCCCCGGCGCTCCCCCGCCCCCGCCTTAGTTCGCACGCACTTCAAAAATTAATTCAAACATTCCCGCAGGGCCGAGGCATAACGTTCCAGATCCGCGTCCAGCTTGGTCTCCGTGGCGCACACCAGAATCCGATCATCCATATCCGGGTAGTAAGCCCCCAGATTCACGCCTCCCTGGATGCCCTTCTCCGCCAGCCGGCTCAACACCTGGGCCGCCGGCTGTGGCATCCGGATCACGGCCTCGTGGAAATAAGCGGTGGCATAGACCTGCTCCACGCCATCAATGGCACACAGTTTTTCCATCAGCTGGCGGGTGTTGTGATGACTGGCCAGGGCCACCTGCTCCAGGCCGTCGGCCCCCAGCAGGCTCATGTAAACCGTGGCGGCGGTCATAGCCAGGCCCTGGTTGGTGCAGATGTTGGAGGTGGCTTTGGAGCGGCGAATGTGCTGCTCCCGGGCCTGCAGGGTCAGAGTGAAGCCGGGGCGGCCCTCCATATCCAGGGTGCGGCCGATGATGCGGCCGGGCATCTGGCGCACAAACTTCTGCTGGCAGGCGATAAAGCCCATGTAAGGGCCACCGGAGGACAGCGGTACCCCCAGGGGCTGGCCTTCACCCACGGCGATGTCCGCGCCGGCCTCACCCCACTCCCCCGGCGGCTTGAGCACCGCCAAAGACGTGGGATTTACCGCGGCGATCACCAGCATGCCGTTGGCGTGGGCCCAGTCGGTGAGCTGGTCCACTTCTTCCAGGGCGCCAAAGAAATTGGGGGACTGGATGATCAGGGCGGCATAGTCGTCACCGGCATGGGGCTCCAGAGCCTCCAGCGCAGTGATGCCCTGCTGCGGATCGAACGCCACTTCCTCCAGGGTCAGGCCCTGGTTGTCCACGATGTTGGTGGTGGCCTGACGGTATAAGGGGTTCACGCTGGACAGCACCAACACCTTTTTCGATTTCGATTTGCGGTTGGCCCGTACCGCCATCAGCACCGCTTCCGCCAGCCCGGAACCGCCGTCATAGAGGGAGGCATTGGACACATCCAGCCCGGTGAGGTTGGCGATCATGGTCTGGTATTCGTAGATCACCTGCAGGGTGCCCTGGCTGGCCTCCGCCTGATAAGGCGTGTAGGCGGTGAGAAACTCCCCCCGACTGGCGATCTCCCACACCACCGCCGGAATGTGATGCTCATAGGCGCCGGCGCCGATAAAGCACAGGTTGCCGCTGTCGCGCTGGGCCCGGTCGCTCATGATGCGCAGGGTTTCCATTTCGGTTTTCCCGGGTGGCACGTTCTGCAGCGGCTGGGCGATGATATCCCGGGGGATTTCATCGAACAGGTCGTCGATGCTGGCGACGCCGATGGCGTCGAGCATGCGCTTCACATCGTCTTCAGTGTGGGGAATATAAGGCATGGGCGCGCTTACTCGTCTTCAATCTGGGCCTGGTATTCGTCGGCGGTGAGAGTGTTGTTGAGATCGGACTCGTCGCTCACTTCCACTTTGAACATCCAGCCTGCGCCGTAGGGGTCGGAGTTCACGGTTTCCGGGGCATCCTCCAGCAGTTCGTTCACTTCGATCACTTCCCCGGACACCGGGGAATAGATATCGGACGCGGCCTTGACCGACTCCACCACTCCGGCTTCGTCACCGGCGCTTAAGGTGGTGCCCACTTCCGGGGTTTCCACGTACACCAGATCCCCCATGGCTTCCTGGGCATGGGCGGTGATGCCCACCGTGGCCACACCGTCTTCCACCCGCACCCATTCGTGGGAGGACAGATAACGCAATTCGGTTGGTATCTCGCTCATGATGCTTCCTCAAGCTGCTGAAAAATTGGCAGAATAAAATTTGTCTAAACCGGCGCAGTGAAAAAAGCGCTTTAAAGCACTGCTTTGCCGTGACGCACAAAGGGTGGCCGCACCACCTTCACCGGGTGTTGCTTGCCCCGGATTTCCACGCTGGCGGTGTCCCCGGTGGCCGCCGGAACCCGGGCCAAAGCAATAGAGTAACCCAAGGTGGGGGAAAATGTACCACTGGTGATTTCCCCTTCCCCAATATTGTCCACAATGACTTTTTGATGGGCCCGCATCACACCGCGGGACTCCAGCACCAGGCCCACCTGTTTCTGTCCCAGCCCTTCGGCCTTCTGGTGTTCCAGGGCCTGGCGACCGATAAAGTTGCGGGTGGCCGGATCCCAGGCCAGGGTCCAGCCCATGCCGGCGGCCAGGGGCGAAATGGTTTCATCCATGTCGGAACCGTACAGGTTCATGCCCGCCTCCAGCCGCAGGGTGTCGCGGGCGCCCAGGCCACAGGGGGCCACGCCGGCGTCCAGCAGCTGCCGCCACAGGGCGGGGGCCTGGTCGGCGGGCACCATGATTTCCAGGCCGTCCTCGCCGGTGTAACCGGTGCGGGCGGCGAACCAGTCGTAGGCCTCGGCCCCCTGAAACGGTTTCAGGCTCTCGATCACCGCGGCCCGCTGCTGGCCGCCCACGGCGCAGGTTTTGGCGATGGCATTGGGGCCCTGCACCGCCAGCATGGCGTAGTCCGGGCGTTCTTTTACCTGCACCTCGTAGCCGTTGGTCTGCTCCTGCATCCAGGCCAGGTCCTTGTCCCGGGTGGCGCAATTCACCACCGCGCGGTAATCGTCCCCCGGCAGGTTATACACAATCAGGTCGTCGATAACCCCACCCTGGGGGTTGAGCATGGCGGTATAGAGGGCCTTGCCCGGAGTCTTCAGCTTGGCCACATCATTGGCCAACAGAAAACGCAGGTAATCCCGGGCCCCCGGGCCGGTAATATCCACCACGGTCATATGGGAGACGTCAAACATGCCGGCGTCCTGGCGCACGGCGTGATGCTCTTCCATCTGTGAGCCGTAATGGATTGGCATCTCCCAACCACTGAAATCCACCATTTTGGCGCCGGCCTCAAGGTGGCTGTCAAACAGAACTGTGCGCTTGAGCATGGGGTTCTCCAGTGTTTGGACGATTGTACCAGACGATTCGTCCTGGGCTCGGGAAACGCTCCCGCACGATGCCGGGGGCACAGTACCGGGATTGGAAAGCGGGAATTTCGGCGTGCAATTGTACTCAGGACTGAACGCAGTGACCAGTACCGCGCCCGCCGCTGGCCACAGGGCCATTGCACCGCCCGCCGGACTGGGGCAAAGTCATGCAAAAACCATAACAATATGTTGCTGCGCTGTCTGCTGATCATGGGCCTTGTGGCCACCAGTGTCTCCACGTTGGCGGGGGATGCCGCCGCCACCCGCTGGCCCATCGTGCTGTCTCATCACTGGTCGGAATCCGCCGCCAAAGCCTTTGCCGGCACTGAATGGGGCCCCGATGGTTATACCCCCATGGGGGTGAAACAGGCGCTGGAAGCCGAAGGCGCCGTGGTTTATCAGCCGGACAAGGTGCCTTTTGGCGCCAATGAGGTGCGGGGCCGCCTACTTTATAAAAAATGTGCCGGCCGCACCCTGACCGACATGCTCTGCGAGGGGGAGAACCCCCAGGTGATCGACGGCGTGCTGCCGGCCATGGAGGGTTACTGCAGCGATCCCAATCAGGGCCTGGCGCAATTCCCCAGCGCAGCGCAGTGTCTGCGGGAAGTGAAGATCAACATTATCTGCCACTCCCAGGGCTGCCCGGATTCCCGTTACATGATTGCCGCCATCCAAAACGAACTCAGCGGCAAGCCCATGCATCAGCATGTGGCCAGCTGGACCTCGGTGGCGGGCATCAATAAGGGCACCCCCCTGGCGGATCTGTGGCTGGGGCTGGTGCCGAGATGCTCCTGGCCGGACTACAAACCGGGTTTGCTGGAGGCCTCTCTGGCCATCGATGGCTTTTTTGAGACCGGTTACTGGCTGGAAGGGGGCCACGAGTCCGTGGTGGCCCTGTCCCGCAAGTATATGACCCAGACCATGGACATCTGGTGCAATCCCCGGCGCGAGGAGTGCCCCCCCAGCTTTAACCAGGCCTACCCCAATCACCCGGATATTTACTATCAGAGCTACAGCAGTTATCTGAGTTGGATTCATTCCTGCTACGCCGACAAGCATCTGCAGGGCTGGTTCCTGGCAGGCTTGCTGGAAGGTCGCAACGATGGCTGGGTGTCCCTGGATTCCCAGCGCTTCCTCACCGCCGGCGACCAGCCCGACGCACCCCCCACCTATGTGGTGGACCGGGGCATCGTGCGCGGCACGTCCAACTGGTTCTGGCTGCCCCATCCGGGGATTTCCCACATGGGTTTTACCAACGACAAAGTGCCGGGACTGGGTGAGCGGGACTGCCTGGGCTTTGCCTACGACCCGGATGTGTTCCACTGGGACCGGGAAGCGTTTTATCTGGATGTGGTGAAAGATCTGAAAGCCATGGGCTATTGATCGCCGCCTGAGAGGGCGTGTGTCAGTGGGCGGAGCGCTTGACCATAATAATCACCGGCGCCATGCCCACCACCACAATGGACAGCCCCGGCAGTGCCGCCTGCTCCCACAGGCCCTCGGAGGTGAGCTCATAAATGCGCACCGCCAGGGTGTCCCAGCCGAAGGGGCGCATCAGCAGGGTGGCGGGCATTTCCTTCATCACGTCCACAAATGCCAGCAGCGCGGCGGTGAGCAGGCCGGGGGCCAGCATGGGCAGGTAAATCCGGCGCGCGATCTCCGGGGGACGCGCCCCCAGGGTGGCGGCAGCTTCGGGAATACAGGGTTTGATCCGGTCCAGACTGGTTTCCACCGGGCCAAAGGCCGCCGCCAGAAAGCGAGTGGTATAGGCCAGCAGCAAGGCCAGCACGCCCCCCACGAAAATGGGCTGCACCTCCCACCCCAGGGCGGCCTGAATCCGCGCCGCCCAGGCATCCAGCCAGTTAAAGCTAAGCATGATACCCACCGCCAGTACCGAGCCCGGCAGGGCGTAACCCACCGTGGCCAGACGCACCACACTGCCCGCCAGCCGGGTCTGATAGGAGCGTCGGTACAGGGCCAGCAGAAACGCCGCCGTCACGGTGATGACCGCCGCAATGGCCCCCAGACTGAGGGTATGGGCCACCAGATCCAGATAGCGGCCGTCCCATTGCCGCCAGGCGCCGTCAAACAGCCAGATCAGCAGCTGCCCCACCGGCACCAGAAAGGCCACCGCCAACACCAGGGCGCACCACAGGCTGACCAGCCAGGCCCGGGGCCCGGTGAGGACAATGCGACTGCTGCTGCGCCGGCGGCGGCCGGTCTGAAAATAGCGGGCCGAACCCCGGCCCCGCCGCTCCAGATACAGGCCCGACAGCACAAACAGCAATAACAAAGAAGCCAGCTGGGCCGCGGTCTGCAGATCAAAAAAACCGTACCAGGCTTTATAGATGGCGGTGGTGAAGGTGTCGTAGTTGAACACCGCCACCGCGCCGAAATCCGCCAGGGTTTCCATCAATGCCAGGGCGGTACCCGCCACAATGGCCGGCCGCGCCATGGGCAGGGCCACCTGCAGAAACCCCGCCAGCGGCCCCCGACCCAGCACCCGGGCCGCCTCCAGGGGCTCGCGACCCTGGGCCAGAAAAGCGCTGCGGGCAAGCATATACACATAGGGATAAAGCACCAGGGACATCACCAGCACCACCGCCGTGGTGCCGCGAAAGCTGAACGCCACCTGGGGACCAAACCAGCCCCGCAGGGTGGTCTGCACCGGGCCGGCGTAATCCAGCAGCCCCACCATCACGAACGCCATCACATAGGCCGGCACCGCCAGGGGCAGCATCAGGGCCACATCGAATACCCGCCGGCCGGGAAACTCACAGGTGGCGGTGAACCAGGCCAGGGGCACCCCCAGCAACAGCACCAGGGTGGCCACCCCCGCCACCAGCACCAGGGTATTGCCGATCAGCCGGGTCAATTGGGTCTGGGCCAGATGCACCCAGATATCCGCATGCACATCCCCCCAGCTGAGGGCGATCACCAGCAGCGGCGCACCCACCATCAGCGCCAGCACCAGGGCGGCCCCCTGCAACCAGCCGGGCCGCCGCCAGCGCGACGGCCAGCGGAACCCGGAGACGGAAGAACTGACGGTAGTGGTCAAGGCCGGCGCTTAATCAACGGTAACCGGCGCGATCCATCAGCTTGATGGCTTCAACCTGACGCTTGCCGGCCACGGCCACGTTGAGATCATCGGCTTTGAATTCACCCCAGGTTTTCACCAGGGGATCCACCGCCACCTCGGGATTCACCGGGTATTCCATATTAAGGCCGGCGAACATGGCCTGCGCCTCACCCTCGGACAACCACTCCAGCAGCTGCAGGGCCAGCTTCGGGTGCTTGGCATGGGCGGTCACCCCGGCACCGGAAATATTCACGTGAACCCCGCTGGTTTGCTGATTGGGCCAGAACAAGGCCAGGGGAATATGGGGGTTGTCCTTCTGCAGGCGGCCGAAGTAATAGGTATTCACGATGCCCACATCGCACTGGCCGGCCACAATGGCTTCCATCAGGGAAGTGTCATTGGGGAACACGTCGGTGGCCAGGTTATCCACCCAGCCTTCGACGATCTGTTGCGTCCGCTCAGCGCCATGACGCTCGATCAGGGTGGCCACCAGGGATTGGTTATAGACTTTCTTGGAGGTGCGCAGACAAAGCCGGCCTTCCCAGTCCCCGGTGGACAGATTCTCATAGGTGGAGAGGGTTTCTGGCTTTACCCGCTCGGTGGAATAGACAATGGTGCGGGCCCGCACCGAGAGGCCGAACCAGCGGTTCTCGGGGTCCTGAAACTGAGCCGGTACATTGTCCTCCAGCACCTGCGATTCCACCGGCTGCAACAGGCCCTGCTTGGCTGCCTGCCAGAGATTACCCGCATCCACTGTGATCAACAGATCCGCCGGGGTGCGCTCGCCTTCCGCCTCCAGGCGGGCCAGCAGCGGGCCGTCGCTGTCGGTAATATAGGACAGTTCAATGCCGGTTTCCTCGGTAAAGCGGTCGAACAAGGGTTTCACCAGGTGTTCCTTGCGGGAGGAGTACACCACAATCTCGCCATTGGCGGTTGCCGGCTTGGCGTCCGCCGCCGGGGCGGTGGCTTCACCCTTGGAGCCTTCCGGAGCCGGCGACTCCTGCTCACTGCACCCGGTGATCCAGACCGCCAGGGCCAGGGACATCAAACCAATGCTTGCACGCTTCAACATGAACTCACCTCTTATTGCTGGAGAATGGGCGTATTGCTGGATCATAGACGCCTCTCCCGCCAGATGATAATTGGGTGCAATTGCAAATAAAACCGTTTTAGGCAGAAATTTTCGTCAAAACCGCCGCAATACTGATCCGGGTCAATGGGGCAGGAACAGGTTGAAACACACCCCCTCCTCCTGGTCCGTGCCCACTTTGATGCAGCCCCCATGGCGCTTGACGTGCTCATGGGCCAGGGGCAGCGCCAGCCCCGACAGCCCCAGATCACGGCCGGCCTGACTGTGCAGATGATTGAAACGGTCAAACAGGCGCGCCTTTTGCTCGTCATTGAGTTCACCGGCGTAGCACACCTGAAACAGGGCACCCTGGGGCAACCGCCCCAGCCGCAGCCAGACCTTGTCCCCCCGGGTGAACATCAGCCCATGGCGGGTGAGACTGGCGACCGCCTGCTGAATCTGCTGGCTGTCCACTCTGGCCACCACGCTGTCATCCGTCTCCACCACCAGTTCCAGGCCGTGGGCCCGGGCCTGGGGCGCCAGCTCATGGGCGATGCGGGCCAGTAAGTCCGTCAGATCCACCGCTTGACCGAACTCGCCGGTGGCCGGCCGCTCGTCCAACCGGGCCAGGGCCAGCAAATCGTTCACCAGGGTCAGCATCGACTGCCCCTGATCCACCACCCGCTGCAGAGCCTCCTCCTGGCGGGGGGACAGCTGGTCGAGAGTGCGCTGCAGATACGCGGAAAAGCCCATAATGGCATTGAGGGGAGTTTTCAGTTCGTGACTCATGTTGGCGAGAAAGCGATTCTTCGAGGCCAGGGCCAGCGACAGCTCATGTTCGGCGGTTTGCGCCCGCTGCACCTGGCGCGAAAGCTGTTCGTTGTGCTGCGCCAGCACCCGCTCGGACTGACCGATCTGTGACAGATAATTGTTCAGCAGAATCAGCAAGGCGCAGGTGATTCCCAGGGCCTGCAACAATTCCTGGGAGGCGCGGTGCTCCGGAGGCGTCAGATCCGGAAACGGAAAACCGTGCTGCTGCGCCCAATAGCAGCCACAAATGGACACCAATACCAGTACCCCCCAACCCAGGGCGCTGCTAAGCCCCCGCAACAGCCCCGCCAGCAAGGGCACCAGTAACCACCAGGACACCACCGCGTCACCAATACCGCCACTGCTGAAAATGGCGCCGGCCACGTACAATGCCAGCGTCACCAGTTGGGTACTGATGGGAAAGGATTTGGCAAGGCAGAGTCTGAACAGAGATGAGAGCGCCAGGATGATGGCCGCCGGCACCGTGATCATGCGCACGCCGATCTGCCACTCGTAGGCTCGGAACAGAAATGGCAAACCCAGCAGCACCAGCAAAAACGCGGTGCCGCTCACGGTCCGCACACGACGCAGTAACACCGGATCGGTCCGATGCGGGTCCCAGCCGCAGTTCAACAACTGATTCAGAATCCGTTCCACCGGCAACCCCTGCAGTTCGATACCTGATTGTCAGTATACAACCTGCCGGCGCCGGTGCCTTTGACGGCCAGCAGTTTTACCACCGCTTTGGCCAGCAAGACACCAGGCCCTGCCACTTTGCCCCTGCCTCTTAGCCACTCGCAATCGGCTCCCTTGGCGGTTAACCCGGGGCCGGTTCAGGCGGCAACGCCCCCTTCGCCGGCAGCGGGGTTGTCCTCCGTCGCCCTGGATTCGGCCCCCGTGGATTCGGCCCCCGTGGATTCGGCCGCCGTGGACTCACCATCCAGCAGTTCCGGCTGCGCCGGATCCGGACCGTATTCCTGTACCTGAGGCCGACCCCGTTCATCCAGCGCCAGCTCCACCACGGTGCCCCGCAGATGAATGTCCTTGGCGTTGGTTTCAATGAGTTGGTTCAGCGCCTGATCGTAATGGGGCTGATGGAAGAGCACGCTGGCGTCCCGGCCGGACACCCATTCCCCCTTGCGGGTGAGGTACTGTCCATGCTGGTTACGAATCACGAACGCCGTGGTCATGGCTACACTCCTGCATCTGAAATTGTCGGGCACGGGCCGCCCGGGCCGCTGTCATTCAATGGGATAGGTTACAAGGATAAATCAGGTTTTTAAACCAACTGCCAACCCCCCGGCGCTGCTTTGGCACCCCAAAGGCATCCCGGAGATTCCCTAGAAATCCGCCAGCAATTCCGGCTGCGCCAGAGCCGGCAAATCCCCCTGCCAGCCCAGATCCAGCCCCATGGCCCGCACCATAATTCGATTCTTAATCAGCGGATGCCGGTTGAGGGTGGACATGCCCAGATTACGCGCCACCCGCAGCGGCGGAAGGTCCATGCCAAACAGTCGCTTGAAGCCTTCCATGGCGGACATCAGCAGCAGATTATGAGGCTTGCGCCGGCGTTGATAGCGGCGCAGCACCAGGTCATCGCCCGGAGACAGCGCAAGTGGCAGCGCCCGTTGAATTTCCTCCGCCAGTACTGCGGCGTCCAGCAGTCCCAGATTGATGCCCTGACCCGCCAGCGGATGAATGCTGTGAGCGGCATCGCCAATCAGGGCCACGCCGGGTTGAATGTAGTCCACCGCGTGATTCTGGATCAGGGGAAAGACAAACCGCCGGTCGCAGTGAGTAACCGCCCCCAGACAATGCTCGAAGGCCTGCCCCAGTTGCGCCCGGAATTCGGTATCGTCCAGCGCCATGATCCCCGGCACCTGCGCCTGATCCAGGGTCCAGACGATGGAACAGCAATGGGAATTGCGCTGATCGCTGGCCTCCCGCAAAGGCAGAAATGCCAGCGGGCCGGTATCCAGAAATACCTGCCGGGCGGTATCCCCATGGGGCCGCTCGGTGGTGACGGTGGTGACGATGGCGCTCTGACCATAGGCCCAGGTGCGGCAGCGAAAACCCAGTTGCTCACGCACCCGGGAACGGCCACCGTCGGCGCCCACCAGTAGATCCGGAATGAAGGCCGTGCCATCGGACAGGATCACCTGCCAACGACCGCCTTCGGCTTCCAGAATCCGTTCCAGCCCCAGGGGCTCAAACACCACATTGTCAGCCTGCTGCACCTGCTGCAACAGCGCCCAGGTGGTGACCCGGTTCTCCACGATATGGCCCAGGTGATCAGCCCCGGCCTCGGCGGCGTCAAACGCAATCCGGCCGGTACCGTCGCCGTCCCACACCGCCATGTGCTGGAACGGGCTTACCCGCTGCTGAACCATGGGTTCCCAGGCTCCCAGCCGGCGCAGAATGTTTTCCGAGGCCTGGGTCAGGGCACTGACCCGGGGGTCGAAGGTGGCCGGCCATTGCTCCGGTGCCGGCGCCGGGCGGGGATCGATAATCCGGATGGCCAGCGGCTGATCCGCCAGCGCCGCCGCCAGGGTCAAGCCCGCCATGCCGGCGCCGACGATCAGCAGCTGTGGGAGGTCGGTGACGTAACTCTGGTGCTGGCTCATGAACTGAGGTTCTCCGCTGAGCTGGGAGCTTCGTAAGCGCTGGGGGCCCCGGATGCGCCCGGGGCCCCGGGCACGCTCAGGGCTTCCGGCAGCCGGGTGGATACGGCCCGCCCCATGGCATGCCTGGCCACAAAGCGCTTGGTGCCCTGCAGGGTGTCAAACAACAGCAGGCCGCTGTTGCGGGCCAGGCCCAGTAACGGATTGCGGTTGCTGAACAGCCGGGTGAGCTTGTCGGAAAACTGGATGGTGTTGAGCTGATCGGTGCCCCGTCGTTGCAGGTACGACTGCAACAGGCTCAGTTGGCCCCAGCTGGCTTTGCCCTCGGCGGCGCCAAACAAGGTCTGCACCAGCACCGCCACATCCCGCATGGCCATATTGAACCCCTGCCCCGCCACCGGATGCAGGCCGTGGGCGGCATTGCCCAATACCACCGCATTGGGCCGTACCTGCTCCCGCGCCAGGGTCAGGGCCAGAGGGTAGGTCACTCGCTTGCCTACCCGGGTCAGGCGCCCTACGGCAGGGCCGGCGGCCTGCTCCAGGGCCGCCATGAAGTCACGGTCGTCCGCCGCCATCAGAGCCTCGGCCCGGGCCGGCGCCAGACACCAGGTGATACCCCAGCGATTATCGGTTTGCGGCAGCACCGCCAGGGGGCCGCTGGCGGTGAACCGCTCCAGGGCCAGATTGTGATGGGGACGGTCCGGCGTCACCGCGGTCACCAGCGCCACCTGATCATAGGGAGTAACCCGGGACTCAATTCCCAACAGTTCGCGGCCCCGGGACTGAGCGCCATCGGCAATCACCAGCAGGGGGGTGGTGAGGGTGCGGCGCCGGCCATCGGCCTGCAGGCCTACCTGCATACACTCACCCTGATAGCTCAGGGATTCTATTGCCGCCGGTGCCAGATAGTCCACATTGGGGCATTGCCGCAGATGGGCAAACAGATGCTGGCCGATAAAGCGGTTTTCGATCACATAGCCCAGGGCCCGCACCCGTTCCTCCTGCGCCCGGATCAGGGCCCGGCCGAAGCCCCCCTGATCGGTGATTTCAATCTGCTGAATGGGTTCGGCCTGGGCCCGCATGGCCGGCCAGAGGCCCAGCTGCTGAAAGATATGGCAGGTGCCGTTGGCCAGGGCGGTATTGCGGGCATCGTAACTGGGGTGAACATCCGTATCCGCCGCCGGCGGGGCGAACTTCTCCACCACGGTGATCTGCACCCCGGGATCCCGGGCCAGGCAGGCCGCCAGGGAGGCCCCCACCAGGCCGCCGCCCATAATGATCACGTCCACGGTGTCAGGCCACCCGTTTGCGGGTACGGCTGTGGCGCACGCGGGCACTGTCCATCAGGGTCTCGATCTCATCGGCTTTTTTCGGCACGTTGCGGGTCAATACCCGATGGCCTTTTTCCGTCACCAGCACATCGTCCTCAATGCGGATACCAATGCCCCGCCATTGCTCATCGACACTGTCGTCGTCCGGCGCCACATAGAGTCCGGGCTCCACCGTCAACACCATCCCCGGCTCCAGTTCACGCCAGGCATCGCCCACCTTGTAGTCCCCCACATCGTGTACGTCCATGCCCAGCCAGTGGCCGGTGCGATGCATGAAGAAACGGCGGTAGGCCTCGGACTCGATCAGCTCCGGCACCTTGCCAGTCAACAAACCCAGTTTGACCAGGCCCTGGGTCAGGGTTTTCACCGCCGCCTCGTGGGGCTGATTCCAGTGATTGCCAGGCTTTACCTGGCGAATGGCCGCCAGCTGCGCTTTCAGCACCAACTCATAGAGCGACCGCTGGGGCGGGCTGAAGCGGCCGTTGACCGGGAAGGTGCGGGTGATGTCCGCGGCGTAAAACCCGTATTCCACGCCGGCGTCGATCAGCACCAGGTCGCCATCTTTCAACTCGTCGTTATTGGCGATGTAATGCAGGATACAGCCGTTGGCGCCGCCACCCACGATGGTGGAGTAAGCCGGAAAGCGACCACCCCGGCGACCGAATTCGTGCAGGATCTCCGCCTCCAGCTGATATTCCATCAGCCCCGGTTTGCACAGTTCCATGGCCCGGCGATGGGCATCGGCGGTAATGTCCGCCGCCTGCTGCATCAGTTTGATCTCTGCCTTGCTCTTGTACAGGCGCATGTCGTGCAGCAGATGATCCAGGGCGATAAACTCCCCCGGGGGATGGGCGCCGCTGCGCACCTTGGCGCGGATACTGTTGACCCATTCCATCACCTGACGGTCAAAGTCACGATCCTTGCCCATTTCGTAGTAGACCCGCTCGGTGCCCTCCAGCAGGCCCGGCAGAATCTCATCAATGTCGCCGATGGGGAAGGCGTCATCGGCGCCATACTGTTTCACCAGCCCTTCCGGGCCGGCCCGATAGCCGTTCCAGATTTCCATCTGCGGATCCCGCTCGCGACAGAACATGACATACTCGCCGTGCTCCCGGCCGGGGATCAGCACCAGCACCGCTTCCGGCTCGTCAAAACCACTCAGGTAGTAAAAATCACTGTCCTGGCGGTAGGGAAATTCGGTGTCGCGACTGCGGGTGCGTTCGGGGGCCGCCGCCACAATGGCAATGGAGTTGGGCTCCATCATGGCCATCAACTGCTCACGGCGTCGGGTAAACTCTTTTTTTGTGATACTCATTCAGCTTCCTGAAGACTGGGGTGACTCTGGGTTCAGTGGACAGTTACGCCGGGCGGGACGCTCTCGCCGCACTCCAGGGCGAACTCGGTAAAGATCATCAGCGCCGCCATGCGCACATACTCCACCACTTCGAAGTAGGCGGCCTCCCCTTCCTCCTCTTCATCGATGTCCGTATCCACCTGACTGATCTGCTGAATATCCTGCAGCGCGCTGAGGGTGTCCTCACTGAATTCCTCGGGTTTGCGGGAACCCATGGCGCCAAACCCGGCCAGAAAGCCGGCACACCACTCCGCCAGGGAACCCAGACGGGCGTCCAGAGGGTCTTCGTCGTCGGGCAACAGCGGCATGAAATTGAACTGGTCGTCCAGCATCTCCTGAAGCGTATGCCGGTGCAACTCACCAAACCACTCCCGGGTGTTATCCCAGGGCTCCCCCTTCACCCCCAGATTGGGCAGGTACTGCTTGAGCCAAGTCTCCCCCTTGAGCCCCCCGCTCAACTGCCCACAAAGAATGCCATGGGCCTCTGAAGGCCCGGCCAGCGCGTCGATTTTGCGCAGCTCCGCCTCCAGTTCGTAAAAATCCAGAATGTCTTCTGCTGCTAGGGACATCGCACATTTCCCCTGATAACGAATCTGACAACATTGTAACACGGGCGCAGGTGTAGCAAACCCGGGATTCAGGCTAAGCTTACAGTAGCTGTGTGGGTATCTGCCCGCCGGCCGCAATACCGGTGGTCACCGGAACCCCGTCATAGTGCCGCCGCCGCACTTGATGTACCATGGACAACAAAAATCGCAACGGTATGTCGATGAGCAAAGTAGAGCAGCTTTTCAAACACCTTGAGGCCCGCGTGGATGAGTTCATTGAACTCTGTGATGAATACAAGCGCCATAACCGCTCACTGCAGGCCAGGGAGAGCCAGCTTGCCGAGGAGCGTGCCAGCCTGATGAAAAAGAACGACATGGCCAAGGCCAAGGTGGAAGCGATGATTTCGCGCCTGAAGGCGCTGGAGCAGGATTCATGAGCGATGATGTGCAGACGTTAACCGTCAATATTCTGGATCGCGAATACGGGGTCAGCTGCCCCCCGGATGAGGTGGAGGAACTGAAAAGCTCCGCCCGCCTGCTGGACCAGCGCATGCGGGACATCCGTCGCACCGGTAAAATCGTCGGGGTGGACCGCATCGCGGTGATGGCCGCCCTGAATATCGCCCACGACCTGATCCGAACCCAGGCGGAGCTGGCGGGCTATGACCGGATCACGGAAAAACAACTGACCAAACTCAACGACAAAATCGAGCGGGCCCTGGCCGCGGCCCGGCAGCTGGATTTGTAGACAGCAACCATCCACCAGAGTCCCGGTTCGAGAATCCCGGACGAATCCTTTATACTGGTTCCCAAGCCCCCTGCGCTGTGCGAGATTCTGGCGAATGTCCCTGAGCCGATGTCTTAACCTAATGGGGGCTCTGGTTGATGTGGGAGTGCACGTCCGCATGACGGAAAGCCCGATACATCACGTGAGCCACCACCTTGAACCAAGGGTTCAAGGGCTACCGCCAGTTACGGCAGCACGGGGGGTGCTTTATTCTGATTCGCGGTTGTGGAGTTTGATGCTGTGGAGTTTGATGCGCTGGAACTGCCTGACAACAGCACACCCCCCAAACAGCAGCTGCGCAAAATGCTGCGCGCCCGCCGGCGCAACCTGAGCCGGCATCAACAGAAAACCGCATCCATGGCACTCTGTCGGCAACTCAGTCAACTGCCGGAGTTTATTTTCGGCCGCCGCATTGCCGCCTATATCCCCAACGATGGCGAAATCGATCCGCAACCGCTGCTGGGGCTGGCCTGGCGCTTGGGCAAATCCGTGTATCTGCCCATCCTGCATCCGTTTGCCGCCGGTCGCCTGTTGTTTATGACGCATAACCCGGAGCAGGTGCTGGCAAAGAACCGCTACGGCATACCGGAACCCCTGTGCCGGCAGACCCACTACTGTCCCATCTGGACCCTGGATCTGGTGCTGACCCCTCTGGTGGGTTTTGATGAGGCGGGCAACCGGATGGGCATGGGCGGGGGATTCTATGATCGCACCTTCGCTTTTCTCAATCACCACGGCAAACCGCGCAATCCAACGCTGGTGGGGGTGGCTCATGAGTGTCAGAAGGTGGAAGCGTTACCCAGCGAGCGCTGGGACATTGCGATGCGGAAGATTGTGACGGAGCGGGCGGTTTACCAGTCGCGATAACGGACCTTGTCTGGCTCCGGATCCGCCCGGGAAGAAACGGTGATCAACGGATGGAAAACTGACTGGCCACCATCTCCGGGTCCGGTTGCCCTTGGGTGTATGAGCTGGCCAAAACGCCCAGACCCAATACCAAAATCAACACGACCAGCAAATCGGGTTTCTTCTTCATGGTTTTACCTTGCCTCGTAAAAAAACAATACCGTCTGTGGACGGAAACAACACCGGCGTAGTGCACTGCTGAACACCCACTTTCACTCTGCCGGGAAATCAGGCGCCGCCGGCCACTCTGGCTGGGGTGCCCCTTATATCGCTAACTATAGACCAGCCCTGGCCAAGCACCAGCTCCGAGGTGAGCAATGGCTCACATTTCCGCGACTTCTGTACGCTCAGCGATCAACTGCTACCGCCGATCACGTGCCGCGGGTACTGACGTCTTTTCGCGTCATGTTGGGTAAAAATTAACACGATGCCCGGAAATTGCAAACAGGCAGGCCTCAAAATGATGATTTACTTCAAAAAAAGCCGGTAAGCCGGGTTATCGGTTTCGTCCCAGTGGCGATAGCCGAGCTGGTTGATGAAACGCTTGAGCCTGGTCTGCTCCTTTTTGGGCACCTGCAGACCCACCAGAATCCGGCCAAACGCCGCGCCATGGTTGCGATAATGAAACAAACTGATATTCCAGTTCTGCCCCAACTGCCCCAAAAACTCCATCAACGCTCCGGGCCGCTCCGGGAACTCAAAACGATACAGCACCTCTTCCGTGGCGTCATCCGCCACCGCCGCCGCCGGGCCCCGGCCCCCCACCATGTGGCGGATGTGCAATTTGGCCATTTCGTTCAGGGACAGATCCTGCACCTGATAACCACTGGCCTCAAGGGCGTGGATCAATGCCAGCCGCTCCTGTTGCCCTGAGGTCTGCACCCCCACATAGACATGGGCCGCTTCCGGACTGGCGTAGCGGTAATTGAATTCGGTGATGGAGCGCTTGCCCAGGGTGCGACAGAAGCGGCGGAAACTGCCGGGCGTCTCCGGGATGGTCACCGCCAGCACCGCCTCCCGTTGCTCGCCGATCTCGGCCCGCTCCGCCACATGACGCAGGCGGTCGAAATTGACGTTGGCGCCGCTGCAGACGGCCAGCAGGGTGGCACTGCGACAACCCTCGCGCTCCACGTACTTTTTCAGCCCCGCCACCCCCAGGGCCCCCGCCGGTTCGTTAATGGAACGGGTATCATCGAACAGGTCCTTAATTGCCGCGCACATCTCATCGGCGGTGACGGTAATCACTTCATCCACGTATTTACGGGCCAGCTTGAAGGTTTCCTTACCCACCTGTTTCACCGCCACCCCGTCGGCAAACAATCCCACCTGGGGTAACACCACCCGCCGCCCCGCCGCCATGGCCGCCTGCAGGCAGTTGGAGTCGGTGGGTTCCACCCCGATCACTTTCACCTCGGGCCGCAGATATTTGATATAGGTTGAGACACCGGCGATCAGACCGCCGCCGCCCACCGGCACAAACACCGCCTCCAGGGGACCGGTATGCTGGCGCAGAATCTCCATCCCCACGGTGCCCTGGCCGGCGATCACATCGGGATCGTCGAACGGGTGTACATAGGTGTAGCCGTGTTGCTCCAGCAGTTCCCGGGCCCGGGCCGAGGCCTGATCGTAGGCATCCCCGTGCAACACCACTTTGCCCCCCAGGGACCGCACCGAATTCACCTTGATTTCCGGCGTGGTCTGGGGCATCACGATCACCGCCTTGATTCCCAGCCGCGAGGCCGCCAGGGCCACCCCCTGGGCATGGTTGCCGGCAGAGGCACAAATCACGCCGCGCCCCTGCTCCTCCGGGGTCAGGTTGACAATTTTGTTGTAGGCACCACGAATCTTGAAGGAAAACACCGGCTGCAGGTCGTCACGCTTCAACAGAATATTGTTGTCAAAGCGACGGGACAGGGAGCGGGCGCGCTCCACCGGCGTTTCATAGGCCACATCGTAGACCCGCGCCTGGAGGATTTTCTTGATGGTGTGGATGGACATGAAGACTGGCAATTCCTGGCGATTATCATAAGTATCCGGCGCAAGCATACACCATCTGTCAACGGTACGGCATTTGCGCGCTGTTTTCGGTGCCGGGTACACCCTATAATGGCGCGAGTTTACAGCAGCGGGGCAACAGAATGACACAGGACGAACTGAAACAGGCCGTGGCCAAAGCCGCCCTGGAGTACGTGGAGGAAGGCACTATCGTGGGTGTGGGCACCGGCTCCACCGCCAACTTTTTTATCGATTATCTGGCGGGGATGAAAGGGCAGATTGAAGGGGCGGTGGCCAGTTCCGAAGCCACCCGCCAGCGCCTGGACAGCCACGGCATTCCGGTCTACGACCTCAACAGTGTCGGTGAGCTTCCGGTTTACGTGGACGGTGCCGACGAGGCCGACCCCAATCTGTGCCTGGTCAAGGGCGGCGGCGGCGCCCTCACCCGGGAAAAAATCATCGCCGCAGTGGCGGAGCGGTTTATCTGCATCGCCGACGCCAGCAAGCAGGTGGCGGTCCTGGGGCGCTTCCCCCTGCCGGTGGAAGTGATTCCCATGGCCCGCAGTTACGTGGCGCGGGAAATCGTCAAACTGGGGGGCGATCCGGTGTACCGGGAGGGCTTCACCACGGACAACGGTAACATTATTCTGGACGTGCACAACCTGGAGATCGCCCAGCCGGTAAAACTGGAACAACAGCTGAACAATATCGTCGGGGTGGTCACCAACGGCCTGTTTGCCCAGCGCAGCGCTGACCTGCTGCTGGTGGGTACCGCACAGGGGGTGGATCGCATCAGCCGTTAACTCCGGTGGCCGCTCAACGGGTATCGGTGCTACCGGCTTTACCGGTTTCCGCCGCCCACTTGCGGCGCAGCGCCGGGGGGCCGATGTCGGCAACGCTGTAACCCTGCGGGTGGGTTTTATTGCGTAAGAGGCTGATGATACGCGGATATCGGGGTTTCGGCCACAACCTTAACAACCGGGCCTGGGCCCGCAGCACCCCTTCCACCCGGCGCCGGGTACCCGAATTCGGCGGCGGGTAACCCGTAGCCTGCAACAGCGGCTCATCCATCAGGGCATATACCAGAGGCCGCGCCGGCGCCCACAGAAATCGCGGCAGATAAAATCCCAGCAACAGATCCCGGGTGGCGTTGCCCACCCGCTGCCCGGCTTTGGTAACGGCGAAGGTGCGGGTCTCAAACTCCCGGTTATACGCCTCGAAGGCGGCGTAGCTGTCCGGGATATCCCGAATCCGCATCCGCTCCCCCACCTGACGCCAGAACTGTTAGAACGCCTCCCGCTCGTTGGGGTAGGTCTGGCGCCAGCCAAAGCGATCGATCCAGCGCACCGGCTCAAAAATAAAGGTGGACAATGTATAGAGGAAATCCTCGTTACTGATCTGGTACTGGCCGTGGATCCGGTTCATGCGCTTGACGAAATCCCGGCCCCGGCCGGAGTCGTAGCCGTTAAGCAGAATTTCGTTGATGATAATGGCGGTATCGTCGTAGCGCCGCTGGGTGTCGTCGGTAAACTGCCGGGTCTGATCCAGCAGCCGGGCAATACTGGGCACCGCGAAGGTGCGAAACAGGGCCAGCTCCAGAGCCCGGGTCATATCCCAGGGAAACTCCAGATAAGCGGACAGAAAGACAATGCGCTGACAATCCCGCCGGGGTCCAGCCGCTCGATCTCTTTACGGACATCCATACGCCGGTTCATGAGCTTGCCTCGATTTGTTGAAGGGTGGTTGCGGGCAGGCTAGCACAGCCTGTTGCCAATGGCATGGCATAGATGTTCACTGAGCACCGCGGTTTCAGTCACCCGGGAACAACGGCTGTCCGGTTGCTTTTGGTGCAGACTGTCTAATAATGCACCGAAGCGGTTAAGCCTGACAGCGCTTGGTCCCTGCCCCGCCCCCCACCCCTGGCGTTCCTGCCCCATGGCACAGAGATTGCTCAGCGAACTGCGTTTTGCTTATAAGCCTTTAATTTTTTATTGCTTTATTATTTTGAGGTTTCCTTCATGAAACGACTCGCATTGATCTGCCTGGCCGGGGTGCCGTCCGCAGCCTGGGCCGCCGGAGGGGAGCAGCCGGTGGATACCCTGTGGCTGGTGGTGGCCGCCGCCCTGGTGTTCTTTATGCAGGCCGGCTTTGCCCTGCTGGAAAGCGGCATGTCCCGGAGCAAGAACGCGGTCAACGTGGTGATGAAGAATTACATGGATGTGTGCCTGGGGAGCATGGTGTATTGGGCCCTGGGCTTTGGTCTGATGTTCGGGGCCAATCACAGCGGCTGGTTCGGTACCAGTCACTGGCTGCCCCAGTTCAGCGATCAATGGTCCTATACCTTTTTGCTGTTTCAGATGATGTTCGCCGCCACCGCCACCACCATTGCCAGCGGCGCCATGGCGGAGCGCACCCGCTATGCGGGTTACCTGGTGGGTGCCATGCTGATCACGGGATTTATTTACCCGGTATTCGGCAGCTGGGTCTGGGGTGGCTTTTTCGGCGGCAAGGGCTGGCTGGCGGAGCTGGGTTTTGTGGACTTCGCCGGCTCCACCGTGGTTCATTCCGTGGGGGCCTGGTGCGCCCTGGCGGGCATTATAGTGGTGGGCCCGCGCCTGGGCCGGTTTGATCCCCGCACCGGCCGCCCCCGGCAGATTCCGGGGCACAATCTCAACAGTGTGGCCCTGGGCGGATTTGTGCTCTGGCTGGGCTGGTTCGGTTTTAATGCCGGCAGCACCCTGCAGGCCGATGGCAGCCTGGGCAAAATCGCCCTGAATACTCATCTGGCCGCCTGTGCCGGCGCGGTGGGCACTTTTCTGTGGCAGACCCTGAGACGGCGGCCGGTGCTGTTGACCCACACCATCAATGGCAGCCTGGCGGGACTGGTGTCCATCACCGCCGGTTGCGCCACCATGGCCCCGGTGTACGCGGTGGTCACCGGCCTGGTGGCCGGCATCATCCTGATTCCAGGCAGCACCCTGCTGGAATTGTTGCAACTGGACGACGCGGTGGGCGCGATTCCCGTGCACGGTTTTGCCGGCATCTGGGGCACGCTGGCCGCCGGCCTGTTCCTGGAGGGCAACCTGTTTGATCCGCACCAGTTGGGGGTGCAGGCCCTGGGTTGCGTCAGCGCCTTCCTGTGGGCGTTCCCCTGCGCGCTGCTGGGTTACTGGCTGCTGGATAAAGTGTGGGGGCTGCGGGCATCGCATCTGGATCAGCAGCGGGGGTTGGATTACAGCGAACATGCCGAGCGCGGATACCCGGAATTCGATCAGCCGCCCCTGCATAAGCCCCTGGCCAGCTAGGAGTCCACCATGAATCAACCACAGGTGCGACAACGCCGGGCCATTTATACGGTGCTGCAGGACTGGCTGAACGAGGAACAACTGGTGGAGGCGCTACTGGTGTACCAGGAACATCATACCGACAAACCCTCCATTGCCCTGCACGACTATCTGACCCAGCTGCGGCAGCGGTTTGGCAGCCAACTGGACACCAAGGCCATTCGCCGCCGGTTGATGGAAACCCTGTTGCGGGGGGATGCGGAGCTGGCGCCGGACCCCATGCCGCTGTTGCAGCGGGCCGGTGAGCAGGGCCAGCAGGATGTACTCAGCCTCCAGCCCGGCAGCGCACAACTGGCCGTGCACCAGTTGATCTCCGGCGTACTGCGCCGACTGGGCCCCCGCCAGCGGCAGTTGTTGCATGAACAGCTGGCGCCGGCACTGCGCCAGCGTTTCCGTCATCGGGGCTACGATCTGCTGGCGCAGTATCTGCTGGCGGCCAACCCCCGGTACCTGGCGGCATTCGGGGATGGACCATTGAGGGAGTTCTGCACTGAGTTTTACGTGGCCTGCTGCGAGGTGGTGGGGCCGGTACAGACAGACCAGTGGTTTGGCGCCACGGTGCGGCAGATCCGGGGGCAGGATGCCGCCGCCGGGGCGGACCTGAACCGGTATCTGTAACCCGGTTCCGGCTCGCCCACGGGGCCGTCAGCGCTCCATAATCACCACGGTGCCGGCAATCTTGTCATGGAATCCCTGCTTGCGGGCATCCCAGGCCACCCAGAGAAAGCCCAGCCCCAGGGGCAAGAGGGAGACCAGGTAGGCAAAATAACGCACCGCCAGGCGACCATTGGCCACCGGCTGCAGAGTGTCGGCATCCACTATTTTGGCCTTGAAAGCCATTTTACCCGGGGTGGAGGCGTACCGGCACCAAAGCCCGATCACCAGCAGGGCCGGCAACCCCATCTGGATGCTGTAACTGGTGGCCATCATCTCCAGGCTTTCCGCATTCAGGGGGACCGCCAACATCACCGCAGCGATCACTACGGCCATTAACAGGCCCAGCCACAAATTAACCAGAATCGAGGCCAGTACCCGCAGCCAAAAGCCCATATATTGAGTGTCAGCGGAGGCCGGAGTCACGTCCGCCAGAGGAGATTCGTATGCAGTGCTAATGGTAGTCATGACAGTCACCTTTGTTATTGTTGGGTTCTAAACCGCCAGTTTTGGTTCTGCTCTAATAATGTATGGCAAATTGAGTTCTTTGACCAGTACCTCCTCACCACAAGCGCGCATCGCACGCTACCAATCAGGCCACGGTGGCCTCACACTGCAGCAGATCCCCCAGTTCCGCCCGCAACCGGTCCCCGGGCGCCAGGGCCGCCACGCCGGCGGGGGTGCCGGTTAGCACCACGTCCCCCGGCTCCAGGCTGAAGTAGCGGGTCATATAGGCAATCAGGGGTAAAATGGGAGTGGTCATATCCCCGGTATTGCCTTCCTGCCGCACCTGATCGTTTACCCACAGGGTCAGGGGAAGGGATTGCGGATCGTCGATGGCGGAACCGTGAATAAAGCCGGATAACGGGCAGGCGCCGTCCCAGCTCTTGGCCTTTTCCCAGGGCTGCCCCTGTTCTTTGAGCCGGCTCTGCAGATCCCGCAGGGTCAGATCCAGGCCCAGCCCGTAACCCAGGATGGCATTCTGTACTTCGTCTTCGGTGGCATTTTTCAGGTGTTGCCCCAACAGCACCGCCAGTTCCAGTTCGTGGTGACATTGCCCCTGATCCCGGGGTATGGCGATGGTGTCCTGAAACGCCACCGCGGCGGTGGCGGGCTTGATAAACAGAATGGGATCGGTGGGCACTGGGTTGTTGAGTTCGCGGGCGTGGGCCGCATAGTTGCGGCCCACGCAGAGAATTTTGCCGAGCGGCAGATTCAGGGGTTCCTGATTCAGGTAATGCGCATAGTGCATGGCGGACCTCTTACCGGGAGGCGCTACAGATCAAACACCTTGCCCGGGTTCATCACGTTGTTGGGATCAAACACCCGCTTAACAGCACGCATATAATCAATTTCGGCGGGGCTGCGGGTGTACTGCAGGTAGGGCTTTTTGGTGAGCCCCACCCCATGCTCCGCCGACACACTGCCCGCGTACTTGCGGACGGTTTCAAACACCTGGGTATTCACCTGCTCACAGCGGGCAAAAAACTCCTCTTTGGTGAGCGACTCCGGCTTCAGAATATTCAGGTGCAGATTGCCATCGCCAATATGGCCAAACCAGACGATTTCAAAATCCGGATAGCGCTCACTGACAATGGCATCGATCTCCTCCAGAAAATCCGGCACCCGGGACACCACCACCGACACGTCGTTTTTGTAAGGCGTGAAGGGTGCGATGGTTTCGCTGATGCCTTCCCGCAGCCGCCACAGTGACGCCGCCTGGGCCTCGCTCTGGCTGATGACTCCGTCCAGCACCCAGCCCTGTTCCATGCAATGCTCAAATAATTCCATGGCGGTATCCAGCACGGCGCCGGTGGCCGCCTCGAATTCCAGCAGGGCGTAGTAAGGGGTGGCTTCGGCAAAGGGGCGCGGCAGGTCATGATGAGCGGTGACCAGTTCCACCGCCTTATCCGAGAAGAACTCGAAGGCGGTGAGATCCAGCCGGTTCTGAAAGGCTTCCAGTACCTGCATAATGGCGCGGAACTGCGGCACTCCCAGCACCAGTACCGTGAGATTCTCCGGCGCCCGGGCCAGTTTCATGGTGGCCTCGACGATCATCCCCAGGGTGCCTTCGGCGCCGATAAACAGGTGACGGAAATCGTAGCCGGTGGCGTTTTTATCCAGGCCGCCGTTCAGATCCAGATGTTCACCGGCGCCCGTCACCACCTGCAGACCCTTGACCCAGTCCCGGGTCATGCCGTAGCGGATCACCTTGATGCCGCCGGCATTGGTGGAAATATTACCCCCCAACTGACTGGAACCGGCGGAGGCGAAGTCCACCGGATAATACAGCCCCTGCTCCCGGGCAAATGCCTGTAACTGTTCGGTCACCACGCCTGGCTGACATTTCACGGTGCGATCCACTGGGTTGAAGTCGCTGATTTTGTTCATCAGATCAAAGGCCACCACCACTTCGCCCCGGGCCGCCACCGCCGCCGCGCTGAGGCCGGTGCGGCCGCCGGAGGGCACCAGGGCCAGTTGGTGCTCATTGGCGTAGCGGACAATGGCCTGCACCTGGTCCGGGGTTTTCGGCAGCACCACCGCCAGGGGCTTGGGATCGTATTTTCGGGTCCAGTCACAGCCGTAATGTTGCAGGCTGTCGGCATCGGTCAAACAGCGCCCGGCATCCACTAGCGCACTGAGTCCGGCAATGATCTGCTTGGTGTCTGTCATGGTTTTCTCTTTTATTCCAGCGGGTTACTACGATCTGGAGAAGCCGGGCCAGGCCCGGCCTCCGGCGCTTGGCCGGCGGGATTAGGGAATTTCACAGGCCTGTGTGAGAATTTCACCGCGCCTGGCCCGCCCCGGGACTGTGTTTCCGGACCGATATGATAACATAGCCGCCCTCAAAGCTACCCCACAGATACGAGTAAACAGCATGAGCACGACTTCTCTGGACAAAAGCAAGATCCGCATTCTGTTGTTGGAGGGAGTCCATCAGTCCGCGCTGGATAACTTCCAGCGCGCCGGCTACACCAATATCGAGTACCTGAAAACGTCGCTGCCGGAAGACCAGCTGCAGGAGAAAATCGCCGACGCCCATTTCGTGGGTATTCGTTCCCGCACGCAGTTGACCGAGGCGGTGTTTGCCGCCGCCAGAAAACTCATCGCCGTGGGCTGCTTCTGTATCGGTACCAACCAGGTGGATCTCACCGCCGCCCTGAAACGGGGGATTCCGGTATTCAACGCGCCCTTCTCCAATACCCGCTCGGTGGCGGAACTGGTGCTGGCGGAAGCCATCCTGCTGCTGCGGGGCATTCCTGAAAAAAATGCCGTGTGTCATCGCGGCGGTTGGCAGAAAACCGCCACCAACAGCTTTGAAATCCGGGGCAAGACCCTGGGGATTATCGGCTATGGCAATATCGGCGCCCAGCTCAGTGTCATCGCGGAAAACCTGGGCATGAAGGTGATGTTCTTTGATGTGGTGACCAAGCTGCCCCTGGGCAACGCCATGCAGGTGGGAACCCTGGATGAGCTGCTGGAAAAGGCCGACATCGTTACGTTGCATGTGCCGGAAACCGCAGCCACCCAGAATATGATCGGCGCCGAGCAACTGGCGCAGATGAAGCCCCAGAGCATTCTGATCAACGCCTCCCGCGGCACCGTGGTGGATATCGATGCCCTGGCCAACGCCCTCAGTGAACGTAAACTGCTGGGGGCCGCCATTGACGTGTTCCCGGTGGAGCCTCGCAGCAACGAGGAGGAATTCGTCTCCCCCCTGCGGGAATTCGACAACGTGATCCTGACGCCCCACATCGGCGGCAGTACCCTGGAAGCCCAGGTGAATATCGGCGCGGAAGTGTCGGAGAAGTTCATCAAGTACAGCGACAACGGCTCCACCATTTCCGCGGTGAACTTCCCGGAGGTGGCATTGCCGCTGCATGACAATGTGCACCGGATTCTGCACATCCATGAGAACGTGCCCGGAGTGCTGTCCAATATCAACCGCCTGTTTTCCGATAACAATATCAATATCTGCGGCCAGTACCTGCAGACCAATGAGGAAATCGGTTACGTGGTGATTGATATCGACAAGGCGGACAGCGACCTGGCCCTGGAAAAACTGCGGGAAGTGGAAGGCACCATTCGCTGCCGGATTCTGTATTAAGCCGGCGCGTCAGCCCATAATGGTGGGGCAGGGTTTATCCTGCTCCACCGTGCCCTGGTCGGTTTTACATTGATAGACGGTCTGACAACCCGCCAGCATGCACAAGGTGAGCAGACAAACCAGCAAGCCAGGCTTCACCGGCAGACCCGGCCTGACGCCCGCGTGACTGCCTATAAAATGACTAAAATCATTGGAAAACAATTCTGTAAGAATTTTACCGGCCCACTGGACCATATTCCGTTCCTCATCAACTCAGAGCTCAAGCCACGCCTGCGGCGCCCAATATCAGCCCCAGCACTGCACTCAATACTACCACCCGCAGAATGCTCCACTGCAACCAATAGAGCATGCCCAGGGCCGCCAGCATCCAACCCAGGGCCAGCCAGTCCAACCCCTGGCCCAAGCCCCCGGGGAACAGTACATGCTGACCGAAGAACAGCGCCAGATTCAGGATCACCCCCACCACCGCTGCGGTAATGCCGGTGAGTGGCGCGGTGAGCCGCAACTGATTGCGGCTGGCTTCCACCAGGGGGCCGCCCAGCAGAATAAACAGAAATGAGGGCAAAAAGGTAAAGAAGGTCACCACGCAGGCCGCCAGAACGCCGGCGGCGGCAGGCCAGTCCGGCCCCAGGATTTGCTGGGACCAGCCACCCACAAAGCCCACGAAGCTCACCACCATAATCAATGGCCCCGGGGTGGTTTCCCCCAGGGCCAGGCCATCCATCATCTGGGCCGCGGTGAGCCAGCCGTAATGCTCCACTCCGCCCTGCACCACGTAGGGCAGCACCGCATAAGCGCCACCAAAGGTGAGCAGCGCGGCCTTGGTGAAGAACCAGCCCATCTGCAGCAGCTCCCACCAGCCGCCCAGGGCCAGTAGCCCCATGGCCAGGCCCCAGCCACCCAGACCCAGCCCCAGCACCAGCAGCCAGCGGGGCCGGGAAAAGCGGGCATGGGCGGGGGTGGGGCTGTGATCATCCAGCAGCGCCAGGGCCTGGCTGGCCCCGGGCCCGGGTACCTTAGCTTGCGGAGTGAAAATAGCCGGCCAGCGGCGCCAGCCTATCCAGCCCAGCAGGGCCGCCCCCAGTAGCACCGCCGGATACGGTGCCTGCAACAGGGCCATGGCCAGAAATGCCCCCAGGGCGATACCCCACAGGAACCAGTGCCGCAATACCCGGGCGCCAATGCGCCAGGCCGCCAGCAATACAATTGCAGTTACCGCCGGCTTCACCGCGTAGAGCATCCCCGCCACCAGTGGCAGATGGCCGTAACTGAGATAAGCCCAGCTCAACAACAGCAGCAACTGTAGCGAGGGCAACACAAACAAACCGCCGGCCACCAGACCGCCCCGGGCCCCGTGCAGCAGCCAGCCAATATAGGTGGCCAGCTGCTGGGCCTCCGGCCCCGGCAGCACCATGCAGTAATTCAATGCGTGCAGAAAACGACGCTCGGAGATCCAGCGGCGCTTTTCCACCAGTTCCTGATGCATCATGCTGATCTGCCCCGCCGGCCCGCCGAAACTGATGCATCCCAGTTTGAACCAGTAGCCCAGGGCCTGCCGCAAACTGACGTCGGGTGATGCAGGTAAGGACGACATTGTCACTCCCACTATGGTCACGGAAATCATTGCCAGCGGGGCCGTGGCAGCCTACAGTCGGGGCTTCACCCTGCAGTAAGCCAGCCATGAACGCACGCAGCCGGTATCTTGCCAACCTTAAATCGCTGTCGGATCAGCTGATCGCCATTCAGGCCCCCATCCGCATTCTGGACAGCATCAAGTGGCCGCACCTTTGGCGCCAGCAGTTTTTTGATGCTGGCATGAAACGGTTACCGAAAGTGGACGCCCACTTTTATCAGACCAGTAATACCCTGGGATTCGATCCCCACCACCAGCAACAGGCGTTTCGGGACCTGAAACGGCAGATTCGCCGCACCCTGGACCCCCGCGATCCATTGGGCCAGCTGCTGAGCGCCACCGCCGATCAATATATCCAGGTGGTGGAGCTGCTGAAGGCCCGGGGCACCCCCGAATTTGGCAGGCTCAGTGTGGCGCTGTATGGCTCCGCCCGGGACCATCTGTTCGGCGACCGGCGTTCCCTGCTGGAGGTGGGGGAGCAACTCTGTGCCATCTTTTCCCAGCCCGCGGCCCAGCACGTGGACTTTGCCCAGCCCAAACAGCACCCGGCGGAAGCCGCCGTGGGGATTCTGCAACAGCGGCTGAACAAGTATTTCACCCGGGGCGAACTCAAGGTGATCCTGGCGGACGGTATTGTATCCGATGCCGCCGCCGGCGGTGACAGTATCAAGCTTAACAGCCGCTCAGTGTTCTCGGAGCGGGATCTGCGGGTGCTGGAAGTGCACGAAGGCTGGGTGCATGTGGGGACGACTCTGAACGGCCGGCGTCAGCCCCATGCCAGCTGGCTCAGCGTGGGCGCGCCCCGCATTGCCGCTATCCAGGAGGGGCTGGCATTGCTGCTGGAAACCCTCACCTTCAGCAGCTTCCCGTTTCGCGCGCGGCGGGTGGCGGACCGGGTCAGCGCCATTGATGTGGCGGAACAGGGGGCGGATTTTGTGGAAACCTTTCATCATCTGCGCAACCGGGGGCTGCCGGACAATGAAGCTTACACCACCACCCAGCGGGTGTTTCGCGGCGGGGTGGTTACCGGCGGCTCGGTGTTTACCAAGGATCTGTCTTACGTGAAAGGCTTTGTGGAGAATGTGAATTTTATCCGCAGCGCCATCGGCGCCGGTTTGCCGGAGCTGATTCCCATGCTGTTTCTGGGCAAGGTGACACTGGAAGACATCCCGGTATTGTACGAGGCCTATCTGGAGGGCATCGTGGAACCACCGCGCTATCTGCCGGAGGTGTTCCGGGATCTGAGCGGCCTGTATGTCTGGTTCGGCTTTTCCAACGGCTTGTCACTGGTGGATATGAAACGGGTCCAGCGTCATTATCTGAAAACGTTCCAGGCCATCACCCCGGTCTGCCCCCTGGAAATGGCACCGCGCCAGCAACCTGATTCCAGCGACCCCCAAACCTGAGCCTTGATCCTGATCTTAATAATCAGAACCTATCAAAAACTCAAAAAGGATTTATTTTACTAAATGAGAATCGCTTGCAATTATTAGGAGACTAAAGCGCCAATTCAGTCCCGCAGGGAGGGAGGTTGGAAATGAAGAAGACGATGAGCTTTGCCACCATTCATATGGGCGTGGCGTTTTCAGTGGGCTACCTGATGACCGGTGACCTGGCGGTGGGTGGCGCCCTGGCTCTGGTGGAGCCGCTTTGCAATACCGTGGCCTACTATTTTCATGAACAGGTGTGGAACCGATGGCAACGGCACCAGCCCCGGCGCGAAAGCCAGCCGGATCATACGATTCCCGCCTGAACCTGAGCCAGCCCCGCCATCCGGGGCTGGCTCATTCCTCCAGCGCGTCCACGATACGCTGCGCAATTTCTTTCAGCTTCTCCTGATCCGCCATTTCCGCCGCGTGACGGGTGTTGCGCAGGGTCTGGATGGAACTGGGCAGCAGATGGAAATGCAGGTGGGGTACGGTTTGCCCCGCCTGCTCACCACTTAGCTGAAACATCATCACACCTTCGGTATTGAATGCCTTTTTGAGGGCATTACCCACTTTTTTCAGGGTCTCGAAACAGGGCCCATAATAGCTATTGGGCAGCTCAAACAGAGTCTCCGCCTCCACCTTGGGGATCACCAGGGTGTGGCCGTCCGCCTGCGGCATGATATCCATAAAGGCCAGGGTGTATTTGTCTTCATACACTTTGATACAGGGCATCTCCCCGCGCAGGATTTTGGCAAAAATATTCTGTTTGTCGTATGCCATGTTGGCCCCTCTACTGGAACTGAAATTGAATATGGGAGCTGCTATTGGAACCGCCAATGAAACGGTTCGAATCAGAGTCTTCGCCGGGCGGCGCGGACTCACCGCAGGTTGGTGCTTAGGCTAGCGCGAATGGGTGGGCCGCCGCAAGGATCTGCGATCAGGGCGGTGAGCGGTGAAAGTTCACCTTCACCTGTGGCATAGTTAGTCCTGGACTGACCCATCCCCAAGTAAAGGAATTGTTATGAACCCGGCTGCTGATTTACCCAGAACCGTCCTTATCACCGGTGCCTCCGCCGGCATCGGCAAAGCCCTGGCCCATGAGTTTGCCTGCCACGAATTCGATGTGGTGCTGGTGGCCCGCCGTGGCGACAAGCTGCAGCAGCTGGAGGCGGAAATCAAACAGCAGTACGGGCAGATGGCCTACCCCCTGGTGGAGGACCTGGCGGATCCGGACAGCCCCCAGCGCATCCATGACTGGTGCCGGCAACAGGGCCTGACCGTTGATGCCCTGGTGAATAACGCCGGCTACGCCCTGCACAGCGACTTTGTGGCCACCGAATGGAATACCCACCGGGACTTTATTCAGGTGATGATGACCAGCCTGGTGCATCTGTGCCACCTGTTCGCCCCCGCCATGCAGGACCGCGGTTACGGCCGCATTATCAATCTGGCCTCCATTGCCGCCTGGTCCCCGCAACTGAAGGGCAACCTCTACGGCGCCGCCAAATCCTTTGTCCTGGATTTCAGTCAGGCTCTGGATCTGGAACTGCGCCCCCACGGGATTCATTGTACCGCCCTGTGTCCGGGCTTCACCTTTAGTGAATTTCACGATGTGATGGGCACCCGGGGCTCGGTGAGCAAACTGCCCCGGTTTCTGTGGATGACCGCCGAGGAAGTGGCCCGGGAGGGCTTCGAGGCGGTGATGGAGGGCAAACCGGTGCACGTCACCGGACGCCTGAATCAGGGGTTGTCCCAGGTGATGGCGGCCCTGCCCGCCTCCCTTAAACACTATCTGGCCAAACAGCAAAAACTGATGTAAAGACGCCCCCGCCCGCTTGACCCCAACGGAGCAAGCTGTATTCTTATACAGTATTTATTGGGATGAGATGGGTGACTATGACCAGCCAGGAAACTCCAGACAACACCACCGGCGTGCTGACCCGCGCCGAACTGCGGGCGCTGTTTCACCAGCTGGCGGGCCGCGACTGGCTGTTGGCGGCATTGCTGTACGGCTCGGGGTTGCGCCTGTGGGAGGCGGTTCGGCTGCGGGTACAGGATCTGGACCTGGAGCGGGGCCTGCTCCACATCCGCCACCATCCCGGTCGGGGCAATCGCCAGCTGCGGTTGGACCCGCAATTGATCCCCCATCTGCGCATCCACCTGGCCCATGTCCGCCAGCAGCATCTGCAGGATCTGAACCGTGGCGGCGGCGCAGTGCCACGAGCCGCACCCGGCGGCACGGGTGTCGCATACACCCGCCGCTGGCACCAGCAGTATGTGTTCCCCGACGCCAGGGAGTCGCATGCTGCCCGGGGCCGCCTACGCCGCCGGCATGTTAGTGAGAGCACAGTGGAACAGGCGTTGCGACGGGGCCTGCAACGGGCCGGGGTTCGCACTCCGGCCACCAGCCACAGCCTGCGCCGGTGTTTCGCCCTGCATCTGCTGGAACAGGGCCACTCCCTGACCACGGTGAGGTATCTGCTGGGACATACCCCGGAATCGGCCCCGGGAACAGGATTCAAGCCTGTGGAGAGCCCCCTGCGGAGCCTGATGGGGGTACGGACCCTGGCGCAGCAGCTGCATAGCCGGCGCGGCCGGCATTCGGTGGAGGAGCCACAGGCCCTTTATTTAATTGCCAGTTGAGGGTGGCCGGGGTATCCGTCCAGATATTTGAGCGTGCGGGAGAATACATCCCGCCGGTACAGTTCCAGTTCGTTCACCACGTGATGCCGCACTTTAGGCAGATACTGCACCTGAGTGCCGGGGAAAACCCGCTGGAACTGAGGAATATTGTGTTGCCAGTCCACGGTTTCATCGCACTTGCCCTGGATAATATAGAGCGGAAACTGCACCGGTTGATGATGTTCGATGTAGGGTATCCACTGTTTCAGCGCACCTACCCATTTGGCGGAAAGATGACGGGGTTGCAAAGGGTCCTGTTCCCGCAGAAAACGGGCGAATTCCGGGTCGTTGGAGTTGTCCGAAAACTTGCGCGCTACAAAGTCCCGGAAGGGGCTTACCAGGGAGTGCAGCCGCCGGTTGAAAAACCAGTGCACCGGCCGGATCAAAGGGGCATAGAACACTACCCCGGCGAAGGGGATGCGTTCCTCAAGGCCGGCGTAGGCCAGCAGGTACTCCGACACCACCGCGCCGCCGGTGCTCTGGGCCACCACATGCCAGGGCTCTGGCATCCGTTGGCGGGCCAGTTGCAACAACCGGTTGAAAACGGTGCCGTACTGGCGGAATGACGAAATAGCGGCACGGGAGCCCGAGGACAGCCCATGACCGGGCAGATCAAAGGCCACCACCCCATAGCCCCGCCGAAGCAGGGCTTTGATCAGATGCTGATAAAGGCCCACGTGATCGTAATAGCCGTGCACCACAAACACGGTACCGCGGGGTTGCGGAGGCAGGTAACTCTGGGCCACCAGCTTGAAACCGGCGGCTTTAAAACTCCCCATATGTACCCGCAGCTCCGGCATGCGGGCCTCGAAATCCAGGCCGTAAAAACGCCGATAGCGCAGGGCCAAAGGGGGCACGGCGCCGGGGTTTGCCGGGTTGAAGTCAGGCAGGGCCTGACGCAGTTCCACGGGGATCAGTTTCACGGCCACTCCGTTGCGGCGAACGCTGCTGGGTCTTACCTTTGAGTATAAGATCGGTACCGGGGCGGGGCCAGGTGATGATCCCACCCCTGCCGCCCCGGCGCGCCCGAATTTATTTGACCTGCTGATCCAGCTCGCCCTGCTCGTAACGCTGGTACATCTTCTCCAGACTGACGGGCTTGATTTTGCTGGCGTTACCGGCGGTACCGAAGGCCTCATAGCGGGCCATGCAGATATCGCGCATGGCGGCCACGGTTTCCTTCAGATATTTGCGGGGATCAAACTCCGCCGGATTCTGAGCCATAAACCGGCGCACCGCACCAGTGGAGGCCAGCCGCAGATCCGTATCCACGTTCACTTTGCGCACCCCGTACTTGATGGCTTCGACGATTTCCTCCACCGGCACCCCGTAGGTCTCGCCGATATCACCACCGTATTCATTGATGATCTTGAGCCATTCCTGGGGCACCGATGACGAGCCATGCATCACCAGATGGGTGCTGGGCAGGCGCGCATTGATTTCCTTGATGCGCTCGATGGCCAGAATATCCCCGGTGGGGGGCCGGGTGAATTTGTAGGCCCCGTGGGAGGTGCCGATGGCAATGGCCAGGGCGTCCACGCCGGTGTCCGCCACGAAGGAGGCGGCTTCCTCCACCGAGGTCAGCAGTTGGGAGTGATCCAGCTTGCCTTCGGCGCCAATGCCGTCTTCCTCGCCGGCCATGCCGGTTTCCAGGGAGCCCAGACAACCGATTTCCCCTTCCACCGACACGCCACAGGCGTGAGCCATGTCCACCACGGTTTTGGTAACCCGCACATTGTAGTCGTAATCCATGGGGGTTTTGCCGTCCTCACCCAGGGAACCGTCCATCATCACCGAGCTGAAGCCCAGCTGGATGGAACGCTGGCACACCGAGGGGCTGGTGCCGTGATCCTGGTGCATCACCACCGGGATATGGGGAAACTCTTCAATGGCCGCCAGGATCAGATGGCGCAGAAATGGAGCACCGGCGTATTTGCGGGCGCCGGCGGAGGCCTGCACGATCACCGGGCTGTCGGTCTTGTCCGCTGCTTCCATGATGGCGCGCATCTGTTCCAGGTTGTTGACGTTGAACGCCGGCACGCCGTAGCCATGCTCGGCGGCGTGGTCCAGCAGTTGTCGCATACTGATAAGAGCCATGATCCTGTGCCTCGTTGGTTTATGAATGTTGCAATATGATCCGGGGCCGGTGTTCCCTACTGGCCGCGCGCTTCCAGCATGGCCACTGCCGGCAGCACCTTGCCTTCCACATATTCCAGGAAGGCACCGCCGCCGGTGGAAATGTAGGATACTTTATCGGCTACCCCATATTTGTCCACTGCCGCCAGGGTATCACCCCCGCCGGCGATGGAAAACGCCTCACTCTCGGCCACGGCATTGGCCAGCGCCCGGGTACCCTCACCGAACTGATCCACTTCGAACACGCCCACGGGCCCGTTCCAGAGCACGGTTTTGGCCGCCTTCACCATATCCGCAAAGCGTTTTGCAGTGTCCGGGCCAACATCCAGAATCATGTCGTTGTCCCCCACTTCGCTGACCGGTTTCACCACGGCTTTGGCATTACTGACAAATTCCATAAAGTCGTCCATGGGGCCGCTGGCGTCCGCCACCACCACATCCGTGGGCAACGGCACCTCCACCTTGGCGGCAATGGCCTTGGCAGTGTCGATCAGGTCGTGTTCGCAGAGGGACTTGCCCACGTTGTGGCCCGCCGCCGCCAGAAAGGTGTTGGCAATGCCGCCGCCGACGATAAGCTGGTCGCACTTTTCCGCCAGGGCGTTGAGCACATCCAGCTTGGTGGAGACCTTGGAGCCGGCAACGATGGCCAACATGGGGCGTGCCGGACTGGCCAGGGCCTTTTCCAGTGCATCCAGTTCATCCCCCAGCAAGATGCCGGCGCAGGCCAAGGGAACGAATTTGCCCACCCCATGGGTGGAGGCCTGAGCCCGGTGGGCGGTACCGAAGGCATCCATTACAAAGACATCACAGAGAGCGGCATAGGCCTTGGCCAGGGTCTCGTCGTCCTTTTTCTCGCCGGCGTTGAAGCGCACGTTTTCCAGCAGCACCAGTTTGCCCGGCTGCACCTCCACCCCCTGCTGCCAGTGGGTGGCCACCGGCACCTCGAAGCCCAACAGTTCCGACAACCGCTGCGCCACCGGGGCCATGGTGAAGGCGGCATTTTCCTCGGCGCTGCCCCCTTCCACCGGACGCCCCAGGTGGGACATGAGAATCACCGCAGCGCCCTGCTTCAGTGCCAGTTCGATGGAGGGCAGCGAGGCGCGGATGCGCACGTCACTGGTCACAGTACCGTTTTTCACCGGCACGTTCAGATCGGCGCGGATCAGTACCCGTTTCCCCGCCAGGTCCAGATCGGTCATCTTGATTACAGACATTGCAGTTCTCCCATTGATTGGCAAACGATTCCTGTAAACGGTTTCTGTAAACGGTTCCCCCGTCAGCGGATAGCTTCCACCAGATCCAGCAGACGGTGCGCATAGCCGGTTTCGTTATCATACCAGGCCACCAGTTTCACCATCTGTTCGGTGGCGATGGTCTGGGTCTCATCGTAAATGGCGGATTCGGTGCGATTGAGGAAATCCACGCTCACCAGCGGTTCCCGGCAATAGCCGATGATACCTAGATACCGTTCCCGGCTGGCCTGCTCCAGCAGCCGGTGAATGGGGCCGGCCCCGGTCACCGGGTGTTCCAGGATCAGGGTCAGGTCCACCGCCGCCACGTTCAGCGTGGGCACCCGCATGGAGTAACCGGCAATACGGCCCTGCAACCGCGGCAGCACCTGTTGTACGGCGTTAATGCTGCTGCTGGTGGTGGGGATCAGGTTCTGGGCCCCGGCCCGGGCCCGCCGCAGATCCCGATGCACATGATCCAACAGCACCTGATCGCTGGTGTAGGAGTGGATCTCGGTCATAAACGCCTGGCGCACCCCAAACGCCTCGTCCATCGCCTGCAACAGCGGCGCGATACAGTGGGTGGTGCAGGAGGCGTTGGAAATGATCCGTTGCTCCGGCCGCCACTGCTGGTGATTAACCCCGTACACCAGGGTGGCGTCCACCTCGTCGAAGGCCACCGCTCCGATAATCACCCGCCGGGCCCCGGCCTGCAGGTGGCGGCCGGCGTCATCCCGGGCCCGGAATACCCCGGTACATTCCAGTACCAGGTCAATGTCCAGTTCCTTCCAGGGGCAGGCGGCGGGATCCTCGATCTGCAGCAGGCGAATGCTGTCGCCATTCACCTGGAGGATATTATCCGCCGCCAGTGTGACCGTGGTGTTGAAGCGGCCGTGGGTGGTATCGTAACGGGTCAGATGGAGCAGGGATTCGGGGGAACCCAGATCATTGATGGCCACCAGTTGCACCTGGCGGTTACAGCCCTGTTGCAGATTTTCGTATAGGGCCCGCAGCAGGTTACGGCCGATACGGCCGTAACCGTTGATGGCAACCCGGAGCGACCGGTTACCCAAGCAGTGACTCCACGGTGCTCAACAGATGCTCGACGGTGAAACCAAAGTGCTTGAACAGATCACCGGCCGGCGCCGACTCACCGAAGGATTCCATGCCCACCACGGCGCCGTCCAGGCCGACAAACTTGTACCAGTAGTCCGGGGCGCCGGCTTCTATGGCCACCCGGGTGCGGACCGCCGCCGGCAATACCGCTTCCCGGTAATGGGCATCCTGCCGCAGGAACACATCCACCGACGGCATGGACACCACGCTCACCTGTTTGCCTTTCTGCGCCAGCGCTTCCGCGGCACCCATGGCCAGTGCCACTTCCGAACCGGTGGCAATGATCAGGGCGTCCGGTTTGCCGCCGGCGGCCCGCAGTACATAACCCCCGCGGGCGGCATTGGCCAGCTGTTCATCCGTACGCTCCATGGGCGCCAGCCCCTGCCGTGACAATACCAACGCCGTGGGGCCATCGCGGCGCTCCACCGCTGACTTCCAGGCCACCGCGGTTTCGGCGGCGTCACAGGGTCGCCACACCGACAGATTGGGGGTGGTGCGCAGATTGGTGAGCTGCTCCACCGGCTGGTGGGTGGGACCATCCTCCCCCAGGCCGATGGAGTCGTGGGTATAGACCTGTATGTTCTGCTGTTTGGTGAGGGCCGCCATGCGCAGGGCGTTGCGGGCGTATTCCATAAAGATCAGGAAGGTGGCGCCGTAAGTAATAAAGCCACCATGGAGGGCGATGCCGTTGATGGCGGCGGTCATCCCGAATTCCCGCACCCCCCAATACAGGTAATTGCCCCCCGGCTCCCGGGCACTGATGGGCTGGGAGCCCTTCCACAGGGTGAGGTTGGAACCCGCCAGGTCCGCCGACCCACCCAGCAGCTCCGGCAGCACCGGGCCGAAGGCGTTGAGGCAGTGTTGCGATGCCTTGCGGGTGGCGATCTTCTCTCCGGCTTTCTGCACTTCCTTAATATAGTGGCTGACATGGGCGTCCCACTCCGCCGGCAGGTCGCCTTGCATGCGGCGCTCGTATTCCGCCGCCAGTTCCGGGTATTCCTGGCGATAGCCTGCCAGCAACCGTTCCCAGTCCGCCTCCGCTTTGGCGCCTTGGTCGCGGGCGTCCCAACCACTGTAGATGTCCTGGGGCACGTCGAAGGGCGGGTGGTTCCAGCCCAGGGCCTGGCGGGTGAGGGCAATTTCATCTTCGCCCAGTGGCGCGCCATGGCAGGATTCGGTGCCCTGCTTGTTGGGGGCGCCGAAGCCGATGGTGGTTTTGCAGCAGATCAGGGTGGGGCGGTCGGGATTGGCCCGGGCCATTTCCACCGCGGCGGTGATCTCTTCCGGGTTGTGACCGTTGACATTGGGGATCACATGCCAGCCGTAGGCCTCGAACCGTTTGGGGGTGTCGTCGCTGAACCAGCCCTCCACCTCGCCATCGATGGAGATACCGTTGTCGTCATAGAAGGCGATCAGTTTGCCCAGCCCCAGGGTACCCGCCAGGGAGCAGACTTCGTGGGAAATCCCCTCCATCAGGCAGCCATCCCCCAGAAAAACGTAGGTATAGTGATCGACGATATTGAATGCACCCCGATTGAACTGCGCCGCCAGCGCCTGTTCGGCAATGGCCATGCCCACGGCGTTGGCCAGCCCCTGGCCCAGGGGGCCGGTGGTGGTTTCCACTCCGGGGGTATAGCCGTATTCCGGGTGCCCCGGGGTCTTGGAATGCAGTTGCCGGAAGTTTTGCAGATCCTCAATGCTGAGATCATAACCGGTGAGATGCAGCAGCGAATACAGCAACATGGAGCCGTGACCGTTGGACAGTACGAAACGATCCCGGTCATACCAGTGGGGGTTGGCCGGGTTGTGCTTTAGATAATCACACCACAGCACCTGGGCGATATCCGCCATCCCCATGGGGGCCCCGGGATGGCCGGAATTGGCTTTCTGGACGGCGTCCATGGCGAGGGCACGGATGGCATTGGCGAGGTCACTGCGGGTGGGCATTGGGCATGCTCCTAATTAACTTAGTTCACGGTACCGATTTGGGGGCGCTATTGTCGCCTAAAGCAGCCCCCCCGGCAAACCGAAAACACCCCCAATTGGCGGCTTCGCACGCCGCCGGTTCCAGCCGGGGGAATCAGGGCTCCTCCGTGGTGGCGGCTGGGTATTCGTGGTTGCGGATCACGTCCAGAAACGCCTCGCCAAAGCGCGCCAGTTTGGAATCCCCCACCCCGGAAATCTTCATCAACGCCGCTTCGGAGATGGGCCGCTGCTGCACCATTTCCCGCAGGGTGGCGTCGTGGAACACCACGTAGGGGGGCACCCCGTTCTCCTCCGCGAGCTGCTTGCGGCAGGCCCGCAGGGCATGCCACAGGGGCAGGTCCTGTTCCTGCATGTCCTCCCCCCGGGACCGGGTCTGGGACAGGCCGGGGCGGGTCAGGGTTTTGCGCAGCTCCAGAGTCTCCTCCCCCCGCAGCAAGGGGCGGCAACGCTCGGTGAGGCAAAGGGCGCCGAAGCGGTCGGCATCCACCTGCAGATAACCCCGGGCCACCAGCTGTCGCACCATGGCCCGCCATTCATTACTGCTGAGATCCCGGCCGATGCCATAGGTGGACAGCTGATCATGGCCAAACTGCTTGATGCGCTCATTGTTGCTGCCCCGGAGAATATCCACCACATGGTTGGCGCCGAAGCGTTGCCCGCTGCGGAACACACAGGACAGCAGTTTACGGGCGGGCTCGGTGGCATCCCAGGTCTGGGGCGGCTGCAGGCAGGTATCGCAATTGCCGCAGGGCTGTGGCAGGGTCTCGCCAAAATAACGCAACAGGGCCTGGCGCCGGCAGCTGGTGATTTCACACAGCCCCAGCATGGCATCCAGCCGTTGCCGCTCCAGACGCTTGAACTGTTCACTGCCCTCGGAGGACGCCGCCATCTGACCCAGCTTCACCACGTCCTCCAGCCCGTACAACAGCAGTGCCGTGGCCGGTTCGCCATCGCGGCCGGCGCGGCCGGTTTCCTGGTAGTAGGCCTCGATACTTTTGGGCAGATCCAGATGGGCCACAAACCGCACATCGGGTTTGTCGATGCCCATGCCGAAGGCGATGGTGGCCACCATAATAATGCCGTCCTCCCGCAGGAAACGGCGCTGGTGCTGCTGGCGCAACGCCGCCGGCAACCCCGCATGATAGGGCAACGCGTTAAAGCCTTCCTCCGCCAGCCACTGGGCGGTCTTTTCCACCTTGTTGCGGGACAGACAATAGATAACCCCGGCCTGGCCAGGGTGTTCCCGGCGCAGAAATTCCAGTAACTGGGCCCGGGGCTTGTCCTTGAGCTGGATCCGGTACTGAATGTTGGGGCGGTCGAAGCCACTGATAAAGTGTGCCGCCGACCCCAGGGCCAGACGCTGGGCAATCTCCTGGCGGGTGCGCTCGTCGGCGGTGGCGGTGAGGGCCACCCGGGGCACCTGGGGGAAGTTTTCCGCCAGCAGGTTCAGCTCCAGGTAGTCGGCGCGGAAGTCGTGCCCCCACTGGGACACGCAGTGGGCCTCGTCGATGGCGAACAGGGCCAGTTGGGCCCGTTGCAGCAGATTCAGGCAGCGGGGCTGGATCAGGCGCTCGGGGGCGATATACAACAGGTCCAGCTCCCCCTGCAGCAGGGCGCTTTCAATCTCCGCCGCCTGCTGCGGGGCCAGGGTGGAATTGAGGTAGCCGGCGCGGACTCCGGCGGCCTTGAGCGCCTCCACCTGATCCTGCATCAGAGCGATAAGGGGTGAGATCACCACACCACAGCCGGGCCGGGCCAGGGCCGGAATCTGGTAACACAGGGATTTGCCACCGCCGGTGGGCATAATCACCAGGGCGTCACCACCAGCCACCAGGGTCTCAATGATGGCCTGCTGCTGGCCCCGGAATTCCGTGTAGCCGAATACGTGTTCAAGTATGTGCAGTGGGGATTCCATGGGCGCGCAGTATATCAGTTCCTGCGCGGGGATGGGTTGTCGGATTTGGCACAGTCACTGGAACCATGCCGGCTCCTACCCCGGCCCTGTCGGGTTTGCGACAAAGGGCTGAATTGGCCCTGAGCGCTGCTGTCGGGTTTGCGACAAGGTACCGGCGCGAAACCGACGCTGCTTTTATAGATGCTTGTTTTTATACAGGTTTATGTCTCAGGCAAGGAACATTCGCCGGTGGCATAGGGCCTGCACCAGTGAATTCCGGTACACGCCCGACACCAGGCCCACTGGGCCGGGGCGTTGTCAGTCACTGTTTGTCTTAGGAGTCGCATCATGGCCCAGGTCGGAATATTTTTTGGTACCAACACCGGTAAAACCCGCAAAGTCGCGAAGATGATCAAGAAAAAGTTCGACGACGAGGTAATGGCAAAGCCGCTCAACGTCAATCGCACCAACGTGGATGAATTCCTCAGTTACGACTATCTGATCCTGGGTACCCCCACCCTGGGTGAAGGCGAGCTGCCGGGGCTGTCGTCCGACTGTGATGATGAGAGTTGGGAAGAGTTTTTGCCCAAGCTGGAGGACGCTGATTTCAGCGGCAAGACCGTGGCCATTTACGGACTGGGGGATCAGGTGGGTTACCCCGACGAGTTCCTGGACGCCATGCTGGAAATCTATGAATTCATGACCGAACGGGGTGCCAAGGTAGTGGGTGCCTGGCCCACGGACGGTTATGAGTTTACCCATTCCGAAGCGGTGGTGGACGGCCAGTTCGTGGGCCTGGCCCTGGACCTGGACAACCAGACGCCACAAACCGAAGCCCGCCTGGATGCCTGGCTGAATCAGATCGCGCCGGACTTTAATCTGCCATTGTAAAGTGAAGCTGACGCGCCAGTGTGAACCTGTCACTGGCACGCCAATCTGTCCCTGCCATCAACACCGGCCGCTATAAAGCGGCCCCCCGCCCGGCAACGGCAGAGGTATTCTCCAGGGCAAACTCCTCCGCCACCACCAGCTCCGGCTGGTCGGTGTCGGACTGCACCTCAATCACGCACTTGCTCAATCCCACCTTGGACGGCAGATCGAACATGGTGGCCCGCAACAGCGTTTCCAGAATGGAGCGCAGCCCCCGGGCACCGGTGCCCCGCTTCACCGCCTGGGAGGCGATATGATCCAGTGCCTCCGGGGAAAATTCCAGCTCCACCCCCTGGAACTGGAACAGTTGCCGGTACTGCTTGGTGAGGGCGTTGCGGGGCTCCAGCAGAATCCGCTTGAGGCTGGCCACATCCAGTTCATGGAGAAAGGTGACTATGGGGAAGCGGCCGATAAATTCCGGGATCAGGCCAAACTGCTGCAGATCGTCCGGCTGCAACCCGGCCAATAGCTCATCGTTGGACAACGGCGTTCCTTGTTGAATCGGAGCGTTAAAGCCAATGCCGGTATTGGCGGGCCGCAACCGCTTGCTGACCACCTCGGTAAGACCGGGGAAGGCACCGCCGACGATGAACAGAATATTCTGGGTGTTGAGTTTCACTTCATCACTGGCGCCATCCCGGCGGCCGGACTTGGGTAACTGCACCTCGGCCCCCTCCACCATTTTCAGCAGGGCCTGCTGCACGCCCTCACCGGAAATATCCCGTACCGCGCCGCCGCCACTGCCGCGCTTGGCCAGCTTGTCAATCTCATCGATATACACGATGCCCCACTGGGCCTGTTGCACATCCCCCTGAGCCGCTTCCAGCAGACGCTTGAGCAGGCTTTCCACGTCATCCCCCACATAACCGGCCTGGGTCAGGGAGGTGGCATCGCCCACTACGAAGGGCACGCCGATAATCCGGGCCAGGGTTTTCACCAGCAGGGTCTTGCCGGTGCCGGAGGGGCCCGCCATCAATACATTGGATTTCTCCAGTTCCACCTGCTCGGCATCCAGTTGCGCCAGACTGGCGCTGGCACCCTGATTCATCAATCGCAAATAGTGATTAAACACCGCCACCGACAGGGTTTTCTTGGCCTCATCCTGGCCGATGATGTATTCATCCAGGAAGGCCTTGATGGCGGCCGGTGTTTTGAGCTCCGGCTCCACCGCGGTGGATTTGCGCCCCCAGCTGCTCACCACCTGATAGGCCAGCTTGACGCACTGTTCGCAGATATGTCCTTCATTGCCGGCGATCAAGGGGACTTCCGTGCTTTTTTCGATACCGCAAAATGAACATGTGGGCACGCTGCTGGAAATGGTGTCGGTCCGTTCCGCCATGGTTGCTTCTCCCGGTCAGGGTCAGTCTATTTTGAAGTTGCCGTGAGTATCTGTTTGAGCCAGCGCCGTTGTTCCCGCTCCCGCTGGCGCTGGGTCAGTTGTTGCCGCAGCGGGCCCAGCACATCCCCCAACACCGCCGGCTGCGCCGGATTGATAGCATCACACTTTATAATGTGCCAGCCGTTGTCAGACTCAATCAGATCGCTGATCTCACCGGCCCGCAGTTGAAACAGCACCCGGTCCAGTTCCGGATACAGGGTGCCCTGCTTTACCTCGCCTATCAGGCCACCGTGTAAGGCCGAGGGACACTCGGAATTCTGCAGGGCCTGCTGCTCGAAGCGATGGGGGTGTTTGCGCAATCGCGCCAGAATAGTGGCCATGCGTTCGCGGGCGGCGGCCGCCGTATTCTCCGGAAACTGGTCATTGACCGTGATCAGAATATGGCGTGCCACCCGGGTTTCCGGTTTCTGGAAGGCTTCAGGGTGCAGGTAGTAATAAAGCCGGGCCTCGGTTTCACTCACTTCCGGCACCCGGCTGCTCACATAATTGAGCACCGCCTCCACCCGCAGCTCCCGCTCCACCGACGCCCGCAGTGACACGTCGTCCAGGCCATTGGCGGCCAGGGCCTGCTCATAGGCGTCTGGGTCCTCGTAACGGTCGCGGATCATGGCAATGGCAGAGTTTAGTTCCGACGGGGGCACCGCCACCTGACGGGCTTCCGGTTGTTGCAGGATCGCCTGCTCCATGAGGATTTCCCGTTTGGCAATATCCTCCGCCTCCCGGGTTTGTTGCTGATTCATGTTGTCGGGACTGGTGCCAAAGCGCTCCCCGGCAATTCGTAACAGACGGTACTGGAACGGCCCCCGGGGGTGGGTATCGGTTTGCATGTTCATCCCGTTCCCCCCTCAGCCTGTGCGGCGTCAACCACCGGGGCTGCATCGGCCTCGCCGGCAAGGGCCCGTTCCGGCACTTCATACAGGTCGTCACCGAAGCGTACCAGGTAATACAAGCGACCCGGTTCCCGCATGACTTTTTGAATTTCCCCCAGCGTACCCTTGGCAGCAATAATCTCACCGCCGCTGGCCAGGGTAATCCGGGTAATGACTTTGTCGCGGAATTCAAAACGATTGGGAATCCACTCCGCGGTCACCGGAATCAGTTCCTCTTCCCGGCACCCCACGGTGCGCCCCTCATCCAGAAAATGCACCCGGTAAATCAGTTGGTCCTGCAGGTAGGTGCCCACATCGTAGACACAACCCACCGCGCCACGTTTGATCAACAGTTCACCCACCTCCATCCCCGGGTAGGTGCCATCGTTCCGCACGTTGCGGATCAGGCGCACTTCCTCACCGTATTCGTAGGCAGGTTTCATAAGATCACCTCAAGTACCGGTTATCCTGAATTGACCGGGCAGCACTATTCCTGCAGCAGGCTGTCCACGGAAACGAACGTGGTTTGCGGACCCTGCATCTTGAAAACCTTGAATACTTTTTCAGTAAGGGCATCGGAGTCTACAAAATCCTGGTATGCCCGGGCCAGCAGCGTCTGATACACCACCGCCAGGGCCTTGTCGTTACCTTCGCATCGGGCCACGCTGTCGGCGTTGTCACTGAGATAATCGTGAAACCGCTGCATGATATGGAGCCGGTTCACCTGCACCACACTGGGTTCGAAGGGTATTTCAAAAAAATTGAGAAAATCCTCGGCGGAGCTTAGTTCATCCAGCAGGTCTTCCAATTCGCCGTCTTCCAGTTTGGTTGCAACGTTCATGATACTCTCCTCGGGTTAAGGTCAGGGCTGTACGGCCTGTTGGCTGACTACCGCCGGACCCATGGCTTGCAACAGCACTCTGGCACCCAGCCGGTCGCTGCTGTCCAATTCGATCACTTTGTTGAGCATGGCCACACCCTGTTCGATGCGGCCCATGCGCAGATTCAGATAGCCCGCCCCTTTCAGGGCCAGCAGATAAAACCGCACCGAGGTAAAGGAATGCAGCACGCCGTTGGCCAGATCCGCGAATTGCAACTGTTCCCAGTGCGCAGGAAAACCAATGCGTAGCGCCGCCACCGCCATGGCTTCAAAGGCAATGTCGAGGGCATCCTGATAGCGGTGCTGGTAGTAGTAGAACCGGTACAAAGCCACCAGCACGGACAGGTGGGTGGGGGCGATCTGGTAGGCTTTGCGCAGACAGGCCTCGGCACCGCCCTGAGAATACTGCTCAGAGGCCGCCTGTATCAGCTGTTCCACATCCTGTGGCATGGCCTCGTCAAAGTAGAGTTGCTGACCCTCGAAATCCTGTAAGTCCATTTTCAAACACCTCTCACTGAAGCGCGGGCTGCTGAGCGCTGTCACGTGGCGCTGCGCAGAGAACGCTCAACCTGGCCGCCGGGACAATCCTGTTCACAAATTTGGTTGTCGGTTTCACACTGACTGTAGTTCTGCGCTGCCAGACCCACTTGCAATTGTGATTCCAGGTTGTCAATTCGACTTAACAAACAAGCGATGGCTTTACCCACCGGGTCCGGAATCAGGTGATGATCCAGATCGATGCCATAGGGATTCAACTGGCCTGCCTCACGCAGCTTCACGACCTTGCCGGGAATCCCCACAACGGTGCAGCCCGTGGGAACATCTTCCACCACCACGGAATTGGCTCCCACCCGACAGTGCTCCCCCACGGTGATGTTGCCGAGTATTTTGGCGCCGGCGCCTACCATAACCCCGTTGCCCAGAGTGGGATGACGCTTGCCCTTGTTCCAGCTGGTGCCGCCCAGAGTAACACCGTGGTAAAGGGTGACGTCATCGCCAATCACCGAGGTTTCACCCACCACAACACCGGCACCGTGATCAATAAAAAAGCGTTCGCCAATCTGCGCCCCAGGATGAATATCCACATTGCTCAGCATGCGCCCCAAAAAAGACAGAAACCGGGCCGGATAACGCAGACCCCGCCGCCACAGGCGGTGCGATATGCGGTGCAGCATGACCGCGTGGACCCCCGGGTAGGTGGTCAGCACTTCAAACCCCGTGCGGGCGGCAGGGTCCCGTTGAAAGACACTGGCGATATCCTCGCGCCACTGCTGCAACAGGCTTTTGGGCTGCGGGGTTACTGCATGGATACAGTCATCGGCGTACTCTGACATGGTTCCGCTCCTAACATGGATTCGGTTTGCACCTGGCTGTTCACCAGATTCACGTATAACAGCAGCAAGTCTTTGGGCTTTGGGCTGCGTTTGGTGCGGGTCACGGCCTGACGCACCTGGTGCAGCAGCAGCGGCACCTGGTCCGGCGTCAGTTCCACCCCAAGATCCTGGTAGGCCTTGATCAGCATGTGTTTGCCGGAGTGTTTACCCAGTACCATACTGTGGGCCCTTCCCACCTCACCGGGATCCAGGCCCTGATAATTGCGGGCGTCCTTCAGCAGGCCATCCACATGGATGCCGGCTTCGTGAGTAAATACGCCTTCGCCCACAATACTTTTCTGCCAGCCCACCCAGCGCCCGGAGGCTTGCTCCACCAGACTGGACAGCGCGGGAATACCCCGGGGATCGACCCCGGTGTCACGACCATGCAGATGTTTCAGGGCCAGCACGCATTCCTCAAGTGCCGCATTTCCGGCGCGCTCGCCCAGACCGTTGACCGTGGTATTAATGTGGGTGGCACCCCCCATCACCGCCGCCAGGGTGTTGGCGGTGGCCAGGCCAAAGTCGTCGTGAGCGTGCATTTCGATTTCCAAGTCTGTGGCAGCCCGCAATTGCTGGATTTTTTGCAGCACTGTGAACGGTTCCATGATGCCCACGGTATCGGCAAAGCGCAGGCGCCGGGCGCCGGCGGCTTGCGCCTGTGCGGCCACCTGCTGCAGAAAATCCATGTCCGCCCGGGAGGCGTCCTCGCATCCCACGCAGACTTCAAAACCCAGGGCCCGGGCGGTCTGCACCAGACGCTCTATCTGAGCCAGCACCCAGCGGCGATCACGCCGCAGCTTGTTGTGAATCTGTTGGTCGGACACCGGAATGGAGAGATCCACAATATCCACCTCCACCCCCTGCAGCGCCAGCAGATCGGGATCGAACATCCGACACCAGGCCATCAGACGGGACGGCAGCTGCAATTGAACTATGGCCTGCATGACCTCCCGTTCCTCGTCGCCCATGGCGGGGATGCCGATTTCCAGCTCCGGCACCCCGATTTGCGCCAGGGTACTGGCAATGGCCAGTTTTTCGTTGGCGGAGAACGCCACCCCTGCGCTTTGTTCTCCATCACGCAGGGTGGTGTCGTTAATGACCACGGCTGACACTGGACTGCTCATCGGGAGGCCCCCATTAACTCAGGCATACACCGGCGCAAAGGCCTGTTCCGGGTTTTCCACCGGGCCGTTGTCGCCCCAGTAGGGTGACAGTTTGCGCAGTTTGGCCACAATCGGCGGTACCGCTTCGATCACCCGTTCCACCTCTTCCATGGTGTTATAGCGGGAGAGGGAAAAACGCACGGTACCATGGGCCGCAGTGTAGGGAATACCCATGGCCTTCATCACGTGGGACGGCTCCAGGGAGCCCGAGGTACAGGCGGAACCACTGGAAGCGGCGATGCCCATCTTGTTCATCAGCAGCAGGATGGCTTCACCTTCAATGTATTCAAAAGCCACATTCAGAGTGTTGGGCAGGCGGTTATCCGGATCGCCGGTGACAAAGGCATTGGGCACGGCGTCCAGAATGCCTTGCTGCAAACGGTCCCGCAGCTTTTTCACTTGGGTGTTCTCGAATTCCATATGCTGCATGGCCTGTTCACAGGCCAGGCCCAGGCCCACGATGCTGGCGGTGTTCTCGGTGCCGGCCCGGCGTCCCCGTTCCTGATGACCACCCCGCAGCAGCGGGCGAAAGCGTGTGCCGCGCTTTAAATAAAGCACTCCCACGCCTTTGGGGGCATGCAGTTTATGACCGGACAGCGACAGCATATGAATACTGGTGTCCTGCAGATTCATCGGAATCTTACCCACCGCCTGTACCGCATCGGTGTGGAACAGCACGCCGGCCTCATCCGCCATCTCCGCCATCTCCAGCACCGGAAAGAGGGTACCGGTCTCATTATTGGCCCACATTACACTGACCACGGCCACCTGATCGCTGAGCAGTTTTCTGTAAGCCTCCAGATCCAGGCGGCCCTTGCTGTCCACTTCCAGCCGGTGCACGGTATAGCCTTCGGTTTCCAGATATTCACACAGATTCAGTACCGCCGGATGTTCCACCACCGTGGTAATAATTTCCCGCCGTTCCGGCTGCGCCTTAAGTGCGGATAGAATCGCAGTGGAATCGGATTCTGACCCGCAGGAGGTGAAAATGATTTCGGAGTCGTGCTCAGCACCCAGCAGATTCTGCACTTGCTTGCGGGCATTTTTCAGGGCAAAGCCCACTTTGTTGCCAAAGCTGTGCAGGGACGAAGGGTTACCAAACTGCTCGCTGAAGTACGGCAGCATGGCGGTGACCACTTCCGGGTCCACCATGGTGGTGGCATTGTTGTCCATGTAGATGTCGTTCATGGCGGTTTCCTCCGGTTAGGCCACGGCGGGCCGTTCACTGGCTGGAATGACTTTGACGAATTCTCCCAGGGCCTCAATCAGCTTCTGCTGAATGCCACCCAGCGTCATGGCCGCCATCTGACAACCACTGCAGGCACCGATCAGGTTGACGTAAACCACTTTGCCTTCCACATCCACCAGTTCCACATCACCGTGGTCGGCTTTCAGGGCCGGGCGCAGAGCCTCCAGCACTTCCTCGATCTTGCGAATACGCTGTACCAGGGTCATGCCACCGCTGGCGGCCGCCGGTGCGGGCTCTTCAATTTCCACCAGGCCGGATTTTTTCGCCGGCTTTTTCTTGCCCGCCGCGGCGGGCACAAAGGTTTCACCTCGCGCCGCCAACTCTTCAGTGAGAATATTCTCGATGCCCTCGTGACAGGAGGAACAGCCACCACCGGCCTTGGTGTAGTTGGTAACCTCTTCCACGGTGCGCAGATTGTTGGCCTGGATGGTCTCGCGGATCATCACATCGTCGATGGCGAAACATTTGCAGATCAGGGCGCCTTCCTCGTGGTCATCGCTCCACTCTTCACCCCGATAGTTGGCGACGGCTGCCTGTAATGCCTCCCGCCCCATCACTGAGCAGTGCATTTTTTCCGGCGGCAGTCCATCCAGAAAATCGGCGATGTCCTGATTGGAAATCTGCAAGGCTTCGTCGAGAGTTTTGCCTTTCACCATTTCGGTGAGGGCGGACGACGAGGCGATGGCCGAACCACAGCCGAAGGTCTGGAAACCGGCATCCAGAATGATGTCAGTTTCCGGATCCACCTTCAGGGTCAGTCGCAGGGCATCGCCGCAGCTGATGGATCCCACATCACCCACCCCGTTGGCATCGGCGATGGCGCCGGCGTTCTTGGGGTTATAAAAGTGTTCTTTCACCTTTTCTGAATAGTCCCACATGATTCAGTTCTCCTGGTGCGAAAAGTTAATGAGCAAACCTGAACCCTCAACAACTGAAGGATTTGCCACAACCGCAACTACCGGCGGCATTGGGGTTCTCGAATTTGAATCCACTGCCTTCCAGCCCATCCAGAAAATCCACAGTCACGCCCATTAACAGAGCTGCGCTGTTGGGATCCACCAGGACCTTAACGCCGGGAAAATCCACCACTTCGTCATCCTGGGCCATGTTCTCCTCCAGCCGCATGCCATACTGGAAGCCCGAACAACCGCCACCTTCCACTTTAATGCGCAGACCTGCGATGGGTTTGTCGGCGGAATCGATAAAACGTTTTACCGCTGATACGGCATTGTCGGTGAGATGTATCATGCTGGTTTCTCCGGTCACTGAAGCGTTGGGAAATCGATACCTGGTCTTGCCAGTGTCAAAGTGCAATGCACATGCCAGCGGTTTTCGCATATATTTTTTTTGCGGTTTTTCATGCTGTTAGGGGATTTGTGCGGGGTTTTCAAACAGCCTGGTGAAACACCGGGCCCGCGCTTTGTCGCAATTACGACAGGCGGTCACTGACGCTGCCGGGGGGATTTGTCACAGAGCCAACAATCGGTAGTGCAGACCGTTGGCAAACAGTTGGGTACCACCGGCCTGCAGCACCACATCCCATAATTGCTGCGGCTCGGTGATCTGCACGCCGGCCAGATAATCCACCCCAAAATCCCCCCATTCCTCCAGCCACGGCAGGCTGGGGCCCATCAATACCACCCGGGCCTGCTGACACAGGCTGAGCAAATGAGGCAGGGTTTTGTTGGCAATGCTGGAGGCGGTAATAAACACCCAGTCCGCCTTTGGCAGCAGCCAGTTGGCGGCGGCGTCGGGCAAGTCACCGGGGCCGGGCTGTCGCTCCAGACATTGAAAGGAAAACCGGGACTGGAACCGGTCCAGGCCGGGGTAGCGGCCCACGATCACAACATTGGCATCGGCAAGTTGGGGGGGCAAAGTGTTCGAACACCGCCAGCTGGGGCGCCCATTCACACGCCAGGGGCTGGGCCCGTGCCGGCAGGGCGCTTTGGTGATTGATCAGCGCGTTCACCACCGTCGCCCCCACCACGGCGGCCGCCGGTTCCCAACGCAACAGCCAGGGCGTCAGTTCCCAGCTGAGGCAACCGGTGAGAGTACCGGGCCAAGGCAGATCCCGGGACGCACCGCGGGGACTGAAACACAGCCCCCGCGCCACCGGATCCGCGTCCACGCGCAGTTCCGCCAGTGACCAGCTGAGCCCCAGCGCCAATTGTTGCAGCCGCCCCTGAACCCTGTCAGCACGGTTCAGCATTAGCTGATAAAGCCTGTCGGCATCCACCACCGGCAACGGCCGCATCAGGCCCCCAGGGCGGGCAGCAAACGCAGTTCGGACTTCAGGGCCGGCGGTTGCCCCCAGGCGGTGACCGCCTCCACAAACCAACGGGGATCCGTGGGGTGGGGTACCAACAAATCAAACTCCGCAAACACCCGCCCACCCTCATGGATCTGAACGCTACCCAGGCGCTGGCCGCCACTGCCCAGCCAGGTACCGGCCAGGGTCTGACTGTGATCGAAGGGATCAGTACGCAATTCATGGCTGCTAAGCTGTTGCGGTATCCGGCTCTGCAATTCCGCCAATCCCCGGCGTTCCAATTCCGTTATCAGTGCGCTACGTACTCTGCTCAAGGCACCCAGGGCATCCCAGGGCACGGCGTCAAGAGTGTCGGTCATGGCAACCTCCGCTCACCAGACTTCCGCGGGAGCCAGTTTTTCCGTGACGGGCTCACCAGCCATCAGATGCCGATCGATGATCTGATCCACATCTTCAGGCTGTACATCCATGTACAAGGTGGCTCCTGGAAACACCAACACATTGGCACCGGCCTGGCAGGGGCCCAGACAACCAGTGGGCACCAGCGAAACCTTATGGTAAAGGTTACGGGCCATGATGCCCTGGGAAAAAACCGGCATGAGTTTGCCAGCACCTTTTTCCGCGCAGCTGCTGCGGGGATGACCCGCCGGGCGCTGCTGGCTGCAGATGAATACATGATATTCCGGACGCGCCATGATGATTACCCCGCTACGGCTTCGTGAGTGTGGCATTTTTTCGGGCAGACCGCGGCGCAGGATTTACAACCGATGCAATCCATGGCGTCTTTGATGGTCATCACCATCATTTCGTCATCGTCATCGTAGAAATCGTCGTCGTCATCCACCTCTTCGCCACGCTCAACCAGCTCGAACACATCCCGTGGGCAGACCTTGTAACAGCGGCCACAACCGATACAGGTTTCCGCGTTCAGCTCGGTGACAAATTCCGGCACCCATTCGGCACCACCACGGGTTCGTCCTCGAATTACAGCATCTGTCATGACACACCTCTCTCCTACCTGCCGGTTAGCGGTGACCGGAATCAGTCACCGCGACTTCAACTCTTGGCAGCAGCATCGTAACGGGCCTTGGCGCTGGCCCAGTCTTCACAGGCGGATACCGCCTTCTGCGCCAGATCCGGAAGCTCCTGATAACTGCTCCACAAACTGTCTTCCACCACATCATGGATCTTCGAAGCCCAATCCGTGGCGATCCGTTTCTTACTGCTGACTTCTTTCTTCAGTGTTTTCAGCTCATCTTCAGTCATGCTTGCGCTCCTGTTGCTGTAGCTCCGAAATCGGGCTCACTGGGATCAAAGCTTGGCCACGTCCCGGTGCTGGTTGACCAGGGTGATGGCTTTGCTGGTGACCTTATCCACTTCCGCAATCAGTTTTTCCAGGGAATCAAAGCCGAAGCGGTGTACATCCCGCAGGGTTCTGTCCACCACGATCAACTTGCCCACGGTGACAATGGCCCGGCCAAAGCCTTCGTGGGTCAGATTCACCATGGGCACCGCCATCAGCCCGCACTCACGCTCAATGGTGGAGGCAATGGCGTTGTAATAAGCCTTCAGCCGGGCAATGGTGGTTTCGTCGGGATCACCCACCACCGGAATTTCCCGGCGCCGCTCTTTGGTCAGAATCAATGGGTCCAGTACCTTGGCATCGGTCCAGGTGTCATAGGTGCCGTAGCTGTCCAGGGCCCGCAACTGGGTGACGATCTGGCGCACAAACGGATGACTCATCAGTGCATTGTTTTCTTCCACCACGGCTTCACTCATGGCATCACTCATAATCCTGCTCTCTCTGTTAATGGTTATTGATCGTTGTCGGTGGCTACTCGATCCAGCCTTCCGACTCTATGGGCTCAAATCGCAGGTGCTGATGCAGCCCGTTGCGCCGGATGGCTTTGGCCAGCCAGCTGGACGGCCCATCGCGCAATTCCTGTTGCAGGCTTCCCAGCAGATCGCTGATCAAAGCCCCTTCGGTGACCTTCACCGGCTGTATACCCCGCTCCAATAGCTGGCGCACTGCGGAGGCGCCACAGGCCCGGCAGTACACCGCAATGCAGTTTTCCAGCAACTGTAACCGCTCCGCCAGTTTGTCGTCGGTATCGTTATCCAGGGCGCCGAATTCAGCCACGTTCAACAACCGATACCGATTTACGTCCACGCCATAGACCGCAAAACTGCAGGCGGAACCAAAGTGCTGATCCACCGTGTGCCGGTCGGAGGTGGCAAAGGCCACCCGCATCCAGGGCCCGTCATCGTCATCCAGCACCCGCAGCTGACGCTTGAGGCCGCTCATGATCAATGGCTCCACTGCGGCTGGCGGTTGGCCACGTACTGGGCGGTGTCCTGCTTCTGGGCATAGATCGAGTAGTAAGGCTGGGTTTCCTGATGATGGGACATCACCAGATTGGCCAGATCGAATAACGCCTGGCTGGTACCACGGTAGCCGAACCAGCAACGCTGAAAGCCACCCACCAGATCGTATTGGGGAAAGCCCACCCGCAGAATCGGCACGCCCAACCGCTGCGCACTTTCCACTGCATGACTGTTACCTAACAGCAACTGTGCCCGGTGTTGGCGGCCCAGCTGTTCCAGATCCTCGAGATCCCCCACATGCACCTGATCCATATCCAGATGCTCCAGGGCCACACCTTTGGCGGGGGTCACTGCAGCGACCGTCTCTGCACCCATTCCCTGCAGCAGGCGATGAAAACCCGCCAACATGTCCGGATCCGCGGCAATGGCCACTCGGGCCTGGCCCAGCATAAAGTGGGTGTCCAGCATGGCATCCTGCAATTGTTTACGTTGCCGCTGCCAGCGCTCGGGCACCGGATTATCACTGAGGGTGGCCAGGGCGCTGAACCAGTCATCCACTTCATCCAGCCCCAGCAGATGGCCAAACCGGAATACCGGTACGCCACTTTTGCGTCGCAACGCCTCTGCCGCGGCATTCAGGCTCTCCCCCACCACCAGGGTGGCGATACTCTCCCCAGCGGTGGCAATATCCGCCACCGACACACCACCGGTAGTGAGGGGATTAAACGGACTGTCATCCAGGTGTCCGTCCAGGGAGCCGGACAGATCCGGAATCAGCAGGGGCCGCAGGCCAAAACTTTCAATACTTTCGCTGACAAACTCCAGATCGCCTGGGGTGAGATTGGCACCACACAGCACGTTCACCTGCCGTAGTCGCAAGCCTTTGCGGCTAACGTCTTCCGGCACCAGGGTATCAATCACGGCTTTCACCGCCAGGGCAAAACCGCTTTCGAAACTGCCACTGAAATCCGGCGTATTCACCGCCACCACCGCCGTGCTCTCAAACTGGGGAAACTTCTGCCGGAATTCCCACACCGCACGTTTGATGTCTGCGCCCTGGGTTTCCGCCAGACCGGTGGTCACCAGCCCGATGATGGACGGGCTGTTCTTTTCGCAAATGGTCTTCAGGGCCTCGACAATATTATCGTCCGCGCCCATTACTGAACTCACCTGATCCATGGCGGTGGTCTGCAGCGGTACCGGCTCGCGAAAATGGCGCACAAAGAATACTTTGGCAAAAGCCGTGCAGCCCTGGGAGCCGTGCATCAACGGCATGGAGCGGGCCACTCCGAGGAACGCCAGGGCGCCACCCACAGTCTGACTGGTCTTCAGCGGACTTACTGACATGGGTTTTTTACGTTTGATAATCTCGGCCATGGTGGACCCCTCTTATCCGCTTACCGTTAACAGTTCGCCCGCTGTGCCGGCCCAGGGTGGTGCGCGCCGCACCGCTTCCCACACCGGACTTTCCAGGGTCAGGGTCAGTTGTCGCACCAGCTCCAGCATGCCGTCATACCCGGCGTAGCCGAATTCCCGCTCCTGGTTGATATCCAGAAACGGAATCTTGGCTTTCAACGCGGTGTACATGTTGCGGCCACCGGCAATTAAAATATCCGCCTGATAATCGGCGACGGTTTGTAACAGTACTTTCGGGTTGCCCTCATCGAGCATTTTCACATCGTCACCCATCAGTTCCCGGATGCGGGCCTTGTCCTCTTCCGTGGATTTCTTGGTGCCCGTGGCCACCACCTTCATGCCCAGATCCTGCAGCGCCGAGATGACGGACCAGGATTTCACACCACCGGTATATAACAGAACCCGCTTGCCGGACAGGCGCTCGCGCCAGGGCTCAAGCGCCTCCCGTATCCTGGCCTCCTCCCGCGTGATCAGTGCCTCGGTGCGCTGCATCAGATCCGCGTCGCCGATCAGGCGGGCGAAATCCCGCAGTGACTGGGAGGTATCGGTAATACCGTAGAAGCTGCCCTCAAACCAGGGGGTGCCAAAGCGCTCCTCCAGCTTACGTGCCACATTAAGCATGGCTTTGGAGCACACCATCATATTCACTTCCGCCCGATGCATGGTCTGCACCTCGCGGAAGCGGGCATCACCGGACAAGGTGCACAACACCCGAACGCCCAATTCATCCAGTAACGGCAATACGTGCCAGAACTCGCCGGCAATGTTGTATTCTCCAATCAGATTCACATCATGGACTTTAATGCCCGGGCGCTCTGTACCCGGTGGCAGCGGATCCGGCTCCCGGGTGCCGATTACATATTTCACCATGGCTTCCCCGGCAATGCGGTTGCCCAGGTTTTTGGTGCCGTAAAAACCGGCGGCGTCCACCGGCACCACCGGCGTATCCCAACGGCTCTCTGCCGCCCGGCAGATGGCATCCACGTCATCGCCGATCAATGCCGGTACGCAGGTGTTGTACACGAACACCGCCGGTGGCGAGTAATCCTCAATGGCCTGCTTGATGGAATGCAGCAACCGCTTCTCCGCCCGCCCCATCACCACATCCTGCTCGGTGAGGTCGGTAGTCATGCCAATACGATACAGATCCGGGCCACTGGAGCGGGTGCCCCGGTTATCCCAGGAACTGCCGGCGCAGGCGATAGGTCCGTGGACGATATGCGCCACATCAGCAATGGGCAACAAGGCGATCTGCGCTCCGTCGAAAGCACAGCCGCCCGCGGTGGAACCGGGCTTGGGCTTGGCGCAACCGGATTTCTCTTTCTTGTTGTGACTGCAGGCAGGCTCATCCAACAGTTCGGCAATATCCTTGGCTTTCATGGCGCACCCTCTCACAAGCTGACAACAGCGATCGCCAAGTATCGGGTGCAACCGCCATACCAGCATCTAAGGAATTGAAATTACGGGATAAGTTTTGCCGAGCGTAGTGTAGGTAACGCGACAATCCGTGGTGTCTTGCAGCGTCTGCGACAGGATTCAAAGGGGCCGGCCCCGCCTTGGGCCGGCGTTGTAGGTTTTATAACAGCAGGTTTGCAATGCCTGGCCTGGCACCGGGCCCCACATCCCCCAGTGCCCGATTAACGCTGAGCGCCGAGGTAATGGGCAATGATGGTCCTGCCATCGACAGCCACGGCCCGTTTGCGGCCCAAAAAGAACACGCCGCTGGCGGCATCAATATTGTAAGCATCCGGAATCCAGCGATCACAGTAACGCAGCCAGAAGAAAACCAGCTTCACCAGCTTGCTGACGAATCGGGAACGGCTCAGTCCACGGCTGAAATTATCCAGGGACCAGAGTAACTGAGTACCGGCGCCGGCACTGAAACCGGAATCGATACGGTCAAAGTGACGAAACAGAAACCGGTGACCGCTTTCCGTGAAGCGGGTGAAATCGTAAGCGCCCTCATGGACATGCTGCAGAAACGGCGTCTCGGCGTAAACCACGCCATTATTTTTCAGCACCCGATAAATTTCCGCTACCACCTGCTGCGGCTGCAGTACATGCTCCAGCACTGCCTGTATTACCACCGCGTCAAAGTAGCCGGAAGGCAGGGGAATTTGATGGGCGTCCGCCACAAACTGTACCCAGGGAGAGGCATAGATATCGAAGGCCACCAGTTCGATCCGGGGATCCTCGTAGAGCGGTTCCATATTCTGGCCCCGGGAGCCGCCCCCCACCACCAGCACCTTCGCCGGCCGGTCATCCCTGCGAATCAGGCGTAACAGGTGATCCACATTGTCATCGGTAATATCCTTGGGCGGTGAAACCAGCCGCTTGATACGTGCTTTCCAGCCGCCATAGTCATGGCGGGCCACCACCGATGACAGACGTTGCACGCTACTCTTTTCCAGTACACTACGCTCGTAATCCACCAGCACCGGATAGCCATCCACGATGTCATAACGGGGGCCATCCTCCAGTGCCTCCACCACCAGCCGATCGCCCTCCTTATGCAGAGGCATTCCCGTGCGGGGACAGCAATATAAAGCCATGGCAGCGTCTCGCCGCATCAGCATGTTCAATTCTCCCAAAACATACACCCGAAGGGACACCGGGGCCGCCAGAGTCCGCGGGGCAGTGTAGCGGGAAAAGATGACAATCCGACTGCGGATGTCGGATCGGTGGGAACCGATGGTAAGCCATGCCGCACTGGTGAAGCAGGCTCCTGTGGGCTTTGCGACAATATGCCCCCGGCAGCCGCTTTAACCTTGCCTTCGGAATCCGGCGCCACCGGCATAACCCCATGAATGGATTAAGACTTTATTTTCCTTCCTCAGCGGCACAACGGTTGCATCGAGGGCTTAACCCAATGCCCGCTAGTCCCGGAGGCCCGTCATGCGCATCAATCCCTTACACACCCTGTTGCGACCCTTATTGCTGTGGGCAGTGATATTGACTTACTTCGCGATGGGCGATGCCCAGGTGCATCGGCTGGTTGCCTTGTACCTGCCCTGAACGGTGAAGCCTTTACCACAGGCCTGGCAGCAGCAGTTACCGCGGGGCCATAGCCAGCGCTTTGCCAGCGGCGAGCGGATCGTGGCACCGGGCAGGCAATCCAACCGGGTGTTCATTGTCGATCAGGGCCGGGCCCGCATCTGCCTGTATGGCGCCGCCCGGGAACAGACCCTGGGCTATCTGCATCCCGGGAGTGTTTATGTCACCCACACTCCCGCCTGGGTGGAAGCGCAGGAACCCACCATTATCCGCAGCTGGGCCATTGGTCAAATTAAAGCATTATTCGAACCCCGGCCAGATCTGGCGATCGGGGCCCTGCGGGAAGTGGGGATATTATTGTTCAACAGTATCAACCTGATTGAGGACCTGGCGTTTCGCTCGGTGGAAGGCCAGCTGGCCCGGTTTCTGCTGAGTGAAGCCGAATCGCAGCCCGCTGGCATTATCAAATTGCCCGGCACCACAGAATCCCTGGCCAGCCTGCTCGGAACTTCCCGCCAGACCTTATCCAGCCTGTTAACCCGGATGGAGAGACAGCAACTGATCGCCCGCCCGGATCGCTCTACCCTGCAGTTATTGGATACCGATCGAATCCGGCAATTAACCGACTCCGTGTCAGCCAGCTGACAGACCCATACTGCCCCTGTGAATAAACTGAGCCTCACTTGACCCGAACCATCAGGAGGCGTTTATGACTCAGATTCCGACCACCGATCGCTATATCAGCTTTTGTGGGATCGAATGTGACCAGCGGGCGGACCAACTGATCGGCCGACTGCAACAGCAACTGCAGCAGTTACCAGAGCACCACCCCTGGAAAATCTATTTTCAACAGAAATTTCGGGAGCAGGCGCGTCAGCAACACGACAACCTGTTTTATGTTGGCGCTCAGCTCAACAATCTATACAGTTTTTTTGAGGAACAGGGGGATAACGAGTCCCTGGATTTATTGTGGCTATTGGAGCTGGAATGCTACTGAAGCAAGCTCCGCCGGCTTCAGGCGCGACGGGTAGAATAGGCCGGCAGGGTGGTAATGCGATGATCCACCAGGGGTACGCCCAGAGTGAAGTGATAAATGCTCTGTAACACACTGTTTTGCAACCCCAGCAGATCGTGCACCGCATCATCGAAATAACAACCGATCCCGGTGCCCCGTAGACCAGCGGCTTCTGCCTCCAGATAGAGCACCTGACCAATGGCGCCGGCTTCCCAGAATAATTCGGGATAGCGCCAGGGATGATCGGACAACGTGTCATCGAACTCCGCCAGCATGGCCAAACTGAAACAGCTATCTCCGGCAATGGCCTGCAGGCAGCTCAGCTTGGCGGCGGTCCGTTGTGCCCGGGCCGGCAACAGTTGATACAGTGGCAATGCGTCGGCTTCCGCGTTCATTTTCCGCCAGTGGAATTCCGCCCGCATCTGTCGCTGCATGGTCTGCAGGCCGGACTCTGAGCGCGGTAACGCGTACAGCCCCGGCGGCAAACCCTCAACCCGGTGGATAAACAGGGCCAGGTGCACCCGGGGCGGCCAGGGTTGCGTATCCCACGGTGGTAACGGCCGGGGAAACAGCTGATCCAGACAGCGCTGGAAATCGGTTTGAGACATGACAGCGGACGAATCGAAGGCCTGTGCCGAGCGGCGCCGGCGAAACAGAGCAGGCGCGGAATCCTTACAACCGGTGACCAGTGGCTGCAATGGGCGGTGCCAGGGTGTCGGCGGTGAAACCGCAGCGGTGGCCCGGTCCGACCTGGCACAGGCGGCGGCCACCTCGTCGATAATCGGCCAGGCATAAAGATGCTTAGGATCCAGCACGTTGGCCCGGCCCTGCCACTGACCCCGGGCGGCCAAATCCAACAGCGCCGATAAAGCCGGGGTTGCAGTGTCCTCCCCCACTCTTATGGTCAATAACAGATCCGGATGCTCCCCCTCGGCGCCGACGTAATCGGCCTCCCGGTCCAACCCCAACAATTGGCCCAGCGCCCGGCTCCCGAGCTGGTATTGAGGCTGCAAGCGCCAACCCAGAGTGGCGGCGGCATAACTCAGTGCCGCAGCGGCATGGCCAACATCATGCTGGCAGTAGCGGAAAGCCCGTTCACCGTACTTCCAGGCTTCCCGCCAGTGAACGGAGCTGAACCCCACACTTAACGATGGCCCGCGGACAGTCGCGGTGGGGAATGCGCAGCGTAATTCCAATTGATGCTGTTCCGGCGCATAGTGATACAGGCCGTCCCTTAAATCCGGCACACCCAATACCACCACAAAAGCTTCCGTGGGATGCAGATTGCCACTGGAAGGGTTGACCCGCAACGACCAGCGGGCGGTTCCATACTGCTTCCAGGCGGACAGGGCCAATGACATTTCCAACAGCATGGCCACTGATGTGAGGCTAACGGGATGGGCAGGAAGGGGTTCCGGCGCGGTGAGCCGACTGAAGGGCACCGGTAGATCAGCGGCCACCAGAGGCAGCATCACCCGGTGAGTACCGCAGTAACGGCGAAACGGATCGGGCTGATCGTCCCAGTCCAGGGTTTCCGGACCTCGGGCATAGCCGTCAAGCCGGTGTTTAGTACGGTGATGATAATACCTGACGATGGTCTCGGGCGAGTCGGTCATGCCTGGGCATAAGGCACAATGGGCTCGGCGCTGAGCTCATGCTCCAGGCAGGTGACCGGCGGCCCCAACTCCCCGTTGGGCAACTGAAAACTCACCAGGAACAATTCCTGGTTGGGGTTTTCCTCGAAATGCCCGGTATTGATCAGCATACCCATGGCCCCCACTTCCGCAAACACTTCGTTCTCCTCCGCATGGGGCACGGAGCCATCATTCACTATTCGCACGGCGGCGTAAACAGCATCGCCGTTGTGTACGTGACGCAGACTCATCGGTTTGTCCTCCGCTGCTGTAGCCACCAGGATCACCTGCACATCAGAGCGCAGGCGGTTTAATCGGTATTTGCGGTGTTCACCATAACCAGCCGTTGGCGCACCGCGTCCCGCACCTCGGGATCGGCATCGTCCGCCAGCGCGGCAAGTGCGGACAGGGGTGCGTTTTCGATCGCCGCCAGCCGCACCGTCCAGTCTTCATCATTCAATAGCGGTACCACGGATTCACCGCTCATACGGGACGCAACAATGCGTCGCACCTCCGGTTCAGGATCGGTGGCCATCAGTCCCAGGCTTTCCTCCGGCAGACGCTGCGCCACCAGCTTGCGTACCTGACGATCCGCATCACGCATAAATCGAAACAGCCGCCCTACCGGTACCCGCTGAACCACATAGGCCCGCACCAGATAATCCGGATCTGCGGCCATGCGTTCCAGCTGTTCCAATGGCAGCCGGTCTGCCACCGTAATCCGTACTTCGCGGTCTTCATCATCGATCAAAGCCACCAGTTGTTCCCGGGGCAGCCGATAGGCCACCGCCCGCCGCACGGCTTCGTCAGGGTCCGCCATCAGCTGTGCCAGCAGCTCCATGGGCAGATAGCGGGCGGCGATGGCCCGCCGCTCCCAGAACGGATCTTTCATATAGCGTGGCGCCAGCTCCGGATTCATCCGCAAAAAGCGATCGATCTGACGCCCGCTGTCCACCACCACACAGGCGTCACCGGGCGCACAGCGGCCCGACAGCAGCAGACTGCGGCGAAACGCACAGCAACGGCAGTCGGCAACGGGGGTCAGATCCTGATCGCTGGATGGACTCATGATGTCATCACGCCGCTTCTTCTTCGGCGATCACCTCGGCAAAGACAATTCCGGACGCCAATTCCGCGTCGTCGGTGAGGGTTGAGCAATGTGCTCTGGAGTCCACCAGATAGACATTATAATTCTCGGTTTCCCGGTAAGCCTTGGAAAACAGCACATCATCATCCATGCAATAGGTGAAGTGACAACCCGAAAACTGTTGCCGCAATTCGCCGATGGTTTGTTCACTCAAGCCCTTGAGCTCCACATGATCCAAAATGGCTTGCAGACTTTGTCGGTTAATCATGATGTAGCCTCCTGTTGAAATCGAATCCGCTGTTCCGGGCTTTCGCCCATGACTTTGGCCAGCCAGGGCGGTGGCGAGGACTCCAGTACCTGTTGCAGCTGGCGCAGGTATTCCGGTGCGCTGGCGGCGGCTTTCAACTTGATCGGGTGCAAACCTTCACGTACCACCTTGGCTGCCGCCGGGCCGCCAATGGATACGGTGCAGAGAACATGACAGTCACTCAGGCTTGCTGCCCGACGTTTGTTTTTATCCTCATCGGGGCCGATCTCCGGCACCCCACGAATTTCAATCAGGCGTATTTCGGTGGGGGACACCTGATAAATCAAATAGCGTTCACAGGAACCAAAATGGCCATCGATCTTATCACCGTTATCGGAGCTGCAGGCCACCCGAATGGAGCCCGGCATATCCCCCGGCTCAAACTTAGCCACCTGTGGCAGGGGCTCTGCTTCCAGTTTGATACCCCGCCCCTTGAGAAAATCCAGCGCCCGTTTCAGGTCATGATCATCCACCGTATCCAGCACGCCGGCACCGGCCTGCTTGAGCCGGTTGAGCCGCAGTTTGGTCAGGCGGGCGGTGGTGATGGGTTGCCCCACCGCCTGAATGACCACACCCACCAGCGCCTTGGCATCCACATCCGGCAGGGTGCGCGCTGCCAGACCGATGCGCAGCGCCACATCGTCATTCACAGCTTGCGAATTCATTTCAGCCTCCCGCGCCACGCTTGGCGCGAACGGTGATGGGTAAAGAGGGAACTTCAGACATGGGCTCGATATAGTAGCTGGAGCCGTCCGCCAGGGTAATTTCGCCGCCCCAGCAATGATCGGTGTTATGCTCAATGGACACCACCGACTCTTCCAGATCCTTTTTGGCCACGTACAGAGTGAGTCCACCGGATTCAGTCTGACGAATCATAACGTTGGGCATGACTACCTCACTTGCGGTTACCCGCTAAAAAGTCCGCAGCGGGCGGGAGCTCCCGCTGCGGAGGGACGAAAAACACAAACAACCTCTGGGGGAGGACGGATTAACGAACCAGATCGTAGTTGTAATCCGTTGTTTGCATACCGCGGGTAGCCTCGTCCAAGCGTTCCAGTTCCGCGTTCACCAGTGTGGTGAGGATCTGCATGGCGCCTTCATAGCCCATGGTGGTCTGGCGATGCAGGTGGTGCCGGTCGAAGATCGGGAAGCCAATACGGATCAGCGGCACCTCATGCTCTTTACCCTTGTACAGAGTATCGCGCTGGATGAACTTACCGTAAGAATTACCAATCATGAAGTCCGGCTTGTCGGTAAACACCAGAGAACGCATGTGCCACAGATCCTTCTGAATATGTACAGTGCTGTTAGCACCGTACGGAGACTCAGACAGGATCTTCTCCATTTCTTTCTTCCAACGTTTGTTGGCGTTGTTACAAAGAATGTGCACAGGCTCACAGCCCAGTTCCAGCAGGAACTTCACCATGCCCTCGACGAAGTCGGGATCACCCCACAAGGCGTAACGCTTGCCGTGCAACCAGGCGTGGGAATCAGTCATCATGTCCACCAGACGACCACGCTCTTTGGCCAGGCTCTCGGGAATTTCCTTGCCGGTGATTTCGCTGACTTTCATCAGGAATTCATCGGTCCAGTCCAGACCCATGGGGATACGCATGGTTTTGGGGACTTCGTGCTTCCAGGTGTTGATCACGTACTTTTGGGTTTTCGGCAGTTGCCAGGGCTGCAGCAGCAACGTGTTGTGCGCGTTGGGTGCATCCTTGATTTCCGCCTGGGTGGTACCCCCAGAGTACATACGGAACTCACCGTCAGCCGGCGTATCCAGAACCTCTTCCGGATCCGAGAGCAGACTGAAATCCACGTCCATTTCATTCAGCATGCGCTTGATCACCCGGAAGTTACCCAGATAGGTCTCGAAACCGGGCACGATATTGATTTTGCCGTTACTGCCGATTTCCTTGTCTTCCATGTAGTTCAGAGTGAAGTAACGGGCCATACCCTCGAACATATTGTCCCAACCGGTCACATGGCTGCCCACAAAGCTCGGCGTGTGAGCAAAAGGTACCGGATAGTCCTGGGGAATATGCCCTTCCTTCTTGGAGTTATTGATAAACGCATTCAGATCGTCACCGATAACTTCCGCCATGCAGGTGGTGGATACAGCGATCATGTCCGGCTTGTAGGTAGCCTTGCAGTTTTCCAGGCCGTCGAACATGTTCTTCTGGCCACCAAACACCGCGGCGTCTTCGGTCATGGAATCCGATACGCAGGCAATGGGCTCCTTGAAGTGGCGATTGAAGTAGGTGCGGAAGTACGCCACGCAACCCTGACTGCCGTGTACATAAGGCATGGTCTTTTCAAAGCCCAGGGCGCAGAGTACCGCACCCAGAGGCTGACAGGCCTTGGCCGGGTTTACCGTCAGAGCTTCGCGCTGAAAATTCAGCTCCTGATACTCTTTGGTTGTGGTCCACAGGAACGTTTCATCGATCTTTTCCTGTGAGTGTACCTCTTCAAACTGCTCACGCTTGTTTTTGAGCATATCCTTGTAATCGTCATCACGGAACAAGGGATAACTCGGCTTGATGTCGTCGACTTGCTGACTCATGGTGCTTTGCCTCCTCCCGCGCCACTAATCTGTGGTCTGGCGGGTATCATGGTTTGGTTTAAAGGATTAAGCAGATGCAGCGACGACTTCGTCAGCAGCAACTTCTTTCTTCCAGGGTGCCTGCAGCTTGCTCCAGCAGGGATTGTTCAGGGTCATATCCATGTCCCGGGCAAAAATGGCAAAGCCATCAAAGCCATGATAGGGGCCGGAGTAGTCCCAGGAGTGCATCTGACGGAAAGGAACACCCATCTTTTGGAAGATGTACTTTTCCTTGATGCCGGAGCCGATCAGATCAGGCTTAACCTTCTTCACGAACTCTTCAAATTCATAGCCGGTCACATCATCGTACAGCAGGGTGGCATCACCCATTTCCTTGATGGTACGGTCATAATCATCGTTGTGGCCGAATTCATAGCCGGTTCCCACCACTTCCATACCCAGATCTTCGTAGGCTCCGATCACGTGACGGGGGCGCAGACCACCCACGTACAGCATGACCCGCTTGCCTTCCAGGCGCGGACGATACCGGGCAATGACAGCGTCCCACTCCGGACGATAACGCTCGATCACCTCTTCACACTTCTGCTGGATGCTCTCATCGAAGTGAGAAGCAATTTTCCGCAGGGATTCCACGGTTTTGGTGGGGCCGAAGAAGTTGTACTCGATCCAGGGAATCTTGTACTTCTCTTCCATATGACGGGAGATATAGTTCATGGAGCGGTAGCAATGCACCAGGTTCAGCTTAACCTTGGGCGTCAACTCCATTTCGGAGATGGTACCGTCACCGGACCACTGAGCCACAACGCGCAGGCCCATTTCCTCCAGCAGGATACGGGAGGACCAGGCGTCACCACCGATGTTGTAGTCGCCGATAATGGCTACGTCGTAATCAGTGACCTCGAAGCTGTCATCTTCGTCCCGCGCGCTCAGCACCCAGTCCCGTACCGCGTCATTGGCAATGTGGTGACCCAGAGACTGAGACACGCCGCGGAAGCCTTCGCAACGCACCGGCACCACGGTTTTACCATGCTCTTTGGTCTTCTTCTTGGCCACGGCTTCGATATCGTCACCGATCAGACCAATAGGACATTCTGACTGGATAGTGACACCCTTGTTGAGCGGGAACAGGGTTTCAATCTCGTCGATCAGCTTGGCCAGCTTTTTGTCACCACCGAATACGATGTCCTTTTCCTGGAAATCCGAGGTAAAGTTCATGGTAACGAAGGCATTAACACCGGTGGTGCCAATATAGTAGTTACGGCGTCCAGCACGGCTGTATTGACCACATCCAACCGGACCGTGAGAGATATGAATCATATCCTTCACCGGACCCCAGACCACACCCTTGGAACCGGCGTAGGCACAACCCCGGATGGTCATCACACCCGGCAGAGACTTCTTGTTGGAGGTGATACACTTCTTGGACTGTTCAACTTCGTGGTCGTTGGGTGTCAGGTGTTTGGCTCGATCTTTCTGGGCCTTGGCCGGATACACTTCCAGTACTTCTTGAATCAAGGATTCAACTTCATCGCGTGACATGACAGACATGGTCAGTCTCCTCTCTATTTAGATTGACGGGTCGCGAACAGGGGTGGCGCCACGACGCGGCTGCGCCACCCTATCCGATAGGGCTAATCCGCCCTATCCCGCACAAACACTGAGCGCCAAGGTAGCCCGTGCTGAATTAGGCAACAGCCTCGTCAGCAGCGGTTTTACCTACGATACTCATATCTTCTTCTTCCATGATGCCGAATTCCATCAGCAGCTCTTCCAGCTCATCCATGGTGCAGGGCTCAGGGATTACCAGTTTTTCGTTATCGATAACCTTTTGAGCCAGAGTGCGATACTCATCAGCCTGCTTGGCTGCGGGATCGTATTCAATGACGGTCATACGACGGATTTCCGCACGCTGAACCACATTGTCACGGGGGATGAAGTGGACCATCTGGGTTCCCAGCTTGGCAGCCAGGGCTTCGATCAGTTCGTCTTCACGGTCGGTATTACGAGAGTTACAGATCAGACCAGCCAGACGCACACCGCCGGAGTTGGCGTACTTCACGATACCCTTGGAAATGTTGTTGGCCGCATACATGGCCATCATTTCTCCGGATACCACGATGTAGATTTCCTGAGCTTTGTTTTCGCGGATAGGCATGGCAAAACCACCACACACCACGTCGCCCAGTACGTCATAGAATACGAAGTCCAGGTCTTCCTCGTAGGCACCTTCCTCTTCCAGGAAGTTAATGGCAGTGATAACACCGCGACCGGCGCAGCCTACGCCCGGCTCCGGACCACCAGACTCTACACAGCGAATGTCGCCGTAACCGGCTTTCAACACATCTTCCAGCTCCAGGTCTTCCACGGTACCGGCTTCGGCAGCCATTTCCATGATGGTGTTTTGCGCTTTGGAGTGAAGAATCAGTCGAGTGGAGTCCGCCTTGGGATCGCAGCCCACGATCATCACTTTTTTGCCAGCTTCCGCCAGAGCAGCCACCAGATTCTGAGTGGTGGTTGACTTACCGATGCCGCCTTTCCCGTAAATTGCACATTGACGCATTGCCATAATCGTTTCTCCTCTAGGTTTTTCTCAGGCGTGATGTTGGCCTATGAAAATTGGTGCGGCAGACAACGTTGCAATGAGTGAAGGATGTGGATGCCTGCCCACGCCAACCTGAGTGCAGGCTCTGTGCCAGCCTGGCGCGGGTCGCACATGCCACTGTTTTTATTACTATTTCTATGAAACGGCAGAGCCGTTGGTATTGGTGCTGTAGACGACACAAGCCGTAGCGGTGTCGCAATAACAACAAACAAAGGGGGAGGAGAAGCACAAATTGATTTGGGTCAAGAAAAGCCGGCAACAGGGCCGGATTGCTTGTCGCAAAACCGCCAATCGGTGGCAAGGCCACCCCAATCGCCTGACAGAGTTACAACAAGGCTTGATAGATTATCCTTGGATTTCAGCCTGTTACGCTGTGGCGTGGTTCTTGCCCTTTGCGTTACAGGAAAACCGCGAGAAAGCCCCGGCGGATTAATCACAATCCCAGGCCCTCGCCTTCCATTTATTTATTCGTTTGCAATTAAAGAGGCAAAGTCATGGCAACTAAACAACAACTGGCGGACATAGTGAACGGCATCAGCCAGGGTCAGATCGTCCCGTACCTGGGTCCAGGTGTGCTTAAAGGGGTGGTGCACCGGGATTCCGGGGAACCGGTTCCGGCCGACAGCGACGGCCTGATTCTGGCCATGAATGGCGGCAAGCCCATGGCGCCACGCCTGATGTATGAATTTCCCCGGGCTGCCATGAATCTGGAACAAAAACGGGGCCGCAAGTTTATTGAAAAATTTCTTACCCAGACTTACGCCGAAACACCCTGGACCGATTCCGGCTTCCATGGCTGGCTGGCCAGCCTGGAACCCAACTATGTGGTGGACATCAACCGCGACACTCAGCTGCAGCAGCTCTATAGCAATAAGCCTCACACGCTGATTGTGGGTCTGGCCCGAATTTCCGGCACCGATTACCGCTTCAAAATTTATCAGTATAACGGCACCGCCTACACCGAAGTGGATCAGGAAGCAGTGGATCCTAGCCTGCCCATCCTGTTCAAGCCCATGGGCACCCCCTGGCCGGAACCCAACTATGTGGCCTCCGATGCCGATTACGTGGACTACATTACCGAACTGATGGGGGGCTTTGCGATTCCCGGATTTTTGAAACAATACCGCAAAGACAAACAGTATCTGTTTCTGGGTATGCGTATGCAGCGCGACACTGAGCGCATGGTACTGAGCGACATTATCTACAGTGCCGCAGAGCCTGCAGGGTGGGTCATGCTGGCGGACGCCAACGACAAGGAAAAACGCTTCTGCAACAAAAAGAATCTCGAGATTATCGACGCAGACTGGACCGAATTGCTGGCACTGGATAAGTCCCAGTTAACCAGTGTTGCCTGATCGACTGATCCAGACGCACCCAGTACTGACGATAGCCCGGGGCTGCCTTGAATATAAAAAGGGGAATGGGTTATGAATCCCATCCCCCTTTTTATTGCCGCCCCCTTTTTATTGCCGTTGGTTAGCGGCTGGATGACACTGGAAAATCAGTGGTCAGCCCGCATATTGCCCGGCGCAGGCGGGGCAGGCCGAAACCTCATGGTACAGTTTTTTGGCCTCCTTCCAGGCACTGTCGTAACTGGCAATGGATCCCAAATAGTTTAAGCCCGACAGCTCCGACAACCCCTGACAATGGGAAAAATGCACAAGATGGGCACCGGTGTTTTGTGGTTGCTTTTCAATATAGAACTCTGCCATGGTAACGCTCCTCTCTATGCTCTAATGTTAACTGTTGGTTATACCGCCGCCGACGCTTATCTGTTGTATCACCCTGGTTGCGGCATTGTCCTGAAATTGTTCCGACATTGCTTCGATATTGTTCCGAAATTGGGTCAACGAAATTCGGCTACCAGGGGCAAGCGGTGGCAGTCTTGACGCAAAACCTCCTGGTTAGCGGGGATCTTGTTGCTTCTCTCACAAGAAACGCCACAAAAGCCGGGGAATACGTCGCACCATTGATCCAGAGCAATATCCTTTCCACTTTTTTGTGTTCTGATGATGCTGGGGTTCTTTATTCTGGGTTTCCACGAAAAGATTGCGGTGGAGCCAGAGTCTACGAAAGCGGAGTGACGACGATAGGCTGACAACGAAACGCCCAAACATTCCAAAGCGGGGCCACCGCCCCGAGCCGGTATTGGTTCAGGCAATAATCGGAAACATAGGGTAGCTGCTGAAACTGCCCGGCGATTACCGGGAATTCGACTCAGGCATCAATAGCTGTCTGATCGCGATTGAAGCGGACCCGATGCTCAGCCTCGATGCCCATGATCTTCGCCAGCCAGGGGGGCGGTGTGCCAGCCATTACCCCCTGCAGCTTGGCGATGACTTCCCGGGCCTCACCACCGTCAATCAGCTTAATGGGGTAAATACCCGCGCGCACTACCTTGGCCGCAGCTGGCCCGCCAACGGAAACCACATACAACACCTGACAGTCGCGAATCAGATCCACCCGAAAGCCATTACGATCATCGGAAAAATCGGCTTCCAATGCCGACCGTATTCCAACCAGGCGCGATGTCTCTACATTCACCTCATACACCAGAAACCGAATACAGGAGCCGAAATGCCCATTGAGAGATTCCCCACTGTTAGATGCCACCGCTACCCGAATGGAACCTGGCAGAGGCTCTTGATGCGACTCGATCTGCGGCAGGTTGTCGTCGTTTTGCTCCCCCCAGAGAATGCGCACGGCCTCCTTTAATGCCGGCAGCCCGACGCTGATATCTTCACCATCCTCTTCGCCATCGGCACTACCAAATCCGGTTTTCAGATCCGTAACCGTAATGGTGGTAAGAGAGTCTTCCGTTAGTTCCCCGGCTATGCGGCGATGCAATATTTCCAGTAACTGCTGCAGACTGACTCCAGGCAACACCCGGGACGCCAGTGCAATACGCAGCGCCGCCTCGCGACTCAGATTAGGTCCATTACTCATGACTCTCTCCTGCTTTAGCGTGCCTGCTTCGGCTACATTTCAATCTGGGTCAGGCTGCCCTGTTGAAATGAGCGCCATTCCTCCGGAGTATGGGCTTTCACGCTCAGAGCATGCAGCTCGCCAGTCTGTAATACATCTGAAAACGCGGCCAGAACCGTCTGTTGGCGCCGCACCACCGGCATTCCCCGGAACGATTCACTCAGCACCACCACCGCGAAACTGCAGTCCTCACCTTCCACCTTGACTTCGGCGTCCTGGAGCTTGGTTTTGATCCGCGTCTCCACTTCCTGCGCCAACATCAAGCCACCTCAACCTGGTTCAGCATCTCCAGCAGAGAGCCATCCTCAACCATGGCAACAATAATATCGGAGCCACCGATCAATTCGCCTTTAATGAACAGCTGGGGAAATGTAGGCCAGGAAGAAATGCGGGGCAAGCGTTCGCGAATGAATGGTGATTGCAGAACATTGACAAAGGCAAACGGTTTAGCGGTTTGCTTTAAAGCCGCCACGGCTGCCGCGGAAAAACCGCACTCAGGGGCCTCCGGAGTGCCTTTCATGTAAATAATCACCGGATTTTCCGCCAGCTGATGGCGAATAATCTGTTCTGTGGTCTTGTTGTCGCCGGTACCCATGGTTGTGCTCCTTAGTGAGTCCTGAGTTAAAGGAAGCGTTGTCACTCAGCCCATAGCTATGACGGGCTTAGAGACGCCTTTGGTGGCATTTCGTAACAACCGCAAAGATTCCAAATCCGCGCACATATCCAGAGCGCTGAATTCATCCAGGGTCACCAGGTCAGTACGCGCTCCCAACTCCAGTAACAAGCGGACAATAGCCGCTTTCCCACTGGATGCAGCGTACATTAACGCGGTGGCGCCGTTATCATTCTGGTTGTCGATATTGACACCCTGACTGACGAATTGCCGCACCAGTTCGGGATGCTGACTGTGGCAGGCAAACCAGAGGGCATTATTACCGTCTTTATTCACCAGATCCGGGGTGGCCCCCTTGTCCAACAGTTCGCTACAGACGCTGTGATTGGCTTCGATGGCACCCTGCATGAGCGGCGTATGCTGGTTGGCGATACGGCTGTCCAGGTTTTCAGGGTCAAAACCCCGTGTCTGTAACCATTGCAGCAAATCCTCGGTCAATGGTTCTCGGGGGGGCGTCATCACCTGAAACAGGGCTTCCCAGCCGCCATCCAGACTGTAAACTTCACGGAAACCGAAATCCGCAAACAGCTGCGCCATATCCTGGCTGGAATGACCGTGATAACAGTAAATCAAAATCGGTACCTGTTTGGCGGTATGCTTTAACAGCGACCGCAGATTGGCATCGCTCAAATGCAACGCTTTAGGATGGTGACCGGTCAGGTATGAGCGGTAATCCCGCATATCCAGAATCAGGGTGCGACCGGAAACGAAGAGCGGCTCTGCCTGTTCTATACTGATGCACTGATAAGCTTTCATCGCCAGGGCTCCTGTTACTCTTCCGGTCCAAAGCAATCCGCGTATGCGGCACATTGCTCGCAACTGGGCGCCCGACATACGTAGCCCCCTTCCCGCTCACACAACTGCTTATAGAAGAACTTTTTCCATTTCATATCTTTGTCATTACGCTCCGCCAACAGGGGGAAATGAGTGGCCATCAACGCCGTCAGTTCAGTCCGGCTCTTCAGACCCAGATCCCGCCACAGGTGATCACCACCCAGACATCCCGCCGCCACCATCTGGGCCAGAGGAATTTCGAAACCGCTGACATGGGCTCGGCCCGCCAGCAGAAGATCGCGCACGTCATGCCACTCATCCAGGCGCATACTGAGTAATTCCTGGCGCAACCGTCCATTAGAGCGGGCCAGTTGATTAGCCGAGGTTTGCGGACTCACCAGCTCAGGCACCGTTGGGCAATCTCCCAGATAATCATGCACCAGCCAGACAAAATCCAGTGGCATCAGGCCCAGGCAAAATGGTAGACAGCCACGCCCCTGACGTTGACTGCAAAGCAGTTGCGCCAGCAAGCGTGACTCCATCTGCCGCCGGCCACCGGCACTGTTAAAGGCGTCCGGAGGGATCACAGTGCTCAGGTGAGCCTGTACAGAGTGGAGCAACGGTGTGGGCAAAGCACTGGCATTCATGATGGGGGGCTCCCTGGCTGCTTCAGACTGCGGGGACATTGTTCGATATCTTCGGGCACCTTTGGCAGCACATCCGGGGCGGCGCTCAGTAGCGGAAGCCACTGATTCAAATCGAACCCCGCCCCTTTGATAGCACCACATTGAATCAATGGCCGCCGGATTAACAACGGATCCTCCAGCATGGCGCTCAATGCCTGGGTTTCCGTCAATAGAAACGGCTTTATCCGTTCCTGTTTAATTCGGGGCGCACTGGGGTTAAACCACTGCGGCAGTGGTAGTTCAGTAAAAAACGCCCTCAACTCATCCGCCTGCCACGGGTGCGTTAACAGATTGTGTACCCGCAGCTGAAAACCCGCGCCTTCTAAAATGGAACGCTGCTTGCGGTTGTTAATACACCCTGGCTTCTCGTAAAAATCCAGCACCACGGAAGGCATGACCCGGCCTCAGCGCGCCTGAATTTCACGCATGGCTTCTTCCATTTTCTCCGGCGGAATACCCGTCAGAGAACCCAGAGGGTTGAGCGGCGCGCCGCCGGCATCCAGGATCGCCTCTTCGATGGGACAAATGCTGGCGCACTGAGGGTGGTGATAGTCACCCTCACACTCAGTACATTTACGGGGGTTGATCTTAAAATGCGGCGAACTGGAATAAATGGCATTACTGGGGCAGACGTCGTAACAGGCCCAGCAGTTCACACAGGAATCCACAATTTCCAAAGCCATGACCGATCTCCTCTCTACAGATGGGTTGACCGTTGTTGATCAGGCAGAAAATTCCTGCCGCGCATCGAGACTGTCGTCCAGTTTGCCCGCCGCGATCATTTCCTTATAGACCGCCAGCACCGCTTCCTCAATGGGCTCCATGGCATGTTCACCATTGGGCACCACCCCTGCCTCCTCCAGCAGCGACCAGGGTTCGTACCCGATCTTGGAACACAACACCGCTTCACAGCCTTGCAGCGAACGGATGCTACCGCTCAATGCGGATTCCTTTTCGCCGCAGGTATCGTTACCAATACAGTACTGATCCACTTTGCGATGGCCGATAAAGCGCACACCGGAGGGGGATGCTTCGTACACCAGGAACTCCGTGGCATGACCGAAGTGCTGATTGATCAGGCCGCCACCACTGGTGGCCACTGCCATCAGTACCGGACGATAGTGGCTGCCAATTTCATCCTTGGGTTCCGGTAAAGAGACCGCTGCCAGCCGATCACGCTTGGCTCGCTTCTCATCCAGTTCTTCCATAATGCCATCGTGTACCAGTTTGCGGGCCTTCATGGCGGCATCGTAGTCGATGTCCATGGCGGCGATCTTGTCCAGTGTGAACTCCTCACCCCGGTCCTCGCCCAACAGGCCCACGGCGTCGGCGCGGCACTGTCGGCAATGGCGCATCATATTCATATCACCGGCACATTCGTCCTGCAGGTCCTGTAACTCTTCCGGCTCTGGTCCACGCTGGCCCATCACCCCGAAAAAGGTGCCATGCTCCGCCTCTGCAATCAGCGGCATCACGTTGTGCAGGAATGCCCCTTTCTGCTTGACGATGCGGCTCACTTCTTTGAGATGCTCATCATTGACGCCGGGAATCATCACGGAATTGACCTTCACCAGAATTCCCCGCTCCACCAGCATCTCCAGACCTTTTTGTTGCTGGTCGATCAAAATCTTGGCGGCCTTCTTGCCGCGAATACGCTTGTTGTTCCAGTAAATCCAAGGGTAAATCTTGGCGCCGATTTCCGGATCCACGCAATTAATGGTGATGGTCACATGATCGATGTTGTGCTTGGCCAGCTCCTCCACTGAATCCGGCAGCGCCAGACCATTGGTGGACACGCAAAGCTTGATATCCGGCGCCTGTTCGCTGAGCATGCGGAAGGTATCGAAGGTACGCTCCGGATTAGCCAGAGGGTCGCCGGGGCCGGCAATACCCAGCACGGTCATTTGCGGAATATTGGCTGCCACCGCTTTGGTCTTCATCACCGCCTCGTCCGGTGTCAGCAGTTCAGATACCACCCCGGGACGGGATTCATTGGAGCAATCGTACTTCCGGTTGCAGTAGTGACATTGGATATTGCAGGCCGGCGCCACCGCCACGTGCATACGGGCGAAATAATGATGCGCCTCTTCTGAGTAGCAGGGGTGATTCTCCACCTTCTGCCGGATCTCATCGGAAAGCTGATTCATTTGATCATTGCTGCTACCGCAAGAGCCGGACGCACAACTGCTGGCCTCTTCACTATTTGTCGCCTGATCTAGCACTGTCAGTTCCATTACGAGAACTCCTCTAGCTGATTCACCCAATCGGTCAGCCTTGTTCTGCAATGCCCGTGCCGATAACTAAGCGGCGGTATTTACAGAGTTTTTTCCAAAGTTGATATTCAGCTTGTTGGGTTTGTCACAACAATTGCGCCGCTTTTGCTGTCGGGAATGACACCATGCCCCGGGCATCCCTAGATCTTGCGCACATTAATTTTCATGGTCTGGATTCGGTAAGCAATCTGCCTGGGGGTCATTCCCAATAGGCGGGCGGCTTTGGCCTGCACCCAACCGGCCTGCTCCAGGGCGGCAATCAGCCGCTCCCGCTCATCCATATCCGGATCGTTCAGATCCACTTCCTTAACGCTGTTTGCCGCAGGTACCGGCGCCCCACTGGCATAATGCTCAGGCAACGCAATCACATCACTATCGATTACCCCTTCCTCCGTCATGATGGAGGCGCGTTCCAGACAATTTTCCAACTGGCGCACGTTGCCAGGCCAGTCGTACCCCATCAGCATACGCACGGCGTTATCGGTGATCCGCAGATCCCGGCCCTGTTGTTTGGCGATTTTCTCAATCAGGAATTTCGACAATTCCGGGATATCCACCAGCCGTTCCCGCAACGGCGGGATGCGAATGGCCATCACATTCAACCGATAGTAAAGATCTTCCCGAAATTTACCGGCTTCCACTTCCGCTTCCAGGTTGCGGTTAGTGGCGGCCACGATGCGCACGTCCACTTTGATGGTCTGGGTGCCGCCCACCCGCTCCAGTTCGCCCTCCTGCAGCACCCGCAGGAGCTTGGCCTGAAATACGGGACTGATCTCACCGATTTCATCCAGAAACAGGGTGCCGCCATCCGCCTGCTCAAAACGTCCCTTGCGCTGCTTCACGGCGTTGGTAAAGGCGCCTTTTTCATGACCAAACAGCTCCGATTCCAGAAGTGTTTCCGGTAACGAGGCACAGTTCAGGCGTACAAACCGGTTATGGGCCCGGGGTGAATTGTAATGAATGGCACTGGAGATCAGTTCCTTACCAGTGCCGGACTCCCCCAAAATCAATACCGTGCTGTCCCACTTCGCCACCCGTCGTACCTGATCGAATACCTGACGCATGGCGCCGGAATGGCCCACCACCATATTCTCGAAACCGTATTTACCCCGTACCTCCCGCCGCAGCTCATCCCGCTCGCTGGCCAGCGTTTTGCCTTTCTCCATATTGACGATCAGGCGCACGGTTTGCGACAGCAGGTCCGCCACCGCCTCCATAAACGCGGTGCGCTCCGGCAGGTAATCATCCGCCGGTACGTCCGGCTGGGCGGCCAAAACACCAATGGAGGAACCGTCACCATCCCGGATCGGCACACCGATAAAAGGCAGTTCCAGGTCGTACAGCGCCAGGCGATCCAAAAATCGGGGTTCAGACGAAATCCGACCGAGCGTGATAGAGGTGTTGTGTTGCAGAATCCGGCCCACAATGCCTTCACCCGACTGATAACGCACACCGGAAGAAGCTTTGCTCACCGACTCGGATTCACTGTACAACGCACCCACCTGTAAATTGGCATGCTCCGGGTCGGACAGTGTCACCACCCCATGCAACATACCGCATTCCTTGTGCAGCGCCGCCAGAATACCATCCAGGGTCTCCTCAATATTCCGGGCCCGGCACAGTATCTGAGACACATGGCACAGCGCCCGGAACTGACGCTCTATCAGCTCAGCACGACTGCCCACGCTTAATCCCGGTCTGGTCAAGGTCGATGTATTCATGGCTACTCCCGCTGGCGCTTAACCGGCCGATGATACTGGCAACTGCACTACCACTTTGCAGCCGTCACGGTATTGAGAATCTATATATACCGTACCGGAATGATCAGACACGATTTCCTGAACCATGGGCAGACCCATGCCCCGGCATCCCTGTCCACTGGACTTGGTGCTATAGAAAGGTTGAAAGACTTTTACCAACAGGTCGGCGGCAATGCCCGGTCCGGTATCACTGATTTCAATGATCACCAGATCCCGCTCCGCCCGGGTCACGATCTTCAGCTCCCGCTGTTTCACTGAGCGTTCGCTCATGGCCTCGATGGCATTGTCCAGCAACTGCTTGAACATGGAGCGCAGCCGTCGCACCCGCCCCAGTGGCGCTGGCAGGGTTAATGCCGGCAACCACTCCACGGTAATACCCTGAGCCAGCATTTTTTCCGCGTCGATGGACAGCACCTCACGGATCAACTGATTGACATTCACCGGCTGTTTGGTCTCGCTAAGAGGGGCCGGCAGTGAATCCTGCAGGTTTTCCAGTGCCTGCTGACCGGCCTCAAGAGCCTCCTCCAGCGCACCAATGACGGCCTGATCCTGCTGATCATCACGCCGCTGCAAAATATTGACCGCGGCGGACAATAGGTTGACGGGGCCCTGCAACTGGTGAATGGCCCCGTTCACCGTTTCCCGCATGCCCTGCACCATATCCTCTTCGGTCATTAGCGCTTTGATGGAATTCAAATGAATATCCATCTGCCGCCGGCGCAGATCCGTGACATCATTCAGCATCAACAGCGAGTAATGACTGATGACCTGCTCAAAAAATCCATCCGGACTTTCATTCTTGATTTCAATGTCGGTACCGAAACAGGAAAACCAGCGGGTATAACCGCCCCCCTGATCGATACTGATCTCTTTGCCATGGAAGCACGCCCGGTTGCGCTGTAGGTTTTCAAAGTGGCTATCCAGTTTGACATCCAGCAGCCGCAGAAAGGATTCCAGCGGTTCATCCGGCGCCAGGCTCTTGGCCAGATCCCGAAAACTGGGGTTAGCCAGTACCACCCGCCCGCCATCGTCCAGCAACACCACTGCCGAAGGCACCGCGTTGACCACCGCTTCGATCATTAACTTCTGATTCAGCACCCGTTGCTCCAGCTCGTGAACATCGGTGCTGTCCCGGTGCATGCCCAGGTAGTGGACAGTTTTGCTGTTCTCATCAATCACCGGTGCCACGGTCAGTTCCGCCAGGTACAGGCTTTGATCCTTGCGCCGGTTCAGCAACATCCCGGTCCAGGGACGCTGTTGTGCCAGCCGGCCCCAGAGTGCCTGGTACACCAGGCGCGGAGTGGTGTGATTGGACAGAATGGATTCGTTTTTACCAATTACCTCGTGCTTGCCGTAGCCGGTCACCTGAGTGAAGGCCCGGTTGGCATACAGAATATTGGCTTTCAGATCGGTAATGGAAATGGCAACGGGGCAGTGCTCCACCGCCTGAAAAAACACTTCGTCCCGGAGCACAGTGTCGTTGCGGCCGCTAACACTGGTGGTCTCCGCTTCCGCATTGGTATGGCGCGCCTCAGCGCCCGTGTTTTTAACCATGTTTCACCCCGAAAGATGCCGCAGCATCCATATCAGTTACTGGTGATTAACCGTCAGCAAGATATATGCCGCAGGTCGGGAGGCCACGGAAATCAACCCTTTGTCGGGTTTTGCCCCGGCTCTTGTCGCAAAACCAACAATTTACGCCGAGCGTGCTCGCCATGGCCTGTCGCAATTGCGACAAAACGTCGGTATCCGACACGCACGGTTCCGGTGCAAGCGGAACCGACCCCGTGAAATCAATCCGTTCCACCTCCAAGGCAATCCATTGCAACCACCACAACAGCCGTCGTTTGTCGCATTTTTCCCATGGCATACATCATGCAGCCGAGGCCTGAAACCGCGATTCGCATGACAAACGCGACAAACCGTTACCGGCGTCAGACTGACTTCAGGAATGGATTTATGGATTACCTGCTTTTGTTCATCAGTACCGTTCTGGTCAACAACATAGTCCTGGTGAAATTTCTGGGGCTTTGCCCCCTGATGGGGGTTTCCAATAATCTGAGCGCCGCCTTTGGCATGGGCCTGGCCACCACCTTTGTGCTGACACTGTCCGCTCTGGCCAGCTGGATTATCGAACATCTGTTGCTGGTGCCGCTTAATATCGAGTTTCTGCGTATTCTGTCTTTCATCCTTATTATTGCCGCCGTGGTGCAATTCACCGAAGCGGTGGTGCGCAAGACCAGCCCCCTGCTGCATAAAAACCTGGGCGTATTCCTGCCGCTCATTACCACCAACTGCGCTGTGCTGGGAGTGGCTCTGCTGAACGTACGCGAGCAGTACACATTGATTCAAAGCCTGGTATTCGGCATGGGCTCCGCACTGGGTTTTTCTCTGGTGATGGTGATCTTTGCCGGACTGCGGGAGCGGATTGCCCTGGCCAACGTGCCGGCCACCTTTGCCGGGGCACCGGTGAGTCTGGTCACCGCCGGCCTGTTGTCTTTGGTGTTCATGGGTTTCAGCGGAATGATTTAAGGAGGGGTCATGTTTACTGCCACATTGGTTTTGACAATTCTGGGATTGGTGCTGGGCTGGTTGCTGGGTCTGGCGGCGCGGCTATTTGCGGTGGAGGAGAACCCCATCGTTAATGAAGTGGAGGCCATGCTGCCCGGGAGCCAGTGCGGTCAGTGCGGCTTCCCCGGTTGCGGTGCCGCCGCGGAAGCCATGGTGGCGGGCACCGCCGCCGTGAATTGCTGCCCTCCGGGGGGACGCGCCTTGACTGAATCCCTGGCGCAGCTGCTGGACGTGGATCTGAACAGTCTGGGGGATGCCCCGGTGCCCCTGCTGGCCAGTATCGAGGAAAGCCTCTGCACCGGTTGCACCAAATGCTACAAAGCCTGCCCCACGGACGCCATCGTAGGCGCCACCAAACAACTGCACGCGGTCATTCCCCAGGCCTGTACCGGCTGCTCCAAATGCAAGGACGTGTGCCCGGAAAACTGTATTTCCCTAAATCCGGAACCGGTCACGCTGGGTACCTGGCACTGGCCCAAGCCAGAGGCGGCATAAGCATGTTCGGTTTTGGCAAAATTCGCGGTGGCGTGCACCCGGAAACTCACAAGGACCTCACCGCCGGTCGCAGCATTCTGCAGCAGCTGCCCTTACCCCGGCAGTTGCACATGCCCCTGAGCCAGCACGCCGGCGTGGCGGCCACCCCGCTGGTGGGCGTGGGCGACCGGGTGCTGAAAGGGCAGCTTATCGCTCGCGCCGCTGGATCCATGTCGGCCAATGTACATGCCTCCAGCTCTGGAGTGGTCAGTGCCATCGGGCCCATCGTGGCGCCCCACCCGTCCGGTCTGCCGGCAACGGCCATTACCATTGACACCGACGGCGAGGACCGCTGGGTGACCCTGGAACCTATCACAGACCCATTCAGCATGGATCCCGATACTCTGGCCGCACGGGTGGAAGCGGCCGGCATCGTCGGCATGGGAGGCGCTATCTTTCCCGCCGCCGTGAAATTACGTCAGGGTCGACGTTTTGAAATTCAAACCCTAATCGTCAACGGCAGCGAGTGCGAACCCTACCTGACCTGCGACGATCATCTGATGCAGGAGCGTGCCGAGGCGGTGGTGGATGGCGCCCGCCTGGTCCGACACATCATAGAAGCCTACCGGGTGGTGATCGCGGTGGAAGATAACAAGCCGGATGCGTTCGCCGCTCTTACCAAAGCCGCCGCTCCCCATGGCATGGTGGAAGTGATGACCGTGCCCACCCAATACCCCATGGGCTCGGCCAAGCAATTGATTCAGGCGGTTACCGGCCGCGAGATTCCCGCGGGCCAGCGCAGCAATGACATCGGCGTGCTGGTGCATAACGTGGGCACCGTCTTCGCCATTCAACAGGCATTGCGGTACGGCCGACCGCTGATCTCCCGGGTGGTCACCGTCGCCGGCGGCTGCGTGCAGTCCCCCCATAATGTGGAGGCGCTGTTGGGGACGCCACTGCGAGAGCTGATCGCCGCCTGTGACGGCCTCAAGGGCAGCCCCGCCCGGCTACTGATGGGTGGCCCCATGATGGGTCAGATTGTTCCGGCCCTGGATACCCCCGTAATTAAAGGTTGCACCGGTCTGCTGGCTCTCACCCAGCGCGAAGTCAACGCACACGCGCCGGCTCCCTGCATTCGTTGTGGCCGCTGCGTGGATGCCTGCCCCATGGGCCTGGTGCCCCTGGAGATGGCCCGCCACTCTGGGGTGGACGATTTCGAACATGCCCAGGAATACGGCCTGCGGGACTGTATTCTGTGTGGTTCCTGCGCTTACGTATGCCCGTCCCATATTCCACTGGTGCAGTATTTCGAATACGCCAAGGGTGAACTGAAAGAACGCAAACAAAGTGAACAGAAACAGGAATACACCAAACGGCTGATCAGCGAACGCGCCGCCCGCCTGGAACAGGAGGCGGCGGCCAAGGCTGCCGCCAAGGCAGCAAAGAAGAAAAAGGCGCGCAAGAGTCGCAGCCGGGAGTCAGCGGAATCATGAACACCCCCAGTGAACTCGCATTACGGGCGTCCCCCCACGCCCATGACCGGTCCCGGGTGGACCGCATCATGTTGCAGGTGTGTCTGGCGCTGACACCCGCCACGTTATATGGACTGTATCTGTTTGGCTGGCCGGCGCTATTCACCTTTATAACGGTGTGCCTGAGCGCCGTACTGACCGAAGCCCTGTGCCTGTGGCTGCAGGGCCATTCCCTCAACCGATTGCGGGACGCCTCCGCGTTGCTCACCGGTTGGCTGCTGGCCATGAGCATGCCCCCCTGGACGCCCTGGTGGCTGGCAGTGAGCGCCGGCTTCTTTGCCATGGCCATCGGCAAACATCTCTATGGCGGACTGGGCCAGAATATTTTCAACCCCGCCATGCTGGCACGGGTGGCTTTGCTGATTTCCTTCCCGGTGCAGATGACCACCTGGGTCCAGGTAGCACCCCTGGGCACGGAGCAGGCACCGGGGCTGCTGCACTCACTGGCCATTTTTCTGGGTACCGACACCATCCCCGACGGCTATACCGGTGCCACCCTGCTGGGAGCCGCCAAGGCGGCGGCCAATGGTGGCAGCCCGGTAAGCGAACTGGTGGCCGGCCAGTATTCCCTGGGGCAGGCCTTCGTGGGCAATACCCGGGGTAGTTTGGGGGAAACCTCGGAATTACTGGTTTTACTGGGGGGGCTGTGGCTGCTCCGCGCCCGCATCATCAGCTGGCATATTCCGCTGGCCATGCTGGCTACCCTCCTGGTTTTGGCCGCAGTATTTCACAGCATCGACGACTCGGTTTACCTCGGCCCCTGGTTTCATCTGACGTCCGGCGGCGTCATGTTAGGGGCGTTTTTTATTGCCACCGACTATGTCACCTCACCCTCCACCGTGGCCGGCAAGCTGGTGTTCGGTGCCGGTTGTGGACTGGTGATGTTCCTCATTCGCAGCTGGGGTGGATTCCCCGAGGCCGTGGGTTTTGCGGTACTCTTTATGAATGCTCTGACACCGCTGATCGATCGTACCCTGCGCCCCCGGGTCTATGGTCGCGACCGCCGCGGCAAGGCCATTCACAATGTCAGCGCCCGCAAGGTGAATTAGGTGATGCCATGGCAACCATACTGAACCCCAGCTACCGTTCCCGTCTCAGCTATCAGGCCGCATTGCTGGGCGGCATGTGCTACCTGATGAGCATGTTGCTGATCGGCGGCAACCAAACCACCAGCGATCTGATCGATCAGCATCTTTTAAATGACAAACTGGCACTGCTGGATCAGGTAATGCCCCCCAGCCGCTATGACAACGACCCAGTGGCGGCGGCCCAGTGGGTAAGCGCCGGCCAGTGGTCGCAGCAAGCGGTGGAAATTATGCCCGCCACCCGGGGAGGCGTACTCACCGGCGCCGCCCTGCAGATGACAGTGCCGGGCTGGGGCGGGCCCATCAATTTTATCATGGCGGTGGATCAGACCGGCGAAATACTGGGGGTACGGGTGATCAGCCACAAAGAGACTCCCGGCCTGGCGGACAAAATTGAAATTGACAAGGACCACTGGATCACCGGCTTTGAAGGCCACTCCCTGGCCAACACCCCCAGGGTGCAGTGGGCGGTGAAAAAAGATAACGGCGACTTTGACCAATTCACCGGGGCCACCATTACCCCCCGGGCCATGGTCAATGGCGTCTACGCCGGACTGCAGGTCTATCAAACCTGGCGCCAACAGCATACCGCCACCGCAGCCGCACAGGAGGCGCGACATGAGTAATCCTGAATACGCCCGTATCGTTCGCGACGGCCTGTGGGACAACAATGTGGCCATGGGTCAGATGCTGGGGTTGTGCCCCCTGCTGGCGGTGACCACCAGCGCCACCAACGGCCTGGGGATGGGTCTTGCGTCCCTGGCGGTACTGTTGCTAACCAACACCCTGGTGTCGGTCATCCGGGGCATCGTCACCCCGCAAGTCCGGATTCCGGTCACCATTGTGCTGATTGCATCGGCGGTGACTCTGGTGGACATGGCCATCAACGCCTGGCTGCACCCCCTCTACAAAGTGCTGGGGCTGTTCATCGCCCTGATCGTCACCAATTGCGCCATTTTCGGCCGGGCGGAGAGCTTTGCCTCCAAAAACGCCGTGCTGCCATCCATTGTTGATGCCCTGGCCATGGGTATCGGTTTCACCTGGGTGCTGGTGGCGGTGGGGGCCATGCGGGAAATTCTCGGCAGCGGTACTCTGTTCGCCCATGCCTCCCTGTTACTGGGCCAGGGGTTTGCCTGGATGGAGGTCACGCTGATCCCCGATTTCTCCGGTATTCTGTTGTCGATCCTGCCGCCGGGTGCGTTTATGGCCCTGGGATTTCTGATCGCCATCAAGCGCCTGATTGATCGTGCCATTCAGGCCCGGCAGACGCGGCTTAACGGTGGCCTGATGCCGCTGGAGAATTCCTGAGCCTGACCGCGTTTCTGCCAAGAATATTGCTGCAACGAGAATATTCCTGATAGAGGGAGAGTGACATCATGCAAGTGAGCATCGCCTACGTGGGCCCGATGAACCGGACCTGGCTGGAACTGCAGGTGGAAGAGGAGTGCACGGTGTCCGATGCCATCGCCCGGTCCGGGCTGCTGGACCGATATCCCGAGATTGATTTAAAGCGCATGAAGGTGGGCATCTACGGCAAGTTCACCAAACTGGACAGCCTGCTGCGGGAAGGTGACCGGGTGGAAATCTACCGCCCCATCATCCGCCAGCTGGACGACGATGATGATGAGGATGATGACGATTAACCAGTCGGTCGTTTAGCCGCTTAAAAGTCCGGCCCGTAAATTTTGGATTGCAGCTTATTCAGTTTGCCGCGCACCTCATCCAGCGCGGGCCCGCGCAGCACAATATGCCCCACCTTGCGGTCGGGGCGCACGGTTTTGTTATACCAGTTTAAGCTGGCGCCATCCGCCAGCATGGTGTGCTGATCCACCGGCACGCCCAACAGGTTCAGCATGGCGGCGGCACCTTGCAGTTCGGTGTCACCCAGGGGCCAGCCGGCCACGGCCCGCAAGTGGTTTTCGAACTGGGAGGCCGCCGTCGTCTGCTGACTCCAATGACCACTGTTGTGGACCCGGGGCGCCAGCTCATTGACCCACCACTGATCGCCTTTGATAAAACACTCCATGGCCAGCACGCCCACATAGTCCAAATGGGTCTGCAGCCGCTGCAGGGCGGCCTGCATTTGCGGCAACAGGCCGGCGGGCAGATCCGGGGCCGGCGCCAGGGAACTCACCAGAATCCCCTGGCGATGGCGGTTCTGCGCGGGATCATAAAAGGTGATGTGGCCCTCCCGCCCCCGCACCGCCAGCAGAGAAACCTCCCGCTCAAACGGCATTATGGGTTCCGCCAGCCATTGCCCCGAAGCCGGCCCCAGGGTGCCCGCCGCGGGCCCCTGCAGCCACTGCCGGGCGGCCGCCTCATCCGTGAGCCGCCATTGGGCTTTACCGTCGTAGCCTTCCTGGGTGTGTTTCAGCAGCAGCGGCCAACCCAATGCCTCCCCCGCCGCCCACAAATCCCGTTCTTCATGGATGGCGCGATAAGGAGTAAACGGCACCTGACAGGCTTCCAGGGTGGCTTTTTCCCGCAGCCGGTGCTGACACTGATAAATGGCCTCCGGGTTAGGATGAACCTCGGTATAAGGTGCCAACCCGCGTAATAACGCGATGGGCAACTGTTCTTTTTCCGCCGTCACCCGTTGCGGTTGCCCCAACTGCTCATACAGAGCCGTCGGCTCCAGGTCAGGCGTCGCCACCACCACCCGGCCCAACCCGTCCACCGGCGCGGTGGATTCCCCCGGCAGGGCCAGAAACGAAAACCGCATGCCCATGGGCAGCCCCGCCAGCGCCAGCATTCTGGCCAGTTGTCCGCAACCGACAATGGCCACCTGCATCAGCTGACCTCCTCCGGCACTGAATCCGACTGCCGGCGGCGCCATTCCTGCACCCGCTTTTGCAACTCAGGGTCGTGAATGCCCAGCATCTGGGCCGCCAGCAAGCCGGCATTGGCCGCTCCGGCCTCACCGATGGCCTGGGTCGCCACCGCCACCCCTTTGGGCATTTGCACGATGGATAACAGGCTATCGAGCCCGTTCAACTGCCGGCTGGACACCGGCACCCCGATCACCGGCAGCCAGGTCATGGCGGCAACCATGCCGGGCAAGTGGGCCGCGCCGCCGGCGCCGGCAATAATCACCCGGACGCCCCGTTCCGGCGCAGTCTCTGCGAACTGATATAACCGTTGCGGCGTGCGATGGGCCGACACCACTTTGGTTTCGAACGGCACCTGCAATTGCTCCAGGATTTCCGCCCCCCGCTGCAGGGTGGGCCAATCGGACCGTGATCCCATAATGATGCTAACCACTGGACTGCTCATTGGGGCTCCTTGAGTTCATCCGTTGACGAGAGAAAAAAGCGTAATCATGCCTGAAACCCGCGGCAGATAAAAATAGATATTTGTGATTAAGCGGGTTTACGATTGCACCAACACCCATAACGCCAGGCCATAGGCCAGCAGAATCCACAGGGGCGCACCGAACGCCAGAATCCGGGCCGCGATGCCCGCCGGGGCCGGGGGCTCGCCCCACTGATTGGCCTGGCTCTCCCCCGGCCAGAACCACAGCAGAAGATTGATAAAAGGAAACCAGAGAATGGCCGCCACCCAGCGGGGCCAGCCAATATCCTGCACCCGTAGCAACGTGCCCCAGGCAAACAGAGGAATCTGCAAATACCAGAAGGCCATCAGACTGATCATACTGCTGTTGCCGGAGCCAAAGCCCTGATACACCGGCAGCCCCAGCCGCCGGAACACCGCCCCCAGCAACAATGGCAACAGATACAGCGCCACCACCGCCAAACCCACGTAGTGCACCCGGTTCATGCGCCGCTGCAACAGCCGCTCCACCCACTTTGTCATTCACCACCTCTTGGTAACGTCATCAGCAACTTCTTGGCAAGGTCACGGCAACCTCTGCACCAGCCCCGGCAGCCGATGCCACCCCAACCTAATGCCTTAACCCAGGTCAAGCAACGGGATCTTTGGGGTTTTTCCGTGGTCCCAGACTGCCTATACTCAGGCCCACACAGCGCCCATATTCTGTGCGCCCCAATCCGGCCCTCGAAAAGCAAGCGGAAACCTGTATGGAGAATATTCTCAACCTCAAGGCCCTGCAGCAGGCGCCACTGAACACGGAGCCCTATCCCTACTTCACTGTAGAGGAGTCTATCTCCCCCCAGGCAGTGCACAAAGTGATCCAGGATTTCCCCGCCATTCAAGATGGGGGCAGTTACAATCTCGATGACGTCAATGTCGGCCCGGAATTCGATAAGCTGTTGAAATCCCTGGATACACCAGAGTTCCGCCGGATTCTCTGCGATAAGTTCGACGTGGACGTCATGGATCTGCCCATGATGGTGACCCTGCGGGGTTATTCCCGGAAAAAAGACGGTCGTATCCACACCGACTCCAAAACCAAGGTGCTCACCATCCTCATCTACCTGAACGAGGACTGGAGCGCGGACACCGGCCGCCTGCGGGTGCTGCGCAGCGGCGACGATATGGAGGACTACGTGGAGGAGATCGTGCCCGGTCCCGGCAGCCTGATGGCCTTTAAAGTCACCGACAACGGCTGGCACGGTTACCCCCCATTCGAGGGCAAACGCCAATCCATCCAGATCAACTTCCTTACCAGTGAAACCGCCGGCAGCAAACACCGCTTCTTCCACGGCCTCAGTGCCAAGCTGAAAAAACTCCGCCGGGGCCGCGCCGGCCGGCATTGAGGCATCGCTGCCAGCGGCTAATCTCGACACCAGCCCACCTATATCGAAAAACTTTGATATAGGTGGGGTCGGCTGCTAAACTGCTCTTCTATGACTGCAGGATTGCCACCACTGACCGCCAATCAACTCGCCGACCTGGCCCAGCTGTGCAAGGGCAGCGGCGATCCCCTGCGGCTGGCGGTATTGCGGGCCCTGAAAACCGATTCTTTCGGCGTGCTGGAACTGTGCGACATCTTCGCCATGAAGCAACCGGCCATGAGCCACCACCTAAAGGTACTGGCTAAGTCGGGGGCGGTTACCACCCGCCGGGAAGGTAACTCCATTTTTTACCGCCGCAGTCTGGCGGACAGGAGCCTGCCCCAGGGGCAACTGCTGGCGGCCCTGTACGATGCCCTCGACCAGGTGGCCCTGGAGCGGGATACGGTGGAACGGATAGAGGCCATCAAACAGGACCGGGAGGAACTGGCCCGGGAGTTTTTCGACCGCCACGCGGAACAGTTTCGGCAGCAACAGGAGCTCATTGCCCTGTTCGATCAGTACGCCGACAGTGTGCGGGACCTGTTGTTGCAGACCCAGCCCGGCCGCCACCAGACCGCGCTGGAAATCGGCCCGGGGGAAGGCGCTTTCCTGCCAGTGCTGGCGCAGCTGTTTCGGGAGGTCACCGCCATCGACATCTCCCGGGAGATGCTGGAAAAGGCGGAGCAACTGCGGCGGCAGCAGCGCCTGGACAATGTCCGGCTGCTGCAGGCCGATACCGAAGACGCGGTGCGGGAGGGCATGCAGGTGGACCGCATCGTCTGCAACATGGTGCTGCATCACGTGCCGTCGCCGGCGGATGTGTTTACCGACTGCGCCCGGTTGCTGAATCCCGGGGGCGCGCTGATCGTGGCGGATCTGTGTCGGCATGATCAGGATTGGGCGAAACAGAGCTGCGGGGATCTGTGGCTGGGGTTCGACCCGGAAGAATTGACCGATTGGGCCCGCGAGGCCGGATTGGACAGCAAAGAAGGCCTGTATATGGGGCTGCGCAATGGCTTTCAGATACAGGTGCGGCGGTTTGATAAACAGTGAGGATGCTACCACCGAGCGTCATAGAAAGTGAGGCTGGCTGCCTGGCGGGAACGTCAGCGGCCATGGACGGCCGCTGTCGAGCGTACAGGGATGTACTCGTAGCGTTTCCCGCCAGGCAGCCAGCCTCGCTTTCCAACCACCGCTCCAAGAAATCCGAACGGCCGTAGAACTCACCGAGCCAAGACTTAACATTTGAGGCAAGACACTTAACATTTGAGGAAAGGAACCGAGTGCAATGAGCGAATATTCCATCTTCACCTCCGAATCTGTGTCCGAGGGCCATCCCGATAAAATGGCCGACCAGATTTCCGATGCCGTTCTCGACTGCATCATCAAGGACGATCCCCAGGCCCGGGTGGCCGTGGAAACCATGGTGAAAACCGGCATGGCCATTATCGCCGGCGAAGTCCGCACCAACACCTATGTGGACCTGGAGGATATTGTGCGCCAGGTGATCCTGGATATCGGTTACGACAGCTCCGATGTGGGCTTCGACGGCGCCTCCTGTGCGGTGCTGAATGCCATCGGCAAGCAGTCATCGGATATCGCCATGGGCGTGGACGAAGCCGAGGACAAAGACCTGGGGGCCGGTGACCAGGGGCTGATGTTCGGTTATGCCACCAATGAAACCGACGTACTGATGCCCGCCGCCATCCACTTCAGCCACCGCCTGGTGCAGCGTCAGGCCTACCTGCGCAAAAACAGCATTCTGCCCTGGCTGCGACCGGACGCCAAAAGCCAGGTGACCCTGCGCTATGAAAACGGCCAGCCGGTGGCGGTGGAGGCGGTGGTGCTGTCCACCCAGCACGATCCGGACATTAAACTGGCGGATCTGCAGGAAGCCATTATGGAAGAAGTGGTGAAGCATGTGCTACCGGCGGAATGGTTGCACAAAGGTACTAAGTACCACATCAACCCCACCGGCCAGTTTATTATCGGTGGCCCGGTGGGCGACTGTGGTCTCACCGGCCGCAAGATCATTGTCGACACCTACGGTGGCGCGGCCCGTCACGGCGGCGGCGCCTTTTCCGGCAAGGATCCGTCCAAGGTGGACCGTTCCGCTGCCTACGCCGGCCGCTACGTGGCGAAAAACATTGTCGCCGCCGGCCTGGCGGAAAAATGTGAAATCCAGGTGTCCTACGCCATCGGCGTGGCGGAGCCCACGTCCATTTCCATCAACACCTTCGGCACCAACAAGGTCAGCGAAGAACAGATCGCCAGCCTGGTGCGGGAACACTTCGACCTGCGGCCCCGGGGCGTGATCGAGATGCTGGATCTGCGGCGGCCGATTTACCGGGCCACCGCCGCCTACGGTCACTTCGGCCGCGAAGACCAGCAATTCACCTGGGAACAAACCGACAAGGCCGAGGCCCTGCGCGCCGCCGCTAACCTGTAACCCATTAAGGACGAGGCAACGACTATGAACGCTGTACTGGAAAACAATTTCTCCGATTACAAAGTGGCTGACATCTCCCTGGCGGATTACGGTCGCCGGGAAATCGAAATCGCCGAGGGCGAAATGCCGGCGCTGATGGCGCTGCGCCGCAAATACAAGGCGGAGCAACCCCTGAAAGGCGCCAAAATCATGGGCTGCATTCATATGACCATTCGAACCGCCGTGTTGATCGAGACTCTGATCGAACTGGGCGCTGAAGTGCGCTGGTCATCCTGCAATATTTTCTCCACCCAGGATCATGCTGCCGCCGCCATCGCCGCCGCCGGTATTCCGGTATTTGCCTGGAAGGGCGAAACCGAGGAGGAGTTCTGGTGGTGCATCGAACAAACCATTCTCAAGGATGGCCAGGAGTGGGACGCCAACATGATCCTGGACGACGGCGGCGACCTGACCCTGGTGATGCACGAGAAGTACCCTCATATGCTGGACAAAATTCACGGCATCTCCGAAGAAACCACCACCGGCGTCCACCGACTGCTGGAAATGATGGAAAAAGGCACCCTGAAAGTACCGGCCATCAACGTCAACGATGCCATTACCAAATCCAAGAACGACAACAAGTACGGCTGTCGCCACAGCCTGAATGATGCCATCAAACGTGGTACCGACCACCTGCTGTCCGGCAAGAAAGCACTGGTGATCGGTTACGGGGATGTGGGTAAAGGCTCCGCCGCTTCCCTGCGTCAGGAAGGCATGATCGTGAAGATCACCGAAATCGATCCCATCTGTGCCATGCAGGCCTGTATGGACGGCTTCGAAGTGGTGTCACCCTACCTGAACGGCATTAACGACGGCACCGAGAGCTGTATCGATCGCGCTCTGTTGCAAAATACGGATCTGGTGGTCACCACCACCGGCAACGTCAACGTGTGTGACGCCAACATGCTTAAAGCCCTGAAGAGCGGCGCCGTGGTCTGCAACATCGGCCACTTCGACAGCGAGATCGACACCGCCTTCATGCGCAAGAACTGGGAGTGGCAGGAGGTCAAACCCCAGGTGCACAAAATTGTGCGCTACGCCGAGGGCAATGACCATCTGATTCTGTTATCCGAAGGTCGCCTGGTGAATCTGGGTAATGCCACCGGCCACCCCTCCCGCATTATGGACGGATCCTTTGCCAATCAGGTACTGGCGCAAATCTACCTGTGGGAAGGCAAGTTTGCCGAACTGCCGGCGGATGACAAAGCCGGCAACCTGTATGTGAAAGTGCTGCCGAAAAAACTGGACGAGGAAGTGGCCGCGGAAATGGTACGCGGTTTCGGTGGGGTCATCACCCGCATGACCGAGGACCAGGCCCGCTATATTAATGTGCCGGTGGAAGGTCCGTTCAAGCCGGATTCCTATAAGTACTGATAACTCAGTTGGGTGCCAGCCCCACGTTGGCGGGCACCGGTGTTTTTTCTGGGGCACGCTACAAGCACATCCCTGTGCGCTCGACAGCGGCCGTCCATGGCCGCTGATGTCCCCAGAAAAAACACCGGCACCCGCCAACTCAGATCGTGCCCCACCCTAACTTCGTGAGATCCCATGAACTCGCAAACCAAATACGAAAAAAGTTACAGCTTTGAATTTTTCCCACCCAAAACCGACAAGGGCGTGGAAAAGCTGCAGGCCGTCCAGGCGGAACTGGCGGCAAGAAAACCCGCGTTCTTTTCGGTCACCTATGGCGCCGGTGGCTCCACCCGGGATCGTACTTTCGCCACCGTGGTACGGGTCAAGGAGGGGACCGGTGTCTCCACCGCGCCGCATCTATCCTGCGTTGGGGATACCAAAGCCCAACTGGGGGAGCTGCTGCAACAATATAAAGACCAGGGGATCGACCAACTGGTGGCACTGCGGGGCGACCTGCCCTCCGGCATGGGTGCCTCCCTGGGGGAATTGAAATACGCCAGCGATCTGGTGGCCTTTATCCGCGAGCAAACCGGTGATCATTTTCATCTGGAAGTGGCGGCGTATCCGGAAAAACATCCCCAGGCCAAAAGCATGGCTGCGGATCTGCAGGCATTCAAAACCAAAGTCCAGGCCGGTGCCAGCAGCGCCATTACCCAGTACTTTTTTAACGTGGACGCCTATAAGTTCTTCGTGGACAGTTGCGAAAAATTGAACCTGGATCTACCCATCGTGCCCGGCATCATGCCCATCACCAACTACGAAAATCTGGTGCGCTTTTCCGGCATGTGCGGCGCCGAGATTCCCCGCTGGATCCGGGTGCGAATGGAAGAGTTTCAGGGTGATCATGACTCGATCCGGCAGCTGGGGGAGGAGATCATCACTAACCTCTGTGCCGAGCTGCTGGAGATGGGCGCGCCGGGTCTGCATTTTTATACCTTGAATCAGGCCGAGCCCACACTGGCCATCTGGGATAATCTCGGTCTGTAAGTCCACCACTATTGCGGGGTATACTCAGCGGGACATGGACATTCCCAGACCGCAGAGGTGGCAGTATGGATCTAAGTGCCTTTAAAGCCTACGATATCCGGGGCCGGGTACCGGACCAGTTAAACGAGGACATTCTGGAACGCATTGGCCGGGCCTACGTGGCCGTCACCGGGGCGAAAAAGATCGCGGTGGGATTCGATATCCGCTTGTCCAGCCCCGATCTCACCGCCGCCCTGCGCCAGGGGCTCACTGCCGCTGGTGCTGACGTCTATGACATCGGCCTGTGTGGCACCGAGCAGATTTACTTCACCACCTTTCATTACAATTTCGATGGCGGTATTGTGGTCACCGCCAGCCATAATCCCAAGGATTACAACGGGCTGAAACTGGTGGGCAAGGATTCCCGCCCCATCAGCTCCGACAATGGCCTGTTACAGATCAAGGAACTGGTCCCGGGCCCGTTCCGCGACGCCGATGAACCCGGCACCACCCAGCCGCTGTTGATTATGGACGAGTATATCGAGCACCTGCTGGGCTATGTGGACGTGGCAGCGCTCAAGCCCTATAAAGTGGTGACCAACGCCGGTAACGGCGGCGCCGGGGTGGTGGTGGACGCGCTGGAACCCCACCTGCCGTTTCAGTTCACCAAGCTATTGAATGAGCCCGACGGCAATTTCCCCCACGGCGTACCCAATCCCCTGCTGCCGGAAAACCGTGAAATGACTTCTCAGGCCCTGTTGGAACAGGGCGCGGATTTCGCCATTGCCTGGGACGGGGATTTCGATCGCTGCTTTTTGTTTGACGAGAAAGGCCGCTTTATCGAGGGCTATTACATTGTCGGCATGCTGGCGGAGCTGTTTCTGCAGCGGGAGCCCGGGGCCCGTATTATTCACGACCCGCGCCTGACCTGGAACACCATCGAACTGGTGCAGCAGGCCGGCGGCGTGCCGGTGGAAAGCAAAACCGGTCATGCCTTTATCAAGGCGCGAATGCGGGAAGAGGACGCCATTTATGGCGGCGAGATGAGTGCCCACCACTATTTTCGTGACTTCGCCTACTGTGACTCCGGCATGATTCCCTGGCTGATGGTGGCGGCGCTGATGTCCCAGACCGGCAAAACCCTGTCGCAACTGGTGGACGAACGTATTGCCCGCTACCCCGCCAGCGGTGAGATCAACCGCACCATCGAGGATTCCAACGCCGCCATTGCCGCCATCGAGGAGGACTACCAGGATCAGGCGGAGTCCATCAGTACCGTGGACGGCCTGAGCATGGATCTGGGCAGCTGGCGCTTCAATCTGCGCCGCTCCAACACCGAACCCCTGGTGCGACTGAACGTGGAATCCCGGGGTGATATCGAGCTGATGCAGGCCAAAACCGAGGAGCTGCTGGAAAAACTTTCCCACTTCGGCGGCCGGTAACAGGCCGCCGGCACCGGCCCCGGCCGCGCCCCCTGCGGCCGGGGTTGATACCTCCCGCCCAACTGCTTACCCTGTGCATCCCAGCCATTTGCCGGAGTCACCACCATGCCTTCCAATAAGGATCTGATGCAACGGGATCTGCAGGTGCTTTGGCACCCCTGCACCCAGATGAAAGATCACGAAACCCTGCCGCTGATCCCGGTGCAACGGGGCGAGGGTATCTGGCTGTATGACTTCGACGGCAAGCGGTATATGGATGCGGTGAGTTCCTGGTGGGTGAATCTGTTCGGCCACGCCAACCCCCGCATCAACGACCGGATCAAAGCCCAACTGGACAAGCTGGAGCACGTGATTCTGGCGGGCTTCAGCCACGAACCGGTGATCGAGCTGTCGGAACGGCTGGTGCAGATCACTCCGCCGGGCCTGAACCGGTGCTTTTATGCCGACAACGGCTCCTCCGGCATCGAAGTGGCGCTGAAGATGAGCTTTCATTACTGGCTGAACCAGGGCAACGACAAAAAAACCAAGTTTGTCACCCTGGGCAACTCCTATCACGGCGAAACCCTGGCGGCTTTGGCAGTGGGGGACGTGGACCTGTACAAGAAAACCTACGAACCCCTGCTGATGACCACCTACACCGCCCCCAGCCCCGACTGCTATCACCGGGAAGCGGGGGAAAGCTGGGAGGATTACAGCCTGCGCCAGTTTGCCGCGATGGAAAAACTGCTGGCGGAGAAACACGAGGAGATCAGCGCGGTTATTGTGGAGCCGTTGATTCAGTGCGCCGGCACCATGCGCATGTATCATCCGATTTATTTAACCAAATTGCGCGAGGCCTGCGACCGTTACAACGTGCACCTGATTGCCGATGAAATTGCCGTGGGCTTTGGCCGCACCGGCACCCTGTTCGCCTGCGAGCAGGCTGACATCGTGCCGGACTTTCTGTGTCTGTCCAAGGGCCTCACCGCCGGTTACCTGCCGCTCTGCGCCGTGCTCACTCACGACCGGATTTATCAGGGTTTCTACGACGAGTACGACACCCTGCGGGGCTTTCTGCATTCCCACAGTTACACCGGCAATCCCCTGGCCTGCGCCGCCGCCCTGGCCACGCTGGATATCTTCGAACAGGACGACGTCATCAACCGGAATCAGAAATTGATTCAGAAGATGGCGGCCGTTACCGCCCCCTTCGCCGATCACCCCCATGTGGCGGAAGTACGCCAGACCGGTATGGTGCTGGCCATCGAAATGGTCAAGGACAAGGCCAGTAAAACCCCCTACCCCTGGCAGGAACGCCGGGGCCTGAAAGTGTACCAGCACGGCCTGGACAACGAAGCCATGCTGCGCCCCCTGGGCAGCGTGGTTTATTTTATGCCGCCCTATATCATCACCGAGGAACAGATCGAGCATCTGGCCAAAGTGGCCTGGGAAGGGATCGAGATCGCCACTGCGGACTGACATGGATCGATCCCGGCGGGTTGGACCTTACCCCACTGCAGCCACCACTTCAGTTAGTGACCGTACCGGTCTCTTGACCGGTCCTTTTCGCGGTTTCCGCAGCGGTTCCGTTGGACACCGGCAAACTCAGATAGGACGCCAGCGCCTGGCTGCGATACACCCTGACCTCCCTGGCTGCATCGGGGTTGGTCTGCGGGGTCATATTGAAAACCTTACCCATGGCGTTGAGCACCACCAGCCGCAAGCGGTGTCCTTCGGGAAACTCGTAAGACGAGGGCATCATGGTGATTTCCAGACGCACCGGCTGTCCCGGCGTCAGCAGGTTTTCGTCACGAGCATAGGCCCGGTGCCAGGGCAACCCCAGAAAATCATAGGGCGGCGTGTGCGTCTGGCGCAGGGAGGCCCGCAGCCGGCCGTCGGACACGTAGTGGGAAGTGCCATCCGGCGCCACATCCTCCAGCACCACGAAAATATCCGCATCCCGGTTATCCGCCGCCAGCCACAGATTCATCACCGGCAGGCCGTCCAGGGTCAGGCGGTGGCGGAGGGGCGGTGACGTGTAAGTGAGCCCTTTGCGATCAAACTCCGCGCCGCCGGGCACCGAAGCCCCCACCACCGGTTCCAGATCCGTGGTAATACTGAAGTCCGCCCGGTAGCGGTCACTGCCACTCGCCGCCGCTGGCGATTGCCGTAGCAGGCTGCCGTCGTTAACCGAAGGCGCGGTGCCGGTGGGCCCGGCCCCCAGAAACCAGGACTGAGTTGCCACATCAGGTGGCGGCCAGCTGGCCGCAAACTGCCAGCGCTTGACGCGGGGTATCCGCCAGCCGGGAAAGAAGCGATAGGTTTTTGGCGTGGTCAGGGTGGCATAGTATACCGGCGGCTCATCCATAATGCCGTTGTCGATACCCTTGAGCCAGTAATCGAAAAAGCGATGGACCTCGGCCAGTTGGTTAAGCCGGAACGGACTGCCAATAATGGAGTCGCCATGCACCCCCTGGGTAATCAGCATCTTTACCGGGTTGGGCCAGTTGGCAAAGGTCATTACCGTATCCCGGCGTAAAAAATCATACCAGGCACCGAACACGTAGGCGGCCACGCCGCTGCGCTCGATCGTGTCCAGATAGTTACTGGCACTGGTGTCCTCCCAATAGGGTTTCGCGGCGTTGAGATAATCCGGCGACAGGCTGTCGCGATAGGGCAAATCCCGCAACAAACCGGTGAAGGCACCATTGTCCAGGTGTTGGTTAACAGCTTCCCACAGTTGATCCGGGTAACCGTCCCCGTCAGCGTCAACATCGCCATCCACGGGCACGGCAAACTTCACCTCCCGCTCCGGGTCCGGCGCCACCTCGCCGGCGCTGCCCCGGGTGATCCCACCCCGGGCCCAGGCGTCGTAATAGTTGAAATTGGTCACGCCAAAATAGGCGGCTTTCAGATAAGGCGGATTGGTGCTGATGGCTTCCAGCACGGTCTGACCGAAATAGGAGGCGCCCCACATGCCCACATTGCCGTCACTGAAAGGCTGAGTGTCCAGCCATTCAATCAGGTCGCGGGCGTCCCTGGCCTCCACCCGATCATTACCGGCGGCCCGGGACCCGTAAGAGGCCCCCAGCCCCCGCACATCGGCGCAGGCAATCACATAACCGTAGCGCACCAGGCTGGTAAGACCGCCGCGGAAAATGTAGGAACCCACCGGCGTAAACGCATTCAGCGCTTCACCGCCCACACCTTTGAACAGGCTCATACCCCGGCCATAGGGGGTAAAGATAAAAATCACCGGTAACGGTTCTTCCACCACCTTGCCGTTTTGCACCGGGCGAAACAAATCCATGGCCAGCCGGGTACCATCGGACACCGCCACGTATTGCGAGGAGCGGCGCCAGCCGCCGAAGCGGGCCTCGGAATAGCCCTGATAGTGACCCGGCTGAGATACTGGCGACGCTTCCAGCGCCGCCGGCAGTGAAGCCAGCAGGGCCATTATTACCACCACCCAGGCCCGGTTGAGTAAGGATCTCCACCCACTTGCCTGCCACTGGCGTCCCATAACCACCTCGTTATTCTTATTTTTTTTCAGCCGGAACCAACAGGCACCGGCGCTCCTAGGGCAGCTTACGGGTCCCGGCGATTACAGTCCAGCGCAGCTGTGGTCATCGGACATCGGGCACCGCGCCCCGGGCAGCCCCGGCTACCGCACCCAATCGGTCACCCGCTGGGCCAGGTCTGCCAGTACATCAGCCGGATCCATATCCGACGGCGGATTCACAATCAATTCCACGATCGTGGTGGAGACCAGCAGCATCAGCAAATACAAACTGGTGCCGGGGGAGTCCAGGTGAACCTGCTCCCCGGCCTGCCGGTACATGGCGCTGGTAAATTGAGTCAGCCGGGGCCGGATGCGCTGCACCGCCGGCAAACGGTTGGTGTAGGGCACCTGGTAGTGAAACACCATCAGCAAAGCCCGCTCTCGCCGCAGTATCCGGTAAATGGCTGCAATCCAGCTTGCTGCTGCCTGTCCGGGTTTTTGCCGCAGCACCCGCGGCACCTCCGCCGAGAGCTGCCGCATCACCCGCTGCACCAGTTGCTCGGCCACCTGCGCCACCAGGGCATCCTTATTGGGAAAATACTCATACAGCGAGGCAATGGCGACACCGGCCCGTTCCGCCACGTGATTGGTGGTGACACCCTGATAGCCGCGCTCCGCCAAAAGCTGAGTACAGGCTTCCACCAGGGCCTCGAAGGTGGCCCGGGAGCGAGCCTGTCGGGGCCACTTTTTGGGTTCAAAATCATAGGCTTGCATTGACTTGGCGCGGCTCCGGCAGAGTGGGCTCAGATCCGAGTAAACCCAAGCAAATACTAGGATTAAAATACAGTAACACTAATCCGCAAGGAGTGCCCCATGGATGAGGTTCTGGCGCTGCGCTACGGCGGTGATATCCGCAACCTGCTGCTGGGCAATCGCACGTTTATCCTGCAACTGGCCCACCCCGCCGTGGGCGCCGGGGTGGTGCAACACTCCAATTTTCGGCAGGACCCCTGGCACCGGCTGCGGGAAATTGCCCATTCCGGGGACCGGATGATGTTCCATGGCCATGACGCGGCGGAGGCGGAAGGCCGGCGCCTGCGGGAACTGCATCGCCACATCCATGGGCACGATGCCCACGGGCGGCGTTACCACGCGTTAAATCCCGAGGTATACGGCTGGGTGCATTTCGTGTTCTACGAAACCACCCTGGCCTGTCATCAGTTATTCGGGGACGGTGTGCCGGAGGCCCATCAGGAACTGTTGTTTCAAAACTGGCGCGCCTCCGGCGCCTATTTTGGGCTGCGGGACAAAGATCTGCCCGCCAGCCGGCAGGCATACTGGTCGAAATGGTGGCAGGTGCTTAGTGCCGGCCTGGAAACCAACGCCGCCATTGAATACATTCTCAACCTGAGCCAACACTGCCCGCCACCACCACCGGCCCTGCAACGACTGCCGGAGACGTTATGGCGGACCCTGTGGCGGGCCCTGGGCACCCGCAGTGATCTGGCCACCCGCGGCATGCTGCCCCCGGCATTACGCCAGCGACTGGGGCTGGAGTGGAACGCAACCCAGGCGCGGGAGTTTGAACGCAACCGCCGCCGCATACAACGCCTGTTCCGGGCCCTGCCAGCGGACTGGCGTCTGCTGCCCGCCGCACGGCAGCGGTTACACGCGCTGCCCTGAGCGGTGCTACGGTCTCAGTGGCTATCCCCTGAATCCAGTCGGCGGATTTCGGCAATCAGCTGGCGGGCCAGATCCCGGGTGTTGGCACGGATCATCTGTACCCCACTGCTGATCAGCAGCTTCACCACCGCCACCAGCAGAAACGCCGATAACAGGATCGACAACATACCGCTGATTCTGAAAAAGCCCACCGGCAGCACCATGCTGCCCTGGGACAACCGCATGGTGCGATCGGCCTCCGGCAGGCTGGTGAGCATCGCATAGATGGGAAACTGGTCCGGGTTGCGCAGATATACGCCGAACTGCTGGATACCCAGCAACAACAGGGCAACCCCAAGCACCAGGAAGCCATAGCCAATCAACTTTGTCATGATCACCTCTGCAGGTCAGGCCGGGACAGTGGGGGCCGTTATGTTTTAGAATGCAGACATTATTCAATTCCCCAGGCCAGACATCGAATCTTCTATGCGTACGCCCCGAATTTTTCAAAACCAGCCATTGCTGGAAGGCAACACCGTACAACTGGACGACAACGGCAGCCGCCACCTTAGCAAAGTGCTGCGGATGGGGGAAGGTGAGCCGGTGATCCTGTTTAACGGCACCGGCGGTGAGTATCACGGCCATATCGCCGGGATGGATGCCAAATCCGTGGCAGTGGAGCTGACTTTTTTCAATGAAGCCGATCGGGTGGCACCGGTGGCGGTACACCTGGGTCAGGTACTGGGCAAGGGTGACCACATGGAATACGCCCTGCAAAAAGCCGTGGAACTGGGGGTCAGTGAGATCACCCCGCTGTTGAGCCAACGCTGCGAGGTGAAACTGAAAGGCCAGCGCCTGGCGAAGAAACTGGAACAATGGCGGCATCTGCTGATCAGCGCCTGCGAGCAGAGTGGCCTTAATCTGATTCCCACGCTGCATCCACCACAGACACTGGCACACTGGGCCGAACACCAGCAGGCCGACAGGAAGTGGATATTGCATACGGAGGCGTTGCCCACCGATCCCTTTACCGGGGAGGTGCCCACCAGCCTGTGTCTGGCGGTGGGGCCGGAAGGGGGGTTCAGCGATGACGAGGTGGAACAGGTGAAGGACTTCGGATTCGATGCCATCACCCTGGGGCCCAGAGTATGGCGCACGGAAACCGCTCCGGTGGTCATCATGAGCCTGATTCAGTACCGCTGGGGCGACTTCCTGCTGTAATCAGGCGCTTTGAATATACGGCTTACAGGTTCTGGTTGAGCTGCTGTTCCACCTGCGCCAGATCCGGAATCACTGCCCGCTCGCCACTCACCAGCACCAGCGTGTCATAGGCGGGATCGGAGGACACCTCCTCCTCCACCAGTTCCTCGGGAAACACCCGCACCAGGCGCGGCAACCCCTGCACCGAAATGGCGTAAAACGGCAGCTGGCATTCACCCACGCCATTGACCACCGCCAGACGCTGACCGCTGCCGGCGTCTTCCACGTCGGCAGCGTTCATCAATTCAAGGGAGACCACTGGCACGGCCACCCCCCGCCATTGCACCTGACCCAGCAACCAGTCCGGTGCACCTTCCCGCCGTTCCGGCTGCTCCCAACTGACGATTTCCGCCACCGCCACGTTGGGCAGCAACATGGGCCGCCCGATCATCGGGATCAGCAGGCTGGCAATTTGTTCCGGTGTTTCCGCCATAATGTTTTCCGCTTAATTCACAATGGATTCAGGATACTGCTCAGCACAATACTGCACCAGGCGCCGGGCCAACTCCCCGGGGGAGCCACTGAAAGTGACGCAACCGGTGGCCCGGGCCGAGTCCGGCTGTAAGCTGTTGGCACAGGTCTCGGCGCTCTGGGCCCAGACTTCAATGCCCATCTGCTGCAGTTTGCTGGCCGCAATGGCGCCGTCGTTGCCCATGCCACTGAACAGTATAGCCCCGGTCTGAACCCCGAAGCGATCCGCCATCAGTGACATCAGCTGATCGATGGAAGGCGCGTAAGGCCCCTCCCAGGGCTCTTCATAAAGTTCCACCCGACCGAACTGGCTCACCGCCATCACCTGTTCAATGGGAGCGATCATCGCCTCCCCGTGACTGAGACAGCGGCCGGCGCGGGGTGTCTTGAAGCGAAACCGCGAATGGCGGCCCCAAACCTTGCTCAGGGTGGCATGGAATCCCGGGTCGATATGCTGGGCAATGACGAAGGCTACGGGCAGCCCCGCCGGTAACACCTCAAAAAATTCCTTCACTGCCTCCGGCCCTCCCAGGGAGGCCCCCAGCACCCAGACGTTGGTGGCCGGTGGCCCCTGGTCCGGTAATTCATCCTCGTCCTGCGCCAGACAGGCACTGGGAATCTCGTTCACCAGGCGGGCCATGGACTGATCCTCCGGCCGGGGCGGGCCCAGGATATCCTGCAGCTTGGCGAAAATTTTTCGTTCCCAGCGCAAAAACGGCAGGCTGGTGACACTGGGGGCGTTACCCTCTCCCAACAGGATCGGGGCCCGGGAGACCTCGAACAAATGCACGACAAGATCGGACCATTTGTCTTCGTCCTCGATATCCACCAGCCAGACATCCGCGCCGTCGCCGGTGACCAGTTCATCACTGACCTTCTCCGGTGCCAGGCTGGTCGCCAGAACATAGCCCACCGACTCCACGGTCCGGCACACCACATGACGCTGCAGTGGCGAATCGGCAATCACTCCCACCCGGGGATTGGCGCCGTGCCGGGAGTCAGGCTGCTGAGACACACTAGGGCCTGTTCAGGCTAAATTGATAGTCACTGTTGCGGCTGAAATGTCGCCACTCTAGGCGCGAGGAGCGCAGTTTGGTTATTCCAGATAAGTGACGAGTAACAACGAGTGGGGGCGTTTCAGCCGCAACCCGCCGGGCTGGGGCCATTGTTCCGCCCAACTGCGTTATCAGTCGCTGATGTAGAGTCACTACACTGCTCTCCTTCTGCCTTGCTGGACGAAACAATGGCCCCAGCAGAGATTATCAATTTAGCCTGAACAGGCCCTAAGCTTCCTGTTTGATCAACTCTTCAATGGTGCTGAGAAGCACGGTTTCCTGATAGGGTTTACCCATATAGCGATTGACCCCGATGTTCATGGCCCGGTCCCGGTGCTTTTGACCGGTACGGGAGGTAATCATAATAATGGGCGTGTCCATCAGGCGTTCATCGTGGCGCACCTGAGTGGCCACTTCGAAGCCGTCCATCCGCGGCATTTCGATATCCAGCAACATGATGTCGGGCTTGATGTCCTGCAACTGGGTAATGGCATCCACCCCGTCCTTGGCGGTCACCACGTCGTAACCGTTGCGCTCCAGCAGACGGCTGGTGACCTTGCGCACGGTCACCGAGTCGTCCACCACCATTACCAGCGGGGTGTCGTTCACCGCCTCTTTGGCCCGGGCCTGAGCCTCCAGCTCCAGGCTGGCATCCAGGCCGGCCTGGGCCTGCTCGGCGCGGATCACCGCGTTTACATCCAGAATGATCACCACGCTGCCGTCCCCGAGGATGGTGGCACCGGAAATACCGCTCACCGCCGCCAACTGCGGCCCCACGGATTTCACCACCACCTCGCGGGAACCCAGCAAAGCATCCACCTGCAGGGCCACCGCATGATCACCGCCCCGCACCAGCATCACGGGAATGGGCTTGCTATGACTACTGAGGGTGGGGATCGGGTTGTTGTGCACATAGCGGCCCAGGTAGCGCATATTATACTGCTGTCCGGCGTATTCAAACTTGGGCGCATCGGGCTGGTAATAGGCTTCCAGTTCGTAGGGGCTGACCCGCACGATACCCTCGATGTTATTCAACGGAATCGCGTACAGGTCATCCGCCACCCGCACCATCAGGGCCCGGTTCACCGACACCGTGAATGGCAGTCGCACCGTGAACTGGGAGCCGGCGCCGGGGGCGGAATGCAACCGTACGCTGCCACCCAGTTGCTTGATCTCACTGTGCACCACGTCCATACCCACACCACGACCGGAGATCTGCGTGACTTTTTCCGCAGTGCTGAAGCCGGGTTTGAAGATGAACTGCATGATTTCCTTATCGGTCAGCGGCGAGGACTCCCGCATCAACCCCCGCTCGATGGCCCGTTTTTTCACCCCTTCCAGATTGATGCCACGACCGTCGTCGGTCAGACGCAACACCACTTCGCCACCCTCCCGGGCCAGGTGAATGGTGATGCGGCCGGTTTCTTTCTTGCCTTTTTCAAGCCGTTGCTCCGGCGCCTCAAGGCCGTGGTCCACCGCGTTACGCAGCATATGCTCCAGGGGTGGCACCATCCGCTCCAGCACGGTCCGGTCCATCTCCCCTTCCGCGCCAATGATCTCCAGTTCGGCTTTCTTGCCCAACTCGCCGGCGATCTGGCGCACGATGCGACGCAGGCGTGGCACCATGCGGGAGAACGGCACCATGCGGGTGCGCATCAGACTTTCCTGCAGCTCGGAATTGATCCGGCCCTGTTGTACCAGTAAAGTTTCCGCATCCCGGGCCCGGTCCACCAGAGAGTCCCGCAGGTCGATCATATCGGAGATGGTTTCCCCCAGGGAACGGGACAACTGGTTCAGAGTGGAATAGCGGTCCATTTCCAGAGGATCGAAATCCTCGTAAATTTCGTTTTCCGACTGCTGCTGCTGATAGCGATACAGCACCTGCGCCTCAGTTTCGATGTCCAGCCGCCGTAACAGCTCGCGGGCGCGGTCGATGGTCATGCCGATTTCGTCGATGACGAAGTTAAAGTCTGTGATTTCCTGTTCGATACGACCCCGGAAAATGGAGGTTTCCCCGGCCAGGTTCACCAGGTTTTCCATCAGCTCCGAGGACACCTTCACACTCTCAGTGGGCGTGCGGCGGTTTTCTTCGGTATGGAATGCCGAAGCCGGCAGCATCTCATCCGGTTTCGGTGCCACAAAACTTTCCGACTGCGGTTGCGGGGTGATGGGCACCACGTTATCCGCCGGGGCCACCGGCTCGTCACTGGCCACACTGGCGGGCGTTTCCCCGCCGGCGTGCCCAGCGGCGCTCTCATCCACCGCCGAGATCAGCTCACTGCCGTGTTGACGCAGATGCTCCATTTGCGCAAACAGCTTATCGTGTTCCGCCTGGACCCGGGCAAAGAACTGATCATCCATGGGCACCTGATCGGCTTCACTCTGAATCAGGTAACTTTCAAAGCCGTGACTGAGGTTGCCGATATGCATCAGGCCGGCCAGCCGCGCCCCCCCTTTCAGGGTGTGCAGCAACCGCTTCATTTCGTCCAGATGCTCGGGATTGTCCCGCTCCGCCAGCCAGGCATTGATGGTGTTGTCGATGCCCTCGGTAAGTTCCTCGGCTTCCTCCAGGAAGATTTCCAGGATTTCCGTGTCCACCGCCTCGCCTTCACCACCCAGGGCCGCCAGGGCCTCGTTGTCGGCGACGGGCTGGGGCTGCTCGACTGCGGCCGGTTCGGCAGGCGCTTCGCTGACCGCCGCCGGCGCGGCCGGGGCCAGACGGCCATGCATAAAGTCGTCAATGCGCTGGATCAGATCCAGAGCGGGCTGTGCCTGTTGCCCGCTCTGGATGGTGTCGAACATTTCCGCCAGCCGGTCGTGGCACTGGTGCAGCAGTTCGAACAGTGCCGGGGTGGCGGTAAAGCGTTTCTCGTGCAGCCCTTCGTACAGGTTCTCCAGATTGTGGGCCAGATCCCCCATTTCCCGCATGTCCGACATGCGGGCACCACCCTTGAGGGTGTGCAGACTGCGCTGCAGACTGGCCACCACGCTCAGGTCTTCGGGTGCCTGGGTCCACTGCTGCAGTTGCTCGGCGGTGGATTCCAGAATCTCCACCGCCTCTTCCAGGAATATTTCCACCAGTTCGGGGTCGTAATCCCCGGCCACGTCCGCCACCGGTTCCGGCGTTGGCGCCTCCTCTTCCAGATGGTCGATCTCCTCAAACTGCAGTTCCGCTTCTTCCGCCTCAGACGCCTCCACCACAAATTCATCCGCCTCCACCATGGGCGGCACCGACTCCATCTCCGCTTCGGTGAGTGGCGGCTCCGGCTCGCCAGCGTCGGGCTGAGTGAACTCATTCATCTCGCTGGGCTCTATCGCCTCACTGGGCTCTACCGCCTCGCTGGACTCCACCGCGCCGGGTTCAGACTCACCGTATCCGGACTCACCCATTTCAACGTCATCAGACTCCGTGGAGATCTCACCGAGGTGGATACTGTCACTGAGATCCTGTTCCGGCGCTGTCTCTGGCGCCGCCTCAGGGGTGGTAATATGCAGCTCCGGTTCTGCCTCCGCCAGCTCTGCACTGAGCGGTTCCTCTGGCTCTTCGGCGTCAGGGTCGGTTATTTCGAACGCCGGCTCCAGGGGCTGCTCGCTGTGGTCATGTGACTGGGATTCCGCTGCCGCGGTCTGCTCGCCGGCGCCCGCTTCGGCTTGCCAATCGACCTCGCCATGCAAGTCGGCCTCGCCGTGCAATGGGGAGGCCTCCAGCTGCTGACTCACCTCCGGGGCCTGATCCATCAACGCCTGCAGTTCCGCCACCAGGTCGTCGTCGGCAACGATGGGCTGGGCCGCGGCAATATGATCCATCATGTTCACCAGGGACTCATGGGCCCGGTGGGCACTCTGGAAGAAATGCGTGTCCGGTGTGATCAGACCATTGGCGGCGCAATCGTACAGCTCCTCCAGGGTCATACTCAGTTCCACCACGTCATTCAACTGCGCGGCGCTGGCACTGCGTGCCAGAATCCGTAATTCCTGACGCAGTTTATCCAGATCGTCACCGGGTACCGGATTCTGTTCCCAGTGCCGCAACACGTCTCCGGCATCCACAATCAGATCCATGCCTTCCGCCAGGAACAGGCTCACCAGTTGTGGATCCGGGCGCGCGCCTTCCAGCACCGCAGCTTCCTCGCCGTGTTTGAGTTTCTGTTCCCGTAACCGCTCCAGCCGGCCCAGTAATTCGTCACTGCCGGAAATGGGCGCCGCCGGATGCGACATCAGATCCACCAGGCCCTGCTCCACCGCCTGCACAAAGTCCCCCAGCAGGGCGATGATATCCCCGTCGGCGGTGACCCCCTGCAGATGGCATTCCTTGAAGAAGCGCTCGGTGGGAGAGGCCAGTTCCGCAATGGGGCCGATGCCCGCCATATGGGCGCTGCCTTTTAACGTGTGCAACGCCCGCAGCATGTCATCGCTGAGCACACTGGTGTCTTCCTGAGCCAAAAACTGTTTCAGGGTATCCAGATGGGAGGACGCCTCCTGACTGAAAATATCCACCAGCACCGGATCGATTTCGGTGCCGGTTTCAATGTCGCTGCCCGCGTCAGCCGCCGCCTTGTCTTCGGTGGCGGCAATTTCTTCCAGGGCCGGGGTGGCGGTCAGGCTGAGATCCGCCGGAATGGCGGGCGGCGCTTCGCCTTTGGCCAGGGCATCCGCCACTGCCGCCAGGGCGTCCACATTGATCGTGGGTTTCACCCGTTGTTCGAACGCCTGCACCAGCTGCGGAATCACCGCGGTTACCCGCTGGACGATATCCACCACCGCCTCGCTGGTGGGGATGCTGTTATCGATCACCCGGTTCAGCATATTCTCCACCGACCAGGCCAGTTCACCCACCACCGTGGCGCCCACCATGCGGCCACTGCCTTTCAGGGTATGGTAAGCCCGTCGCAGTTCCGCCAGGGCATTGGCATCATCGTAATCGGCCTGCCAGCGGGGCAGATTTTCGTTGATGGCCTCCAGCACTTCGCCGGCTTCCTCGATGAAGATTTCAATCACTTCATCGTCAATCAGTTCATCGTCGTCTTCCGGCTCCGGCTCTGCCGCAACCACCGGCGCCGCCTCATCCTCATCACTGATCTCAAACTGGAGCAGCTCCTCGTCGTCGGCGTCGGCATCCAGCTCGAAATCCAGTTCCGGGTCCGCCACTGCAGTGGAGGCTTCGGTAAGGGTGGGGGCCAGTTCGCTGGGATCAACCCGCTCGGCCGGATAACCCAAAGCCGCCACCGCCTCCTCGGCAATGGCCAGAATATCCTCGTCACCGGGGAAACGGTCTCCCAGTCGTTCCAGGTAATACTCCACGCTGGTGATGGCATCCGCCAGGGTGTCCAGCTGTTTCCAGTCGGGGGTGGTGTCCCCTTCAATCAGCTGTTCGCTGATATAGCGGATACAACTGTGCAGCAGCGCCGCCGGGTGGTGCAGGGGTACCATCATCAGACCACCCTGCACACTGTGCAGAATGTCAGGGACCGGCTGCAGCCGGCCCTTGTCAAAATTCGAGGCAAGGTATTCGGAAATGGCGTCTTTGGCATTCTCCAATCCGCTGCGGGACTCTTCTATTACCGCGGACCGGGCCCGGTTCACCTGATCCGGGGATACGAACTCGGGGTCGGCGCCCCCATCATCAGTACTGATGGCATGATCCGCGCCCATGCCCTGCAGGGTTGCTTCTACATAAAGCAGCGCGCCCGCCACATCCATCAACAGATTGTCATCACCAGTGGCCCCGCTGTCAGCGATCTGGCCGATGGCGTCCATTTGCTCCATGATCACCCGGCGTGGATTGCCCACCCCCAGCACCGCCAGGGTATCGGCAATCTGCTTCAACACCGGAATCACGGTTTTCAGGCCACTGCGATCATGGGACGCGTCCCGCATATACAGATCCAGCGTCTCTTTAACGCCGGATAGTTCTTCCAGCAGCGCGGACACCACGGATTCAATGGCCGCGCGGTCGGGACCGGACAGACGTTCGCGCTCGGTATCCAGCTGATCCTGGGAAGGCAGCGCCTGATCCAGCTTGAAAGCGGCTTTCACATGATTGATGCGGGAGGTTTCCCCCTGGGCGCGGGCCACATAGAACAGCAGATTTTTCAGCAGCTCCGTGGGCAGGGCCTCATCCCGGCGGGCGCCGGTATCAATGCTGTGCTTGAGTTGCCGGTCCAGCTGGCCAAACAACATTTTTACCGAGGTACCCAGCTCGATGTACGAACGGGACACCCCCTCCACCAGAGCCGCCGCCACCCACCACAGTTGTCCCATGGCGGTATTGCTGTAGAGCTGTTCCAGTTTGGTGAGGGACTTGGCCATATACCCCAGATTGGTGGGCATGTCCTGGTTGCGGATCAGACCCACCAGGGCGAACTGATACAACTGACGGATCTTCTTCAGCAGTTGGGGCAACTGCGCCAGCGCTTCCTGGGAAACGTTTTCTTTCGGCGCCGCCTCACAGCCGGACTCCAGATCCGGTTTGAACAGCGCGGTTTCCGACAGCAATGACTCACCCCGGGCCGCCCGCAGGTCATTCAGCAGCGGCAGCACCACCACCGGCATATCCTGCTGGCCGTCCCGCACCCGCTCCAGGTACACCGGCAGCTGCAGGATTGCCTTCATCAGCACTTCCTGGGCGTCTTCCAGCCGTGGCACCTGCTCATTGATCAGGGCCACCGCCAGATTTTCCATCTCCTCCGCCAGCAACGCCGCGCCGAAGAACTCCACCATCTGCAGGGTGCCCGCCACCTGATGCAAATGGGTGAGACAAAAGCGCATGCGGGTGGAATCCTCGGGATTCTCCACAAACGCTTCCAACGATTGTTGGGCCTGATTCAGGGTTTCCTCGATTTCACCCCGAACCCAATCCAGCGCCTGATAATCGTGTTGTTCGGCCATGTTCGCTCCTGGCTCTTGCTAGCGTGACTGATGCGGACTCATTCAGGCATGGGGGCGTTTGACGAAGGCCAGGGTGTCCCTGAACGGCAGCCGCTGCATATCCGGCCGCTGCCAATCCAATACTTCACCCAGACCCAACACCAAAATGCCGCCCGGCGCCAGCCGCTCAGCCAGTTGAGTAACGATGTCCTGTTTGCGCCAGCTCTGAAAGTAAATCAGCAGGTTCTGGCAGAACACCACATCCACATTGCGGATGGGGGCCTGACGCAGATCCAGCACATTGATCTGGGCAAAACAGACTCGATCCTTTAATCGCGGCACCACACGACAGCGCCCGCGATCATAACTTTCAAAATACTGCTGGCTGAAATCCGGTTCCACCCGTTCCAGCTTGCGAATGTTGTAAACCCCTTCCCGGGCCTTGCTCAGGGCCGGCAGACTGATGTCCGTGGCGGTAATGCCGTAATAGCGCCGGTCCGGCAGCTCACTGATCAGATCATCCATTACCATGGCCAGGGAATAGGCTTCCTCGCCGGTGGCACAACCCACACTCCACAGCTCGATGTGCTTGCGGGCCTGCTCCTGATACAGGCGCTGACAGTGTTGGCGTACCAGCTCAAAGGAATTGGGATGGCGGAAAAAGCTGGTTTCCTGCACCGTAAGGCGGTCCACCAGCGTCGCCCATTCCACCTCGCCGGCCAGGCCGCTGGTGAGCTTTTCGTAATAAGCATCGTAATTGGCACAGCCAATTTCCCGCATGCGGATATTGAGGCTGGTTTCCAGAAAGGTTTTGCGCTCCGTGGAGAGTTGCATGCCCGTGCGGTCTTCCAGCAGGTTACGCCAGCGGTTGAACTGTTCATCGCTCAGTTCGGTTTTCTGATGACTCCAGCGTTCTGCAGGCACTCACATCACTCCCGGCCTCGACCCTGGCCCCGCGCCGGGGCTGCTGCAGCCACCGGCGCGGAGCGCGTTACATTTCGGTCTCAGGCAGTTTGAAACCGGCCACCGAGTTACGCATCTGCACCGCCAGTTCGGCCAGGTTACCGATGGAGGTGGCCGTGGCCGTGGTACCGGCTGAGGTTTGCGAGGTGATTTCCTGAATAACGTTCATCGTATTGGAAATATGACCCGCCGATGCTGCCTGCTGCCGGGCGGCGTTGGAGATGTTCTGAATCAAATCCGCCAGGTTACTGGATACGTTCTCGATTTCCTCCAGTGCCACACCCGCGTCCTGGGCCAGGCGCGCACCGCGCACCACCTCGGACGTGGTCTGTTCCATGGAGATAACCGCCTCGTTGGTGTCGGTCTGAATCGTCTTAACCAGTGCCTCGATCTGCTTGGTGGCCGCCGAGGACCGTTCCGCCAGACGCTGTACTTCGTCCGCCACCACCGCGAAGCCGCGGCCCGCTTCCCCGGCCATGGAGGCCTGGATCGCGGCGTTCAAGGCGAGGATGTTAGTCTGGTCGGCGATGTCGTTGATCAGCGATACGATGTCCCCGATTTCCTGGGAGGATTCACCCAGACGCTTAATCCGCTTTGAGGTTTCCTGGATCTGTTCGCGGATGGTATCCATCCCGTGGATGGTGTTCTGCACCACCTCGGCGCCTTTGTTGGCAATGGATACCGAGCGCTCCGCAACCGCGGCCGATTCGGCGGCGTTGGCGGATACCTGGTCGATGGACACCGCCATCTCATTGATCGCCGCGGAGGCTCCGGCAATTTCCTGGGCCTGGTGCTCGGAGGCTTCCGCCAGATGCATGGCCGTGGCCTGGGTTTCCTGGGCCGCCGCCGATACCTGCACCGCGGTCTCGTTGATGGTGGATACCAGGCTGCGCAGCTGGTCGATGGTGAAGTTGATGGAGTCGGCGATGGCCCCGGTGAAGTCCTCGGTTACCGTGGTCTGGATGGTGAGGTCACCGTCCGCCAGATCCCCCAGTTCATCCAGCAGCCGCAGGATCGCCTCCTGGTTATGCTGGTTCTGCATTTCCTTCTCTTCCCGGCGCTGTTCCTCTTCCGCCAGTCGGCCCCGGGTCTGGGCGATAAAGGAGAAGAAAATCAACAACAGGAACAACAGGGCCAGGGCGGCGAATATGATACCAAACAGGGTGGACCAGAAGCCCTGCACCGGCGTGCTCTCGAAGGAACGGGCCAAAGCCCCGGTTTCAGTCAGCAGATTCTGCGAATCCTTGAAAATACCGTTGGCGGCGGCCCGCACCTGGAACAGTTCCGGCGAGCTTTCCAGAATCTCATCCACACTCTCGTTCACCGCGGCAAACAGATCGGAGATTTCATTGAGGGATTCCACCGCGGCACGGTCCCGTACCCGGGTGATACCCAGTTCCCGATCCCCTTCCAGCATGCCCTGCAATACGCGACCAAAACGCTCGGTGTCCTGGCCGAAGCTGTCGGCGGCCATCACCGCGTCCTCGCCCCCTTCCAGCACCTTGTTGACCGAACGCACGATTCGTTCCGCCAGCAGGGATTGCCGCTGGGCCACCGCCACCTGATCCGCCGGCGCCTTGCTGTCCACCAGAATCTGTACCACCAGATCGTATTCTTCCTGCAGTACCGGGATGCTTTCGTTCAGCACCCGCGCCACGTCGTGCAGGTTGATCACCGTCTGTCGCCCCTCCAGAATCACATCCGAGTTGTCGGATACCTGTTTCCAGATGCGCTCCACGTCCGCCATTTCCTGGGACGCCGTGGTGATAAATATGGAATCCGCCTCTATCCCCTCGTCCGGGGAACCGTTCTTGATGGCATCCCATTCCAGACCAAAGTCCACCCGGGCCTGATCCAGAAATGAGAACGCATCCGCGTTACCGGAGGCCGCCTCCAGGGCGTTCTTGGCGATCCGCTGGGACAGTACCCGCAGCTCGGTGGCCTTGGTAACGTATTTGGCGGCCTGCTCGCTGTGATTCGCCACGTTGAAAAAGTTCAGCAGCATCAGACCGATGGTGACAACCAGACCGATGATATAGACCGGTATCAGGTTGGTGGATTTGCTGGATTCCAGCTTTCCAGTGCTAGACGACATAGGCGGACTCCTGGCCGTTTAGTGCACAACACATATTTAATGGACACTTTTTTATTGATTACAGGGACAAGGCGCCTTTCAACACCTGTTCTCTTTTGTTAATTAAAGAACAGATTTTGAAAGATGCCTTAACATTTAAGCTTTGAATTTCCCTATTCGTTCAGGTGGGGCTTTCAGTGAGCTGCAATCCCTACCCCAATTCAGCAACCCGCGGGGGCGGACTGCATGAATCCATCGGCCGCCGCTTCAGGAGGCCACATTGAGAAAGCGCGGATCCCGCGCCAACTCGTACAAACTGAACCAGGCAAAAAAGCCTTTCTCGGTTTCGAATCCACCTTTCAGATAGGCCATGGTATCGGTGTACTCACCGGGCACCGTCTGGGTGTACAGGTCCTGGGGAATGTGTTGCATTCCCAGCACTTCATCCACCACCAATCCGCTGTACAGCTCACCCCGCTCCAGGGCCAGCAAGCGCCGCCGCTTCAATTGCAACTGGGAGGGGCGCTCCAGAAACGCCATCAGGTCCATCACCGGCATCAACCGGCCGCGCACATTGGCGATGCCCTTGACCCAGCTCTGCACCCCGGGCACCTGAGTGTAACGGGGCACGGTGAGGATTTCCGACACCTCATCCATGGGCGCCACATAACGTTGGTTATTCAGGGTAAAGCCCACACCGCTCCAAATAGAGCGGGCCTGTTCCTGTTCCGGCAGACCCCGGGCGTGTTCGCGGCTGCGGCGGGATATCTCGATCAGTTTGAGATAGGCTGGGGAGACCTCGGACATGGACCGTTAGCTTCCGTTGATGGCGCGGTTGATGGTATCGATCAACACCGCTTCTTCCACCGGCTTGGTCAGGTAATCGGCGGCCCCCTGGCGGCGGCCCCAGACCTTATCGGTTTCCTGATCCTTGGTGGTAACGATGATCACGGGAATGTGTTTGGTGTCGTCGCCCTTGTGCAGCTGGCGAGTGGCCTGGAACCCGTTCAGACCGGGCATCACCACATCCATCAGCACCACGTCCGGCTGCTCCTGGCGGGCCACGGCCACCCCGTCGGCGCCATTGTCCGCGGTGATGATTTCGAAACCGTGCTTTTCCAGGGTTTCCTTGAACTTGTAGGTCTCGGTGGGTGAATCGTCAACAATCAAGACGCGAGGCATAGCTCCTCCGTATTCTTATAAATCGTGAATCATACGAGCCTGACCAATAATGGCCCGACGCCATCAGGCCGCCGCCACGTGCTCGCGAATGGCCCCGAGTAGTTCTTCTTTGCTGAACGGCTTGGTTAAATACTGATCAGAGCCAACGATACGGCCCTTGGCTTTGTCAAACAGGCCGTCTTTGCTGGAGAGCATAATGACCGGAGTGCCTTTGAACGCACTGTTGTTCTTGATCAGAGCGCAGGTTTGATAGCCGTCCAGTCGGGGCATCATGATATCCACAAAAATAATGTTGGGTTGAGTGTCGGCAATCTTCGACAGAGCGTCAAACCCATCCGTGGCGGTGATCACAGTACAGCCCGCTTTCTTGAGCAGTGTTTCGGCGGTTCGACGAATGGTTTTACTATCGTCAATGACCATCACTTTCAGATTTTCGAAATTGTCTTCCATCGAAGTTGCCTTTGTTATTAACAGCGATAAGTCAGCAATCTAATTATAGTTATAATATCGTATTGGGCAGTTCGCAAACTCAGAGCCTGAGAAAAATTGGCCGCCGACTGAAAGCACCATGACTTTTATCACAGTTTTTACCAGTGATCCATAAACCGTTGTGGATCAAGCGTTTTTTTCACTGCATTTTGTTCACAATAGTGATAAACCGATCACGGAATCCGGCCCGGGCCGGAACGGCATGATCCCAAACCCAGAGCCTCATTGGCCATCGAGAAACACAGCATGACGATTAAGATCGGGGTGGTGATGGACCCCATTGAAGCCATCACTTACAAGAAGGATAGCACTCTGGCCATGTTGTGGGAGGCGGATGCCCGTCACTGGTCGATTTTTTACATGCTACCCCAGGATCTGTACGTGGATAACGGCGAACCCATGGCTCACATGACCCGCCTGCATCCGCGGCAGGATCCCCAGCACTGGTACGATCTGGGGGAAGAGACTCAGGCCCCGCTGGCCAATCTGGATGTGATTCTGATGCGCAAGGATCCGCCCTTCGACATGAATTTTATCTACACCACCTATATCCTGGACCGGGCGGAACAGCGGGGGGGGCTGGTGGTGAACCGGCCCCACAGCCTGCGGGACTGCAACGAGAAAATGTTCGCCACCCACTTTCCCCAGTGTTGCGCACCCACCCTGGTGACCGCCAGCAAGCAGCGGCTGCGGGCCTTTGCCGAAGAACACGAGGACGTGATATTGAAGCCCCTCGACGGCATGGGCGGTGCCTCTATCTTCCGCACCGGCATCCGCGACGGCAACCTCAGTGTGATCATCGAAACCCTCACCAACCACGGCCGCAACCCGGCCATGGCGCAACGCTACATCCCCGAGATCAGCAAGGGGGACAAACGCATTCTGGTGATCAATGGCGAACCCGTGCCCCACTGCCTGGCGCGGATTCCGGCGGTGGGAGAGGTGCGGGGTAATCTGGCCGCCGGCGGTGCCGGTGTGGTACAACCCCTGAGCGAGCGGGACCGCTGGATCTGCGACCAGGTCCGCGACAGCCTGCTGCAACGGGGCCTGATCTTTGTGGGATTGGATGTGATCGGGGATTACCTCACGGAAATCAACGTCACCAGCCCCACCTGTATTCGCGAAATCGACGCCGGCGCCGGCGTCAACGTGGCGGGCCTGCTGATGGACGCCATCGTCAAGCAACGGAGTAACCCAGCGTAACCCATGGCTGAGAGCGCCGAAAAACCTGTAATTTCCGCCACCGACCGTTTCAGTTTCACCCTGTTCCTGGCCCTGGTGGTGCACCTTATCCTGCTGTTGGGGGTGTACATCGGGCTACCGGAACGGCAGCCCGCCGCCACCTCCCTGGAGGTGATACTGGCCCAGCACCAGAGTGAAACCGAGCCGGAGGAAGCGGACTTTCTGGCCCAGTCCAGCCAGCAGGGCAGCGGTACCGAGGAAGAAAAACTCAAACCCACCACCGACCAGCGGGCGGACTTCGACGATGCCGTCATCCGGGAGGTGAAGCCGGTACCCCGGGAGGCCAGCCAGCAGCAGGTGGAGCCCCAGACCCAGGCCCAGGTCAGTACCCGGGTACAGTCTGAGCAAAAGGTGGTCAAAACCCCCACCAGCACACCGGACCGCGAGGTCAAGATTTCCAAGGAGGAGATGCTGGCCAATCTGAACCGCCAGATCGAAATGGCCAGCTATGAAGCGGCGTTGGAGGCCAAACGCCAGGCCTACGCCAAGCGGCCGAAAAAGCGGGTGCTGACCTCCGCCAGCACCAAGCGGGCCGCCGACGCGGCCTATCTGGAAGCCTGGCGCCGCAAGATTGAATACATCGGTAATCTGAACTACCCGGCGGAAGCCAAGCGCCGCAAGATCTATGGCGAGTTGCGCCTGCTGGTGGCCATCAATTCCGACGGCACCCTGCGGGAAATGAAAGTGCTGAAGAGTTCCGGCCACCGGGTGCTGGATCAGGGGGCCATGCAGATTGTGAAACTGGCGGCGCCATTCTCGGCGTTTCCCCCGGAAATCAAACAGGATACGGATATTCTGGAGATCATCCGCACCTGGCGGTTCGGCAAGGGGGATTTCCTGTCCTCATTCTGAGCGGCGGCAATTGCGACGGGCGGGGGTCGCAGACTGGCAAAAATTCACTTGAACCCCCGGCCGGAACCCCCATACTTAAGTTCATGAACCAAGCCGCGCCCACCAATTTAAAGCACCACTTTCTGATCGCCATGCCCACCATGGCCGATCCCAATTTCGCTCATTCCATCACCTATGTCTGCGAACACAACGAGGAAGGGGCCATGGGGATCGTGGTGAACCGGCCCCTGGACCTGACGGTGGGAGACATCCTGGCGCACCTGGAAATCGAGGATTACGATCATCATTACAACGAGGTGGCAGTGATGTGCGGAGGCCCGGTACAGACCGAACGGGGCTTTGTGCTGCATCGCTCGGAGCCGGCCCGCTGGGACAACACCCAGCTGATCGAAAGCGACATCTGTCTCACCAGCTCCCGGGACATTCTGCTGGCCATCGCCCATAACGAAGGGCCCCGTCAACATCTGATCGCCCTGGGCTACGCCGGTTGGGGCGCCGGTCAGCTGGATCAGGAAATGACCCAGAACGCCTGGCTCAGCGTGCCCGCCAGCGCCCACATCATGTTCGATATTCCCTACGAACAGCGCTGGCAGGCAGCGGCCAATCTACTGGGTATCGACCTGAACCTGCTCTCCGATCAGATCGGCCACGCCTGAGCCCCGACTCCATGGTGGCGTTTCCGGATTCCCCCCAGGTGACCGTCATGGCCTTTGATTTCGGCACCCACAAAATCGGCGTGGCGGTGGGCCAGTCGATCACCGGCAGTGCCAGCCCCCTGCCGGAGCTGAAGGCCCGGGACGGTCAGCCGGACTGGGATCAGGTGGCCCAACTGCTGGAACAGTGGCAGCCCGATGCCCTGGTGGTGGGGGTGCCGCTGCTGATGGATGGCAGCGAATACGAGCTCACCCAGCGGGCCCGTAAATTCGGCCAGCGCCTGCATGGCCGCTTTGGCAAGCCCTGGTTTGCCATGGACGAGCGCCTCAGTTCCTTTGCCGCCCGCCAATGGAACCGGGAATCCGAGGGTAGCCGGCGGCTGGTTGACAGCCTGGCGGCAAGCCTTATCCTGCAATCCTGGTTTCATGATCAATGGCCCCAATTGAAGAAGGACAACAGCCCATGACCATGCCGGACGTGGCCCCGCTGCTGGACAGCATGGCCCGCGCAATTGAGTCCCGACTGGCGCCGCGCTTCCCGCAGGCTCCCGCCATGGTGGGCATCCATACCGGCGGCGCCTGGCTGGCCCGGCAGCTGCACCGGCAACTGGGGTTGCAACAGCCCCTGGGGCTGATGGACATATCCTTTTATCGGGACGACTTTCAGGGCAAGGGCCTGCACCCCCAGGTCAAACCCTCCAACCTGCCGTTCAACGTGGAGGGGCAGCACATCATTCTGGTGGACGATGTGATCATGAGCGGACGCACCGTTCGTGCCGCCCTCAACGAACTGTTCGATTACGGTCGGCCGGATATGGTGTCACTGGTGGCGCTGGTGGATCTGCCCCGGCGGGAACTGCCCATTCAGCCCGATGTCATTGGTATAACCATGGATTTGCAACCCCAACAAAGGATAAAATTAACGGGCCCGGATCCGCTGACCCTGACCCTGATCGAACCCAGCCCATGACACCAAGCACACCGCCACACCGCCTGCAACTGAACCCCCGGGGTCGATTGCAGCACTTTCTCACCACCGAAGGCTTAAGTACTGAACTGCTCACCGAAATTCTGGATACCGCCGACTCCTTCGTCAGCGTGGGCAAGCAGGCGGTGAAAAAGGTCCCCCTGTTGCGGGGCAAGACCGTAGTGAATCTGTTTTTCGAGGCCAGTACCCGCACCCGCACCACCTTCGAGCTGGCGGCCAAGCGGCTGTCGGCGGACGTGCTCAATATTGATATCAGCACCTCCGCCACCGCCAAGGGCGAGTCACTGATGGACATGCTGTGGAATCTGGAGGCCATGGATTCCGATATGTTCGTGGTGCGGCACCAGGCCTCCGGCGCCCCCCACTTTATCGCCGAACACGTGACCCCCACGGTGGCGGTGATCAATGCCGGTGACGGCCGCCATGCCCACCCCACCCAGGCCATGCTGGACATGTACACCATCCGCCGCCACAAAGGAGCCTTTCCCCAGCTCAAAGTGGCCATCGTCGGTGATGTCCTGCACTCCCGGGTGGCCCGCTCCCAGGTCCATGCCCTGCGCGGTCTGAACGTGGGGGAGGTGCGGGTGATCGGCCCCAAAACCCTGATTCCCCATGACTTCGCCGATCTGGGGGCAACCCTCCACTACGACATGGCCCAGGGCCTGAAAGACGTGGACGTGGTGATCATGCTGCGGCTGCAACGGGAGCGGATGGAGTCGGCGCTGCTGCCCAGCGAATCGGAGTTTTACCGGCTCTACGGTCTGACCCAGGAAAAGCTGGCCTTCGCCAAGCCCGACGCCATCGTGATGCACCCCGGCCCCATCAATCGCGGGGTGGAGATTGAATCCTCGGTGGCGGACTCCCCCCGGTCGGTGATACTGCAGCAGGTCAACTACGGCATTGCCGTGCGCATGGCGGTGCTGTCCATGGCCATGAGCGGCCAGAATGAAATGCAGACAGTCACGGGGGAGCAGTGATGATGGATTTCTCCCGCCCCCATTTCAACCAGCGCATCCTGATCCGCAACGGTCGGGTCATCGACCCGATGCAGGTACTGGATCAGGTGGCGGACGTCTATATCGCCGATGGCCTGATCGCCGGTATCGGCCAGGAGCCACTGGGCTTCCGTGCCGATTTTGAATTTGACGCCAAGGGCATGCTGGTGATCCCCGGCGCGGTGGATCTCTGTGCCCGGGTGCGGGAGCCCGGCGAAAGCCAGAAGGGCTCCATTCACAGCGAAACCCATGCCGCCGCCGCCGCAGGCATCACCCACCTGTGCTGCCTGCCGGACACCAATCCCATCATCGACACCCGGGCGGTGGCGGTGCTGATTCAGGAACGGGCCTATCAGTCCGGCTACGCCCACGTGATGCCCATCGGCGCTATGACCCGGGGCCTGGAGGGCCACCAGCTGGCGGAGATGCACGCCCTGCGGGAGGCGGGCTGCGTGGGGGTATCCCAGCTGCGACGCCCGCTGAAAAGCAGCCAGGTACTGCTGCGCTGCCTGGAATACGCCAGCACCTTTGATCTGATCGTTTTTTTTCAGAGCGAGGAGCAGTCTTTGTGCCCCGCCGGCGGCGTTCACGCCGGTCCCACCGCCACCCGCCTGGGGCTGCCGGGCATACCTGAATGCGCCGAAACCATTGCCCTGGCGCGGGATCTGATGCTGGTGGAGTACACCGGTGTCAGGGCTCATTTTGGCCAGATCTCCTGTGCCGCCAGCGTGGAGCTGATCGCCACCGCCCAGGCCCGGGGGCTGCCGGTGACCGCCGACGTGGCGGTGCATCAGTTGTATCTCACGGACACCATGGTGGACGGCTTTAACAGCCATTTTCATGTGCGGCCTCCGGCCCGCACCGAGGCCGACCGCCAGGCGCTCATCGACGGGGTCAAAAGCGGGGTGATCTCAGTGCTTTGCTCCGATCATCAGCCCCATGAAGCCGCCGCCAAGTCGCAGCCGTTCTCCGACACCGCCAGCGGCCTCTCCGCCTTTTCCCATTTCCTGCCCCTCAGCTATGAACTGGTGCACAACGGCCTGCTCACTGAGTCCGAGTGGGTGCAGCGCATCGCCATGAACCCGGCGCACCTGATCAACCTGGATGCCGGCCATCTGGGCCAGGGCAGCAATGCCAACCTTTGCGTGTTTGACCCCAACGCCCGCTGGCGGCTGGAGCCGGACAGCATCCTCTCCGCCGGCAAAAACACCCCGTTTCTTGGCCGTGAACTGCAGGGCCGGGTGCAGCTCACCCTGCGGGACGGCACCATGAGCTATCGCCTGGGCTGAGCCGGCGCATTGCGCTGATAACCGTTTTATGGAACCATTTCCACAGCGCACTGGGAAAGTGGGACCAGTGGGTTGCTGACCGGCAGGGCAGCAGGGGAATCGCCACCAGGAACTTGCAGTACATATTGCAGTACGCATTGCAGTACGTAAGGGACTTACGTCAGGGATTATGAACCAACAGATCCGTCTACCGCTGGCGGGGGCGGCGCTGCTGATACTGGCGCTGGGCTGGCAGGTCAGCGTCATATTGCAACTCAATCAGGGCATTTTCACCTACACTCTGGACGATCCTTATATCCATCTGGCGCTGGCGGAAAACATCGCAGCCGGCCGGCTGATTAAAGCTCAACCAGTGCCGACGAGCTGCCGGAACGGGGCGCGAAACGCGGACACCCGCCGCACCTGAAAGTCTATCTGGGGGTCAAGCCGGTGGACATACGTAAATCTTTCGAAGGTTTGAGTGCCTGGATACACAACCAGCTAAAACAGAATCCCATGGCACCCGTGCTGTTTGTGTTCCGTAATAAGCGAGCAGATCGCATCAAGTGTTTGTACTGGGATCGTAACGGATTTGCGCTCTGGTATAAACGCCTGAAAAAAGGCACCTTCAAAGGGCCAAGAGGCGGCGAACAGGAGCTGTTTATCACCCCACAAGAAGTAAATTTACTGATCGATGGTGCTGATATCAGCAAGTTAAAGCGCTTACGCTCACTGTCGTTCAGTGATGAATTTTAAGTCCCCGTTGATCATTGGTGGCATAAATCCAGATACGGTATTTCAGAGTGATTTTGCGTAAGAGATCGGTATTCTTCATCGGCAGGATGGTGTCATCAGTGAAGACATGACCACGATCCACGACGGCTTGTTTCAAGGATTGATAAGGGGCATCCAGGGCTTCTGTGTTACCTTTTATGTGTTTTGATTTCAGGTTTAGTCACCATCTATCAAAACCGGTAACCCTCACTTTTTCAAGTGAAAGTGTCAGATTTAGTCTGAACTAATACAATTAATAAATAATTTGGCTTGTGGGTAAATGGCTTTTCGAATGCCAGTTTTCTTACAGGCTCGTTAGGGCAGCGCCGCCAAATAACTTTTTGCGTTCATTGCAATATCTGGGAATGATGCAATTAGCTTCTTATCGGCTGTTACTAGTTTTGAATTCAGTGATTTTGCAATTGATATAAACTCGCAGTCATAAGCAGAGCAACCAGACTCTTTTGCAAGCGTTATTACAGATATTGAGTTCACGCTGTACTCGTTGCCAGAGAGATGCATCTCCGCCTGTGCCTGCATTTGTAGTGCTGTATCCAGATTTATTTGGTTTTTTCTAATGTATAGTGCCAGGATGTTTCTGAACTCGCTGCGCCAAAGTAAGGGGGCGACCCAATGTGGATCTTCTTGCAGCAGCGCCTCGACGTCTGTGGTGTAGTCTGTTGGGAGGTATAAATAGGCTATTGTATTTGTATCCACAACAATCATGCGCGACCTTCACGCTTAGCGGCGTCGATTTCGTCACTATCAATAGTATCGGCCATTACTCTTGCCCTAAGTAACTTAGCTGAATCCCTTAAATCGGTTGCAGAAAGCTTATTAGGCAATAAAGTCTTTTCTAAACAATAAATTAGCTCGCTATTAATGCTTCTGTGGTGCGCATTTGCTGCTTGTTTTAGGTGCTCATACAGTTCATCAGGTATATTCTTAATGGTTAAAGAAGCCATAGGTTCCACCAAAACGGTTGCCATATGGTTTCATTATGGTTTTTCGTGGTCTGGGTGTCAATATTGCCCTAACAATTCGCAGCACACCGGACCCAGTTACGCCGCGCCAATATGTGGCCGCTTCGCTTTTTACCACATATTGGCACGTCGCAACTGGTCCGGTGTGCAAGGCGTTTATACGTAAAGGTAGTGTTATGGCCGATACACGTTGGTACGATAAATTTGCGCCGCTCTACAATGTCGGAACCTTCGGTGATTTGTTTTATCGGCGGGCGCGGCAAAAGGCAATTGATGAACTCGACCTTTCACCGGGCTCGACGGTGCTGGATATTTTTTGTGGCACTGGAGTAGATTTTGCTCGTCTGCATCAAGAAATCGGCATCCAAGGGTGCATACTTGCGGTGGATGGATCGGAGGGTATGCTGAAAGAGGCCAAGGCGCGCAGCGGCAAGCTCGAAATCGATGATAATTGCATCGTATTTCTTGAAGCGGATTTATCTCGAAATAGTGGTATCGAAAAAATTGTGAGCCAAATACATGAAAAACAGCCTCACCAAGTGTTGTTTTCGCTTGGGCTTACATGCCTTGAAAACTGGCAAGATTTCACATCAGAGATTATTTCTGCCGTTCAGCCAGGCACGCGCCTTGCGATTATGGACGTCTATAGTAAGCGTTTGACTTTAGGCGCACGGTTCATCAACTGGATTGGTGCTGCTGATTGCCCACGAACTGTTTGGAGCGCTCTGGAAAAGAATTGTCACTCTTTCCAGTGGTTTGAATTTCGGCCTTTTAAGGTGCTTGATGTCTCGGTATTTGTGGCGAGTGGCACTAAGCCGTGAGCCGTATAGCCAAGGGCTTGCAGCTGGCCGCTTTTCCGGCGCGATGCGCCTTCAAATCGGCCGCTGAGCCCGGGCGTTAACCGTCAAAATGCTCGTCCAATTTATCTAAAATATCTAAGCCTCTTTGACGGTCACCAATTGCGGCTAGAGCCCGAAATCGGACCTCGCTATCAAACTCTGACAGCGCTTGAGTAGCCAGGTCTTCCATCAGTTTGTTGATGCTGATTTTTTTATGAGCTGCCAAGGCTTTCAATCGCTCGTGTTTGTCGTCCGGTAATCTGACAGTTAGAGTTGCCATTATGATTCACCTTTCAATAACTGTTCTGGTTTCAGAATCTGCAGCCCTGGAAACCTAAGCTCTGCGTTTAGTAAGTCTTTGGTGTTGTTGGTGATAATCAGGTCGCAGTTTCCGGCAAGAGCAAGTTCAATTAGGAAATTACCCCCTTCGTCTTTGAGGTTTGGCCTCATCGGAGAATGGCGCTATCTGGCGGTAGTTCTCGACCTGTTTAGCAGGAAGGTCATAGGTTGGGCTTTGGGCAAGCGCAAATCGGTCAGGTTGACGATAAAGGCGCTAAGGCGGGCAGTGAAGCGTCGAGGGCGGCACCCTGGACTGATTTTTCACTCAGATCGAGGAATTGAGTATGGGGCATTTGAATATCGGGAATTGCTGGATACCTTTGGCATTCAGCAAAGCATGAACCGGATTGGGGTGATGAATGATAACGTGCATATTGAATCATTCTTCCATCAGTTCAAGACCGAGCGAGCAAAGACGAAGGAGTTCACCTCGGATTGGACATTGCGCAGGATGATACAGTTGTACATGAAGTGGTAAAACGAAATTCGGTAACATTCCTAAATTGATTATTTATCACCAGTAGAGTATGAGTGTAGCATTTGATTTAACAAAGCGGTGTGCGCAATAGCGGGCGAGGTTTCGCCAACTACGCGCCACCAATTGTGGTGCAAGTATTAGCAGTCCCCGAGGTATGAGCATTGATCTCTAAGCTCCCGAAATGGATAGAATATGGCGCATTCATTTTAGCGCTTGTGGCTGGTTATATAAATGCTATTGGCTTACTTGGATTTGAGCATCAATCTGTTTCTCATGTTTCTGGCACCGCGACATTATTTGGGGCAAGCTTTATAAACTCTACATGGGCGACGACGCTTCATTTGGGAGGTGTGCTGTTCTCTTTCTTTATAGACTCAACAATATCTGGATTTTTGCTACATGGCACTACTCTGAAATTGGGGCGTCATTACGATACTGCACTATTAACTGAGGCGATTTTTATTTTTGTTGCATATGGATTGTTGTCAAAAGGTTTAATCTTTGGGCATTATGCCGCATCTACGGCTTGCGGCATGCAGAACGCTCTAGTGGTTCATGCGGTTAATTCTGTAACTTTTTCTTTGCCCGCTCAACCGACGCCAGAATTTGGCTGGCGGGCTTCGTCCATTTGA